>DAHXOO010000040.1 GCA_027364845.1 Pseudomonadota bacterium | reverse complement strand
CGACCGCAGGGCGGCCGCGGCCGTGCCGTAGCCGGAGGCGCAGGCACAAAGAGTGCGCCGGCTCTAACCGAGTGCGCGAGAGAGACTTGGATGTCCTGTCGCGCATCACGAGGGGCCGGCGCACATACGATCCGTGCCGCGGCTGCATACCGATTTGATAATGAAAATTGGCACATATTTTGCTTGGTAAAATTTAGTTGCTGGTCCTAGTCAGGGGGGGGGCGCGAATGCTGCAAGTAAAAAAATATTCGTCCTGGGCACAGGACATCACCATCATTGTGCTGGTTACAGTGATGAGCATCGGGGCAAATCTACCCGACAAGATATCTAAAGGCATTGGACTGAACAAGAATTACCTGCTTATCGGGTTGATCGCCATCATCGGCGTATCACTGGTTCGTTATCTGAAGTTCACGTTGATCCTCGTCATCGCCATTTTGGCCATCGGTGCCAACCTGCCGAGCGATGTCGCCCAGGAACTCGGCATCGATTCGCATATCATGTTCTTCGCTCTGGTCGCCATGGTCGTCACTTCTTTCGTCAACTTCATATTGAAGCTGCCAAAAGGGGTAAAACCGCTCGCTCAGATCAACAGCGCACATGGGGCACGTGCGTTGTGTCATGCGGCACAAAAAGGCCATGCGTCCATGGTCTATTCGCTCATCAGTGCCGGCATTAACCCGAATTTCCGGGATGAAAAAGGTCATTTGCCGCTGGTCGTGGCTGCCTCCTGCGGCCATGCACTGGTGGTCAAGCTTCTGCTCGACAACGGTGCCGCCGTCAACGCCACCGATGGCGGGGGCAACACTGCCCTGATAGCCGCGACAAAAGGCGGATTCTCACAGACCGCTATCCTCATCAAGAACGCCCAGGTACGCCAGAAAGCCGCCGCCTGACGCTGGACGTTTCAAGAGGGGTATGCCTCGCGAGGGCCAGCGGCACCGGCTTGGATGACCGGGACAAGGGCATGTCATGCATTTCGGACGCTGGCATGCTGTGGAGCAGCACCGATGCTGCTAAAACCACCCCCATCCCCAGCAGACTCTCGACATGGACTGTCCGGGCACAGCGCCGTACCGCCGCCCCGTCGTCAGGCCGCGTCGCCGCGTGCTCATCGCTTGCGGTACCCAAGAGACGCAGCAGCAGTGGCCGCGGCGCCGGCCGGTTGGATAGCTGCAACAGACACCGCAAGTGTCCATACCGGTTTCGCGCGCCCAGCACGATCATGCCGGCCACGAGCAACAATTTTACCGTGAGTATCCGCCCGTACTGTGAAGTCCATAATGAACTCCAGCTTTGGAGTTCATGCCAGGCTGTATAGGTGCCGCTCAACAGAACGGCGCCGAGTGCGAACCCAGCGAGCCTGGATAGCCGCTGGAAAATTTCGGCAGCACGCAACGGTGGCTTCTGTTCCTCGGAAAGCAATTGCGGAAAGACCGCCAGCGACATGCCGAAGAGGCACCCGACCCATACGGATCCGGCCACCAGATGCATCCAGTCTATCCACACCGCCAGCGTGAAATCGCCATTGTCGGCGGGGTGGCCAGTTTCGCTGCGGGTAAGTGCAATGGCCGCTGCGGCCGCGATCATGACCCATGCCGGCCACGCGCGCCGTTGACGCTGTCCGATGTTTCTCCATCCGAACCACAACAGAATCAGCGCCGGAAGGCGAAAGAGCCACACATGGCCGTAGTGCGTAACCTTCAACGCGAGCGGTAAGGTGGGTAGCAATGCCGCCCACCGGCCTCCTTCCAATTCGAGCGTGCGTGCAATGAGAATCCCGACGCTGCTAACCGTGAGCAACACGGTTGCCATGCCGATCAGCCGTGACATTGCCACGTCTATTCCCGAAACCGGTGCGCGCGGCAGAACACCGAGCCAGCATGCGAGCAATCCGATCACCGCGACCACTGCCAGAACGTCTACTGCCGTAAAGCCGATGTACATCGGGTGTAAATGCATGAACGATTGCTCCTTTACTTTACCCGGAACGGAAAACGCCCCTCTGTGTGGTGCCCATCGCGGGCGATGACACTCCAGTAGACATAGTACTTTCCGAGCGGCAACGTCTTTGGCAACGTCGTTTCCAGAAGCGTACTGTTGGACGCAGAAACCCTCCCCTGGCCGGCGCTTACCTGGCTGCCCATCGCAGACTTCACAATCAGCGTCGAGAATACCGGTTCGATGTCTCCGTCGAACCAGATGCGCACCATCGTCGGCGCACTGGCCAGCTCCGACCCCACCTTCGGCAAAGAATGGTCCGGAAAGGCGTGGGCTTCGGCGGACTGCACCGCCAGCAACAAGACAAGCGGACCGATTGCGAACTTCAGGATCCTCCACATAGCCATAAGTCTGCCGTCTCCGGTAATCAATTAAACAAAGGCGCACCCAGGCTATTCGGCGCGATGTCGTCGAAATAGAAATCCATGCCTAACAGGATCCCAACCGAATTGCCGGTGCGGCTGTTGACCGGAATCTGCGCCTCAATTCCCCATTGCAGATAATGGCCGATCCATATGACTCCGGGATTTATGTAGCCCGTGGTCTGGTCGGCGCATCCGCGATCGAGGCAAGTCTGCATAGGAACTTCGATGATCGGTACCATGTTCTTGAATGGCCCCTTGATGCCCACGTCGCGCACAAAGTCCTGCAGATAGGGAATGCTGTACTGGACCGAGAAACTCCAGTTCAGCATGTGCGGGACCGTCGGATCCGTCGGAAAACCCTCAGACAGCGCGCCCGTGAAAGCCATCGGGCGCAGCATCCGCCAGCGATGTGACAAGCCACCGAAACCCTTCCCGAACGCGAATTCAGGCGTATAGGTCGAGTACGGCGTGCCGATAGTCTGGCTGCCGCTATCGCCGATGGAGTCGGAAAACTGCACCATGCCTATCGATTCGGAGGCCGGATGCACGAACAATTGATAGGAACCGGCCATCGTCACGTTGTCCCAGCCCTCGGCAGTCGGGGCTCCGTTCCCGGACATCAGGTGCTGGTAATCAGTGCTCGCCACGATACCGAAGCTGTCGGTCAGGCGTTTGGCAAAGGCCAGATTAAGCATGTCCTGGCTCACCCCCCCATTGTCGATATGATTGAATACCCACGACCCTTCGTCAGCCACACCGGGGTCATCGAAGCTCATGGTGGCAGGAAATACGCGCATACCGGCAATCGCATGGGCGTACGCCGCTGGGGCGACGGCAGCAACAAGCAGCGATGCGATGACCGGTGCGCCGAGTGCGCGCAATCGGGTCATCGCGCTGTCCCCGGTGCCGGAGCGCGCAGGTGGATGTACCCCACCATTCCGGCCGCAAAGTGTCCGGGTTCATGGCAGGCGTATTCCAGCGTTGCGGCACGCTGGGGAAAGCGCCAGATGAGAGTGCGGGTCTGACCTGGAGGCACCGCTACTCCGTTGGGGTCGTGGCCCATCTTCATGTCCGGGTGCGCCTTCATTTCGGCCTCGTGGGCACGTTGTTCGGTGCGGTCACCGATGACGAATTCGTGCGTGGTCCGCCCGGCGTTACGGATTACAAAGCGCACCGTCTGTCCTGGCCCAACGTCGACCCGGGATGGTGTGAAGCGCATCGTATCCAGTGTCGTAATTTTCACGGTTCTGGTCACCGCCGATGCCTGCCCTGGCGCGCCGTAGCGGTCGCCTCCTGTTCCACTCCGCGACATTCCAGACATTCCAGACATGTCCGCCATGTCCCCGGCTTGCGCCACCGGGATAGTCAGCGCAGCCAGTACAACGCTGGCAGTCACAATTCTCACAATGTTCTTCATTGGCATGACCCTCTTCGTTAATTGCTCAATCGCATTCTGCGACACGTGGAATCGGAACTCTTTTTTCGCCCATACGGTGGCCCCGCCGCAGGCCAGGGTAGACGGCTACTGTTGCAGTCAGCCCCGGCACAACCGGGCGGAATGCAACCTGCAGCGCAGATCAGGGGCTACGACTCTTGAATGAAATGCCAGCACCGCCACACCCGACCGAAAATCGGCGTGACGCCATGGCCCGCTGATCACGCGGGGCCCAGTGCTCGCTGCAGACCGCTGAATTAGGGAGTGACGAAAAAAACGGGAGGGGCCCGTGACTGCGGCCTGATTGCGAGGGATTGTGGAAGAAGGACGACGTGCGCGCGAGAATGCACGAGGAAATATCGGCCAAAATGATGTGGTACCAGACCGGCTTCAGGGATGAAAATATCCAGTGCGCCGTGGGCAAGCACCTGACACACCGGACAGCGGAGCTCACCGACCCGCGTCTTGTGATGATGTGAAGCTTCCGCTGCGTAGAGACCGACCGTACAAACCAGAGCCAGTAACGTCATCCACCTGAACCCACCCATCCGTCGCAAGGTCGAAATGACACAGAACGTGCGCCGTGCGTTGGGTTCGGGAAAAATTGCGGGAATTCGTATATTCATCGACTGGAGAAGCTTGTCTCCCGTGGGTCCGGTGGTTCGCTAGCAGTCAAAAAGACCGCACAGCTTGCACTTAGTTCCCTGCTTTATAAAGATCAACTTTGCGACTTATCGGCTTTTTGGCCTGGAAGACTGCACCGATGAGGTCTGGCTCCTCTCTCGGGGAGATCGGTGCGCCTATGCCACCTGGAACAATACCGGCACTCGTCGTCAGATGTTGGATTTACTACCATTTATTTATACTGATCGACCCCCGGCAACTCATTTCAGACGGGTTCACGACACCACCGAGAGTCAACCGAAGCCCGGTGATCTCCTTGCTGTTGGAACCCTACTTTAGCCGCTTCCGGCGCTAAGACAAGTACCACATTTTGTACTGATCCGTGTGGCCTTGTCTGAGTCCGTTTATCCATGGATCTTCCGATGCCAGGTGCTCATCCTGCACGCTACGGCAGCCGCTGGAGCCATTACAGATGAAATACCCAGGAAATTCTTCAGGATCATGCAAAGAAGCCGGTCAAGACAGGTAAATCCCGGTAAATCCGCGTAAATACCGGGCGCGCCGCTATATGTGGCAGTTCGCGTTGTGGCATTATCGAGCGAAACACCATGGTCTGAGCTGGAAATGGATCATATTCTGCTGGCCGATGACGACATAGAGCTTGGCGAGATGCTGACCCAGTACCTCGGCATCGAAGGCTTCGCTGTGGACACGGCTCATGATGGCGAGACCGCGCTCGCCATGGCACGCGCGGGCCACTACGACCTCATCATCCTTGATGTCATGATGCCACGGCTCGGTGGATTCGATGTATTGCGCGAGCTGCGTATCCGCTCTCTTGTACCGGTACTCATGCTCACGGCCCGAGGCGAGGACGTTGACAGTATTGTCGGCCTTGAACTCGGCGCGGATGACTATCTCGCCAAACCCTGCAACCCGCGCGTACTGGTCGCGCGTGTACGCGCCATACTTCGGCGCGCTTCAGGATCGGACTCCGGCAGCGCCGATTCAGCACCAGAGATATTATCGCTTGGCGACATCGAACTGCACACCGGAACACGAAGTGTGTATTGTCGTGGCCGCCAGGTCCCATTGACCGGCACCGAATACAGCGTGCTCGAGGTGCTTCTGCGTTCTGCTGGCCACGTGGTGTCTAAAGCACATCTGTCGGAACATGCTCTGGGGCGCAGGCTTACTCCATACGACCGCAGTCTTGACATGCACGTCAGCAGCCTGCGCCGAAAGCTCGGTCCTTTGAGTGACAACGAGGAACGCATCAAAACTGTTCGCGGTATCGGCTATCAGTACATCCACTCGTGACCTGAGGCCAGCCATGCACCGCCTGTTCTGGAAAATTTTTCTTTCATTCTGGATAGCGCTCATCCTGTTCTCTGCGATCACGATGTTCGGCGCCTCGCGCTTCGTCGACCAGCTGCGGCAGCGTCAGGAGGCCACTCCGCTGCACGAGCGCATGCTGGCGTATGTCGCCAATGGCCAACGCATCGCCGATCGAGCCGGACTCGCCGGGTTGAAGCGGTGGCTGAGTCAACTTGACCGGCATGAGCTGGTGCCGATGCTGCTCGTCAATCGCCACGGTGCGGATCTTCTCGGGCGGCCATTGCCGCAAGCCGTAGCCCAGCGCCTGGCGCACAGAGCGGGCCATATTCCGCTTCCGCCAATCCTGCTGCCGGACCACCGCGCGTACCTGCTGATACCCAATTTTCAGGGGGTCACGCTGGCCCGGCTGCTTGGACGACCGCGCATCATCATGCTTCCCATCGTGCTCGCAGCGATCGTGAGCGGCCTCGTCTGTCTGGTCCTGGCACGATACCTCACGGCGCCCATTGGCCGCCTGCGCCGCGCGACCGAGGCATACGCATCCGGACAGCTGAACGAGCGCGTTGCACCGACACTGGGAAGTCGCAAGGATGAAATTGCGGATTTTGCGCGGGCATTCGATCGCATGGCCCAGCACCTGCAGGAGCTCATGGCATCTCAGCGCCAGCTGCTTAGCGATGTATCACACGAGCTGCGCTCGCCACTCGCACGCCTGCTGGTTGCGCTCGGTCTGGCACGCCAGCGCGCAGATGGACGTGCCGCGCCGGAGTTCGATCGCATCGAACGAGAAGCCGAACGGCTGAACGATCTTATCGGACAGCTCCTATCTCTTGCCCGACTCGAGGTCGGCGTTACTGCGGAAGGAAGCGAGCCTGTCGACATGGCTGAACTCCTTGCCACCGTAGCTGCCGATGCCGATTTCGAGGCTCGATCGCGTAACCGCAACGTCACGGTCGTGAGGACTACGGCAGCGGTGATCCAAGGGCATGCCGCGCTGCTCCATAGCGCCATCGAGAACATCGTACGCAATGCGCTGCGATATACTCCCGAGGGCACGACGGTCACGCTGTCGCTGGATCGGTACAGCAATCGGCACGACTTTCTGGAGATCGGCATCCGTGATCATGGCCCGGGAGTGCCCGAGAAATTCCTGCCGGTACTGTTCGATCCCTTTGTGCGGGTGGACGATGCGCGTTATCGATGGGGCGGCGGCTACGGGCTGGGTCTCGCGATCGCAAAAAGAGCAATCAGCGTGCATGGCGGAACCGTCGTGGCGGCCAACGAGCCGGATGGGGGCCTGCGCGTCGTGATCAGTCTGCCGATTCCGGTGTCAACGGCAGCGCTGCAGCCGCACGTCGCTGCAGCATACTGACAAATTCGGCCTCTGAACCCACTTTTCCTTGACCATATTGCCATGAAGCCCGCAAACATAATGAAGAACCTCCTAACCCTGCACACACGCTGGTGGGTGGTTCTCGGTGTGATTGTTATCACCGCGGCAACCGCTGCTTGGTGGCACAGCCGACCGGAACCGCCGCTATATGTCACCGAAACGGCGGGTCGCGGCAACATCGTGCGCTCGATCGTCACTACGGGCACCGTCAATCCGGTGATAACGGTGCAGGTCGGATCCTACGTGTCCGGAGTCATCACGGCACTGCACTGCGACTACAACACGCATGTAACGGCCGGGCAACTTTGCGCGAAGATCGATCCCCGCCCCTATCAGCTTGTGGTCGACCAGGACAGCGCCAGTCTCGCGAACGGCCAGGCGCAGCTAGAGAAAGACATCGCCAGTCTCAGCTACGCCAAGACCACCTACGAGCGCGACCTTCAGTTGCTCAAGGCAGGCATCGTGTCCCAGGACACCGTGGACAGCGACCACAGCGTCTACGCTCAGGGCAAGGCTCAGGTTGCGCTCGATCGCGCAACCATCCTTCAGCGCCAGGCGGCGCTGCAAGCGGCGCAGGTGAATCTCGGATACACAAACATCATTTCCCCGGTCAATGGAATCGTGATCTCGCGCAATATCGACGTCGGACAGACGGTTGCGGCAAGCTTTCAGACACCGACACTGTTTCTGATCGCGAAGGATCTGACCAAGATGCAGGTCGATACAAACGTCAGTGAGTCCGATATCGGTGGCGCCAAGGCCGGCGAACGGGTCTCGTTCACAGTCGAGGCGTACCCGGATAAGGTTTTCGAGGGCCGGGTCGTACAGGTGCGCCAGGCACCGATCACGGTGCAAAACGTCGTTACCTACGATGTGGTCGTGGGCGTTAACAACCCCAAGCTTGAGCTCCTGCCCGGCATGACAGCAAACACGCAGATTGTCGTCGCTGAACGTGACAATGTGCTGCGAGTTCCGTTGCAGGCCCTGCGCTTTTCTCCCAGTGGCTTGAACCTGGTGGTCGGTGCACCGGCATCGTCTGCTAACGCGCTCAAGTCTGTTGCCCGAGTATGGGTGCTGCGGGCGGGCGAGCCCCAAGCGATTCAGGTCACTACCGGCTTGCGCGATGACCGCTATGCCGAGATCATGGGCGGCGATCTAAAGCCGGGAGACAGGGTCATCGTCAATGAAATTGCCCCGGCCAGCGGCGGCGCTGCACGTCGACCCGCACCGATGCGCTTCTGAAGCCCGGAACGGAGACGAATAACGTGTCCGATCACGTCATCGAGATTGACAACGTCGTTAAAACCTATCGACTCGGAGACGTCGAGGTCAATGCGTTGCGCGGCGTGAGTCTCACTATCGAACGTGGGGAATTCGTTGCGATAATGGGAGCCTCGGGATCGGGCAAATCCACGCTGATGAACGTCCTCGGTTGCCTCGATCAACCCACCAGCGGCCAGTATTTTCTCGAAGGCGTTGACACCGCATCCCTGGATGAGCCGACGCTCGCCCGCATCCGCAGCCTGCGGATCGGCTTCGTGTTCCAGAACTTCAATCTGCTTGCGCGCACCAGTGCCGCCGAAAACGTTGCTTTGCCGCTGTTTTATTCTGGCCGCCTGTCGGACAGCGACGCACGGGTCCGGGACGCGCTCCATGCGCTCGGTCTCGACGGACGCGAACACAGCAGCCCGAGCCAGCTCTCGGGAGGCCAACAGCAACGGGTCGCGATCGCGCGTGCGCTCATTAACGAGCCTGCGATACTGCTGGCCGACGAGCCGACGGGAAACCTCGACTCGAAGACAGCCGAAGACATCATGGCTACCATACAGACATTCAATCGCCAGCGCGGCCTGACGGTGATTCTGGTCACCCACGAGCCGGACATGGCACGGTTCGCCGATCGAATAGTAACGATGCGTGACGGTAACATCGTTTCCGACGAGCGCAGCGGCGCACGCACAATGCCGGAGATTCCGGCGCAGCCAATCGCGCAGCCGCCTCCGGCACAGCAGGCTGCATCCGCACGCGGTCTCGATGATGCCTGGTCGTTCGCGCGAATGGCGTTGCTGGCCGCCGGACGGGCCCTTGCCCGCAACAAGCTGCGTTCGGCTCTAACCATGCTGGGTATTTTCATTGGAGTGGCCGCGCTGATCACCATGGTGGCAGTAGGTCAAGGGGCCAACGCCGCAGTCAAAGAACAGATCGAAAGTCTCGGCACGAATCTCCTGATTGTGCTGCCGGGGACAACCACAACCGGCGGAGTGCGCGCGGGGTTTGGCAGCGCCTCGACCCTGACGGTGTCGGATGCACGTGCAATCCGCGAGGATGACCCTGCAGTCGCCAACGTGGCCTATCAGATTCGTCAAATCGCCCAGGTCCAGTACGGCAGCCAGAACTGGAGCACCGCCATTCAAGGCGTGACGCCGAGCTTTCTCGAGATACGCAACTGGACGGTAGTGGCGGGACGTACCATAACGCAAACCGATGAACGCGATGCCAGCAGGGTGTGCCTGCTCGGACACACCGTTCTCAAGAACCTGTTTGGCGCCTATGAGAATCCCGTCGGGGCCACAGTCTTCATCAAGAACGTGCCCATGAGGGTGATCGGCGTCCTGGCTACCAGGGGCCAAACAGGTTTCGGTCAGGATCAGGACGATACGGTACTGATCCCCTTCACCACCGGTGAGCGCAAAGTGCTCGGGGTTTCCACGCCGACCCAGACCCAGACCAACTCGAACAGCATCTATCTGCCGCCACCGAATCCTTTCGGCACCCAGCCCCGGCTCATCGGCTACGTCAACATTCTTTTCGTCCAGGCAAACAGCCAATCGGCCGTGCCCGCCGCCCTGCAGCAGGTCACGCACACTCTGCGGCAGCGCCACCATATCCAGCTCGGGCAACCGGATGATTTTGGTGTGCACAACATCAGCGATATCACACAGGCTGCAGAAAGCGCCAGCCGGGTCATGGCGCTGCTGCTCGCGTCAGTCGCGTCTATATCGCTGCTTGTCGGTGGGATCGGAATCATGAACATCCTGCTCGTTTCCGTCACCGAGCGCACGCGGGAAATCGGCATCCGCATGGCAATAGGTGCACGTCGTATTCATATTTTGCTGCAGTTTCTCGTTGAGGCGGTGCTGCTCAGCGTGATCGGCGGCAGTATCGGCATTGTCATCGGTGTCGTCATTTCTGTGATTGTTTCATCCGTCGCGCACTGGCCGACGCTGCTGTCCCCGGTCGCGATGTCCGGTGCCTTCCTGTTCTCGGCAGCCGTAGGCATATTCTTCGGCTACTATCCGGCGCGGCGGGCATCCCATCTCAACCCGATCGAAGCGCTGCGATTCGAATAACATGCTGCTACCGCCCTCATGACTACTGCCACGTCCCTCCTATTTCGACGCAGCATACTGAGCGCACTGACGGTGGCTTTGGTCCTTGGCAATAGCAGTTGCGCAGTCGGCCCCGACTTCGTGCGGCCATCGCCACCTGCTATTTCCGGGTACACTTTTTCGCCCATACCCGTCGTTCTGGCCCCCGGCAGCGGCGAGACAGCCCAACGGCTGGCCGTAGGACAAGCCGTGTCTGCAGACTGGTGGAAACTGTTTCATTCACCTCAGCTCAACCAGGTCGTGCGCCAGGCACTGGCCGCGAACCAGACCCTGGCTGCGGCGCGGGCAACTCTACTCGAGGCACAGCAGACGATCATCGAGGCACGCGGTGACTTCTTCCCGCAAATCGATTTTTCAGCAACGGCACAGCGCCAGAGTGTCGGCGCCTCGCGCACCGCGAGTAATGGCTTGTTCGTGGGTGCCGCATCGAGCACATACAATCTGTACTCGCTGGGGCCCAGCGTCAGCTACGCACCTGATGTGTTCGGCGGAACGCGGCGGCGTCTGGAGCAGGCAAAGGCGCTCGCCCAGAACCAGCAATGCCAGTTGGCCGCCGCTTATCTCACTCTGACCGGCAACACCGTCACCCAGGCAATCACCATCGCCTCGCTCCGGCTGCAGCTGCAAGCGACCCGCAGCATCATCGCAGACGACGAAACCAATCTGCGTCTGGTTCAGCAGAAATTCCTGGCGGGCAAGGCGGCACGAACCGACGTGATAACCGCGCAAAGCCAGCTGGACAACGATCTCGCACTGCTGCCGCCGCTGGGGCTGCAACTAACCAGCGCGCGCCATGCATTGTCGATCCTGGCGGGCAAGTTTCCCGCCGAATGGTCTTCGCCGACATTCAACCTGACGGATTTCACGTTGCCACCGAACCTTCCGTTGAGTCTGCCGTCACAGCTGGTCCGGCATCGCCCGGACATCCTTGCGGCTGAAGCGCAGCTCCATGCGAACAGCGCCGCCATTGGCATCGCCACTGCACAGCTATATCCAAATATCACCCTGTCTGGGTCTTTCGGCCTGGAATCCCTGTCCACAAGCACCTTGTTCGAGCCAGCAAGCGAGACCTCGAGTCTGGCCGCCGCATTAACCGCTCCGCTGTTTCACGGCGGCATCCTGAAAGCACAGAAGCAGGCGGCGATCGATGCCTACAGCGCCACGCTTGCCACTTACCGGCAAACGGTGCTTCAGGCATTCGGGCAGGTCGCCGACGTCCTGCGAGCGCTGGGATACGATGCCCAACTCGTCGCTGCCGAATACCACGCCCTTGATACGGCACACCTGTCACTGAAACTACAGCGACTGAGTTATGCCGCCGGCAAATCGGACGTGCTCCAGCTGATTGATTCCGAACGATCTTATCAACAAGCGCGTCTGGGATACGCGCGGGCACTGGCACAGCGCTATCAGGATACCGCCCAGCTTCTCGTCGCCCTTGGCGGAGGCTTGTAAGCAGCCCGCTGCCTGCCGGCACAGACACGCTAGAGATCGGATACGGCCCTGGTATCTACGCCTGACGCAACGTTCGGCGGCATTATCGCCACGCGCATTTCGGGGATCCCCGGTACCGCTGTAGCGTGCGTTGTATTCCATTTGTACCCTTCCTCCGTGTTTCGGAGACCGACCCTCCTGTGGCAGGACCGCCCCGGATCACTAGAGTCTGCACCCCGCCATCGACCGGGCCGGTGCATTACTACCGTCGCAGCGCGCCGCGCTGCAGCGTAAGTAGTGGTTCCGGATGCCGACATTCGATGGGCATGCGGCGATCGAGCCAGAATGGCAATGGACTTGCGATGATTTACAATTAACATCAATGTAGTACGACAATATCTGAATGTATTTTCGTCGATCTGTCGTCATGCCGTTAATGTCTGTACAGGCAAAATTAGGGTCTGCCAGATGAAATCCATCCTAGATCCCGGTATGATTGGTCACGATAACAACGGGGTGGTGCTGCACCGGGCCCGGCAGGGTCGGTTCAAACGCAAGTACCCACACAACAATTGAGCGTCTGCTTTCGAGCCTGGCAAAAGGTTCGAAGCGGTTGAATGGTTGGCGCTACCGAACGGTAGCCGCCATGATTTGGCGAGGCTCAAGACAACTGCCGACTCGCAGAAGCAATAAAAAGGAAAATACAATGTGGAGAGATGTTTCATGAAAATCAATAATTTGACGGGTACAGCATTACTAATCATGGCCGCCGGTGCACTGTCCTTGCCGAATCAAGCAATGGCCGCAGGATCGACTTTGTACACGCTCACCGATATGAACGCTTCGGGCGGCAGCTTCAGCTCTTCTCCTGGCACTAACGGCGCCTCTCTCGGCATAAACAACGCCGGTCAGGTAGCTGGTAATTCGGATTTCTCCGGAACGGCCGTGAATGCCTCGCTGTACAGCAATGGCAGCATGAACGATCTGGGTACCTTGGGCGGAACAAGCAGCGCCGCCCTGGGAATCAATAGTTTCGGCCAGGTGGTTGGTTATGCCGACACTGCCGGCAACAGTTATAACGCTTTTCTTTACAGTAACGGCCAAATGCATGACCTCGGGACCCTGGGAGGGCCGACCAGTTACGCCTATTCCATTAACGATTCCGGTGACGTGGTCGGTGAGACCAGCACAGCGGGAAACAACACAGGGGATGCCTTTCTGTACAGCAACGGGAGCATGAGCAGCCTGGGTACCCTCGGTGGGACCTGGAGCGGCGCCGTCAGCATTAACAACAACGGCCAAATCGTCGGGAGCTCCTCGCTGACCGGAGACCAGGTCCAGCATGGATTCCTCTATTCAAACGGCACGATGACCGACCTGGGTACCCTGGGGGGCAACAACAGCACTGCCTGGAGCATCAACGGCAACGGCGAAGTGGTCGGTAGCGCGTTCACTCTCGGAGGTCTCCAGCACGCATTCCTAGACAACAACGGTGCTGGAATGATCGACCTGGGCACCCTCGGTGGGACAACGAGTGTGGCCTACGGCATCAACAAATATGGCCAGGTGGTCGGTTACTCGCTCACGGCGAGCAGCGGGCATGATGCCTTCCTGTACAGCAACGGAAAAATGGTCGATCTCAACAGCCTCCTTTCCTCCAATTCCGGATGGACCTTGGCTGATGCCTATGGGATCAACGATCTCGGACAGATCGCCGGCGATGGCTATTATTACGGCCAGCTACGGAGCTTCATCCTGACCCCAGAGCCGGTACCCGTCCCGGCCGCGGCATGGCTGCTCGGTTCCGGCCTGATCGCACTGACCGGTATTGCGCGCAAACGCAAAGCAGGCTGAACGGTCTTATCCTTCAAGGGAATCACGACACGGTGGTTTGCCCTGGGGCAGGCTGCGGGTTCCCCTTGCGGGATTCGGGAATGTGGTTGTCGGACCACAGTGCCGCACACAGACCAGGTGTGTCCAGGGGCGGGCAAACCCGGCGCGAGGCTGGGTCATGCCAGCCGATAGCCACCAAAATAATCCGGCGCACTCGTCTGCCAGGTTCGACCCCGACGGCACCTGTTGCGCGAACCGTTTGTCCGGGGCAAACTTGCCGCCAATCCGGAGGAATCATCCATGAGCAATCCTAATCCCTTTCCCGAAATATCCCCGAATCTGACCCCTGCCTTGTCGAGCTCCGACATTGTACGCAAGGCCTACAATCTGCTTACCGGGACACTGGCAGTCAGCGCTATCACCGCCTGGGCCGGCATCGGCATGGCCTTTCCTTATCAGCATCCAATCATTCTCATGCTGCTCGCCTTCGCGGCCCTGTTTGCCGTACTGATCACCGGAGCCAAACGCAGCCCCATGGCAGTGCCCATGATCTTCGTCTTTACCGGCCTGATGGGCCTGTCCCTCGGACCCCTGCTGGCCGTCACTTTAAGATTTGCCAACGGGCCGCAGATCGTCGCGGAGGCACTCTTGGGCACTGGGGTCATCTTCGCCGCACTGTCGATTTATGCCTGGCGGAGCAAGCGAGATTTCAGCTTCCTGGGTGGCTTCCTCATGGTAGGACTCATCGTAGTTATCCTCGCCGGCATCGCCAATTTTTTCCTGCGCATGCCGGCACTGCAGCTGACCATTGCCGCGGCGGCACTACTCATCTTTTCCGGCTACATCCTCGTGGATACCAGCAGGATGATACGTGGTGGGGAAACCAACCCGATCCTGATTACGGTAAGCCTGTACCTGGATATCCTCAATCTCTTCGTCGCCCTGCTCGAATTGCTGACGGCACTACAGGGAAGGCGGGACTGATCCGCCAGCTGGACGCGCCATCGCCCGGAGATCCGGGCATCCTGTTCGGTCCAAGTACGATGGTATCAAGCCGCAGACTGGCGGCGCGCCCAACCTCAAACAGATCCGCTCCAGTCGCGGCATCCCGCGGCCGGTCCTCGCTCCGGCAATATACGGCGACGGCTTCGCGCGCGCCCTGCCCCGCATGCTGCTTACCGGCCGAGCGACCCACGCCACTCAGGAAACCAGGACCCTCAGTGCCCAGGCCCGGCTACCACCGGCGCGGTCAGTCCGCCATCAACCGCACAGACGCGATCAACTCACCTTTACGCTGTGGCGTTTGGCGGTCTCCACTTTTGGTATCGTCAGCTCGAGCACCCCATCCTTGAAAACCGCTTTGGCCTTGGTGCCATCTACCTGCGCCGGCAGAACGATGGTACGGCTGAAAGTGCCACTGGAAATTTCGTGCCGGTAGAAATCGCCTTGCTCTTCTTTTTCCTCGTGGGAACTTGATCCTTTCACGATGACCGTATTCTCACCCACGCTGATGTCGAGGTCCTTCTTCTCCACACCCGGCACCTCGGCCTTCACCAATACCTCGTTCTCGCGATCGATGACATCCACTTTCGGCATGATCGCCTCCGGCAGCGCAAGCTCCGGAAACGACGGCCACGCGAATCGCCGCGGACGCACCCAGCTACCACCGAAGAACTGATCAAACATGCGATTCATTTCCTCGAACGGACTCAGCGTGCGTGCCGGTTCGGCCTTCTGGATCTGCTGGGTCTTCGATTCCTGTCTGGTATCGTTAGTCATAGCGGCATCTCCATAACTGTATTCGTTGGACTCTGATCGGGATTTTCGCGACATCTGTCACGGCCAATATTATGACTCCATGCGCCGATGACCTTGATCTTCGTCAAAGTTCAATGACCGTGTCCGGCAAAGCCAGGGACATGGGTGGACGAATATTTGGCAAGCGCTCGGTCACCCGCCGACTCGGCGCAGGCACATTGGACTGTCGCTACACCTGGGGGGATCTATTCACTGGCTCGTTCTCTCCGGCACTACCTGCCCTTTCTCGCTGCCAGGCTCTTCAGCTCAAGATCCGTGCGCACACCCCATGCCTGCAAACGCAGGATTCCCTCGCCGATTCCGTAAAGCAGGGGCAACAAGAAAGTGTTGACGTTTGCCACGATGAGCAGGTACAGAATCCAGCGGTGCAATGCATCCGTGCCGCTGAACCAGATCGCCAGCCGGTTGTGTACCCTACCTGGAAGCCAGTCCAGAAGCAGATGGACGACACACCAATGCTGCACCGCGGCCCCGCCGATCTCATGGCCCGCCACGGGCATCGTGACTACGGCTCCCAGCGCGATCATCAAGATGCTCGGCAGAACCAGAAGCGGCCACAACCCGATCCACGTTGTCACGATCAGATCTCCACATTGAGGCCCGGATTCGCGTCGATATCCTTAAAAGGTCTCGGAACGGTTTCCATTACGGTGTACCGCAGCCGTACCTCCAAAGCCGCCATGTTCGCGAGTGACAGCGCGATGGACCTCGGCGAGCATTGCCGGATTCATGTATCTGCCCCAGAAATCCAGACCCTCGCCTTGCGCATGCGTCCGTGTGCCGGGCAACGCTACGGTCTTCCACGATCCGAATTCCGGAAGCGTAAACCGCAGATGCCAGAGCGGATTTCTCACACCCTTTCTGGTTTTCGTCAAGGCTCGATACATAGGCCTCTCCCTGTCGCATTTCCCGCAGCGTGCGCTCGCATACCCGGTAGCGTCGTGCATAGCGCAGACTGAACTCAGAACCGCCCGCCCAGTTGCGGGTCCCGAGATCAATGGCATCGTACTGCCCCAACAGGTGTGCGACATATCGCGACGTGTCTTCTCCCTGGACCCGCATGATCACCTTGGTGGCGATCGTGTCGTCAAGCTCATCGGCGTAGCCGGGACCGATCGCACGCAAGTGTGCGTGCGACTGGAAACCAAATGACAGCGGCATTTCCGCGGAGCGGCAGCGCGCGCTGAATGGCCCGAAGTCTTCGTGAAAAAAAGGCGCCCCAGTCGTCGAACAGAAGCGGATACGTGACCGGCGCCTCCGTCCTTTCTATTTGCCGCCGCCGCGCCTCTACACCGAACATTTCTATCAGAGCGATTGCCACATCGCGTGCGAAACTCGTCAGCGGAAGGTGGGCAAACAGAGATTTCCGGCCGCTGACTATAGCGCTGATGCGAATGTCCGGATCGTAGACATTGAGCCGGTCCGCACCAGGTCCCGCCACAAAGACGAAAAGTCGATTGAGCAGTCCGGAAATGTTCCTGACACGCGTGGCGAATGGTTGCTCGAGCCACTGGCGCGCCAAGGTGATTTCCACTGGGTCGGCCCCGGACTTCCGAGCACGGCGCCTGAGCTCATTTCCCGCATCCTTCATACACAACACCACATACAGATCACGCAGGTTTGTCGCCTCCGGGAGCCGTAGCAGCAGCGGCACCATGCGTGCAAGCACAGCACGCTGCTCGTCCATATAGAACGACGTACTGTCGGAGGTTCCGATGAGAATCTTCGACAGCCGATCGACGACGTCATGAGAGGCTCCTTCCAGCAGATTGATGGATTCCGACCCCGGCAGCTCACTGGAAAAGAAGTGATCCGGCGCGCACCTCATGCCAACGCATTTCCGGTACGTATCGATGTCACCCTTTCCGTCAAACAATGCCCAGCCGCTGCGCGGTGACTGTCTGTCTAGGGCATTGATATAGCCGAGCATGACAGAATCGGTCTTGCCCGAACCCGGCGCGCCGATAGCGATCATTCCCAGATTCAGCACATTTGAAGAGAGAACCGCCGCGGGTACACGCCGTGGACGATCGGGATCGCTCAGCTCGGTAGCCTCACCAAGCACCCAGCCGCTACGCCCCGATCGGGCCGCGGAACTGCGGTAGCGGCACTGAACGCCGATTACCCGCCACCATGGCTGCAAACCAGCCCGCAACCGGCTGCCAGACATGAAAAAAGATCGCTGTGGCTGCAGCATCCACGCCCAGCACCAACAGTATGATGCCGGCTATCGCTCTCTCATGTCACCCACAGTGCTGGGATATCGATCACGTACGCCGGGATGTCGTGCGTCGCGATCCAGGTGCGATGCCGCGCCGCATGTGCGGGGTCCGTGCAACCGACAACAAAGCGTTGCATCACGTCACACCATGCGCGCCCTGTCAGGTCCGGCCAGTACTTCGGGTACGGTGTATGCCGTCGGTGCCAGCAACGGGCAATGCGCCCGCTAACCATCAGATAATCGTCAAGCAGAACCAGCCACGAGATCTTTGCAGCATCGATTCCAGCACGTTCGCCGTGGGCCGGATTGAAGCCCTGCTTCCACAGCACCGGGCGCGGCAGAAACCGGAAGCCGCCGCGCTGCCTGTCTAAAACGATCTCGACGGCATTCCGATGACAGGCATGGGCCATGACGCTCCACGAAGCGCAGGGACGACGCGCAGACGCGGCGGGATTTACCACGGCCACACCCCGCCGCTGTTGAGATACCAGATGGCTGGCCTCGGCAATACGCTGGCGCCTACCAGACGCAGCTTCAGCAAGTCTGCGATTGCCCTGGATATCGTGGACGGATGCACCTTGCACCAATGCGCGAGCTGGAGGCTTGTCGCGAATTGAACCCGAGCGAGTTGGCACAGAATTTCGTGGTGCAAGGGGGTCAACCGGTCAAGACAGCGCGCGTTCATTTGAGCAGCCGCAAAACATCCACAGGATTATCTGCCCGTGTAACCTTTTGATAAGCGCGAGCAGCCGGCGGACAGCAATCGCGCCCTGGCCCCGGCTTCGGGCCGCACAAACTGGTCGTGCGCAGGCTTCGCGTCTCATAGCCTGAGGATCCTGATGCCCGGAACCTCCGGCACCGGCACCGCGTGGATGCAAGCAGGCTGCACCCAGACCTGACGCAGGAAGCCACTGAAACGCCAGTACGCCAATTTTTCCCGGATCTGGCGTGGGGTATATTGACCGCTGTCGGCCTCGACCAGGACGAGTTCGCCGCTGGCAGTGTCCACGTACACAGCATCCGGGCGGTGCGACTCGAACAGCGAGATTTCCGCCTCGCTCAGATGGGCGGCAATGCGAAAACCCAGGGGGCGCCTCAGCGCGAAATACGCGCGTGCCGTCAGGATCTCATGAAGCATCCTTGCGTGCCCACCCGCTGGCAGCACCGGGTCACCCCAGGAGGCGGCGATGGCGCGGGTGGCGAACCGATAGACTGGCATTGGCCGCTCGCCAGCGACATACAGCGGCTTGGCACGAAGGATGCCCGCATCTTCCAGTCGCGCGAGCGCGCGGCTCGCGCCACCACGCGCGTAGTGAAACTGTTCAGTGAGATCCCGCGAAATGACTTGCACGACTGCGAGGTCGCGAAGCAGGGCACGGTCTGACGCAGCAAGCCCCGGGATTGCGTCGGTCGGCACAATCCGGGCCAGAGATCCGGTCCTTGCGTCAAGCTTCGTCTGAGTAATGGCCGTCGCTCCATGACAGTCATTCAGAGGCGTCACTATATCCCGTCTTTCATGCCTAAAGCCATCCCGGGCCTATTGCACTCGCCGACGTTCGTTACCATGCAGGGTCGAGCGAAAAGATCTGAAACTTTTACTTAAAATAACAATTACTTATGTATGTTTATTAATATTTTTGACGAATTCCGAACAGATTTTGAACTATAGACAATCGGATTCAGCACCCGAAAGATTTACCGCTGGGGCACCGACACTCGCATGCACGGTACCCGTGCGAATCTGTCGTCAGCAGCCAAGCTACCAAACCGGGTAGGCAGTGGTCCCCGCCAACAGCCACTCCTAAACCTGGAAGTGCCGCCACCACAAACCGCTCAGACATATCGATGCTTCAGGTTCATGATATCGCGGTATGGAATCACGCCCAGAATCGTATCCGCCTGGTCAGCGACCGGCAGTGCCCGGAAACCATAACGCGCGAACGTCTCGGACGCTTCAAGCACCGTGCTTTTCGGATCCAGATGAATGACGTTGGTAACCATGATGTTTTCCAGAGACTCCTCTCCTGTGGCCAGCAGCAATCTTGCGAGGTCAACGACACCGAGAAGCTTGTCCTGCTCACCCACCACATAGAGATAAATGATCACGTCCTTTTCCCGTGAAACCTCACGGTACTGGCTCAGTACTTCACCGACACTGGTGGCGGGAGGATACTTGATAAAGCGTGACGTGACGAAATTCAGGATGTTTTCGTCGTGCTTCTCCATGAGAAACTGGACCTTCGGAACGTTTTCCTGGTCGATAAGCTTCAGGATGTCGTCCGCGTCGGCGGCCGGCAATATTGCCAGGATGTCGGCTGCTTGTGCCGGCGTCATGTTATTGATCAGCTCCGCCGCCCTTTCCTTGTGGACCGAGGAGATCAGCTCGCGCTGGACCCGTGGCTCCACCTCTTCCAGCGTGGAAGCGGCGCGCTCCGTTTCCAGTTCGTTGAAAATGGCCAGACGCTGGGGGTGATCGAGCTCCTCCAGCATGTCCGCCAGATCCACCGGGTGCATCTCCGACAGCTTTTCCTTGAGTACCCGCAGCTTTACGTCACCGAAGAACGGGCCGATGTGCTGCGGCAGCGGCTGGACATAGGCCCAGGAGAGTAGCTGCGCCTTGCCGCTTCCGGAAAGCAGGTTTGCCAGTCGCGTCAGCCCCATCCTGCGCAGCAGCCGGGAACGGCTGAAATCCACGTCGCTGACATAGATTTTTCCATTGCGTGCAACCAGTCTCACGTCGTAGACGATATCGATCTCATTATCATCCAGATCAAGTACTTTCTTGTCCAGAATGTAATCTTTCAGCAGAATGCTTGATGGTCCAGCATCCTTCTCGTACTGCTCGACGCTCTCAAGATTGACGGCAATTTCGGTTTCTGTGATGACGACGACCTTATCCAGCGGTATGAGCAATGCGTGATGCCCGAACGGCCGAGCAACAAGGAAATGGGTGACTTCCGGCAGTTTCCCGGTCTCAGCGATAACCAGGTCATGGAGTTTTCCCAGCTTGCGCGCGCCAAGGAATACTTTTCTACCGATTATCTCGCTGAGATAAAAGGCCGTCGTCATGATGGTTGCCATTCTTGCCGTCCTTTTTCCGGAGCCGGAACCGCGGTCAGTGGAGCAGCGTGATGAATCGGAATATCATCAGGCCCACCAGGAAAATCAGGTAACCCCGTAGCAACAGCAGGGACAGCCTCACCGGCATGGACATTTCAATCCGCGGATTGGAATATTTCCTGTTGATCTCTCCGATCTTGCGGAACTGGCGTCGCACGATCTTCCACATAGTGGTTCTCGCTTAATGAAATACGTTCGGAAACATCACGCTGACCCCGTAAAGGGATGACAGCACAATGATGGCCACAACTATCGCAATATTGAGGATATTCTGGGTCAGGGTATTCTTGTACTCGCCCATCGTTTTGTCGTCATTGAGCAGCAAGATCAGGAACACCAGGGCGGCCGGAAGCAAGGTGACCGCCACTACCTGCACGAACAGCGTGATGAGCACCAGCGGCGCTCTGGGAATCAGGACCACGACACCCGCACTGATGAGGGTAATGAAATAGTTGGCGTAAAACCAGGGCGCCTCCTTGATCTTGTTGTTGAGCGAATGAGCCCATCCGAAGATCTCGCCGAATGCCCAGGAACTCGCCAGCGATATGCAGATCGCGCCGAGCAGCCCGGCGTCGAAAAGCCCGATTGCCATGAACGTTCCGAGGTAGCGGTTAACGCCCATTAGCAGGTGCGAGGCCTGCGCCGCACTCTGGATGTCTACGCCCTTAAGTACTGTACCACCCACGATGATAATGAATACCCCGACCACTCCGGTCACCAACGACCCCAGCATGGTGTCGAATTTCCCCCAGGGGATGTCCTTTTCGGTCATGCCCTTGTCCACCACGGCGCTCTGCTGGAAAAACAGCATCCACGGAGCAATCGTCGTGCCGATATTCGCCATCAGGTAGAAGAAAAGCTCGCCATTGAATCCCCCTGGAAAATTCGGAATGAACCCGTTGCGCACCAGCGAAGACACGGACGGATGCACAATGAACGCGCCCGGAATGTAGATCAGATTAAAGGCGCAAAACACCAGAGCGATCTTCTCCCAGGTCCAGTATCGTCCGTTCAGCACGATGACCCCCAGGAGCAGGCAGACCGCGGTGACCGTCAGATACGGAGGTACGCCGAAGATCCTCAGCGCCGCGGTCATCCCGATGAATTCCGTTACTAACGTAAGCCAGTCGACCAGCATGAGGTCTATCAGGGAAAACCAGCCCCAGAATGCGCCAAAGCCATCGAAAATCGCCTCAGCGTGTCCGCGCTTCGTGACTGCTCCCAGCCGTACCGTCATTTCCTGGACGTAGTAGGCGACGGGCACCAGGATGACCAGGAACCAGATGAGGCCATAGCCGTATTTCGCGCCGGTAGCCACGTAGGTGGTAATCCCGCCGGCGTCGTTGTCCGCGATCATCACCACGAGGCCCGGGCCAGCGATGAGGAAGTACAGCTTGACGATCTTCCATATCTTGCTGTATCGGTAATATACCTGCGAGAACCATTTCATGGCCGCCATGATCTCCGAAATTCGTCGACTATCCGGTCCCGGTGCATGATCGTCGCCGTTGGCAGGCTACCCGCCGGCGGATCCGCCCGGAGACCCGTCAGACTGCGAACTGCGGCACGATGTGTTCTGCCTGGTGAACAGCTGCGAATCTGCCCACCCTGCTCCCGTTCAAACCACCCGGCGCCTGCAGCGCAGTCGCGACGAACGAACGTCCCCTCACCCATTTCTGCCACGTCAGATCCTTCAACATTCACGGAGATGTGCTGCTGACCAGGCGCGACACCTGTCCGAGCCGCTCCTAACAACCTCGGGCGCCTAGTCCGAAATTCAACTCCGAAGGGAAACCTTTTTCCTGTGCGCCCACCAAAAATGGTCGAGATGGGTCGATGGCGGGCTGCAGCCCGCGGTCTAGCGCTCAAGGGCCTGACAACCACGACCCAGGCCAGAGTGACATGCGATAGTGCAGCCTGTCGGCACGACGCAGCCGCTCCATTTGTTAACGCCAAACCGTCATCGGGATTCATCCCGAGGCCGGTCGGGCACGGTAGAAGTTCAGTCATGGGATGCCGCCATGTACGCGCAACACAAAGGCGAGTCGGCGCGCGAGCATCACTGCCAGTGGTCCAGACGTAAGCGGGCTCCAGGCCGCAGCTGCCGGCGACCTCGCAGACGGGCGTTCGGTACCC
>DAHXOO010000003.1:80613-127420 GCA_027364845.1 Pseudomonadota bacterium | reverse complement strand
GCGCCCGTATAGGGCGGGGGAAACTGACGGGTGAGGAGTTCGGCGTCGAACGGCTTGCGGTTGAGCGCACAGAAGCTGCCGAGCGCCCAGACGACATCTCCCGGGGCAAGTCTGCCAGCGCTGCCGGCCGCGGCGGAGCGCGATCCCGCGCTCTCATCCGTCGGCTGCGCGGGCGGAGCGTTTGCGCTCGTTTGGTCAGACTGTGAAGCCGGGTGCATCGTTGAAGATTCCCTCTTTCATTATGATGCAAGGCGTCCGAAGCCTATGGCTCCGGGATCCGGCACGGTGCGCGCCCGCACGGGGGCGTCGCGGGATCGGGAAAGCCCCGTCGAACCGGGCTGGCATGGGGAGTACATCGCAGCACGAACCGTGCCAGGCACCATTGGGTTCAATATCGGGCCGAACGGCGCGATATTCCTGCGGATTACGCCCCGCCCGAGTGCCTCGTTCGGTCACGGTCTGACGCGCGGCGTCAACGCATCGGGCTGACGAAATACCGGCGGCAGGGATGAGTGGTGAATGAACGCTCAGCGACAATAGCAGTTCCGCGGCCGAGCAAATGCCCGGGGCATTCCTTCCATGAACCATCGAACCCCCCTTGTTCTGGTCGCGACGCGCCTTACATTCAGCGCGCACACGGGCCGGGGAGGCCTCGCGGGCGCCGAGGGCGTCACGCTTTTGTTATAAACTTTTGTATATAAACGTTTATAGGCCACGGAATCCCAGGGCGCAACCGGAGGCGGCAGCACCGGGATACGACCCATGTTGATTCAATGCGTTATTTTGAGAACCTCAAGAGATGCCTTGCTGCCGGCGGGGTCATGAGCCCGTATGCTGATTCGCGGATGAGTGCTCCACCCCCGGATTCTTTCGTCCCCGCACCGCCGCCTACCCCGGCATATTGCGGGCGCCACGCTACAGGAGGGTGCAGGCGGAGTTCTCCTTACTCGCAGGGCACTGCGGGCAGACAGCATTCTGGCAAAGCGGATCAAGGAACTTCACCTTGAAAAAGACAGCTCCCAGGAACACTTCGCCGACGTGTGTGGGGTGCACCACCGACATCGGCGACATAGAGCGGCTTCGCGGCAATTTCAGTCGACGATCTGGAGAAGATAGCCACCGGGCTGAAAGTTCCGGTCGCGAACCGGTTGACCGATTGGATGAAGGTCTTTGCATGGCTGGGCCACGGGCGCGGGCGGGCCGGATGAATCTTGATTTCCCGGGCTACGGATTAGGGATACCGCGCTTGCGCGCCGCTGAAATGGATGAGGAGATACCGAACGGCAAGACGGCTGCCATGGAAAGGCACGAGAAGACTCTTTTGTAGAGGAAGCAAGACAATGACGCAGCGGATTATTCGGCTACCACAGGTGATCGATCGTGTCGGGCTGGCCCGCCCGACCATCTACCGCTACATCAGGGCGGGACTATTCCCAAAGCAGATCAAAATCGGACGGCAGTCCGGATGGATCGAGTCCGAAATCGAGTCGTGGATCAACGAGCGGATGCAGGATCGCTGTGAACCTGCGTACCCGTGACCCCCTCGGCGATGGCGTCAATCCAGTCTGCCCAGGCCTGCATCATGTCGCACCGCTTCGTGAGGTACTCGGCGTGGTTGTAGGCTGCCTTCACCTTGTTCCGCTCGGTGTGGGCAAGTTGCCGCTCGATCACATCGGGCTGGAAGCCCATCTCGTGCAACCGGGTCGAGGCCGTGGCGCGGAAGTCGTGCCCCGTCACCGACCCGGGAGCATATCCCATGTGTTCGAATGCCCGGTTGATCGTCGTTGCGCTCATCACGTCGTCCGGACGGCGGTTGTTGGGAAACAGCCAACGCCCGGCACCGGTAATCCGTTGCAGCTCACGGAGCAAGACGACCGCTTGCCGCGAGAGTGGCACGATGTGAGGACGCCGCATCTTCATCTTCTCGGATGGGATTCGCCACTCGGACCTGTCCAGATTGATCTCCGCCCATTCTGCCTTCCGCATTTCGACTGTCCGCACGAACGTCAGCAACAGTAACCGCATGGCAATGGCCGTGGTGCGGTTGCCGCCATACCCGCGCAGCTTCTTCACGAACCCCCCGATTTCCTCGCGCGTCATCGGCTTGCTGTGGTTGATCGGTGGGCGGATAACCGCACCACGCAGCGCAGCCGCCGGATCGATATCGGCCCGGAGCGTGGCCACGGCGTACCGAAACACGGCTGAACACCACTGCCGCAGGTTGAGGGCGACGGTCTCGGCACCGCGGTCGGAGACGCGGTTGAGAATGTTGAGGATGTTGGCGGCCGTCACGGACCGGATCGGCAGCCGCCCGACGTGGGGATAGACATCGTTTTCCATGAAACGCTCGACCTGCCGCAGGTAGTAAGGCGACCATGTCGTACGCTTTTTCTCGACCCACTCCTGGGTGATGGCCTTGAAGGTGTTGGCGTTTCCGACGATGTTGCGCGCACGCTCAGTCCGGCGGATGTGGGACGGGTGCTGTCCCTCCTTCACGAAATCGCGCGCGTCGTCGCGGACCTTGCGTGCGTCCGACAGGCCCACCGCGGGATACTCCCCCAGGGCAAAGAGGTTCTCTTTGCCGGCGATCCGGTAGCGGTAGCGCCAGAGCTTTGAGCCATTGGGTTTGATCTCCAGGTAGAGGCCGTGGCTATCCGTAAGCTTGAGCGGCTTGTCGGTGGCCTTGGCTTGCCTGATCTTGACATCGGTTAAAGGCATCACAATCTCTCATGTTCAATATCGTTGTCTTGCGCCCCGATGGGGATCCAATCCGATCGAATCGTGGGTGGCGTGATCCCGGGTTTGATCATCAGACTCCGGGTGAACACAGCCGCAATGAGACGGTGAATCTCGTAGCAAGAATCACGGTTGGTTGCGCGAGCGACCTCCACCGAAATTGGGGACGGATGTCCCGTGCGTCTGATTCATCACCCGTACCAGGAGGAGCGGGTATCGTAATGAGACGTGACGGCTATCGTAATTATACGTAAATGATACCCGCTTTGATACCCGCTTTTTTCTGGGCTGGCCGTGACACCGACGAGACGTGGTGAGCCGACAATGCTTTAATTTACAATATATTATGATTGATTAAGAGAGGCCCTGAAATGTGGCGAAACGTTAATGACATTTGTCGATCATCAATAGCATGTGCAAGACCCCTCGGAAATCTGCGTCAGAGATCCGGTCACGCGTCCGTTTCAAACCCTGCGGACATCGGCGCCTTTGTGCGCTTCACCCTCGTCCAGCCCCGCCGCCGCCAGGGCAGCCGCCCGGAAAACCGCACGTGCCTTGTTCATGGTCTCGTTCCATTCATTGCGCGCCACCGAGTCGGCAACGATTCCGGCCCCGGCCTGGATATGGAGTGTGCCACCGGCGATCACGGCGGTGCGGATCGCTATGGCGGTGTCCATGGCTCCGTTCCAGCCAATATAACCTACGGCGCCCGAATAGATGCCACGCTTCACCGGTTCGAGCTCATCAATGATCTCCATCGCGCGCACCTTGGGGGCGCCGCTCACAGTGCCGGCGGGAAACGTCGCCCGCAGCACATCGATAGCATCCAGGCCGTGCCTGAGTTCTCCGGTAATGTTCGAGACAATGTGCATTACATGCGAATAGCGTTCGATCACCATCTTTTCCGTGACTTTCACGCTGCCGATGCTCGCCACGCGCCCGACGTCATTGCGCCCGAGATCGATGAGCATGAGGTGCTCGGCAAGCTCCTTCGGATCGGACAGCAACTCGCGCTCAAGCGCCCGATCCTCCTGCTCGTCGCGGCCGCGCGGCCGGGTGCCGGCGATGGGCCGCAGCGTCACGCTGTTGTCCTCCAGCCGCACCAGGATCTCCGGGGATGAGCCCACCACGTGGATGTCACCCAAGTCCAGGTAGTACATGTACGGCGAAGGGTTGAGGGTGCGCAGCGCACGGTATAGGTCCAGTGGCGGGCGTTCGAACGGAACCGACAGCCGCTGGGACAGAACCACCTGCATGATGTCGCCGGCACGGATGTATTCTTTTGATTTTTCCACCGCCGCCTCGAAACCGGCCTGGGTGAAACCCGAAACAAAGTCTTCCTCCCGCAGTAGCACGGTTGGAATATCACGCCGCGGCAACGGCAAACCGTCATGCAGACGGCCTACCAGCTCGTCGAGCCGGCGCACGCCCTTGTCATATGCATGCTCGATCGCGGGATCGGCGTGGATAACGGCATACAGCTTGCCGGCAAGGTTATCGAACACGACCACCTCGTCGGAGACCATCAAAAAGATATCCGGACCCCCGATTTCGTCCGGCCTGCCGCTGTCTCCCAGGACCGGTTCGATCAGGCGCACGGTGTCGTAACCGAAGCAGCCGACCAGACCGCCGGTGAACCGGGGAAGACCCGGCAGCTGTGGCACTGAGTAGCGCGTACGCAAGCTGCGGATATAGTCCAGTGGGTCGGTGACGGTCTCGCGCTCGACAATCTCGCCGTTGCTTTCGACACTGACTTCGTTGCCGAAAGCGCGCACAACGGTTCGGCACGGCAGTCCGATTATGGAATATCGTCCCCATTTTTCGCCGCCATGGACCGACTCGAATAGGTAACTGTAGCGGCCACGGGCAAGCTTGAGATAGGTACTCAGAGGAGTATCGAGGTCCGCCAGGACCTCACGCATCAAAGGGATGCGATTTGCACCCTGGACCGCGTAACGGTCAAACTCGGATTTGCTGAGCAGCATGATTCACCACCGGATCGCAGAAACAAAGACGACGCACGTCCACGACGGAACGCCTGTACCATCGTTCCGGCAGCTGCATCCACTTCATTGTCATGCGTGATATGGCCAAATCCGGTGGTTGTGCGCGCTTCACGGGCACCGCCTCAGATAACGGGGTAAATCGGCAAGCGAGTCAATTACCGCATCCGGCCCGGACTCGCGTATATCGTGCCCATGATTATACCCATACGTAACGCAAATAACAGGCATTTGCGCGGCGCGGGCCGCCTGCACGTCGCTTTGCGAATCCCCGACGAGAACGCCGTGTTGCGGGTCGATGCCGAAGTGGGCACAGGCATGCTGCAGGGGCAGGGGATCAGGCTTCTTCCGCGGCAGACTGTCCCCGCTCAGGACCAACCCGAAGTACTGCTGCAGCCGCAGGTCGCTCAGCAAAGGATCGGTGAACACCTGCGCCTTGTTGGTGATACAGGCAAGATCGAACCCCAGGTTCTTCAATTGATCGAGCCCTTCGATCACGCCGGGAAATGGCCGACTCTGCTGCGAGACGCAGGCCGCGTAATGCTTCCGGAAAAGCGCATACGCCTGCTCAAACAGAACCGCATCTGGCTCAGCCTCCATTTCCCCCGTCAGGGCTCGCTTCACTAGGCGCGGCACGCCGTTTCCGATCCAGGCCTCCACGGTGGCCATGGCACGCACCGGCCGGCCGAGGTCGACGAGCATGCGGTTTGCCGCCGTCGCCAGATCCGGTGCGGTATGAATCAGA
Source organism: Pseudomonadota bacterium (assembly GCA_027364845.1). Taxonomy (GTDB): domain Bacteria; phylum Pseudomonadota; class Gammaproteobacteria; order Acidiferrobacterales; family UBA6901; genus JAJYCY01. The sequence continues at coordinate 121,936 of DAHXOO010000003.1, read as the reverse complement.
GTCCCGTCTAGGTCGATCATCACCATCCTGACTGCAAGCGGGAAATGCGTACTACCGGGGGGCGCGTACGACGTGTTCATTTCGCCTTGGCCAGTTCCGTGCGCATCTTGGCGATCGTCGCTCTGTAGTCAGGCGTGCTGAATATGGCCGAACCGGCAACAAAGGTATCGGCGCCTGCCGCAGCGATTTCCCGGATGTTGTCGACCTTCACCCCGCCGTCGATTTCCAGTCGGATGTTGCGGCCACTTTCGTCGATGATGCGCCGCGCCTCGCGCAGCTTGTCCAGGCTGGCACGGATGAAGCTCTGGCCGCCGAAACCTGGATTCACCGACATCAGCAGTACCATATCAATCTTGTCCATCACGTACTTGAGATAATCAAGAGGTGTCGCCGGATTGAACACCAGACCCGACTTGCAGCCCGAATCCCGCACCAACTGAAGCGAGCGGTCGATATGCTCGGTTCCTTCCGGATGAAAGGTGATGTAGGTGGCGCCCGCCTTGGCAAAATCCGGAATGATACGATCCACAGGCTTAACCATCAGGTGCACGTCAATGTCAGCCTTGACACCATGCTTGCGCAGCGCCTCGCACACGAGCGGGCCGATCGTCAGATTGGGGACGTAGTGATTGTCCATGACGTCGAAGTGGACAATATCGGCACCAGCTGCCAGCACCGCCGTAACTTCTTCGCCGAGCCGGGCGAAATCCGCCGACAGGATCGACGGGGCAATCTTGTAATCAAGCATGGGTTTTCCTCAGTCGTGCCGCAAATGGGCAACCACAAATGACGCGCGCGCTGCCCAAAGACGGCGACTTTACCGGATCGCGCGAAAGTTTTCAGCCTGTTGACAACGCTGCGCTCACCGTGAATGTCTGGCTGCGCGCGAAGTCAAGGCAGGCGTTCCCGCAAGCCCGGCATGGTTATTGCAACATGATATTCCACAACCACAGTGTGCTCGAACAGGGCCCGATAACAAGGCATCGGCGACCGCCTCGCGCAATCGCCGTACTGCCGGACCTGGGCACTAAGACAACACAGACGGGCGCCCTACCAAGGTAGGACTTTCATGACTGAACGGACGTTTCGTATGGTTTTCGGGTCAGCTTTGCTGGCTGCACTTTATTTTGACTTGCACTACATCATTATCGGCCTGATTGCACTGTCCCTGTTCAAGGGCATGACGTCATGGCGTATCGCCGGACTGGCGATGCGGCTGCATCCCGAGAGTGCCGGCTCGCGCCCCGAGGCCGCGGCAGTCACGGCCAAGATCGATTTCGAGGCTGAACGGGCATTGTCCCTGATGACTGCGTTGACGCTTATCTTGAGCTGTGTGCTGTTTTCTGCGCAACTATGGTTCCTGCCATGGTTCGTGGGCTTCGCATTCTTCGGTGCCGGCTTGAGCGGAATCTGTCCCATGGTCCTGGGTCTGAGATGGATCGGCCTGAAATGACGAAATTTGGGCGCCTGCCTGCCTTCTTTCAGGATCTCCAGCGATCCACCCTGCCGATGAAGATCACGGGCATCGTCTTCTGGGGCATGATCCTGGTGGGCATAGCGGTCACCCTGGTACTGCTGCACGGCCAGGACCACAACATCGACTTTCGCAACCAGGCGAAGGCAGACCACTTTGCCTATTCCCTGCAGCAATACCTAGTGCGCCAGCCCCATCCCACCGCGGCACAACTGCGGGCCATGATGCAAGAACTGCGGCGTGCGAGCGGCGTGGCCGGCGCCGACATTCGCATCGGACCCGAATCGGCGCATGTGGGCAATACCGGCACCGGACTGACGACACTGCCGCGCGTGATCCGGTACGCCGCCGGCGGGCCGACGGAGCAGGCGGCCAGCGCTTTTGCTACGGTTTACGAACCTGCGCTCGCCAGCGCGGTGGCCACAGCGCGCCGGCGCGTACTGATATCCATGGGGGCGATCATCCTGGTTTTCGGGCTGATACTGCAATGGGTGCTGGGCCGCTTTCTGTCACAACCGTTCGAGCGCATGGTCGCCACCGCCCACGCCGTCAGTCGTGGCGAAACCTCGATACGCTTCGACGAGACGCGCGACGATGAGTTTGGTTTTCTGGCGAGATTCATTAACCGGGCGCTCGACTTCAGTGCAACCCAGCAGCAGGCGCTGCGCGAGGCGCTGACAAATGTCCAACAGTCCGAGTCGGCGCTTTTCGCGGAGAAGGAGCGCGCCGAAGTGACACTGCACTCCATCGGCGATGCAGTAGTCACGACCGATGGACATGCGGCGGTGGAGTACATGAATCCGGTGGCGGAATCCCTGACCGGCCTGCGACTGTCGGATGCGATCGGGCAGCCGCTCAGCGAGGTGCTCAAACTGGTCGATGAAGATACGCGCCACCCGCTTGAAAGCCCGGCGGAGCGATGCCTACGCGAGGGCGCCGTGGTCGGCCGCATGGATCACGTGGTCATGCTATGCCCGGACGGGCGGGAGTTGGAGATTGCACCGTCGGCCGCACCGATCCACGACCGCAACGGCACCCGGGTCGGCGCGATCATGGTTTTTCACGACGTCGGGCACGTGCGCCGGATGGCACGCCAGCTATCCTACCAGGCCACCCACGATGCACTGACCGGGCTGTACAACCGCCGTGAATTCGAGCGGCTGCTGGAGCTGGCCATGGACGAGGTTAACCTTGAAGGGCGAAGCCACTCCCTGTGCTTTCTTGACATGGACCAGTTCAAGGTTGTCAATGATACCTGCGGACACGCCGCGGGCGATGAGCTGTTACGAAAGTTCAGCTCAATACTGAGCGAGACCACCCGCGACTCCGATGTAATTGCGCGTCTGGGCGGAGATGAATTCGGAATACTGCTCAAGGACTGCGATCTGGAGCTTGCGTTGCGTATCGCGGAAGACCTGCTGCATAAGGCGCGTAGCCTGCGCTTCGCCTGGCAGGACCACAGTTTCGATGTGGGCGTCAGCATCGGGGTGGTGCCGGTATCGGTGGATGTCGCCACTATTGCCGAGATCATAAGCGCCGCCGACGTCGCCTGCTACGCGGCGAAAGACGCCGGGCGCAACCGGGTCCACGCATTCCGGTCCGATGACAATGCGCTGCGCCAGCGCCATTCGGAAATGCGCTGGGTGTCGCGACTGCGGCGCGCCATGGAACAGAACCGCTTCCGTCTGTTCTGCCAGCCGGTCTTCGCGGTGGCACATGATGCGGGCCCGGCTGAGTACTACGAGATAATGCTGCGCCTGGAGGACGAAAATGGCGGCCTTATTCCGCCCGTCGCCTTCGTTCCGGCGGCCGAACGCTACAACCTCATGCCGCAGATAGACCGCTGGGTTGTGCACGCCACGTTCGATGCGCTACGATCACAAAATTCCAGTAGCTCCGACTGGACTTTCGCTATCAACGTCTCCGCACAGTCGTTGTGCGACGATAGCTTTCTCGATTTCGTCATCGATGAGCTCCAAAACAGTGGAATTGCGCCTAGCTGCATATGCTTCGAAATAAGCGAAGCGGCGGCCATTGCCAATCACGACCAGGTCATGCGCATGATCACGGCACTGCGGGGCCGGGGCTGCCACTTTGCCTTGGACAACTTCGGCCGCGGCCTCAATGCTTTTGCATATCTCGGGAACCTAAAAGTGGACTACCTGAAGATCGACCGGGATTTCGTCAAGGACATCGCGCACGATGCCTTTGGCCGCTCCATGGTCGAGGCGACGAACCACATCGTTCACGCCGCCGGGATCCGCACAATTGCGGAGTTCGTCGAGAGTGACAACATCGTTGCCACCCTGCGTCGCATCGGCGTGGACTATGCCCAGGGTTATGCGATCGCCAATCCCTGCCCGGTGGAAGAGATACTGGCAGGCGGCATCAGCTACAGCACTGTGCGGCACATCGGCACATCCTGAGCACGGCGGCGGGAGGCCCAGCCATCGGAATCAGGAGATGACCTGGTAGTACAGGTTCTGCGGGTGGTTTGCCTGGGCGAAGAAGAACCAACGCTCCACTACCAAACCACAGTACTGCACGATAAAGGCAGCCAGCGCTGGCACCGGGCTGTGCGACAGCACCCCGGCCCACAGCAGCAACACGGGAACCGGAAACACCAGCAGCAGGAACACCCACTTCAACGAGCGCAGCAACATCGGGCTGGCACCGTGAAAGAATTCGCGGGTATTGAACGAGCCGCCCATGAATCCCTGTGCAGTCTGTGCGATCCTGGCATGACGTACGCCGATCGCCGTCTGCAGCGAGGACCGATGGCGGATGCGAGCGTTACGGATGAGTGAAGTAACACGCGTGACAAGCGCCGCAGCCGTGATGATGGTCGCCCAGGTCACGAGAAATGTCTCCAGTTGCGGCGACTGATACGCGCTGTACGCACTAGCCAACACAAATCCTGAAGCCGTCCCGAACAGTAAGTAGTTCGCCACCGTAAGCCATGTTGCCCATTCCTGAAGAAAACGGATGCAGGCATAAATCATACCGGTACAGAGAAACAGCACAAAGGTAGCGGCAACCGCCCCGGCGCCAACGATGAGCGACAATCCGTCGGGAAGCTGAGTGCCGATGCCGGGTACGACGATGTTCCAATGCAATTGATGCACCAGTCCGTAGAGCATTATGGCCCCAGTCGCGACCGGCAGCGCTATCACCTCGCGCGCCAGCCACGAGGTACGCCACATTGCGGCCGAGCGCCAGGCGCGCTCCGGATGACCGAGGTGGAAAAACGACGCCACCAGCCCAGCGCAAAGGAAGCCGACCGCAATGGCGCTACCACGGCCGAAAAAGGCTCCACTCTGAGGCGGCAATAGTCCGACGCTGGCATAGGTCTCGATCGTAAACAGCGCGAGAAATAGGCCCTGGCCAACTCCGATGAGGGTTGTCAGGAAGATCACTGAAAATGCCGGACGCATAGCGACTCCTATGGCAAATGGCACACATACTGCGAGCCCGCCTGCTGCAGGTCTGGGCCCGCTGCTCGCAGATTTTTAGTCTTTCACCAACTGGTAACATCGTCCAGCGACGGATCGGTAAGCGCCGGCTTGGGCAGCTTGCCTTCTTTTTTCAGCGGATTGGCAGCACGCATCAGTTCATCGTCGTGAATTTTCATGCGTGTCTTGCGCCTCGGAAGATAGTGATTGGCCGGCTTCGTGCCCCACTCAGGCATCAACGCATAACCCCCGGACTCGCGGATCGCGACCGAGACTTGTGAGTCCGGGTCATACACATCACCGAAAAGTCGCGCGCTGGTAGGGCAAGCAAGCACGCAGGCTGGCTTGCGCTCAGCCTCCGGCAGTGTCTGGTCATAGATGCGATCGACGCACAAAGTGCACTTCTTCATGACCTTCTGATGCTCGTCGATCTCACGCGCGCCGTAGGGGCAGGCCCAGGAACAGTACTTGCAGCCGATACACTTGTTGTAATCCACGAGCACGATCCCGTCCGCGGGGCGCTTGTAGCTCGCTCCTGTGGGACATACCGGCACGCACGGCGGCTCTTCGCAATGCAGGCAGGATTTTGGAAAATGGACGGTTTCAGTGCGGGGAAATTCTCCCACCTCGAACGTCTGCACGCGGTTGAAGAACGTACCAGTGGGATCGACGCCATAGGGCCGGTCGTCGGACATGAAACCCGCCTCGCCGGACGTATTCCATTCCTTGCAACTCGTGACGCAGGCGTGGCAACCCACGCACACATTGAGATCGATAACTAGTGCCAGCTGTGTCATGGCCGTTTTCCCTTACCGGCAAAATAGGCAAGCCACGGCTGCCGCTGCGCGAGTCCGGGCATAGGTTCGATGGGGGCGAATTGCGGGTAGCTCTGCTGCAGCTCCGAGGGTCTGGCCTTGTACACGCGCACCCGTACGTCATACCAGCCTGCCTGGCCGGTGACCGGGTCAGAATTGGACAGGTGCATCCCGTCCGCGGAGACCGGCAACTCTTCCGAAATCAGATGATTCAGCAGGAAGCCCTTTTGCGCTTCATTTGCAGTAGGTTCGAGGTTCCACGCTCCGGCCTGCTTGCCGATGGCGTTCCAGGTCCAGACGGTGCCGGGGTCCACCGCTTCGCTGAAGCGGCACATACAGCGCACGCGCCCCCACATCGACTCCACCCAAACCCAGTCCCCGTCACAAAATCCTTCCTGCGCACCCAGCCGCGGGCTCAGGTACAGATAGTTGTGGGTGTGTATCTGACGCAGCCACGCGTTCTGCGAATCCCAGGAATGATACATGGCCATCGGCCGCTGGGTGATGGCATTAAGCGGATACTTGCGGTGATCGGTGAGCTGGGACTCCAACGGCTCATAGTAGAACGGCAGCGGATCGAAGTACGTTGCAATGCGCGACCGCAGGCGTTCCGGCGGTTGCTTACCTGGCCTTTTGCCAAGGGCCGCCAGCCGGAACTTCTGCAACACCTCGGAATAGAGTTGTATGAGTATCGGCTCGGAGTAACGCGTGAGGCGATGACGCTGCGCCCACTCCAGGTAGCCCTTGTTCCAGTTGCGCAGGTACTGGTACGAGCGCGGCAACCTGTACTGATACACGCAGTTGTTCTTCTCGTACATCTCCCACTGGCGCGGGTTGGGTTCGCCCTTCATGAACTTCTCACCTCCTGCTCCGCGCCAGCCTGCGAGAAAGCCGATGCCCGACCCGGGTTCAGTCTCGTAATTCACGATGAAGTCCGGGTAATTGCGGAATTTTCGGGTACCGTCGGAATTTACGAACGCCGGCAGATGCAGGCGCGACGCAAGCTCGATCAGAACCTCCTGGAACGGGCGGCACTGGCCGGTTGGCGGCACCACCGGGATGCGCACCGAGTCAACCGGCCCGTCAAATTCGGAGATCGGCCGGTCCAGCATGCTCATAACATCGTGGCGTTCGAGATAGGTCGTGTCCGGAAGCACCAGGTCGGCAAATGCCACCATCTCGGACTGGAAGGTGTCGCATACCACCAGAAACGGAATCTTGTATTCACCGTCCTCACGTCGGTCGTTGAGCATCCTGCGGACCTCAACCGTGTTCATGGCCGAGTTCCAGGCCATGTTCGACATGAAGATAAGCAGCGTGTCGATCGAATAGGGATCGCCGCGCCAGGCATTGGTTATCACATTGTGCATGAGCCCATGCACAGACAGCGGGTATTCCCAGGAGAACGCCTTGTCGATGCGCACCGGCTCGCCCATCTGATCCACGAACAGATCATCCGGATCTGCCGGCCAGCCAAGCGCCATGCCATCCATGACTGAGTTGGGCTGCACAGCTTCGGGTCCGCGCGGAGTCTTGGCGCACGGCGGAATCGGACGCGGGAACGGCGCCTTGTGGCGGAAACCTCCGGGCCGATCTATGGTACCGAGCAGACTCATAAGGACCGAGAGAGCGCGGATCGCATGAAAGCCATTTGAGTGCGCAGCAAGACCGCGCATCGCGTGGAACGCGACCGGGTTACCGGTAACCGTCTCATGCTCTACACCCCAAGCATCGGTCCAGGCAATTGGCAACTCGATCCTGTGATCACGCGCGGTCACACCCATCTCTTGGGCAAGACGGCGGATCGTTTCCGCCGGAACTCCAGTTATGCTGGCTGCCCACTCGGGCGTATAGTCCTTGACGCGGTCCACCAGCAGCTGGAACGCAGGCTTGACCGGAGTGCCGTCAGCCAGGCGGAATTCGCCGAGAAGAAATGGATCCGATCCTTCCGTATGGGTCTGCACCGGCTGGCCGCTGAGCCTGTCCCACCAGAGTTGATCCTGGGGATCGAAGCAGCCCTCTTCATGCGGCTCGCCGGTGCGCGACATGAGACCCGACTCGGGGCCATCGGCACTCAGGTTCACGAGCTGCGGCCCGTTGGTATAACGCACTACGAAATCGCGGTCATACAGGCCCTGACTGATTATTTCATGGGTCAATGCCAGCAGCAACGCGCCGTCCGTGCCCGGCCTGATCGGAACCCACTCGTCGGCAATCGCCGAGTAACCCGTGCGCACCGGATTGATCGATACGAACCGCCCGCCGTTGCGCTTGAATTTCGATATGGCGATCTTGAGCGGGTTGGAATGATGATCCTCGGCGGTACCGATCATGATGAACAGCTTGGCACGCTCGAGATCGGGCCCGCCGAACTCCCAGAATGAGCCGCCGATAGTGTAGATCATGCCGGCAGCCATATTGACCGAGCAAAAGCCGCCATGCGCCGCGTAATTGGGGGTGCCGAACTGCCTGGCGAACAGGCTGGTCAGGGCCTGCATCTGGTCACGGCCGGTAAACAAGGCGAACTTCTTCGGGTCGCTGGCGCGGATCCGGGCGAGCCGTTCGGCCAACAGCGCGAACGCCTCTTCCCAGCTGATCTCCTCGAACTGATTGGCGCCGCGCTCCGCCCCCGCTTTGCGCCGCAGCGGCCGGGTCAAGCGCGCCGGGGAGTATTGCTTCATGATCCCGGACGCGCCTTTAGCGCAAATTACCCCCTTGTTGAGCGGATGATCCGGATTGCCCTCGATGTAACGGATCTGGCCATCGCGCAGATGCACGCGTATGCCACACCGACAGGCACACATGTAGCAGGTGGTATTTTTGGCTTCCACGCGCACACCGGGCTTATGAGACGGATCGTCTGCGACAGTCATGGGAAGCGTTGATGCGTGTTATTGATCACGGGGATTGTTCTCGACTATATTTGCCGTCATGAATTCACGCCAATCAGGATTATTAACGGGCGCATAAACAGCTTGCGAAAATCATGCCTGTTTTTTCGACCGAACTGACGATTCCGGTCAGGATCGACCACAGCGCAGACGAACTGCGCTCGCACGCAGGCATGTTCAAGACGCCACGCGCCAACTGGCTGTTGCTGCTGCTCTTCATGTTGCACGGAGCCTGGGCAGCAGTATCGATCGGCGTAGGAAACGACCTGTTGTTCGCGCCGAGAGCGCGGGCGCTGTTCCTCAGTTACCGGCCACCAACACAGCATTGGGTTTATTTCGCGGGCGGCTGGCGCGGGGAGAACGACGATGAGGTCTATGGCGCCGGATATCGTTGCGGGTTCGGCAGGCTGTCGCTTATGCTGGGCGCATCGTATTTGACCAGTGTGAATGACATCAATGGCACACGCTGGAACTTCGCTATCCAGGCCGCGTATCAACTCGGACAGCACTGGGCCCTGACCTACCGGCACTTTTCCAACGCAGATTTCATATTCCACTGGAGTACTGGCCCCAACCGTGGCTGGAATTTTTTGAGCATCGACTACCTGTTCAATGCACGGAACGACATAGCACCAAAGACATGCATCCCTTAGCTACCACAATCCGGCGTCTGCGCAGCGTGCAGCGTATCGCATGACGAACGATCCAGCGCAAACGCGGACGGCACTCAGGAACGACGCTCTGCTGTTCCTCGACAAGCTTCGCACCGCCTTCCCGCTGGAGCAACGCATCGAACAGGCGGCGGCAGCGACGAGGAATGCCTATGGGCGCGTGCTGATCCACTGGATCGAGGGAAAGATACCTGCGCTCGATCTTCTATCGCCCGCGGAACTGCAATCGCTGAGCGAACTGGACGCCATTGTGCCGGGTGCGGGCGGTATCGGCTGCTATCCGTTCAGCATCGACGATCGCGGCATTCGCGTACGCCTCGGGCACCACTGCGTGAGCGCGATGTGTGCCATCGACGCGCTTGCCATGGCACGACTGGCGCGCACGGTGAGCATGGTCGAAGCGCGCTGCGTAAACTGTCTGAATCCGGTCACCTGTGAGGTCCAGGCCGACGGCAGCCTGCAACATGAGGCATGCGGAGCGGTACGCGTCCTGTGGCGCAACAGCGTCCGCAACACCCACTCCTGCAGCGACGGTCTATGCCGCGACCTCATCTTCCTCTGCCAGCGGTGCATGCCACCGGACGGCAGCGAATGTTTGACACTGCCACAAGCGACGGCGGTTGCGAACGCGTTCTTCCGCTTTCAGCACCGACTGATCCTAACAGCATAGCGCCTAAACCGAACATCCGGGCGGCTGCTGGTCTTCCTTCGACACGGGACCCGGGGCACCGGACCGTGGCCAACCTGACCGTGACGCACAACCACCGCTTGTGTTAGCGTGCGCACACGCGCAATTGCTGCGCCGCGGTCCCTGCCCAAATAACGATTGGAGGTCGTCATGCCTGTTGCTCTTGCCCTGCACCTCGTGGCCGCCGTCATCTGGGTTGGCGGAATGTTCTTCGCCTACATTGCCCTGCGTCCGGCGGCAGCATCCATGGAACCGGCGCTACGCCTGCCACTGTGGTCACGTACCTTCGAGCGCTTTTTCCCCTGGGTATGGGCGGCGGTGATCCTGCTTCCAGCGACCGGCTACTGGATGATATTCCATGCCTTCGGCGGCATGGCCCACGCCGGACTGTCCATCAACATCATGCAAACGCTGGCGATCATCATGATCATGATCTACTTGCATGTGTACTTTGCCCCCTACCGGCGCTTGAATCGCGCGGTAGCGGCCGGCGACTTCTCCGCTGCAGGCAAGCAGCTCGCCCAAATCCGGCGGCTCATAGGCATCAACCTGCTCATAGGCCTAACGACAGTCGTGGTAGCTGGCGCCGGACGTTACTGGCGCTGACCCGTCATGCCCGGGGGCGCAACAAATCGCCCTCTGTTGGACTGTCAGCCGAGTTCGTAGCGGCGCAGCTTGCGGTACAAGGTGCGCTCGCTGATGCCGAGTGCATCCGCCACTGCGCGGCGATGGCCGCTAAAACGCTCCAGTAACTCGGCGATGTGGCCGCTCTCCATTGCACGCATGCTGGTGGGAGCACTGACCGCGGGCACGTCGGCGCCGGTCCTATGCCCCTGCTGATACAGCGCGCCGGAACGGACGCCCTCCAACCGGATGGCGGCAGCACCAATGGAGCCACTACCGGAGCCGGCATTCAGCGCAGCGGCACGCTGCAGGATATTGCGCAGCTCGCGCACGTTACCCGGGAAATCGTAGCTCACCAGCCGGTCAAGCGCCTCGCCGGTAAGATACAGCCGACTGCCATTGGCCTGGTTGATACGCACAAGCAGCGCCTCGGCCAACGCCGGAATGTCACTGCGCCGCGCACGCAGCGGCGGCAACTCTATCGTGATGCACGCCAGACGGTAATAAAGATCCTCGCGGAAGCTGCCCGACTCGACCAGGGTCATAAGGTTGCGATTGGTCGCTCCAATGACCCGTACGTCGGCATGCAGGACCTCACGCCCACCCACGCGCCGGAACTCGCCACTCTCCATTACACGCAGGAGCTTAGCCTGCATAGCGGCAGAAAGCTCGCCCACCTCATCGAGAAAAAGAGTGCCGCCGTCGGCAAGCTCGAACAAACCCCGCTTGCGTCCCACGCAACCGGTAAATGCGCCACGCTCGTGGCCAAAGATCTCGCTCTCGAACAGGCCTTCGCTGATGGCAGCGCAGTCAACAGCCAGAAATGGTCCGTTACGCAACGGACTATGGCGATGCATGTAGTGCGCCGCGAGCTCCTTGCCCACGCCAGACTCCCCGCACAGCAGGATGTTGGCGTGGCTAGCCGCCGCCAGTGTCAGCTGTTCCACCGCGCGCAGGAACGCCGGCGAACGCCCGATAAGACGCATCTCATCGCAGTTCAGCTCTTGCTGGGTGGCAAGCCGAAAAATGGATTCCGCAACGAGAAAACCGCCGTCCGGAAGCGGAATTGCAAATCCCTTGATCTGTACATGTTCGGTCGATCCCTGCTGGTCGTAATGGGTGTGCAGCATATGGCACTCCTTGCCGGAGGCCAGTACCTGCCGATGCGGACAATCCTCGCCGTGCTGATGACAGGGGGCCGTGCGCCGATGGGAAAGCTCATAACAGTACCGGCCCATTATCTGCATGGCCTCGAGCCCATATGCAGCCTGGTAAGCGTTGTTGGCGGCCACGATCCGGTATTCCGGATCGATAAGGACAAATGGGTTCTCCTGCGCGTCGATCAGCGCCTGCAAAGTTGCAGAAAGATCAGTCATGTTAGGAACATATCTCTATTGCAGCACAAACATTCGAGCAGACTATGTCATGCCATTCTGGCAGACATCACCTTGATCCAGATCAATATATCGGCAATTTCGATGCATTAATCCATACACCGATCGTGGTATCCAATTTGCTTGAATCGTCAGCTTGGCTGGTGAACATCGACGCCATGACCGGGCAACTGCTTCGGTCCGGCATGCGAGGTCGCATGCATTGTCGACGCCGAGCCACGCAAGCGCCATGCAGTACAAGTTAACCATGACCATAGTGACTAGCAAGCCGTACATCGACCACCTCGGCGGAGGCTGAGGCGGAGGCTTCGCTTTGCACTAACCACATTAAGACTCATTGGAGTTGTCCCCTCCGTAGACTGTGACGCCGGTGGCGCCAACCGTTGCCGACGTCACCGCACAGCGCACCTTGTTGCTGTGCTCGACCAGACGCCGAAGACCATCGCGAAGCGCCAGACCGCTCGCTGCGGGTCCCTATCATAGCCGACCGCACGCGATGTACCCGCAATACCAAGCTCATTGGTGAGAGTGCGAGCCATGGCTTTACTTTGCCGGCAAACGCCAATCCGGATACATGGCTTGTCCGGCTTTCGCGGGGCTGTTAAGATCAAAATTCTGACCGCTCGGTCAGCCAGGCTTAGACTTCCACCAAAGCCGCGCCCGATCCGCTATCGAGGCGGGGCGATATTGGTATATGCCCAGATCCGCAACAATCCGAACCCCGGCCAGTTGCACCTGCGACACCGGCGGGCGCATTCTGCTGGCGGCCGAGCAGCTTTTTTCTGAGCAAGGCTTCGATGCTGTTTCCGTGAATGCCATCGCCATGCGGGCCGGAGTGAGCAAAGCCAACGTCTTTCATCACTTCAACACCAAGATCGCGCTGTACCTGGCTGTGCTGCTGCGGGCCCGTCACGATGCGGATGCCCACCTTCGCAGCCTGGAGTGCGGCGAAGGCACTTTCGCCACGCGCCTTGCCGATTTTGCCGGGAACCATCTGGCACGTCTGCTCGAGCAGGAGCAGCTGTCGCGTCTGATCTTACGAGAACTGCTGACTATCGGGCCGTGCCGTGCCCAACAGCTGGCGGAGCATGTTTTCGAGGAGAATTTCAGGCGCTTTGTCCTGATTCTGCGCGCCGGTCAGGAATCAGGGGAGCTGCGCCGGGACCTGGATCCAGCTGTGGTGGCCACAATTCTGCTCGGCGCCAACGTGTTCTTCTTCGAGGCAAAGACCCTGCTGCGCCATTTCCGCGACGTCGGATTCGTAGAAACAGCTGAGCGGTTCACAGACATGCTGATCGACATCTTGCTTCATGGCATTCGTCCCACGCCGCGTCATAGCCACCGCCAACCACCCCGCGGATCCGGGACGACTCGTAACACCACCGCAGCATCCCGGCGCGACCGGGAGCGGAAATAACCAGCATGGTCCTGGCACATGCTTCTGCCTACTACCGGAGGAGCACCGCTCTGCGCAGCGTCGCGGCAGGATTGGCGCCGGAAACAGAATTCGACGAAGGAGTACCACAATGAGGCAAACCCCATTGGTCAGGTTGATCGCCGGCGTGTGCATGAGCGTAGCGGCAGCGAACATCCCGGTACGGACACAAAATCTTCTGGATATCTACCGCCTTGCACGTGAGAACGATCCGACCTGGGCCGCTGCCCAGGCGAGTTATCGGGCAAACATTGAGAAAGGCCCCCAAGGCCGCGCACTGCTGTTGCCGGCAGTGATATTCACCGCCAACGCTATCCAGAACAGCCTGAATGAAGCGCAACCCGGTCCGTTTAACGGCAGTTACGTAAACCACGGCTACACGCTGCAGTTGACCCAGCCGCTCTACCAGAAATCAAGCTTTGCCGCCTATGCTGAAGGCAAACTTGCGGTGACACAGGCACAGGCACAGCTTGCCATCGCTCGTCAGGATCTCATCGTGCGCACCGCACAGGCATATTTCAATGTGCTTGCGGCGCAGGACACGCTCAGGTTCGCCAAGTCCAAGGAAAAGGCCATCGACGGGCAGCTTCCGCTCGCCAAACGCAATTTCGAGGTGGGTAATAGTACTATCGTCGATGTGAACGCAGCGCAGGCACAGTACGATTCGGCCATCGCCGCCGCGGTCGTTGCGGACAATGACCTGCGGGTAAAAGAGGAGGTGCTCTACACGCTTATCGGCAAGCCAGTCGGGACGCTTTCCGCGGTAACTAAGACATTGCCGCTGCAGATGCCGGTACCGGCAAACATGGACACCTGGACGCGTGCGGCCGAAGATCAAAGTCCGCGGATCAAGGTGCAGCAGCAGGCCGTCGCGATAACCCGCGAGGAGGTCCAGAAGAGCCGCGGCGGCCACTACCCGTCGCTCGATCTCGTGGCGTCCCATAACTACAGTAACGGCATCAGCCCGGGTTTCCCGGGCACCATCGTATACCACTCGAATCAGATTGGAGTCGAGCTACAGTGGCCCATCTTCTCCGGCGGAGTAGTCTCCTCCGAGGTGCGCCAATCGCTGGCGCGTGTGGACCAGGCACGTGAGACGCTGACGCAGACTGAACGTCAGACTGTCCTGAGCACACGCCAGTACTACCTGGCAGTAACGAGCGGGGTCGCGCAGGTGAAAGCGTTAGAGCAGGCGCTGGCAGCGAGCAAGAATGCGCTTGAGTCGACCCAGCTCGGCTACCGGACTGGCGTCAACACCGGCCTTGACGTGCTCAATGCGCAGCAGAACCTGTTCAGCGTCGAAAGCGCCCTGTCGCAGGCGAAGTACAGCTACCTGATGAGCAGGCTCGAGCTCAAAGATGCCGTCGGCACCCTGAGCGAAAACGATCTGGTCTCGATCAATAACCTGCTTGCTGGCCAATAGCGCCAAGTTGCCTTAAACTCTTGCGCCCGTAACAGTTCGCACCCCCGCAGCAGGCTGCAGTGTAATGTCGAAAGATCCCCCAAAAGTCGGTTTCGTCAGTCTTGGCTGTCCGAAGGCACTGGTTGATTCGGAGAGAATTCTCACGCAGCTGCGGGCAGAGGGCTACGTAGTCTCGCCCAGCTACGATGACGCAGACCTGGTGCTCGTCAACACCTGCGGCTTCATCGATTCCGCCGTGGAGGAGTCACTTGACGCCATCGGCGAGGCGCTGGCCGAAAACGGCCGTGTGATCGTCACCGGCTGCCTGGGCGCGAGAGCACAGGTCATCAATCAGGCCTACCCGCAGGTACTGGCCGTGACCGGGCCACAGGAACTTGCACCAGTCATGGAGGCCGTACACCGCTATCTTCCGCGTCCGCACGATCCGTATCTGGATCTGGTTCCGCAACAGGGCATAAAGCTCACCCCAAGGCATTATGCGTACCTCAAAATTTCAGAGGGCTGCAACCACCATTGCAGCTTCTGCATAATTCCGTCAATGCGCGGTCGACTCGTGAGCCGACCTGTGGGGCAGGTCATGGACGAGGCAGAAAACCTGGTACGGGCAGGCGTCAAGGAGCTGCTCGTAATCTCCCAGGACACAAGCGCCTACGGCGTCGACGTGAAATACCGTACCGGATTCTGGCAGGGTCGCCCGCTGCGGACCCGTATGAGCGATCTGGCACGCGCGCTCGGTGGGCTCGATGTATGGGTACGCCTGCATTATGTCTACCCCTATCCGCACGTGGACAACGCGATTCCTCTCATGCAAGAAGGAAAGATACTGCCGTACCTTGACGTACCTTTTCAGCATGCCAGCACACGCATCCTGAAGGCAATGAAAAGACCAGCCGACAGTGAGGACAATCTTGCGCGCATCCGCGCCTGGCGTCAGATCTGTCCCGACTTAACGCTGCGCTCAACTTTCATCGTGGGCTTTCCCGGGGAGACGGAAGATGACTTCACGATACTCCTGGATTTTCTGTCAGAGGCACAGCTCGACCGCGTCGGCTGCTTTACCTACTCCGCGGTCGACGGCGCAGCCGCCAACGCGCTTCCGGATCCAGTCGCCGAGGAGGTGAAGCAGGAGCGTTACGCACGTCTCATGGCGCTGCAGGCCGGTATTAGTGCTGCCAAACTCGAAGCGAAGATCGGGAGCACAATGACAGTACTGGTTGATGAGATCGCCGGCGACGGTACTGCCATTGCCCGATCAGCCGCCGATGCGCCGGAAATTGATGGTGCTGTGATGGTCAAGGGCGGCGAACAGCTCTCCGCCGGAGATTTCATCCGCGTCCGCATCACCGGTGCAGGCGAGCACGACTTGTGGGCAGACAGTCTCTGATACAACCTGTCGTTGCACCCCGGCTGGAACTTCCGATACCTGCCGCCAGCCGCCCCGCGCCGGCGTAGAACGATAGCGCTGACGATCCGGACCTTTGTCCTGTCAACTCCACAGATTGTACAAATCTGTCAGTCCGCCTCCCGCTCAACCGAGCAACAATGCATTCCCGGGGTCCCCTCCTCCTTTTCGACCAGCACCGCGCCGGTGACAGGATTGGGGCGAAACGTGGTGCAGCCTTTGAGTCCGCTATCATAGGCGTAGTCGTAGAGGGAACGGAAATGCTCGAAACTATAAATCTCGGGGACGCTGATCGTCTTGGATATCGCATTATCAACGAAAGGCTGCAGCGCCGCCTGCATGTCCAGGTGCGCATACGGCGAGATCTGCTCGGCGGTAATGAAGGCGGCGGGGAGCGGCGCGTCGCCAAAGCGCTCGCGGAAAAGATGATAGGCATAATCTGTGACGGCATGGGCCGCCACTGAACCATCCGCCTCGCGCAGACGGCGGCTGTATTCGAGCGCGTACACCGGCTCCAGCCCACTCGATATGTTGTTCGCGAGCAGACTGATGGTCCCGGTCGGCGCGATCGCCGTAAGATGGCTGTTACGGATACCATGACGCCGGATGCCCTCGCGGATGTCCTCGGGGAGGGCCTGAATGAATGGCCCCTCCAAATAGCTGTCAGGCTTGAACCACGGGAACGGCCCCTTCTCACGCGCAAGAGAGATCGAGGCGCGATAGGACCGATGACAGATAGTGCGCATCACCTCGGCGGCAACTGTCAGCGACTGGGCGCTGCCATAGGGTATATCCAACATGATGAACGCGTCCGCAAGTCCGGTGAGTCCGAGACCCACGCGCCGCTCGCTGCGCTCGGTAAGCTCCTGCTTCTGCAGGGGAAAGCGTGATATATCGGCAACGTTGTCAAGCATGCGCGTCGCCACCTCGACCGTATCACCAATGCCGCGCATGTCAAACTCCGCCTGGTTCGAAAACGGAGCCACAACGAACTGTGTGAGATTGATCGACCCCAGGTCGCAGGCACCATACGGAGGCAAGGGAATTTCACCGCACGGATTGGTGGCGCTAATCCGCTCGCGATACCAAAGGTTGTTCAATCGGTTCACGCGGTCAATGAAAATCACGCCTGGCTCGGCATAACCATAGGTAGCACGCATGATCTGATTCCACAGCTCGCGCGCGGAAATCCGGCGGTGCACACGGCAGGGTTGGGGGGCGCTCGCACCGGACCACAGGCGTTCGAGCGTCTCAACACCGGCAAGTGCCTCTCCCGGGCGAACCGGAAATACAAGTGGCCACGGCTCGTCGGACCGGACAGCACGCATGAAGTCGTCACTGACCAAAACCGAGAGGTTGAAATGGCGCAGCTGCGTCGGATCACGCTTAGCGGCAACGAACGTCTCGATGTCAGGGTGATCACATCGCAACGTCGCCATCATCGCGCCGCGGCGCGCACCAGTAGACAGAATCGTGCCGCACATGCTGTCCCATATCTGCATGAACGACACCGGACCGGATGCGATCATGCCCACGCTTTGCGCGAGGTCACCGCGCGGTCGCAACGTCGAGAAGTCACATCCTATGCCGCCGCCCTGCTGCATCGTGAGGGCGCCTTCCTTGAGCGCATCAAAAATGCCGTCAAGCGAATCCTCGATCGTCCCCATAACGAAGCAATTGAACAGCGTAACACGGTGTCCTGTCCCGGCGCCGGCCTGAATCCTGCCTCCCGGCAGGAAGCGGAAACCACTGAGCACGTCATAGAATTTCTGTCGCCACAGCTCTGTATCATTCTTCTCGATGACCGAAAGGGCGCGCGCAATGCGCTGCCAGCTGTCCTCAATCGTGGCATCGCGGATGTCTCCACGCTCACGATATCGATACTTGCTGTCCCAGATGCCACGCGAAATGCGCATCTGGAAATAGTCCGCATCCATAGTCTGCGATCCGATCAGGCTTGATGACACGATCCGAGCACTAGACGGCGCAACCGAACTAGGCGTTCTTTACGACCAGCGTGCCACGGTACATTTTCATTTGACAGGTAAACTCGCACTCGCCGGGCTGATCTGGCACGATGGTCAGATCGACGGACTGGTCCAGCGGCAGATCTCTGGCCATAACGAGCGTGTCAATATTGGCGTTGTGCGTCCAAAATGCCTTCCACGCCCCCTTAAAAAAATGACCGCCGGAATAGGCCAGGACGAACAGTGTCGCGCCACCCACGAGCAGCCAGAACACCCGTCCCGTCGGCGTCGCAAGCATTGGCAGCCAGCCCAGAGGCTCGGCCACCATGAGCGGCAATCCGACCACGGCGGCCACGACTGTCTTTCGCAACAGACGGTGGTAATGGGCCATTTCCGCCGCTTCCTTCTTCGCCTCATCGTCGGCACCACGCAGCTCGGCCGCCTCGTAACCGGCCTGCGTCACTGCGGCAATCAGCGTCTCCACCAGCGCACTACCTTTTACCGAAGCAGTGTGCTCAGCGAAATTCACCATCGCATCAGTCACACCAGGCACCGCGCACAGCGCATTTTCGACCGTGGCCACACGGCCTGCGCAGCTCATGCCACCGATGGCCAGCCGCACTGACGTCGCTGTTTCACTCACATATCAACTCCGAACCGCACTGATGGCCCAAAAACTCCACTGGCGCCGCTTGGCGGTAATTATGGCGGCACAGCGGGAGCAAAGACAAACACGCAGCGTGATAGACTCGTGCCACACTGCGTACTTCCGCCAAGATGGCATTCATCTGGCACGGATACGCCCGTCAGCATGATAAGCTTTCCCATCGTTGCAAGACCAATATGCACCGCCACGCGCTCATTTTTGAGCTGTAACACAGTCAAATTCGACATGAAACTTGGGGGCGCACATCAGCAAAACCAAGGCCCACCCACGGGTTGCTGCGCCATCCAGCATCCCCGCCATTCCGGTTTACGGGATTGACCCGCGTCATGGTAGACCCAGTCGACGGCCGGTAGGCTTTCCAGCCTACGGCCGGAAACAATGCAGGGCACGCACATGAACCGGCAGACTCACAGTCGTGAGCATATGCTAGCCGCTTTGAGCGATGCCAGAGCCTATCCGCATCCGACGGAAGGTCTCGTGCATCTGCGCACTCATATTTCCGACGTATTCCTTGCGGGCTCTTACGCTTACAAGGTCAAGAAACCGATCAACCTCGGATTTCTTGATTTCACCACACTGTCCAGACGCCGGCGCGCATGTGAAGACGAGGTGCGCTTGAACAGGCGACTTGCACCGCAGATCTATCTGGGTGTGGTACCCATCCGCAGGGCCAGCGGACACTACCGGGTCGGCGGCGAACCGGATGACCGCGACGCCAAAGTCGTGGACTATGCAGTCAAGATGGTCCGAATGCCTCAGGAGAGTCTTCTCGATCAGCTTGCCGACAACGGCAGACTTGGCCGTGAACACATGCGCGACATTGCTCGCCAGATTGCCCGCTTCCACGAGATGGCCAAACGCGGACCCGAGCTTGACCGCTACGGCAGCTTGGAATGCGTCGATCATAACGTCCGGCAGAACTTCGCACAGACCGAGGCGTACATAGGCCGTAGCATTTCGTGCGCACAGTTCGACCAAATCAAAACCTACGCGGAGGACTTCATGCGCGATAATGCGATACAGTTCTCCATGCGAATCTCCGCCGGCCGCATCGTCGACGGTCATGGCGATCTGCACCTCAGGAATATGTGCCTTTACCATGATACGGTTATCATCTTCGACTGCATTGAGTTCAATCAGCAGTTCCGGGCTGGCGACGTCATCGGGGATATCGCATTTCTCACGATGGACCTCGACGCGCGCACCCTTCCGCAGCTCGGGAACTGCTTCTTGAGCGAGTATTTGCAACGAACGAGCGACTACGCCGGTCTCACGATGCTCGACTTCTATCAGGTTTACCGGGCTTATGTGCGTGGAAAGGTAGCATCGTTTCTTCTGGATGGCGACGACGGCGAAGCGCAGCGGCGTGCGGCCACAAGCGAGGCTGCACACTATTTTGACCTAGCACAGAAATACATCGCCGGGCACTCAGGTGGCCTGCTCATTACTTGTGGCCCGAGTGCCAGCGGAAAGACCACGGTTGCGCAGCAGACATCCGAAATCCTTAGGGGGGTCACCGTACGCTCGGACGCAGTACGCAAGCATCTGGCAGAGCTACCACTGGAACAACACCACGCCGCATCGTACGCACAAGGGATATACAACACCGAGATGACCGAACGAACCTATCAAGCGCTGCTGCAGAATGCGCGCTCCATTATCGGCTCCGGACGCTGGGCGGTCCTGGATGCGACCTACCTGCGACATGCACATCGTCTGCAGGCCGCGGCGCTCGCGCGATCTCTTGGGGTTGCGTTCGGGATCATATATTGCAATGTGCCGCGCTCCGAGTTGGAGCGGCGCCTGGACCAGCGATGGCACACACAGAAAGACATCTCGGACGCAACACACGCGGTGCTGTTCCAACAACTACGCGATTTTGAACCACCGCGGCGCGACGAAGCCGCGATATTTCATTGGACGGGAACCGAGGATCTCGCCACATGGATCACACAGCTGGCGCATACGCGTTGAACACTATGGCCTGCTGACCAATGCCTAATAGCCCGCCTGCTTCCGCGCTTGGATGACCGCTTCCGCGTCAACATTCCCCGCTACCACCGCCGATTTACCGGAAAGACCGACTCTGGCATCCGTCACGTCCGCGACCCAGCGAATTGCCGCCGCGGCCGGGGCGACGCACCCTTCGCACTTCATACCTCTAACTTCGAAACGTGTTTCGCGACCACTCATATCTCAAAGATTTCTCGCTCCCTTCTGCAGATTACCAGCCTGGCTTGACCGCTGCCCACCCCTGCGGAGTATGGATGGAACATTACTGGGTGAGGTCGCGTTTTTTCTGATCAAACTCGTCGCGTCCGATCTCGCCGCGGGCATAGCGCTCTTTCAGGATATCGAGTGCATCTTTCTGCCGTGGTACATCGATACGAGGCGAAGCCCCAACCAGCCATTTCAGCAGCGCCGCGACCGCCAGGATAATCGCCAGCCAGAACAGGATCATAAACAGCCAGCCCATACCCCACCAGCCACCATATCCCATCATATTGCCCCAGCCCCATTTATACATCACGCTTCATCCTCTATATGCATCGACGCCGCGGCGTACCTCCGCCACAGAGTGCGCGACGCGTCAAGTCCCGGAAACTGAGACGACCCGACGGCAAATATCTCCTCGCTTACTGTCCGTTTGCTCCCGGACCATTATGCGAATAGCCAGGGTGATGGCCCCAGCCGGGAGCCCATGCGCCGCGACGCCAACGCTGCAACTCCTCGCGCTGCTTGGCGGTGAGGACGTTTTGCACCTCATTTCTGGCCTGCACGTGAACCACAATCATCTGCTGGCGCAGATTGGCGATCTCGCCGTAGATGGCACCGACTTTCTTTGGATCCGGCCGCTCCTGTGCCAACAACTCGCGGAACTTGTCCGCGTCGTCCATCATCTTGTCCATCACCGCCAAGTGTTGCCGACGCTCGGCTTCAAAAATCTTGGTGATTTGATCGCGCTGCACATCTGACAAATTCAGCGCCGAAAGCGGCCCGAGCCCACCATATCCCCCCATCATTCCGGGACCCATGCCGTAGCCACCATAGCCGCGCATCATGCCGGGGCCCATCCCATAGCCGCCGTCATAGCCGCGCATCATGCCGTAACCGTATCCATTGTCCTGCGCCAGTGCTGGAACCGCAGTTAATACGCCCAGCACGGCGACTCCAGCCAAGTATCTCCTGAGTGCTTTCCTGTTCATCGGTCAATCTCCTTGTCGTATGAGGGCTACTGCAAATTCGCAACACGGTAAAACCGCCGGAATGCTACCTCGCGAGTGCATGCCGCACCCGCTCCAAGCGGCCGCGGACTTCCATCGCCAGCTTTTCAATGCCGGGTTTGTCCACGAGACTCAGCACGGAAACCGGATCCATGAAACCAACCGTCACCCGGTCGTCGGACTCTTGGCGTACGATCACATTGCAAGGGAGCAGTAAGCCTATGTCGGGGTCGGCGGTAATTGCCTGGTGTGCCAGTGAGGGATTGCAGGCACCTAGGATACGATACGGGCGACCTTCCACACCGAGTTTTTCCTTCATCGTCTTCTTGACGTCAATGTCCGTCAGCACACCGAAGCCTTCAGTTTTGAGTGCTTCGACAACCCGCGCAACGGCCGCATCAAAGCTACCTTCTACCTGGATGCTGAATCCGTACATACGGGGCTCTCCTTCAGGGGATCAGCATAAAAAGCATTCGTAGATGACATATTTCTGCCCAGACATCGCGGTCCGGCAGTCAGGAAGAAACGCAACACAGGCTAGAGAAAAAAAATACGTGGTGCTTTGACGCAAATCAAAAATCGCAGCAAAGTGCCTGCGTACTTGTTGGAACGACATCTGTCGAATTGACCTTGGAATGCCGTCGCTGCCATTTTACAACTATCCTGCTTCCGACACTGCAACTAACCGTTGCCCCGCTGGTAACCACTTCAGCCCCGCGGCGACTTCCCGGTTTGCGTTCTGATCCAATTCTGATAGACCTGTGGAGGCCACAACGACTGGACCCAGGCCACAATATAACGGATCTGTGCCATGCTCAGCCGGTCTTTCCAGGCAGGCATCACACGTGTGCCGTCATTAAGGCTCGCTCCGCGTTCGATGGTGTCAATGAATTGTTGACGACTGTGTTTCCAGGCACCCCCCGTACCGTTCAGCGGGGGCGTTGCTGCCGTGACCGACCCACCGAGTAACTGCCAACCAGGATGACCCTGAGCCTGCGCCCCATGGCATGAGGCGCAGTCCGCCTGAAAAAGCCGTCCGCCCAAAGCTCTCTGCTCCGGCGAGCAACCAACGGATTGTGTCGAAACTCGGGTCAATTCGGTCCGGCGCGATACCGGCCGGGCAACCTCGCGCTTGCATGCCACCGCGAACAAAGCAGCTGCAGGAATGATGATCCACGCCTTCTTCATTTTTAGCTCATGGAATATATCAATGTAACAGGCCGCCCGATCCGGTACGCGAACTCAGCCGGTGGGTTACCTCCGCGCGTCACCCGTCCGATCCGGCGCTGTAAGCCGGCGCAAAGCTTCCTGGTATTTTTCGGCCGTGCGCGCCACCACTTCCCCTGGCAGGTCCGGGGCCGGTGGCCGTTTGTTCCACTTGATCGTTTCCAGATAGTCACGCACATACTGTTTGTCAAAACTGGGTGGGCTGGTTCCGGGCGTGTATTGGTCCGCCGGCCAGAAACGCGACGAATCAGGCGTCAGCACCTCGTCAATCAGTGTCAACGTCCCCGCATTATCCAGACCGAACTCGAACTTGGTGTCGGCAATGATAATGCCGCGCGTGCGAGCATAGGTCGCGGCTTCCGTGTACAGCGAGATGCTCACATCCCTGACCTGCCGTGCGAGATCCACACCGAGTATCGCAGCCATCTTGTCGAAACTAATGTTCTCATCGTGAGCGCCAGCCTCGGCCTTGGTGGACGGAGTAAACAACGTTTGCGGCAGGCGCTCGGCTTCGCGCAGACCCTGGGGAAGGGAGATCCCGCATACTGTGCCCGCCTTTCGGTATTCCTTCCATCCGGATCCCACGAGGTACCCGCGAACAATCGCCTCCACCGGCAGTGCTTTGAGCTTGCGCACGACCATTGTCCGGCGAGCGAGCGGCTCGCGTTCGGCTGCATCCGGCAGTACCTGATCCAAAGTTTGATCCGCCAAATGATTGGGGACAACGTGCCGCAGCCGCTCGAACCAGAAATTCGACATGGTGGTCAGTACCGCACCTTTGTTTGGTATCGGCGTGGGCAGAACCACATCGAATGCAGACAAGCGGTCCGTGGCGACAATGAGCATGTAGTGGTCATCTACGGAATAAATATCCCGCACTTTGCCGCGATGCAGCAGTGGCAGGCTTTTCAACTCGGAATTGAAGAGGGTTTCAGGCATCGGCTACGCTTCCATTGATCTCATGACACCGCCCATTTTAAACGGTGGCGCGTCCAAAACCTATCCTGCACGACCTGCCGTTCGCCTTGCGGCATTTCCGGATGACACGCCCAGACAGTTTAGAATCATGGCACATGCCGGCCGGGTCCGGTCCCAGGCCAGTCGCCAATGCGACTATGGCAGCAGCTGTCGCATCCGTGGCTGGGAAACGCAGCCACAACCGGTTTCGGCGGTAGCATGTGGTCCTGCACATTACACCAAAAGCGGCCGGCGGCGGCTCCGCTCGGGTACGCAGTGCACCTCAAACCCGGGGATCAAAACTGGGCGAAATGCCCCAACCCAGCTCGACTAAGCCTCATCATCTGGAAGCTTTGCATCGCCGTAGCGAATTACAAGCGTAGTTAACGCCAGCACCAGGATGGCGCCCGCGAGCGCGACAATGGTCCAACCAGTCATTTCCTTCATTCCGAGAATGATATAGCGCGCAACGGCTACCATGGCGATGTAAAGGGTGTAGCGCAGCGGCAGTTTGCCGCTGGTGAAGTACAGACCGACCATAGTGATGATCTCAAGGTAAATGAACAGGAGCAAAATGTCTTTCAGTGCCACGTCGCCCTGCCCCACCATCTGCTCCGTTTCATGTCCGATCGCAACCAGCGTCCCGGTTATTATGAGAGCAAGCCCAACCCATTCAATGGTGCGCAAGACCCCCATTACTGACCTGTCGAATTTTCCTTCTGCATGTCTCATCCGTCCTCCTTCCACGGCAGTGAACTCCGACCCTGCAGCCGATTTTCCGGACACGTCAGCAAAACGCGCCGTCCTTGCCGACTGCACGTATCAATCCATGACCTCCAGCGCGTAGGTGCGGTATCGGATTAGCAGCTCGCTTTCGTTTCCAAGAATCTGGAACACTGCCAGCAATCCCAGACGTGCAGCGTTGCAGCCGCGGTCGCGCCGCAGGATCTCGATCAGCTCGTCCATTGCTCCGGCATAGTCGTCTTCAACAAGCTTGAGCGCGCTCAGCGCGTACCGTGCGTCGATGTTTTCCGGATGCGCACGGAGCTCCTGTTCCAGCTCCTCCTGCGCAGGCGCGGCGGCAGCGGCCCGCAGAAAACCCAGATGCGCCCGCAACGTTGCAATCTGCGGATCGCTCCTGGTCTCTTCCGACAACCCGTCGAGCACGGACTCGGCCTGGACCGGCTTGCGCCCGAGGATCAGAAGTTTGGCAAGATCGACTGCGATACGCGCGTTCCTCGGATCCGCCGCTACCGCCTGGGTAAGCAGGGTCAGCGCGCGATCGTCATTGCCTGCGCGATGCTCGGCAATTGCCAAGGCGTGCACGGAGGCGGATTCGCGCACAATGTAGCGGTCAATCAGACTACGGAATTCCGTATCCGCCAGCGCGCCATACACGGTATCGACGATCTTCCCATGGTGAAACATTTTAACCGTGGGCACACTGTATACACCGTGCCCGCGGGCAAGCAGTGCATGCTCGTCGGTGTTCACGGTGACCAGCAGGAATCGGCCTCCGTACTCGGCGGCAAGACGGATAAGCCGCGGCATCAGTACCATACATGGACCCGCCCGGGGCGACCAGTAATTCACCATAACCGGACCCCTGGCGGAGTTTTCGAGCACCAGCGCGGCGAAATTATTCGGCGCGGCGCTGAAGACATGATCGTATCCTGTCACAACAC
This sequence comes from Pseudomonadota bacterium, assembly GCA_027364845.1. Classification (GTDB taxonomy): domain Bacteria; phylum Pseudomonadota; class Gammaproteobacteria; order Acidiferrobacterales; family UBA6901; genus JAJYCY01. The sequence goes on along the minus strand of DAHXOO010000003.1, from coordinate 95,940 downwards.
TGACACCTCGGCGTATTGCGCGGCTCACATCTGTATGATGTGCACATTTTCCAGGGCTCGGCCCAGAAAACGTCCTCCGACTTGTTCAAACCGCTGCGGTACATCGGTGACAAAGAAACGGTAATCTGGCGCCCCCGATTGCGGATTCGCGAGCTGTTCTGTTTCAAGCAACGCAGCGGTCTGATTCGCAATTGCATCGGCGGAATCCACCAGCTGCACGTCCGCGCCCACAACCTCGCGCAGCAATGGCTTGAGCAGTGGGTAATGCGTACAGCCAAGGACGAGCGTATCGATGTTTTCGCGGCACAGCGGCCGGAGGTACTCCTCGGCGGTAATGCGCGTAACAACGTGATCCAGCCAACCCTCCTCCACAAGCGGCACGAATAGCGGACAGGCCTGAGATCGGACCTGGATTGACGCGTCGTGGCGCTGGATCGCCCGGTCATAGGCGCCACTTGCCACCGTGGCCAATGTGCCGATCACGCCCACGCGCCGGCTGCGCGTTTCCTGCATAGCACCGCGCGCGCCCGCCTCAATGACATCCAGCACCGGCACTGAAGACCGGTCCCGGATAACCTGGGAAGCGACCGCCGCCATTGTATTGCAGGCAATGATCAGGATCTTCACCCGCTTTTCTAGCAGAAATTCGACTATCTGGGTGGAAAACCGGGCGATGGTTTCCGCCGATTTGACCCCATACGGAACCCGCGCCGTGTCGCCGAAGTAATAAATGTTCTCGTGCGGCAGTCGCCGCCGCAGCGCGTGAACGACAGTCAAGCCTCCTACCCCGGAATCGAAAACACCGATAGGATATTCGGGCAACGATGGCACGTGCACCTTGGCGCTCTGTGGCATTACTTGTATTTTATCTTAAACACGAGAATCGTCACCGCCAGGACAAATGTGATTGTGTTGGCGATGACCACAGGAACGGACCCGATTCCGATTCCGTATACAATCCACAGAAACACGCCGACGGAAAAAAGCGTGAACATGCTGAGCGATATGTCCCCGGCAGACTTCGACTTCCAGGTCTTGATTGCCTGCGGAAAGAAAGCGATGGTGGTCAGAATGCCAGCCAGACTCCCGAAAATATTGATAGAATCCATGGTGTTTCGTTGATTCAGCAAGTAAAAACCTTATACGCCGAAAACCGTAGCAGTAACAGAGGCCGACCACGATCGGCGACCGAACCCACGCAATCCGCCTGGCAGATGACGCGCCGGCGCATCACGGGTTGCATACATTGAGAGCGGGGTAATCTGGATCACCATCCCCGACCTCGCTGAACTCGGTGGCCCTTGGTTATCGGCGGCGACCTGGAATTCAGATAGATACGCAGCCCGGCGCGCTATCGGCTCGTGCCGATACCTACGACCCGCCCGGAATCTCCTGATCCGGTAACATCAGTTTTTTCATGGGCGATCGGTCCGGACCGTACACATGATTGGATTGAACTCTAAAGACAATACGGATTGGATAGCGCCGGCTACGGTCCTGGTTGCCGCTCACCGTCAACTGGCATGTGGATCCAGGCTGGCTAACCGTAAACCCAAGTGCCACCTCCGCCTCGAGGCGGGCGGCTTGCGCCGTTTGGCCTCGAGGCAGAAAAGAATTGCTATTTCCCCGTGATATTGCCACAGGAAACGTATTGTTTGATTTCGCTGAAGCTCTTGTGGATATTGATGGCATACGTCCCGTGCAGCAGTTTGTCCAGAGAGACCGAAACTACCGTGGTGGATCTTCCACCCTTAACCGGCTTCAATTTCCAAGCCGGCTTGGGATTAAGCTTGCTGCACGTGCCTTCGTGGATATGCGCGGGCTGTGCAACTCCTTTGGGCGCATGCTCAACATCAATGAACACCCGGGTCTTGGCACCCTCGGAGGTAAGAATCGCCTTGCCGCTTTCGCCTGACCCATTCTGTGCGCGCAGAGCGATAGTTACTCGATGCATGGCACCGAACGCCACAGCCGGCGCCCCAATCAACCCGGCAACCAGGGCTCCTACGATCAATGTACGCATGTGGTTTTTCCTTGTTCGAAAGAAGAAGTAGATGAGTTCGGATGCTTATATTGCTTGAAGAGAAAGACTTACCGCCGCAGTAAACTATCATCATTCAAACCCTTGGTGCAAGCCGTGGATCAGTTGGCAAGTCCGTACATACCTGATATGGCGCAATTTGCAGACTTGCGTGCCTCTAGCGCGCATAATCTGCACACCCGTAGCAGTTACCCCGGCGGGATCAAGGCCAAACACGCCGCCGCGAGTGCCGCGCCAACATGGAGCACTTGATACTCTGGCCGTGGAAAAAGCACAGTCTTCGTCTTTATTAGCTCAAGGACTGCATACACGCAAGCCTGGCTTACATCTAGACACCCGGCCAGCAAAGCTGGCGTTTTCGAGGAAGGACATTATGCCGAGTGCCGTATTCGCGCTACGCTACACACGGAACCTTGTATGCATGGCTTCACAGCCGTGTAAGCCGTGGCGTGAGTCAGTAATTGCAGACATCTTCGATGGAAACGTATCCCACGTATGAATCGGACTAGATTCGCCCTCCGGCCGGCTGCCGGGAGCCGATGGTCGGCAAGGTTGCCTAGCTGGGGCTAGGACACGAAATGGTTCCACTCAACGTTGGTGTCGTTCATTCCCATGACACATTAGCGATATATTCTTCGGCAGTCGGAACTCAGCGGGAATAATAGAATCACAGATAGCAGGTATGACGACATTGCAACAGACTATTCTCGAAAAAAAGGCGGCGCTTGCGGAAAGCGTCAGCGCACCATTTGCGGACTTGGCAGAACGGGTTGCCGAGATATGGCCCGACGCCGATGCGATTGACGAACGACTGCGCGATAGCCTGCCGTCCTTGCCTAATTGCCATTTACTCTATGCCTGGGACATTAACGGAATCGAACTATCCTCCATGGTGCGTGCATCCGGCCCAGATCCGTCGTGGCGCGGCCGCGACCTATCGGAGCGGCCTTATCTAAAGAATCATCTGCCTTTCAAGGGTGTGATGCTGTCGTCCGTCTACCTTTCCAAGTACACTTTCGAGTACTGTCTCACGGTACTGCAGGCAGTGCGCCGCGACGATCGACTTCTCGGTTTCATCGCAGCAGACTTCGCAGTGAACGATTTGCTGCGCAACACCCGGCTTTCCGTGCAACACAAGGTGGGCTCGCAGCAGTTCCGGGGAGACCCCTCAGTACGTGGAACGGTTTTCCTTCAGACACGCACGCCAAGCATTTTCGACAAGTACGTCAACGAGGCAATCGAGGGTATCGTTGTGCTAATGCGGGAATACGGCGTATTCCACAGCAAGGTTCACTTTTCGAGCGGACGTTGCTCCTTTTGGCTGTTGGACGATCCCTACTGCTATCGCCTGCACAGTGTCGAGGAGATCATCGATCCGGAGTTGCGTCTAGTCTATCCTGCACGTCGCTACGCCGAAAACGCCAAGACCCGGGAGGTCGACATTATCCGGGTTTTGGAACAATTCAAGGCACTGCGTTTCCTGGATGAAACGATTTACCTGCGCTCCGGTTCGCTCAATGTCATGAACGACATGGTGGGCCTGACCTTCTCCTGCGATGGCTCTCACTATATGTCGGTCGAGGAATTCCTCGACCGCGACCTTCATTTCTGGGTCGGCGGAAGGACGCCACCGGGACGGGCCGTGGCTGGATGACAATGGGCCTGCTGATCGGACATTTAGAATGGGCCTGTGTGCCGAGTTTTCACAAAGGCAATATCGCGCATGGATTCAACGCGCCGGCCTAAAAACGCTCCGGGCGTGCCGCCCGGGAAAGTCCTCGTGGCGGGATGCAACCCTTGCCTAACGCGACCGCGCCGATGTGGGAAAAGACCACACACGCTCGCCACATCGGCACCGTCGTTGTCGTCTTGACGCGGGTCCAGCCGCAGATCACCTCGAAACCCAGATAAGGGCACCGCCGTCAAAGACGTGCGACTGCCACTTCGAACGCGTCGGTGGCTGCAGAATGACACAGCAGCTCTCCGCGTTCCAGGTCGAAATACCATCCATGCAATGTCAGCCGCCCGGCTATAACCGCCTCTCGCACAAATGGAAAACCCTTGAGATTACGCAGAGAGATCCGGATCGCAGCCTGCTCGCAAGCGCGCTCACGCGCCTCGCCCGCCGTTTCGGGAAATGCCGCCTGCACTTCGTGCCGAGCTTCCGCGACGATCGACATCCACGGCGCGATAAATCCGGACGGTACGGATCGTTCCGGGATTTCTCCAAGGAGCGCGCGTATTCCGCCGCAGCGGGTGTGCCCCATCACGATCAGCTGGCTGACATGTAGCGTGCTAACGGCAAACTCCAGTGCTGCGCTCGTGCCATGATAACCCCCGCCTACCTCGCAAGGTGGCACAAGGTTCGCAACGTTACGCACCACAAACAGGTCCCCGGGATCACTGTCGGTAATGATTGCCGGGTCTACTCGCGAATCGCAGCATGCCACGATCATGACCTTGGGCGACTGACCCTGACGGGTGAGACGTTCATAAAGCCCACGGTCTTCCGAAAAATAGCGCTGTTGAAAGCGCCGGAAACCGTCGACCAGTTCATTGACATCTTTCATGTGCAAACTCACTCACATGTTGTTCAATCGCTGACACCAAGTACACATCTCAGGGCGGATTCGGAAAGCGGCCGCCCGCCAGCTGCGCGGCGAATCCGAGGCTTACGCCACAATGCGGCCATCCCAGCACGGCTACTCTGTGCAGCTGCGTACAACCTGCGCAAGTATTCCGATTCCGCGCTCGATTGCATCGTCATCGGCATTGCTGAAATTGAGCCGCAGATAGCCACGCGGCCGGTCACCATCCGGGAAAAACGGCTCGCCCGGCATGAACGCGACATTATGGTCCAGGGCCTTCTTAAGCAGCATGCGCGAGTCGAGTAACTGGTTGAGTCGCACCCAGAAGAACAGACCGCCGGCCGGTATCTCCCAATGGGCAAGGTCGCGAAAGTGGCGGTCCAGGGCTGTGGCCATTGCATCCCTCCGGGCACGATAGCGGCCACGCAGCCGTTCCAGATGCGCCGGATAATCGGGACTGCGAAGAAAACTGTCGGCCCACCACTGGCCTAGTCGGCTGCTGTGAAGATCAGTCGACTGCTTCAGGCGGACCAGCAGCGGGTATAAATCGGACGATGCCGCTGCGTAGCCGATACGCATCCCTGGCATGCCGGTTTTGGACAGGCTGCCGAGATACATCCACGAAGCTGATCGCAGGTAGGCGCAGATCGGAGCATGGTCAGCCGATTCATACCTGAGTTCGCGATACGGCTCGTCCTCGATCAGCGGCACACGGGTATCGTCGAGCACACGGGCAACCTCTGCTCGCGTAGTTTCCGAATAGCAGTAGCCCGACGGATTCTGGAAAGTCGGAATCAGGTAGGCAAATGCCGGGCGCTGGCGCGCGATCTCAGCACGCAGCGCTGCTGGATCTATGCCCTGTGGTGACAGCGGCAATGCAACAAGGCGTGCGCCGAACAGATGGAACGACTGGATGGCAGCGAGATAACTCGGCGCCTCGAGCAATACCGGCGTACCGGGATCTATGAACAGCTTCGACGCCAGATCAATTGCCTGTTGTGAACCGGCGGTGACCAGCACCTGATCCGCATCGCAGGTACGCCCCAGCCGGCTCAGATCGGCGGCGATGCGCGCGCGCAGTGTCGGCTCACCTTCAGTGGTCCCGTACTGACGCAGCTGCTGTGGGGCTTGCGCCAAGTCCAATACAGGCATTGCTTCCATCGCCGGCAGGCCGCCGGCAAAGGAAATGACGCCTTGCTGCTGGGTCAGCGCCAGAATCTCGCGTATCAATGACCCGGTGAGCCGCTGGATGCGTTCTGAAAACATGTTCGTTCCCGTTAAAGCCGTCTGTCCTTCCGTCTGCCGGCACACAGCCACGCCTTTGGCCGTTTCTAGTGCTGCCGGGACCTCCCGCGGCGGCAATCAGCGCACTGCGCGCACCGGCCAAGTCGGAGCGGCGCGTCTGGGACCATCGTAACGATGGTAACCTATCTAGTCAGACCGGCATAAAGTCGCGGCAACCGTTCCGGCAGCTGGTCGACCTGGTCTATCACCAGGTAGTTCTTTGGGCCAAAAATGCGCGCGACATAGTCGTCAGCATTCGGATCGAGTGTCATACAGAAGGTGCGTACGCCCCGCGCGGCCAGCTCTTCAACCGCTTTTTTCGTGTCGTGCCGTAGGTACTGCGGATCGCGCACGTCGATGTCGGCCGGTTCACCATCGGTCAGCAGCAGGATCAGCTTCTTCTGCTCGGGCTGCTTCAGCAGGAAAGTCGCCGCATGCCGCAGTGCCGCCCCCATGCGTGTTGAAAAGCCGCCGTGCATGCCAGCAAGCCGCGACTTGACGTCGTCACTGTACGAATCACTGAAGTCCTTGAAACGGTAATACTTGACCTCGTGCCTACCATCAGACGCGAAACCGTGGATTGCAAACGGATCGCCAACGCGATCGATCGCCCATGACAGTAGCGAAGTCGCTTCGCGCGCCAGCTGAATCACGGGCTTCACGGATGCGCCCAACTTCTCGTTGGTTGATTCCGAAAGATCGAGCAAGACCAAGACCGCAAGATCACGTACCTTGCGCACTAGGCGGATGTTGATTCGCTGGTCCGGCATATGCCCCATACGGATGTCAATCAGTGCGCGGATTGCGGCATTGAGGTCGATCTCCTCGCCGTCTTCCTGTCGGCGAATGCGCTGCACACCTTCCGGCTGCATAGCATCTATGATGCGCCGCAAGCGCGAAGCCACCGGTCTGTTTTCCGTCAGGATCCTGTCGATTTCCGCCGGATCGCCTCTCTGCTGGCGCTTTTCCAGAACGGTTACCCAGCTAGGCCGATGGAGCTGCACGGTGTAGTCCCACTCTTGGTAGTGATACGGCTCCGACACCGGCTCCTTGCCTTCCAGATCGTTGATCGCACATCCTTCCTGGTCGAGAAAAAATGGTTCCTTCAGCACCCAGATCTCCTGGGCGTCATCGCCGGCCAGCTCGCAGTCGAGTTCGTTCACCATGTCCATGGTCGAAACGTACTTTCGCACTTGCTTCGGCGCTGGCACATAGTCGGCTTCTTGCCAGGCGATTTCATCAGAAGCCCAGCAGTAGCGATTGTCATCGCGGTACGGGATTGCCATCGTTTCAAGCGCGCGCAGCGAAGGCACGACAGAAGATTCTCGGAAAGAATTGTAAAGTCTTACCCCCAATTCCCACGACAGGCGGTTGTCGGTGGCACGTAGCCTGCACTCGTCCCGAAAACGTACAGTCATATCCAAGATCAGCCTGTCATCGTCGTGGTAGCTCTCGTCGAGCAGTGAATAAGCGAGACGTTCGAGAAAACCGACCACCGCATCGGTCGGACAGCTTACTTCGCGCACCTTGGCATGGAACTGGGACCAGAGCTGCTTCATGCCGGGAAATTCACGTAACGCGAGATGCTCGATGCGAGCATCCTCGAAAACGCCGATCAAGAACATCTGTACCGGACTCAGCTGTTCCATTGACATGGGTTCGCGCGTATAAACCAGATGCGCTGCCGCATGCGCGGCGGCGGCGCGATACAATTCCTTTCCCGCTATGCCGGCATAGTCATCATAGGCATCAGGCAGGTGGATAACCCGTTTTTCGATGAATGGCCTGTAACCCTCACGCGTTTCGTAGTCCCCTGACGTCGGGCGCAGAAAGAAGTCGCGGCCCCAGAATGCCCGCAGGTAGAAATTGATCTTTCTTTGACTGTCAATGAAGAGCGTGCCGCGCCTTTCCTTTTGCAACACGCTAAGGCTGTCAGCGCTCTTCAGATCGAAGTACGCGAGCTGCGCCTGGAAATCACGTGCATGCGCCTGCGCTCCCCACAGCGCCCAGCGCCGCAGACCTCCAAGCGTGAGCTTGGCAAAAAGCTCATCAAGGTGGGCAAGCATGGGGCGCAGGCCGCGCGGCACCCGTGCCGAAAGCTGATGAACAAGGCTGAGATAACCGCGCAGCAGCTCGGCATCGCCAAGGCGTCCGGCAGCGACCGGCAGCGTATCAAACAGCAGCTGAATCACCTCGCCGCTGACCATCGACGCGAGCTTCATGGCACTGGTGATGCAGTCCACCAGTACGTCCTCGCCCACTTCCTTGACCACGAGCGGCAATGCCTGCAGATAGGTTACGACGAGTTCGCTGCCGCGCCCGAGCTGCGTCAGGCTTTTCGCTCCTTCGAGCCATCGTTGCAGGCCGTGGGGCGACATTACACGTGCCGCCTCAGCGAAGCTCTCGCTGAGAGAGTCGCGGACATGCGGTTCGATGTGGCCGAGATATTCCTTGTATTCGTCGAGACTGACGGTCATGAGCGATGTAATGTCGAGACCTGGCCTGTCATTCGTCGTCGTCGTCCAGGTCAGACGACCAACCGAGATCAAGGGCGTGCTGCATCGCCGCGGCATATATGCGCTCGTGGCGCGCCCGCAGTTCGGGCGGAAGGTGGCTAACTAGATGGCCGTAAGGCCCCCAGGCCACATGCACCTGGGCATACAGTTCATCGAACTGGGCGCGCGCCCAGCCTTCGCAGGTTTCGCTCTCCGGTAGAAGACCGAAAACCCAGGCGTCACGGATAATGCGACCCACGTCGGTCATGCCGCCAAAGTGGTCACGATGGATGCCGGGGTACTTGTTCGACTCACCCATTTACGCCGGACCTCTCAGAAATAGGTGTTGATCGCGGCATCCAACGTGTCGCGCATGTCCGGGTCGTCGGTTATCGGCCGCACCAGAGTCATTTGGCAGGCTGAACGCGGATCGATCCCGCGAGCGATCAGCTGTCCGGCATAGGCCAGCAATCGTGTGGATATGCCCTCGTCCAGGCCGTGGCCCTTGAGGTTGCGTGCACGATGCGCGATCTGCACCAGTTTGTCCGCGGTGCTCCGATCGACCAATGTCTCGTGCTGGACGATTTCCGCTTCGACCTCGGCATCAGGATAATCAAAATCGATGGCGCCGAAACGTTGTTTCGTCGACTGTTTCAGGTCTTTCATCAAACTCTGGTAGCCGGGGTTATACGAGATCACCATCTGGAAATCGGGGTGGCAGCGCACCAGCTCACCCTTCTTCTCGAGGGGCAGCTGGCGGCGATGATCGGTAAGAGGATGGATCACAACCGTTGTATCCTGGCGCGCCTCGACCACTTCATCGAGATAGCAGATCGCGCCAATCCGCGCAGCCACGGTCAACGGACCGTCGTGCCATTTTGTGCCGCTCGCGTCGAGCAGATAGCGCCCCACAAGGTCCGAGGCGGTCATGTCTTCGTTGCAGGCCACAGTAATCAAGGGTTTCTTCAGCTTCCATGCCATGAATTCGACAAACCGGCTCTTACCGCAACCGGTAGGCCCCTTGAGCATCACCGGCATACGCACACTGTAGGCAGCCTCGTACAGCGTGACCTCGTTGGAAACCGTGCGGTAATAGGGCTGCGCTTCCACCAGGTACTGCGACCAAAGGGCGTCGTCCGCTTTCATCTTGGATTTGGCATTGCTCATGTTTCCTTACCTCAAAACCTCGAACTGGTCGGAGCCCGCCCCGCAGGACTTCTTGAACCCGGGCACCACGGACCAAAGGCCTACTGTCGGAGCAGGGCGGGACAGATGCATACCGTCCGCACCCGGCAGGAGGCCGGTGCCCGCGGCCACCACCCGCAGGCCAATGCTCAGGCCTTGATCTTGCTGCGGTAGATCACCATCGCAGCGCCCTGCGACTGCTTGTAATTGTCGTAACCCACCAGCCGCACATGATTGCCAGGATGCGCTTTGTGGCAGGCATCGGCTTCGGCCAGAATCCGATCAACGTCGGTCTCGCCGAACATTGGCAGCTTCCACATGTACCAGTAATGGCCGAAGGCGTTTTCCGGCTCGGTATGCTCGATAGCCGGATTCCAGCCGCGTTTGACAACGTATTCGACCTGCTTGCGGATCTCTGCGGCATTCATCGCTGGCAGGTAGGAGAAAGTCTCAAACTTGCGGCTTGAGACATCCGTCAGACTCGACTTGTAGTCTTGCATTTCACTCATATTGCTTGCTCCAATTCAGTTTTCAATCAGGTTTCACAGCCACAGTCAGCATGCAAGAATCCGGCGAACGGGGACCATTGCCGCGGAATCAATCCGCTTTCTGGACCTGCCCTGCCAGCGAACCTCATTTGTGCATGACATCCAGCTTGTCGACGGTGTCAAACTCGAACTTGATTTCCTTCCATGTTTCCATTGCGACCTTGAGCTCGGGACTTGACTGCGCGGCCTTCATGAGTACCGCCTTGCCTTCCTTCTCGATGGCAATACCCTGGTTGCGTGCTTCCACACAGGCCTCAAGAGCGACGCGGTTAGCCGCCGCCCCGGCAGCATTGCCCCATGGGTGACCGAGAGTGCCACCACCGAACTGAAGCACTGCGTCATCGCCGAAGATAGTGACCAGCGCAGGCATGTGCCAAACGTGAATCCCGCCGGAGGCGACAGCGAAGGCCCCAGGCATGGAACCCCAGTCCTGATCGAAAAAGATCCCGCGGCTGCGGTCTTCCTTGATGAACTTCTCACGTAGGATGTCGATCCAGCCGAGCGTCGAAGCACGATCGCCTTCGAGCTTGCCCACCACAGTACCGGTGTGCAGATGGTCTCCTCCGGACAGGCGCAGGATCTTGGTCAGCACGCGGAAGTGGATGCCATGGTGGGGGTTGCGATCGAGTACGGCGTGCATGGCGCGATGGATGTGCAGCAACATGCCGTTATCGCGGCACCAGTTGGCCAGACCGGTATTAGCACAGAATCCGCCGGTGATGTAATCGTGCATAATAATAGGCGCGCCGATCTGCTTAGCGTGTTCCGCCCGCTTGTACATTTCTTCTGGAGTCGGAGCCGTGACGTTCAGATAGTGGCCTTTGCGCTCACCGGTTTCCCCCTCGGCTTTGTGAATCGCCTCCATGACGAAGTCGAAGCGTTGCCGCCAGCGCATGAATGGCTGGCTGTTCACATTCTCGTCGTCCTTGGTAAAGTCCAAACCACCGCGCAGACACTCGTACACCGCACGACCATAATTCTTGGCCGACAGGCCGAGCTTGGGCTTGATGGTGCAACCCAGCAGCGGACGGCCGTACTTGTTCATGATGTCGCGCTCGACCTGGATTCCTTGGGGCGGGCCGCCACAGGTCTTTACATAGGCGATTGGGAAGCGGACGTCCTCGAGACGTAGCGCACGGATCGCCTTGAAACCGAAAACATTCCCCACCAGCGAGGTGAACACATTGACGACTGAGCCTTCTTCGAACAAGTCGATGGGGTAGGCAACGAATGCATAAAAACAGGTATCGTCGCCCGGAACGTCCTCGATGCGATACGCGCGGCCCTTGTAGTAGTCAAGATCCGTCAGAAGATCCGTCCAAACCGTAGTCCAGGTGCCAGTGGAAGACTCCGCGGCCACTGCGGCGGCGGCCTCTTCACGGGGCACGCCCGCCTGCGGGGTAATCTTGAAGCAAGCCAGCAGGTCGGTTTCGTTCGGCTTGTATTCCGGCATCCAATACGTTTCGCGGTATTCCTTGACTCCTGCTTTGTAACTTTTCACTTTGCCTGACATCGTCTCATTACTCCTGTGACTCTGGTTAGGGTCCGGGATCCAGCCTGGCGCCGTGCAACCAAGTCCGCCCGGTTTGGCACCCATTTTACCGCCGCGTCCGGCAGGATACCCATATCTGCGGTCTCTCCGTCTATGCTCTGCGGTTGGGGGTGAATCTACTATACAAAGTGAGGATATATTATGAGTTGCATAAGTAATATTAAATATTTATGATCGTAATCATAAGGTATTACTTATGAATATTACTTTGCGCCAAATGAAGGTTTTCGAATCGGTTGCGCGCAATCTGAGTTATACCCGTGCCGCCGCCGAGTTGTTTCTCAGCCAACCAGCGGTCTCCATGCAGGTGCGGCAACTCGAGCGACAGCTCGGCGCACCATTGTTTGAGCGTCTGGGCAAGCGCATTCATCTCACCGAGGCTGGGCGTGAGGTCTATCAGTACAGCCGGTCAATCGCCCAACAGCTCGATGAAATGGAAACATTGCTCGCTGACCTGAAGGGTTTGAACAGTGGCAGACTGCGGATATCGGTTGCCTCGACGGCCAACTATTTCGTACCCAACCTGCTCGCTACGTTCCATCAACGGTTCCCGGGTGTAACCGTGAGCCTCGACGTGACAAATCGTGAAACCCTGCTGGGGCAGCTCAATGACAACGCCGTGGATCTGGTAATCATGGGCCAGCCGCCGGCCACGCTCGATGTCGACGCGCAGGAGTTCATGGAGAACCCGTTGGTGGTGGTCGCACCGCCGAATCATCCGCTTGCGCACGAGAAAAGCGTTCCGCTCAAGCGGCTGCAAGAGGAAACCTTCCTTGTACGCGAGCCAGGCTCCGGGACCCGAATCGCAATGGAGCGATTCTTCGCCGAAAGAGGGATTCATCTGAAGACAGGAATGGAGGTCGGCAGCAATGAGGCAATCAAACAAAGCGTTCAGGCCGGACTCGGGCTCGGACTGCTGTCGCGCGCTACCATCGAGCAGGAACTGACCCTGAAACGGCTCATCATTCTGCGGGTTGCCGAATTTCCCATCATGCGGCACTGGTATATCGTGCACCGCCACGGCAAGCGGCTCCCGGCTGCGGCCGAGGCTTTCAAGCGCTTCTTGTTATCCGAGGCGTAAGCGGCTGGGCAATCGGACACAAGAACTGGCCACAGAAACATCCCCTGGCCGCGACAGCTGGCCAGGCGGTCATTTGCCGTTCAGCATGTAGAAAAAGGCAGTTGGCACCGCAGAGCGCCGCCGCTTCCATGAAGCCGGAAACGATGCATCGGTGCCCACCGGCACTGTACCATGCGTGCGGACGACGCAGTTGCCGCAATGCGTTCCAAAATGCCGCCCGCGCCGTCAGCTCGCTAGGCGCCGCCAATAAGTCGAACGCCAGTAATACAACACCGTCGTATCCGCAAGCGGATAGGAATCCGCATAATCCACACCATACTGGGGTTCTTCCACGTTGTCGCGCGACGGATCAAGAGGGCGCCAGTATTCATCGCGCTCGTCGCCTTCCAGTGGGCCGTGTGCACTACCAATATTGCGGCGCTCAGCAGTGCCGAACGACTCGTAATTATGCTGAGCCTGCTCGAGCGAAACCCAGTTGGCACTGCCCGGCATGCGCGGAAAACGCAGCTGTGCGAGATCATCTTCCCACAGGCAAATCGGACACTTTTCGTGATTGCCCGGCTGCTGGCGGAAAACCTGGTAGCCACAAACTGGGCAGGGATATTTCCGGTGATTCATGGCTCAAAAAATAAGCTTACCGGCTGTGCAATGCAAATAGGGGGTGAAAAAAATGCTGCGCTGCATCGGCCTGAAAGCACCCAAACCCATTCACAGCCGCATCCAAGAAGACTCTGAGTCTGAGCACCTCCAGGCCGAGAAAACGTCCTGGCAGGGTCGTGGCTTGTTCCAGAAACAAAAAGAGGCGGCTACTGGCCGCCCCTCTCCGGAGTCTAGATTCCGGGATATACAGCCGGGCCAAACCTGTGTGGCCCGGCCCAAACCCTACTAATGTCAATTCACACGCGGATCAAGCTCGCCCTTCTCGTAACGCTTGGTCATGGCTTCCAGGCTGATCACCTTAATCTTCGAAGCCTGGCCAGCACAACCAAAAGCCTCGTAGCGAAGCTTACAGATCTCCTTCATCCCCTTCGTCGCCGCCGCAAGCCACTTGCGCGGATCAAATTCCTTCTTGTTCTCTGCCAGGAACTTGCGCACCGCACCAGTCGACGCCATGCGTAGATCCGTATCGATATTGACCTTGCGCACGCCATGCTTGATGCCTTGCTGTATCTCCTCGACCGGGACGCCGTAGGTCTGCCCCATATCGCCGCCGTAGCTGTTAATCATCTTGAGCCAGTCCTGCGGCACGGAGCTTGATCCATGCATCACCAAGTGAGTAGTAGGAATACGACTATGGATTTGCTTGATGCGTTCGATGGCAAGGATTTCGCCAGTCGGAGGACGGGTAAACTTGTAAGCACCATGACTGGTGCCGATGGCGATCGCAAGCGCGTCCACCTTCGTTTTCTTAACGAAGTCCGCAGCCTGGTCAGGGTCGGTCAGCAACTGGCTGTGGTCAAGCTTGCCCTCGGCGCCTGAACCGTCTTCCTCCCCTGCCATCCCAGTTTCGAGACTTCCGAGACAACCGAGTTCGCCCTCCACGGACACTCCGCAGGAATGGGCCATGTCTACCACGCGCCTGGTCACGTCCACGTTGTAATCGTAGGTCGCCGGCGTCTTCATGTCCTCCTTGAGCGATCCGTCCATCATCACCGAGGAGAAGCCGAGTTGAATGGAGCGCTGACACACGGCCGGACTCGCACCGTGATCCTGATGCATCACCACCGGTATCTGAGGCCACTCTTCGATGGCGGCCAGGATCAGGTGGCGCAGGAATGACGCCCCGGCATACTTGCGGGCACCGGCCGATGCCTGCACGATCACGGGGCTGTCGGTTTCGGCCGCGGCTTCCATGATGGCACGCATCTGCTCGAGGTTATTTACATTAAACGCCGGCACGCCGTAAGTGTGCTCAGCGGCGTGGTCCAGCAGTTGGCGCAGAGAAACTAATGCCATGACAATCTCCTACGTAATAAAATTAACGATGCCGCTGAACCTGTGATTTCAACCGCCTGGAACAGCGAACCCTCCCAAGGCATCGGCGATTATTATTTTTTTTCCGCCGGCCACTGCTGGGCCATCAAAGCAATCAAGGCGGGATTTCCGATGTAATATTAATTAAAGAGAGCATCTAGCCTATCATTACGATCATGTATTTGACACCCTCTTCTCCCGCACAAAATCTGCAGAACCCCCACACAATGCTCAGCGCACGGTGTCGCTTCGGTTAGTTCCCGGCTGACTCGCGGATTGCGACCTACCCGCTGCCAACCGGCGTGTCCCATCCATGGAAACATGGTTGCGGATTATAAACCGCCTGCAGCACCGCGCGCTATCTTCCCAGACCGCAGACCAATGCCGTTGCGCGAACCCTTCGGTAATTTCATGCAGAATAGACCCACCCAAGCAAAGCCACGGCCGGCAACAGACTGATGGCCTGATTCAATCAAAGAATGTGTGGTTAAGTTCGGTCGGCTACTGCGGGTCTCGGGTGCGGACCAGAGGCGGAGGTCTCATCGCGCCCGGAACCGGTCGCTTGCGAAGCGCCGCTGG
>DAHXOO010000003.1:56811-80603 GCA_027364845.1 Pseudomonadota bacterium | reverse complement strand
CCCATGGCCAACACAAAGTTTGTCCCCAATGGCCTTCAGGAAAATCAGGTCCGGCAGAAGCACGAGAAACGCGCCGCATCACCGGCTGAGTCGCCGATGACAGACCCAGCCTCTCCAACCGTCAGATGAAGCAGCAGGGGCCGACGTTTCATCACGCCGGCCGGGAACCGAGTCCGGATGCGCAATTCCGGTTCTTGGAATGCGGCGCCGCATTCCAGACGATACCGCATGCAAAACGCTACTCCCGGTGCAGTTCCCCGACTCGTACGATTTTCAGGGTGTTCGTTCCGCCGGGTTTAGCCAGTGGCTCGCCGATAGTGAGGATCGCGAGATCCCCGTCACGCACTGCGCCACGGCGGCGAAGCTCGTCGACCGCCTCCTGCATCACAACGGCAGGATCCTTCGAGGTGAGGACAAAACCGACCGGATACACGCCGCGGTAGAGTGTGACCTTGCGGCGCGTCTCCACATGGGGCGTCAGTGCGTAAATCGGCACCGCTGAATTGATGCGCGACATCCACAGAGCGGTGGACCCGGATTCGGTCAACGCCGCAATGGCCCGCACCGTTAGGTGGTTGGCCACAAACATGGTAGCGCGCGCGATCGCCTCATCCATGCGGCTGAAGTGCTGATCCATGCGCTGATCGAAGACAATGGTATCTTCGTGCTTCTCAGCCTCACGGCAGACGCGATCCATCGCAGCCACTGCCTCCACCGGGTGCTTACCCATAGCGGTCTCGGCCGAAAGCATCACGGCGTCGGTGCCGTCCAACACCGCATTGGCCACATCCGATACTTCGGCACGCGTGGGAATCGCGTTTTCGATCATCGATTCCATCATTTGAGTCGCGGTAATGACGATGCAATTCATCTTGCGCGCGAGCTTTATGATGCGCTTCTGAACCGGAGGAAGCGCGGCATCCCCGATCTCCACCCCAAGATCCCCGCGCGCAATCATGACCGCGTCGGAAGCTCGGATGATCTCTTCGATCGCCTTCACCGCTTCAGCACGCTCGATCTTGGCCACGATGCCGCCGAGCCCGCCGGCAGCCCGCAACAGTTTCCGCGCTTCTTCCACGTCCTTAGCAGTGCGAGGAAAGGAAATCGCCACATAATCGGCGTGCATGGCGGCCGCGGTTTTCATGTCGTCCCGGTCCTTGTCGGTCAACGCTGCGGCAGACAGCCCTCCACCCTGGCGGTTTATGCCTTTGTTGTTGGACAACTCCCCGCCAGCCACCACTCGACAGACAACCTCACTGCCTGCCACCCGTTCCACCCAAAGCACGATGCGGCCATCGTCCAGCAGCAAAGTCGAGCCACGCGACACATCCTCGGGTAGGGACTTGTAGGTTGTACCGACGCGCTGCTGGTTTCCCCGATCTAGCGGGCAATCGACATCGAGTATAAAGGCGTCGCCCTCCGCCAGGTGGATTGGCCCGTCTTTGAACTGGCCTATACGGATCTTCGGCCCCTGCAGGTCCACCAGTACACCGACCTGGCGGTCATGGGCCTGGGCACGCTCGCGCGCCGCTTCGGCACGACGCATGTGCACTTCAGGCAGTCCGTGGGAAAAATTTAACCGGACAACATCGACACCTGCCTCAATAAGTTTATCCAGCACCTTCGGGTCATCGGTTGCGGGCCCCAAGGTCGCGACAATCTTCGTTCGTCTAAACATAATTTCCTTGGACGACTCCGGAACGGGCGACTGACAGATCGTGCGGCATGGCGTAGATGAAGCCTGCCATCACTCTGTTCACGCTAGTTCCTTGCCCGTTCTTCAAGAATGGCAACCGCCGGAAGCTTCTTGCCCTCGAGAAACTCGAGAAAGGCGCCACCAGCGGTCGAAATGTAAGACACCTTATCATAGATGTCATATTTCTGGATGGCCGCAATCGTGTCGCCGCCGCCCGCCAGGGTGAATGCCTTGGTGCTTGCAACCGCTTCGGCAATCTTCCTCGTGCCAGCACCGAACTGGTCAAACTCGAAGACACCAACGGGTCCGTTCCACACCACCGTACCAGCTTTCATAATGATATCGGCCAGTTCCTGCGCGCTCCTCGGACCAATATCGAAAATCATGTCGTCTGCAACAACATCATTGACATCCTTCAGCAAGGCCGGCTCGGCAGCATCGTATTTCTTGCCGACGACCACGTCGACGGCGATCGGAATCCTGGCGCCGCGCTTGGACATCTTATCCATCAGGCTCTTCGCTGTCGGAATAAGGTCGGTCTCGGCGAGCGACTTGCCTATCGTCTTCCCGGAAGCAGCCAAAAATGTGTTAGCGATGCCGCCACCAACTACCAGTTGGTCGACCTTTTCGGACAGAGCCTCGAGCACTGTTAGCTTGGTCGAGACCTTGGAGCCACCGACAATCGCAACCATGGGCCGCTTCGGAGCGGCAAGCGCCTCGTTGAGCGCGTCCAGCTCCTGCACCAGCAGCAGTCCGGCGCAGGCGACCGGCGCGAACTTGGCTACCCCGTGAGTCGAACTCTCGGCCCGATGTGCGGTGCCGAATGCATCCATCACAAAAACGTCGCAAAGCGCAGCGTACTTCCGTGCAGTATCATCGACGTTCTTCTTCTCGCCCTTGTTGAAGCGCACATTCTCCAGCAGAACCAGCTCGCCCGGCGCAACGTCGAAGCCACCATTGATCCAGTCCCGGATGAGCCGCACCCCCTGGCCAAGTTTCCTTGACAGGTCCTCGGCCACGGGCTTCAGCGAATTCTCTTCGCTGTACTCACCCTCAGTCGGACGGCCCAGATGCGACATTACCATGACCCTCGCACCTGCTTTGAGGCAGTGGCGGAAGGTCTGCAGCGAAGCGGCGATGCGCGCATCCGACGTTACCTTTCCGTCCTTCACTGGCACGTTGAGGTCTGAGCGGATCAGCACCCGCTTTCCCTTGAGATCGAGATCGGACAGCTTGATGACGGACATGACGAAATATCCCCTGGCATCGATAACTGTTAGGCGCAGACGGCATATGCCGTCTGCGCCGGCGGCAACCTTACTTCGCGCCCATCAGGGCAACCGTGACATCCAGCATGCGGTTGCTGAAACCCCACTCGTTGTCGTACCAGGAAAGCACCTTCACCAGATTCCCGATAACCTTGGTCTGCGTCGAGTCGAAAGTCGATGAAACCGTCGTATGGTTGAAATCGCTCGACACCAACGGGTCGGAATTGTACGCCAGAATTCCCTTGAGGTCCGTCTCGCTTGCGCTCTTGAGGATCGCATTGATCTCGTCCTTGTTGGTATCGCGCTTCGCGACGAACGTCAGATCTACGACCGACACGTTGATGGTCGGAACACGTATGGCGAAACCCGATAGCTTTCCGTCAAGCTCCGGCAGCACCAGACCTACCGCCTGGGCGGCACCGGTCTTGGTTGGAATCATGTTATGCGCGGCGGCGCGGGCGCGATACAGGTCACTGTGGTATACGTCGGTCAGCACCTGATCATTGGTGTAAGAGTGGATCGTGGTCATCAGGCCGGTAACGATACCGAGCTTATCGTGCAACGGTTTGACCAAAGGTGCCAGGCAGTTGGTAGTGCACGAAGCATTCGAAATGACTGTCATTTCATGCTTCAGCACCTTGTGGTTCACGCCGTATACGATGGTGGCATCGCATTCGTTCTTGTCAGCCGGTGCGGAAATTATGACCTTTTTAGCGCCGGCAGCGATGTGCGGCTGGCACTTGCTGCGGTCGCGGAAGATGCCGGTGCACTCGAGCACCACGTCGATACCCAGGCTTTTCCACGGAAGCTTTGCCGGGTCACGCTCGGCGCAGACCCGGATCTTGTCACCGTTGACGATCATATGATCGCCCTCGACCTTCACTGTACCTGCAAACTTCCCGTGTACTGTGTCGTGACGGGTCAGGTGGGCGTTCGTCTCGGCATTCCCGAGGTCATTGATGGCGACTACCTGGATATCCTTGCGGCCGGACTCGTACAATGCGCGCAGCACGTTTCGGCCGATGCGGCCATAGCCATTAATAGCGACTTTGATTGACATTGTCTTATAAATCTCCCAGACGTTGAGTTGAAATCAGAAATCGTTAGCCCAGCGCCTCCACGGCTCTGGCGACATTCTCGGCGGTGAATCCGAAGTGCTTGAACAGGACTCCGGCTGGCGCTGATTCGCCGAACCGGTCCAGCCCCACAACCTGTCCCTCGAGCCCCACATACTTGCGCCAGCAGTCCGTAACACCGGCCTCTACTGCCACACGGCGAGTAACGCTCTTCGGGAGCACCGACTCACGATAGGCGGCTTCCTGCATGTCGAATACATTGGTCGACGGCATGGACACCACGCGAACATTTCGGCCCTTCGCGACCAGCAGCTTCTGCGCTTCCATGGCAAGCGCAACTTCGGACCCGGTTGCAATAATGATTGCATCCGGCTTGCCGCCAGCGGCTTCGCTCAGGACATAGCCGCCGCGCCTGACATTGGCGATCTGCTGCACATCACGTTTCTGGTGGGGCAAGTTCTGCCGCGAGAAGATCAGCGAAGAAGGACCAGTGGTTCGCTCGATCGCGCATTTCCAGGCAATCGCCGACTCGACCGCGTCACAAGGCCGCCACACGGACATATTGGGCAACAGGCGCAAGGTCGCGGTCTGTTCTACCGCCTGGTGGGTAGGTCCGTCCTCGCCAAGGCCGATTGAATCATGGGTATAGACGAACACCACACGCTGTTTCATGAGCGCAGCCATACGCAACGCATTGCGCGCATATTCGGAAAACATCAGGAAGGTGGCTCCATACGGAATAAACCCACCGTGCAGGGCAATGCCGTTCATAATCGCAGACATGCCAAACTCGCGCACACCGAAATATAAGTAGTTCCCTGTGGAATTCGTCCGGCTGACGCCCTTGGAACCTTTCCAGATCGTGAGATTGGATCCGGCCAGATCCGCTGAACCGCCCAAAAGTTCTGGCAGCAGCGGCCCATAGCCATTGAGAGCGTTCTGGGAGGCCTTGCGCGATGCGATGGTTTCAGCCTTGGCATCCACCGCTTTGATAAACTCCTCGGACTTTGTCGCCCATTCCGTAGACAGCTCGCCATGCATGCGGCGCTCAAACTCTGCGGCCAGATCCGGATGGGCCTTCCTGTAGTCGGCGAACTTCTTGTTCCACTCATCTTCGGCCGATTTCCCCCTGACACGGGCATCCCAACCAGCATAAATATGATCGGGAATCACGAATGGATCATACTTCCAACCGAGATTCTCGCGTGTTGCGGCCACTTCCGCCTCGCCCAGGGCTGAGCCATGAGCATCATGGCTGCCACAAAGATTGGGCGCACCAAAGCCGATCACCGTCTTGCAGCAGATAAGCGACGGCTTGTCGCTGACCGCGCGCGCTTCGACAATCGCCTTCT
Source organism: Pseudomonadota bacterium (assembly GCA_027364845.1). Taxonomy (GTDB): domain Bacteria; phylum Pseudomonadota; class Gammaproteobacteria; order Acidiferrobacterales; family UBA6901; genus JAJYCY01. The sequence goes on along the minus strand of DAHXOO010000003.1, from coordinate 75,211 downwards.
TGACCGCTTCGGGGTTGTGGCCATCGACCTCACGCACCACATGCCAGCCATAGGCTTCGAAGCGCTTCGGCGTATCATCCGTGAACCAGCCCTCTACATGACCGTCGATGGAAATGCCGTTGTCATCGTAAAGAGCAATGAGTTTGCCCAGCCCGAGTGTGCCAGCAAATGAACAGGCCTCGTGCGAGATACCCTCCATCATGCAACCGTCGCCGAGAAACACATAAGTGTAATGATCGACAATATTATGGCCGTCACGATTGAACTGACCAGCGAGCAGCTTCTCCGCGAGGGCCATGCCCACGGCATTAGTGATGCCCTGTCCGAGCGGACCAGTTGTAGTTTCCACACCCGGCGTATACCCGTATTCAGGATGCCCAGGGGTCTTTGAATGGAGCTGCCGGAAGTTCTTGATCTCTTCCATGGGCAACCCATATCCACTGAGGTGCAGAAGACTGTAAAGCAGCATCGATCCGTGGCCGTTGGATAGCACGAAGCGGTCGCGATTCGCCCATTTCGGGTTGGCGGGATTATGTTTCAGGAAGTCATTCCACAATACTTCCGCAATATCAGCCATGCCCATAGGTGCGCCGGGATGGCCGGAATTCGCCTTCTGCACCGCGTCCATAGACAGGGCGCGGATCGCATTGGCCAGATCGCGGCGGCTGGGTAATGCATGTTGGGGTTTCGCTGACATGGGTTAGTCCTCTTCAAAAGAATGAATTCTTGCATTCTCAATCGGTTACATTTACTCGACGCACGCCAAACGCCGCCCCCGGCTTTTTCCTGAGCAACGGAACTGTTGTCGTCATCTCCGCCCTCGCGCGGGGAGACGGCCGTCACTGCAAGATAAACCGTCGATGACAAAATCCCCTTGGCGCTGGAACTTGGCTGCGCCAGCCATGGCTCATGCCCGCCAGAGGGGTTGTGATAATACTTAATAATATTTCTATTTCTTTCAAAAACTGCTGGAGAATCCGCCAGGCGCTCGATGCACAGATTCGGGTCAAAAATCGGCCCGGTATTCTCCCTCAGCAGTTTGGTTTGGGCAATAGCCGCCCTGCAGGTACATTTATACCCATATTAAAAACATATCCGTGCTGGTGCAGCCATTTCAGCTGTCGCCGGAGACTGAAAGCGACCGCTACCGGTAGATAACGCACAAATCCTGTTCCGATGGATGAGACTATGCCGATGAGCGGATGCCGGGTGAGCGCTGGAAATAAACGCAGCCTTTTGCCGCTCTCCCCCGATTAAGATCATTGTTCGCAACGCTGGCTATGGCAGCCTGTCGGGAGCCAGAACTCATCGTCAAATTCCACCTATCCGCGATCCCAATGCACTAGCCGGCCTGCGCCAGCCATCCGGACCAGGCCTCAAACAGCCTGGCATCCAGCGTCGCAACCACCGATCGGGCCGAAGCGGCCATGGCGAAAACCGGTTCCCCGTCAAGCGTCGAGGAGTGCCCACCGGTCTCGGCAAGAACCAGACTGCCAGCTGCATAGTCCCACAACTTCTGGCCACCATGGAGATAGAGATGAAAGCGTTGGCGCGCAAGCCAGCACCACTCCAAGGCACTCGAGCCAAAATTGCGCTGTGACCCAAAAGGCGGATTGGCCCCAAGCTTCGCCGCTAAGCGTCCTTCCAAGCGCTTGAAGTCGACAACCGCGATGCAGCGGCTCATGGCAGGGGATAAAGGTGATTGCGTGCCCATAGCAACCTCATTGAGCCAGGCACCGGAACCACGCAGCGCGCTGAAGCACTCGTCACGCACCGGATCGTATACAACTGCCATTTGCGGCCTATTTTCCATCAACAATGCGAGCGATACAGAAAAAAACGGTAGTCCGCAGGCGTAATTGCTCGTGCCGTCAAGCGGGTCGAGACACCACAGGGCGCCTTTTTCTCCAGCTATCAGCCGTTCGTGCTCATCCTCTGTCATTTCCTCGCTGAAGAAATCAATCTCCGGCCAGTGCCGGGCCAGTGCCTCCTGCAGGCGGTCCTGCATCACCAGATCCGCTTCGGTTACGGTGCTGCCGTCAAGCTTGGTCCGCCCCCATACGTCAGCAAAACGCGGCGGCAGTTCCGAGCGCGCGATCTCGCGCACCAAGCGCCGAAGAAAAACCAGATCCGGCTCCATCTGACAGGACTTAGCGAGACATCTTGATGATGTGGGCATTGCCGGCGGCCGACAGCGCAACCGGTGCAGCAATGTACCTGCGCTCTAGATCGATCAGTGCCCGGTGAAATTCACCCTGCAGCCGAAGCATCGTCCGCGCTGCACCTGGCACATAGTAGACGGCCTCGTAAAAGACCGGGTCGGTCAGCGTGCTGCGTACTTGCGGCCGGAAGTTCTGCCATGCAAGGGCTATCGATCGGTCACCTGCACCATCAGCAAAGATGATCTCCTCAGCATCCACGACTGCTAGATATTGCATGGCGCGGATCGGCACGAACAGGCAATCCGTGGACGCGCGCTTGAGCAGACGGTAAACCAAGTTATAGCTGGCCCCGGGCAAGTGGCGCGGTGTGCGCTCCAGCTCCCGCGGCCGGTAGAATACCTCGTCAGTCATGGCCGCGGATCAGGCTGGCTCCTTCGTCCACTTGATCGAACAACCGATGCTCGGAATCTGGTCCAATGGACCCTTGCCGGTTTGGGCGATCTGCTTCATCGCCTCAAAAAGCTCACGGCGCGCTCCAGGCGCGGGGTCCTTGCGTGATTCGTCCAGACGCCCCCGATACTGCAGCTTCAGATCCTTGTTGTACCCAAAGAAATCCGGTGTACAGACAGCACCGTACAATCTGGCTACCTCCTGCGTCTCGTCGTAGACGTAAGGAAACGGGAACTCGAACTCCCGTGCGATGCGCAGCATGTTGTCGAACGAATCCTCGGGATAGTCCGTGGGATCGTTGGACATGATCGCAATGCTGTTGATCCCCAGCCCTCGGAGCTCCCTGGCGTCGCGGATTATGCGCTCGCGCACCGCCTTAACGTACGGACAGTGGTTGCAAATGAACATGACAAGCAAGCCGTTATCACCACGGCTTGCAGTCAAGGTCCAAATCTTACCGTCCACTCCTCGCAGGGCGAAATCCGGCGCCGGCTGGCCGAATTCGCAGATCGGTGTTTCAGTACGAACCATGGTCACAACCTCCTCGCGTTGCATGCCCGCGATCAGCAGTTTACACCGCCATCACAGCAGACGCGTGAACCAAACGCAACACATGTCAGCGCCTTCAGGCCGGTAATGCGGCCGGTTTCCGCCACCTTGTCTGGGCGCTGAAACACGAGTTGGCGCCCACAACCAGAATAAGTGCTTGCCACCAGTCCGATGCGCCGTAGCACCGAATGCCGTGGTCGCGCTTGTATACGATCGTGCGTATCTTGTATCTTGAACCGATGCGAAACGCTTCCCTTATCCAGCGCGATCTTGCAGTGCTCTGGCATCCCTGCACTCAGATGAAAGATCACGAAGAAATGCCTCCGATCCCGATACGGGCCGGACAAGGCATCTGGCTGGAAGATTTCGACGGGCGTCGTTACATGGACGCCATCAGCTCCTGGTGGGTCAACCTCTTTGGCCATGCCAACCCGCGCATCAACACCGCAATAACGTCGCAACTCGCGTCCCTGGAGCATGTCATTCTGGCGGGATTCACTCACCAACCGGTTGTGGAACTTTCCGAGCGCCTGATGGCGATCGCACCCGCCGGACTCGGCCATTGCTTCTACGCCGACAGCGGCTCGGCGGCGGTTGAGATAGCCCTGAAGATGAGCTTTCACTACTGGCGCAATTGCGGCCACGAGCAGCGGACCCGATTCATAAGTCTGAGCAACAGCTACCATGGCGAAACCCTGGGCGCACTGTCGGTTGGCGACGTAGCTCTGTACCGCGAAACCTATGAACCGCTGCTCCTGCGCAACATCACGGTGCCGTCACCCGATTGCTATCTGCGCGATGCGGGCGAGTCCTGTGCGGATTACTCTCGGCGCATGTTCGAACCCATGCGCCAGGCGCTGGAACAACATGCAAACCAGGTTTGTGCGGTCATCGTTGAACCGTTGGTGCAATGCGCCGGCGGTATGCGCATGTACAATCCAGTCTACCTCGAACTGCTGCGACAGGCCTGCAATGAACACAAAGTCCACCTCATCGCGGACGAGATCGCTGTCGGTTTCGGCCGCACCGGTACTATGTTTGCCTGCGACCAGGCCGGCATACGGCCGGATATATTATGCCTCGGCAAGGGATTGACCGGCGGCTATCTGCCTCTGTCCGTATGCCTGACAACCGACGAAATCTATGCGGCGTTCTACGGGGACTATACGGCACAGCGGGCGTTTCTCCATTCCCACAGCTACACCGGCAATGCGCTCGCATGCGCAGCGGCGCTAGCCACGCTAGACATTTTTCGCGACGACGATGTACTGAACTACAACCAGACGCTTGCCGAACACATGGCACACGCTGCTGCGCCGTTCGCCGGGCATCCGCATGTGGGCGAGGTACGTCAGACAGGCATGATCGTTGCCATCGAGATGGCGAAGAATGGCAAGACCAAGGAACCCTACCCGTGGCAGCAAAGGCGTGGGCGCCTGGTGTACCGCCACGCACTGGAGCGCGGCGTTATTCTGCGTCCTCTCGGCAACGTCATTTACTTCATGCCGCCATACGTAATCAGTCCGGAAGAGATCGAGCACCTAGCCAGCATCGCCTTGGAAAGCATCACGCTTGCCACAGAACGCTGAGCTACCGCGGCACGCTGCACGATCGAGGAAAACGCAGCCACTCTGTCAGTTGGCCAGTTCGTACAGTGGAGAGTCAGGGATAGAGCACGGCCGCAAGGGCGTTCAAGTCGGGGATAGCCACCACGGAATTGCCGAGCTGCGCCGTCATGGCAATAAAACCGCTGTTCGGCGTGTCGATGGCGCTGGCGAGTACGGCGCTATCGACCACAAGCGATTGCGGCTCGGCGCAGGAGACGATCCCAAAGAATTCCCACGGTTTGCGGCCCGGCAGAGGATAGAACACAACAATCTTGCTGCTGCGTCGCCGCGATCCGGCACGCGCATCCGGCAACGAGCCGGGCACCGATTCATTCCGACCCAGCAGCTTCTCCAGGGAAATCACGGGCACTGGCTTTGATCGCCACCCCATGACGCCCACGACCCACTCTGGGCTGAGCGGCAGCGCCGCGAGCGCGCAATGCGACACCACTTCAGCGACGCAAGCGCTCGGTACAAGCAGCGACAAAACCCGCGTCGGCACCTCCAGGGCATGTAGCGGCTGCAGAGTTGCGCTGTTCATTGCTGTGCCTCCATCTGACTCAGGAAGGCCGCCAAGGCAACGGGTTCGAACACCAGCAGCAGCTGCGCGCCGCTGACCCATGCACCGGAAAACAGATGCCCCTTGCGCGTCGGCACGATTCCGAGTGGAGTAAGCGGCTCCACCAACACTTCGGAAAGTTCCAGCAGCTGAATTTCATCGGCAATCAGGCCAACCGGATGTGGTTCGGACTCAAGAAACACTGCGCGCCGCCAGTCACCTCCCGAGTGCCGCCGCAGATCCTGGTCCAAACGGAATGCGGGCCAGCGGTCCAGGCCCGCAACCCGCCATGCGCTTGCCATGCTGCCGCCGACTTCATTGACCGACAGGTTCTCGCGCTGCTCTATGGCAAGACTTGCGCGACTCGGAAGCAGGAAGGCGGCGCTTCCCAGGTCGATGCGCAGGTACTGGTTCTCGCCGGTCACTCAATGTTCTCCGCAACCCGGCAACAGCGGCGTATGACCGTATCGCCGGTGGTACAGATAGCCACGCTTACGCTGCGTCATTGGACAGCGAACGCGGAAGCAGCGATCGGACGTTCGCCAGCAGCTCTTCTTCCTGGTAGGGCTTGGTCATGTAAAGATTGACCCCGAGCTGCAGCGCCCGGTCGCGGTGCTTGGACCCAGCGCGCGAGGTGATCATAATTATGGGCACATGCTTGAGCGCCGGATCCGAGCGAACGCTGGAAGTAAGCTCATAGCCATCCATGCGCGGCATTTCGATATCCACCAGCATCAGGTCCGGAACCTGCTCACGTAGCTTCTCGAGCGCCTCGATGCCGTCTTTCGCGGCCACCACATCCATTGCGTGCTTCTGCAGATGGCGGCTGGTTACCTTGCGCACAGTGATCGAATCATCAACGACCATGATAAGCGGCGCGCGCGCGACAGCAACTGCTTCCTGCGGTTCGCTGCGCGCTACCACGTGCAGACGTTCTTCCGTCAACCACAGGCCGGGGACGTCCAGAATCAGGATCACCCGCCCATCGCCGAGTATGGTAGCGCCAGACAGGCCGGCAATACGACTCAATTGCGGACCAACCGACTTGATGACTACTTCCTGGGTTCCGCCAAGCCCATCGACCTGCATGGCCATCTGCCGCGATCCGCTGCGCGTAAGCAACACCGGCACTTTCTTGGTCGAACGCGACTGCGCCGGGATCCCGAGGCGCGCACCGAGATGGATGAACGGATAAACCTGATCCTCGTGGTTTAGCTGCGGCCTCTGCCCCTCCGAGATGCGGTTGATCTCCTCCACCGACACTTCGAGTATGTTCATGACCGACGCAAGGGGTACGGCGAACATATGCTCACCAACATGCACCATTAGGGCTTGGGCGATGGAAAGCGTAAGCGGCAGCCGGATTATGAAAGTTGTACCTGCCCCCTTAGTAGTGTCCACGGTTATGCTGCCGCCGAGCTGCTTAATCTCATTGTGCACCACGTCCATCCCCACTCCGCGACCGGAAAGGTGGGTGATCTTGCTTGCCGTAGAGAAGCCGGAGACGAGCATGAACTGCATTAGCTCTTCGTCTGACAGGGTGGCATCTGGTGCCATCAAACCGCGCTCCACTGCCTTAGCCCGGATGGCAGCAACATTCAAGCCTGCGCCATCGTCCATGAATCGAATCGCGACTTCGCTTCCTTCGTGGCGTGTATCAATGCTGATCCTTCCGACCGAAGGCTTGCCAGCTCGCTTACGTGTCGTCTCGTCCTCAATGCCATGATCAATTGCGTTACGGATCATGTGTTCGAACGGGCCGATCATGCGCTCAAGCACCGTGCGGTCCACCTCGACCTCCGCACCGCTGAGCTGCAGCTCGACGCGTTTACCAAGCTCACGCGCTGTCTGCCGCACGATATGGCGCAAGCGGGCAGCCTGGGTCGAAAAACCGATCATACGCGTACGCATGAGCCCTTCCTGGAGCTCGGTATTGACGCGCGCCTGCTGCTGCAACACGGTCTCGGCCTCGCCGACAAATGTGTCCATACTGGACTGGATGGTGTAGAGATCGTGCAGACTCTCTGCCAAGCCGCGGGAGAGATGTTGCAGACGCGAGAAGCGGTCGAACTCGAGGGGATCGAATCCGGATCCTGCGCTCGACAGATTCTGCTCCGCACGGTACAGGATCTGCGATTCGGAATGGATCTCCAGCTCGCGGATCTGGTCCCGGAACCGACTCACGTTACGGTTCAGCTCCGCCAGGTTTTCGCGGAAACCGTAGATCTGCTGCTGCATGCGCGAACGCGATATACTCACTTCACCCGCATAGTTCACTAACCTGCTCAGCAGGCTGGTGCGAACCTTGATCTGGCCACGGCGCTCGGCTCCTTCGATACCGACCTCGGCCAATTCAGCCGGTTCGGTGCGACGCTCCCGCAGATCGGTGTCTCCGGACCTGGCCATTGCGTCGTCTGCGACCATGGCTGGTTCAGCCACGAGCTCCGGTTCAGCTTCTGACCCGGCGACCGCGGTCAGATCTTCGTCGACATTTGCAGCCTCCCGTTCCACCTCGATCATGGCAGGTGGCGGAGTCGTTATCGTCTGCACCGGCAGCGACTGCGCCACAGACTCGCCCTTGAGCATCGCTGCAATTTTTTCGCCCAGCCGCGCAACACCGGAAACGGGGCGACGGCTTTGCATCTGGTCAACCATCGTGACCAGCGCATCGTGCACCTCGTCCAGAAGGTCGAGAAGGTCCGGCCCGGCCTCGATGCGCTGGTTCTCGACTTCCTGGAGCAGACTCTCGGCATTATGGCTCAGCGCACCCATGGTCATGGCGCCAGCCATGCGTGCGCCGCCTTTCAAGGTATGCAGAGAACGCTTGAGCTCCTGCACGGCAGCGGCATCGGCACGCTGGTGACGCCAGCGCGTCAAAGCGTCCTCGATGGCGGCAAGGATGTCGACCGCTTCTTCAAGAAAGATCTCCAGCAGCTCCGGATCGGTCTGTTCCTGGATCGCTTCCTCCACAACCGCCATTGGCGGCGCGGGTTCGACGGACCTCTGAGGAACTACTACCCTGACCGGTTCTGCCGTCTTCACCTCAGGACGTCCAGGTGGCAGCATGTGATGAAGCGACGCGCTGGTGTCTTGCACAGAAATGTCAGGCGAGGATAGGCTATGAATCTCCTCACTCAGCCCGTTAGTCAAATCGGCGAACCGGTGCTGCAGTGCATCCGCAGGCGCACCGCCATTGAGCGCTTCGACCAGCTCCGAGACAGTGGCCGTTAACTGCGCTAACAGCCCGAGAGCCTTGGCGCTCAGCGGTTGCTGGCGGTTCTCGAACGCTTTCAGCATCTTCTCCAGTTCTGCACAGCAGCCGGACATGGGCCGCAGGCCAACAGCACGCGCACTGCCCGAAAGCGTGTGCGCCGCACGCAGGAGCGGCTCCGAAACCATCGCGGAGGCGGACATGTGCGATTTTTCGACAACGCCCGCGATCGTCGCCAGATGCCCACGGGTTTCCGTAGTGAAAATCTGGACGAGCACCGGATCAAGCACTGTGGAAACATCGGCGGGAGTTTCAGACACGGCCACTACCATCGGAATCTCCGCAGGCTCCTTGCTCACTTCGATTCCGGCCAGCGCAGTCGGTACGGCGGTAACGGTCACGTTGGCGACACTGTTGCTTGCCAGCGCATCCGCGCGGTTGCGCAGGGCGTCAATGTCCACCTGCGGCACGGGTCCGCCTTCCAGTTGCGCCACCATGACAGGCAGCACCCTTTGAACCTCGAGCAGAAGCTCGAACATCTGGTCCGAGTGCCGGATCTTGTCTTCGCGCACGCGGTTGAGCATATTCTCCACGGCCCACGCCAGCTCGGCGATCACCGATGCCCCAACCATGCGGCCGCTGCCCTTGAGCGTATGGAAGGCGCGGCGCAGTTCCAGCAACAGTTCCCTGTTATCGGGGCTGGCGCGCCACTGGGGCAACGTTCTGTCTATCACCTGAATGATCTCGCGCGCGTCTTCGACGAAGATTTGCATGATTTCTTCGTCTAGATCCTCCAGGCCGGAGGGCGGTCGCGGTGCTGACTGGCTAGTAGCAGTAGGTGCTTGCGCCGGCTCGGCGCGCTCGGCCACGGCCCCTCCCACATCGACGCTGGATGCCAGCTCACGCCCGGTCTCAGACCCCAGGTGCTGACGCACCAGACCGGCAAGCATCTGCGCCGACTGTTCGAGGGTCTTCCTGATCTCTGCCGAAACTTGCTCCGGATCCGAGCCGACAATTCCGAGCAAGCTGTTCATTTCGTTACACAGGTGCTCGATCCGGTCCTGGGATCGACGGCCGGCCATGCGAGCAATATGACGCAGGCTATCCTGAAGAACAGCGCGGGCCCCGGAATCCGTGGGATTTCCGAGCCATACGCCAAGGGTCTTCTCCACTTCCGCGACCAGTGTCGCGGCATCCGCTTCCTGCGGCCGTTTACCAGAACGCGCCGCGTCAAGATCGCGCCAAGCCACGTCCAGTAGCGCTTCCAGGTTCGGGCGGCCACCCTCCAAGCCCTCGATGAAGGCGCCAATGGTGCCGACCGCCACGGCCAGCGCATCCAGCATGACGTTTTCCACCGCTGCAGTTTGCAGCTCCTGGACATATCGGCCAGTGGCTGCGGTCAGCTCGGCAACCCGGTCCTGGCCCAGAATCTGCAAAGCCCCTTGGATCTGACTGAGGTGATGTGGAATCGGCTTCAGCAACTCCAAACGCTCCGGCGTTGCCGCGAATGTCTCCAACATTTCCTCGACCTTGCCGAGGTTGACACGTATTTCACCCGAGACGACATGCAGCAGCTGCCTGAATTCGGTATCGGTCAGGCCGGCATCCGAAATCTCGATCCCCTCCACCGGCAGAGTCTGCTCTGGCAGATGCAGTCCGCGCAGGCGGTTGATCGCCTCCTCCACATGCTCCGTCCAAGTCGGGCCGAGCCTGTGGAAATCGCGTGCGCTGCTTTCGATGAGCAGCAGCGCTCCCGCCATTGGCATCGCCGCCACCTCGGAGCGTTTGATCCGGCCGGAGTCAAGCGCACGCGCCGCCTCTGTCAGTTCGTCAACCAGAACCCGGAGAACACCGACGCCTAGCATTTCGAGTGTACCGGACATGCGCTGCAGCAGCTCGATGAACGGTCCAAGGGACGTCGCTTCATCCTCTGCGGCATCGAAATACGCCGACAAAAATTCCTGCGCCGACTGGATCTCTTTGCCAAGGGCTTCGGAAATGGCCTGCAAAGCCTCGGGTGTGGGCAGGTCATAAAGCTCGGAGGAGGGGGCGGCCGCACTTGCAGTGGTACCGAGCAGCGTATCGAGATCGAACATGCGTTTGATCTCGCCCACGCGGCCTTCATCTGATTTCGCCACACCAAGCTCAAACAGCATGGCTTTGGTGATTGCTTCCGCGCCGGCGCGTTGCAGCGCCTTGTCAGCGCCGTCGATGAGCTTCTTTATCTGCTGATCCAACCGACTGAGAAGTTTTTTGCGCTCATTTGTGATGTCCAGAGCACCTGAACCGAGCGCATCCGCAAATCCTCCGGCAACCCAAAACATTTGTTCGATGAAACCCAGATGAGCCTTGTGCTGAAGGCTTTCCAGGGCTTCGGACATCTTTGCGAGATTGATCTTGGCATCAGTCCCGCGCAGCCAGTTAAGCAGCGACGCCTGAAACAGGCCGCGCTGCGCCCGCGCGTGCTCGCGAAATTCCTCTTCGCTTGCCCGCGCGTGCTCGCCCGAGCGTGCCGGCGGCCGCACGGTCATATCCGGAGAAAACAGATCTAGATCGGCCAGTGGCGCTTCGCCACTGGCCGTGCGCAGTTCGTTGATTATCGGCAGGAGGCGTAACGGAACATCGGGCTGATCATGCTGAACCCTAGCGAGGTAATCTGGCAAAGAAAGGATCCCACGAACAAGGATCTCGAATATCGACGCACTTGCTTCGACTTTTCCGTCCAGGATCGCCTGAACCAGCGCTTCGTTCTCGCGCGCCAGCATCGCAGCGCCATCGAGCTCCACCATCTGCAAGGTACCGAGAACCTGGTGCAGGTAGGTATTGCAGAACCGAAGGCTCGTAGCGTCCGAAGTGTTCTCAGCGAAAGACTCCAGGGCAAGGCGAGCCTGCTTGAGGGTCTCGTCGATCTCGGTCTTTACCCAACCGAGAGTACCTGGGTCTATTCTGCTCATAAGATCAGGAAGTCACGCCCAAACTCTGCATTCCCCGCAATCGGCACACGACCGGCGCATCCGTGGTCGCGCTCCTCACGCCACCGGCAGCTTGAAGCCAGCCACCGAGGCCTGCAGCTCGCGCGCCAAATCTGACAGTTTGCCGATGGACTCTGCCGTTTGACGCGTCCCGGTTGAGGTAAGCGTCGTGGCTTCTTGGATCTGGCCCATGTTCTGCGAAACGGCTGTGGCTGTCTCGGACTGCTGGAAGGCGACACGCGAGATTCCGACGATCAGCTCCGAAAGCTGTTCCGATACTGACTCGATCTCGCTGAGTGCCTGACCAGCAGCATCCGCCAGACGCGTACCTTCGACCACACCCTTAGTTGCCTGCTCCATGGACGCCACAGCCTCGTTCGTGTCAGCCTGAATGGTCTTCACGAGATCGGCGATCTGTTTGGTCGCTTCCCCGGAGCGCTCAGCAAGCCGCTGCACTTCATCGGCCACCACCGCAAAACCGCGGCCAGCCTCCCCGGCCATGGCCGCCTGGATCGCCGCGTTAAGCGATAGAATATTCGTTTGCTCGGCAATATCATTGATGAGCTCCACGATTTCGCCGATCTGCTGCGACGACTCGCCGAGGCGTTTGATTCGCTTCGCAGTTTCCTGGATCTGCTCGCGCATTTCGTCCATGCCGTGGATGGTGTTCTGCACCGCCTCGGCGCCGCGTTTGGCGGTGTTCACCGAGCCTTGCGCCACTTCCGCCGACTTCTCGGCGCTGAGCGACATCTCCTGCATCGATTTCGCCATCGACTTCACACGTTCGGTCGTTTCGGCGATCTGGGCGGCCTGACGCGTTGCCGCCTGGGTAAGCTCGTTCGCCGTCTGGCGGCTGCGTTCGCTCGCCACTGCCACCTGCTGTGCGGCCGCTTTGATGCGCATGACTAGACTGCGCATCTCCTTGACCGCGAAATTGATCGAGTCGGCGATAGCCCCGGTGATCTGCTCGGTAACCTCCGGCTGGATCGTCAGGTCGCCGTCAGCCAAATTACCCATCTCATCGAGCAGCTTAAGAATGGCGTCCTGGGTAGTGCGGTTCTGCTCCGAGCTCACCCGCGCTCGATCGCGTTGATCATTGACCAGTTTGCGGCCCACCAGCAGCAGGAACAGGAACGATACGCCGGCCATGATATAGCTCAACATCCTGCCGGCTTTTCGTTCCTGGGACAGCGCGGTATAGCTTACGACCAGATCCTTGGCCGAACTCAGCAGTGGATCGCTTTGCTCGAACACCTTCTGGCTGGCGCGCTGTGACACAAACAGCTCGGCGGCGATACCGAGGATACCTTCGACGTGTGCGTTCAATGCCTGGTAAACACCGTCCACTTCCTGCAGCTTGGTATCCACGTTGGCCGGAAGATCTGCATGCAGCTTGGCATTGGTGTCGCGGAAGAGCTTGGCGTCTCTACCGAATTGCGCGGCGGCGACTGCTGCTTCCGAACCCCCTTGGGCAAACAGGTTCACGTCCTTGGCAATGCGCTCGCTCAGCATCCCCTGCCGCGTCGCGAGGTAAACCACCTCGTCCTTGACGTTGTCCTTGATCGCCTGGGCCGCCACTTCATCGGTGAGCGCCAACAGCATCGGGGCTGCCTGGTTGATTCCGACAACGTGGTCACGCAGGGTCAGCACTGCGTCCTCCTGGCTCAGAATCTGATCGACGTTCCTGCGCGTCCTCGCCCACTTCACTGTCAGCGCCTGCAGCGCGGGCGCTACCTGGGGAGGGCTAGCGGGTAGGCCTAACTTCGAATTGCCCTTGGTCAGGTTATTGATAATGCTTTCGAATGTGTCGCGCGATGATTTGAGCGTCGGAAACGCATCTTCCTGACCGTACACCGATTCGCGCGCGTCTTTAGCGATGCGTTGCGAAAGCATGAGTAGTTCACTGGACTGCGCAACGTACTTGGAATCGCGGTCAGCCTCCTGCGCACTGGCCGCGAACAGCCAAGCCACGGCGATGAACGACAGCACCATGCCAACCAAAAGGAACGGCAGGCCGGTGACAAGCCTTCCGAAATCCTTGACTCCCGCACCCGGTCGTCCCGCGGTTTGGACCTCGATATACTCTTCACCTGAGTCCGCTGTAACCTGGCCTTGCAGCTCGCCAGCATTGTCCTGGTCAGCCTGCCCGGCGTTGGCCTTGCCTATTCTGGGCAATTTCACGATAGCCATGCTATGCACCTCGTCTCGACAGAGACTCCCGTACAGTTGAATTCCGCCATACCAAATTCCCACCTCCAATACCATTCGGCCCGGTCCGAGCCGCACGCCATCCTGCCCTGTGGTCCTGTCTGAGGCAGATTGCTGCCGCAAATCCTCACCCGTACGCTAGGCCGCTACGTTATTAAAGGCCTCGCTCCCGGCAAGGGAATGCATATCAAATATCCCCCACAGCGTGTTATCCCGCATAAACGCCCCACTCACATGCGCAAGCGCCGGATCATCCAGGCCGGTAACGTCCTGGCGCTCCTGCTGCTCGTCGAAATGCCGCAATCCTAGAACCTCGTTCACCAGAAGCGCGGTATTGAGGTTCGCAACACTCATGATCAGCAACCTAGCACGTTCGTTCAACACCACCGGATCCTTGCCGAAATACTCGGGCAGATCGATGACGGCAAACAGGTTGCCACGGACATTTGCAATGCCTTTCACCCACCGGCGCGTGCCGGGCACCTGTGTGATGGCCGGACAAGGCAGCACTTCCGACACCTGGTTGAGCGGCGTAACGAGCGTCAGCGCACCCACCCTAAAGCCCAGACCCGACCATAGCGCCACCGCCTGCACCTGCTCCGGCAGGCCTGGTGCGCTCATGCGGCTCGCAAGCTGCATCTTGTGCAGCAGGCTGAGCGGGTCTTGAATTGACAGAGCCATCCTAGAGTGCCTTGATCTTTTCCATCAGCACCGTCTCGGTGACTGGTTTGACGATGTAATCCCTTGCCCCCTGGCGCAATCCCCAGGCCTTGTCGGTTTCCTGACCCTTTGTCGTGCAGATGATGACCGGAATGCTGGCGGTCTGCGGATCCTTGGTAATACTCCGCGTGGTCTCGAATCCGCTCATTCCAGGCATCACAACGTCCATCAGAATCAAATCCGGCATTTCCGCCTTGGCCTTCACAATCGCCTCCTCTCCGCTTGCCGCCGAGGTGACAGTGAAGCCGTTTTTCGACAGCATTTGGCGCAACAGATGCACCTCGGTAGGCGAATCGTCCACCACTAGAACCTTCTTAATCGCCATTTCCCTGTTACCTCTTTCGCTTATGCCGTTCCCAAGGTTGTCAGCAGCGCTCTAGTGAACATACTTGTTGATCACCTCAATAAGCTCTTCCTGAGTGAACGGTTTGTTGATGTGCTCCTGAGAGCCTGCAATCCGTCCGCGCGCACGATCAAACAGGCCGTCCCGGCTCGAAAGCATGATGACCGGCGTATCCTTGAATTTCTTGTTGTTCTTGATCAACTGACAGGTCTGATACCCGTCAAGCCGCGGCATCATGATGTCGACAAAAATGATGTCCGGCCGATGATCGGTAATCATTGACATCGCCTCGAAGCCGTCGGAGGCAGTAAACACCTCATAGCCGGCCTTCTTAAGCAACGCCTCGGCGGTACGACGTATGGTGTTGCTGTCGTCTATGATCATCACCTTAATGTTCAAGATCCTACTCCACCCTGGTCCTCGCAGTGCGCATCAACTTTGTATTCTAGATGGCAGCCGCCGCTCTTGCCCGTTTTTAAAGGTGTTTTCTCTGGTTTTTTTTGTATGATAATGATTTAGTAGCACAAAAGATCTCTAAAATCCATCGCGTAATAAGCAGCCCGGCACACAGCCGAAGTCTGCGGACATGGCTCGGCACCGACCGCCCGGTTAAGTCCCGGAGTGAACATGCCACAGCGGGCAAAACGCGCCGTACGGGGTAGGGTAGCGATGCCCAGGCCGGTGCACGCGCGGGGCTACGGTTCCGCATCGAAGTAAATGAAGCATGAAGCATGCCAAAAGCGCATCCTGCGGGGCTTTTGATTTTACCGCCGCAACAGATGCGTTACCATCGGCGCATGCCAACCTGGGAGCTGACCACCGTGGCTATTGAACATCTGAATGCCGTACCCCACCTGACTACGGCCCTGACTGGTCCGCTCCAGCACTTGGAGGAGCACCTGCTCCGCCACCAGAGTGACATCGAACAGTGGCTGCGTGGGCAGTGGCAGGAGACGAGGGCCCCATTCTACGCCTCGGTCGACCTGCGCAACGCGGGCTTCAAGCTTGCCCCAATCGACACTAACCTGTTTCCCGCTGGATTCAACAACCTCAATCCTGCGTTCATGCCACTTTGCGTCCAGGCAATGCAGTCGGCGATGGAGCACTATGGCCCTAAAGTCCGCCACATTCTGCTTGTACCGGAGAGCCACACCCGCAACCTGTTCTACCTAGAGAGCCTGGCCGCCTTGAAGAAAATTCTGGAAATGGCCGGATTCCAGGTGCGCATCGGCTCGCTCATTGCCGATCTGCAGGATCCGCTATCGATAACTCTACCCTCTGCGGGCGACATCGTGCTTGAACCACTGGCGCGTGAGGGCAATCAACTGTACGTAGGCGACTTCAAGCCCTGCTTCGTTCTGCTCAACAACGATTTGTCGGGCGGGCGGCCAGCGATCCTGGAGAACTTGGACCAGCCGGTGGTACCGCCGCTCGCTATGGGGTGGTCCAACCGCCTGAAGTCGAGTCATTTCACACATTACCGGCGCGTGGCCGGCGAGTTCTCCCGGCTTATTGCTATCGACCCGTGGCTGATTGATCCGATATTTCGAAATTGCGGCCAGATCGACTTCCAGCAGCGCGGGGGGGAAGAATGTCTGGTGACCAACGTCGCCGCGGTGCTTGAGCAGATCACGGAAAAATACCGCGAATACGGCATTGACCAGCAGCCATTCGTGATCGTGAAAGCCGACGCCGGTACGTATGGAATGAACATAATGACGGTACACAGCACCGATCAATTGCGCGAACTCAACCGCAAACAGCGCACGAAGATGGCACGCGGCAAAGAAGGCCACATGGTCACCGACGTCATCGTCCAGGAAGGCGTCTATACCTTTGAAAGCTGGGGTGAAAGGCAGGCGACAGCCGAGCCCGTGGTCTACATGATCGATCGTTACGTTGTCGGCGGTTTCTATCGGGTACATCCCGGCCGCGGGCGTGATGAGAATCTGAACATGCCTGGAATGAGTTTCGAGGCGCTCGCGTTCGAGGATTCATGCACCCATCCGGACCATACCCGCGCCCCGGATGCGCAGCCAAACCGCTTTTATGCATATGGTGTCATTGCCCGCCTAGCGCTGCTTGCCGCAGCACGCGAGTTGCGCGAGGTCTCGCCTGGCGGCTGATTTTGCGTCATACCCGCACTGACACGCGGCACGCATGGAGTTCAAGCATGAGACTTGGGATCGTGATGGACCCAGTAGGATCCATCAATATCAAGAAGGACAGCACCTTTGCCATGATGCTGGAGGCACAGTCACGCGGCTGGGATATCACTTATCTCGGGCAGGGTGATCTTTTTCTGCGCGACGGCCGCGCGCTGGGACGCAGCCGCCGCATTACGCTGCATCGTGATAGGACTCCGTGGTACGAGTTTGGCACCGAAGAAGTGCAACCGCTGGATGAGCTCGACGCCATCCTGATGCGCAAAGATCCGCCGTTCGACATGGAGTATATCTACAGCACATACCTGCTCGAGCTGGCCGAGTCCCGCGGGGTGCTGGTGGTGAACAAACCGCAGAGTTTGCGCGACGCCAACGAGAAGCTGTTTACGGCGTGGTTTCCACAGTGCACGCCGCCGACCCTGGTGACTCGCAACGCCGCAGACCTGCGAGCCTTTCTGCACGAGCACGAAGACATCATACTGAAGCCGCTGGACCAGATGGGGGGAGCGTCGGTGTTCCGCCTGCGCCAAAACGACCCCAATGTCAGCGTAGCCATCGAAACACTCACCGCATTGGGGTCGCGTATGGCGATGGCTCAGCGCTACATTCCTGAAATCCGCGAGGGGGACAAGCGCATACTCATGGTCGACGGCGAACCCATACCCTATGCGCTGGCCCGGATACCGCTCGAAGGCGAAACCCGCGGCAACCTCGCAGCGGGCGCGCGCCCGGAGGGACGTCCGTTGAGCGGGCGTGACCGCTGGATCTGCGAACAGGTCGGTCCCGTGCTTAACGCCAAGGGAATCCTGTTTGCGGGACTGGACGTCATCGGCAATTACCTGACCGAAATCAACGTGACCAGCCCCACGTGCATACGCGAGCTGGACACCATCTACGGACTCAATATCAGCGCGCAACTGCTGGATGCCGTCTCACACCATGCGCGCTGTGACTAAAAATGCCCCTCGGATGTCGACATATTGCGCGATGCGGAACTGATTAATGGAATCAGCGGTCTCTACACATACTCCGAGCCATACAGCGGGCGGTCACCCCGACAACTCGATGCAGGATATATCCGGCTTTTCCGACTCTGACCGCCTCGGTCTGACCATTTTCGGGTCAATCCTGGTGCACATGGTCATTATCCTGGGCGTCACTTTCTCGGCACCCAGAATCCGCATGCCAGGTCTCGATACTCTCGAAATCACGCTGGTTCAGACCCGGAGCACCCATGCACCCAGTCACCCGGATTTCCTGGCGCAAGCCAATCAGGACGGTGGCGGCAACAGCAAGCGACCCGATATTGCGCGCAGCCCCCTGCCCGCAATGGAGCTAAGCGACAGAAACAATCGCATTCCGGTTGCCCACGCCAACGCTCGAACGCGCATGCACGATGTGCGCAAGCTCGCAGCACTTCTGACCAATGACGCCGCCGGCTTCGCAATCACGAG
>DAHXOO010000003.1:0-56801 GCA_027364845.1 Pseudomonadota bacterium | reverse complement strand
CAAGCAAACCGGTCACGCCTCCCCCGGTCTTACCGAGCTGGCGCAGCTGGAGCGAGAGCGCGCCCACCTGAGCGCAGAGATCAGCCATTCCTGGCAGCAATACGAGAAACTTCCACGCCAGAAGTACATCGACGCGCGCACGCTGAAATACAAGTACGCGGCTTATATGGATGCGTGGGTCGCAAAGGTCGAACGTATAGGCAACTTGAACTATCCGGCGCAGGCAATTCAGCGGCATATCTCGGGCGACTTGGTGCTGGATGTGGCAATCCGTTCTAACGGTAGCCTCTATCGGGTCAGGGTACTGCGCAGTTCGGGACACAAAGTGCTGGACGATGCCGCCATCCGGATCGTCAGTCTGGCAGCACCATTTGCACCGCTACCGCCAAATATCCGCGTCGACACGGATATCCTGCACATTATCCGTACCTGGAAGTTCGCGGATGCGACCGTTACGAGTGCGAAGCCCTAGCGCGGCCGCCACGCGACTTGCGCCAGTGCCGCGCCCTGTCCGATACTATGCCCATGAACGACATAGCTTCTCTAGCGAACCATTTTCTGATCGCGATGCCGAACCTCGCGGACCCGAATTTCTCCCGCACGGTGACGCTAATCTGCGAGCACTCGAGGGACGGCGCCATGGGCCTGATCATCAACCGCCCAGCCGACCTGCACCTGCGCCAGATCCTCCAGCAAATGGACATCGAGGACAACGAGACAGCGCCGCTGGGTCTCCCTGTGCACCTCGGAGGACCGGTACAGGGCAACCGCGGCTTCGTCGTGCATGAGCCGCTCGGGAACTGGGAATCCACCCTCCCCGTCTCCGATACGCTCGGCGTATCGACCTCGCGCGACATACTGGTGGCTCTTGCCCAGAACCGCGGACCACGGCGTTCCTTTCTGGCCCTCGGCTACGCCGGCTGGGCGCCGGGCCAGCTGGAACGCGAAATTGCCGAGAACGCCTGGCTCAGCGGACCGGCAGACCGGTCGATTTTATTCGACATGCCGCCGGAACAGCGCTGGGGGGCCGCAGCAAACCTGCTGGGCATAATAGACCTCGCGGCTCTGTCCGAAGAAGCGGGCCACGCTTGAAGGTCAGCACCTATCTCGGCTTCGATTTTGGCAAGAAACACATTGGCGTGGCGGTCGGCCGGTCTGCGGCACGCCTAGCCCAAGCACTGGATACGGTTGCCGCACGCAACGAACTGCCGGACTGGACCCACATTACGCGATTGATCGAAGAGTGGCAGCCGTGCGCCCTGGTGGTTGGGCTGCCGCTAAACATGGACGACAGCGAGAACGACATGACGCGTGCCGCGAAGAAGTTTGGTAATCGGTTGCGGGCCCGATACAATCTCCCTGTGCATATGGTTGACGAGCGGCTCACCTCGGTGGCGGCAAAGTACGTTCTCGTGGAAGCCGGCGTGCCCGCGAAACAGCACAAATCGAAACTTGACATGCTGGCGGCGCAAACGATTTTGCAGGCGTTTCTCGATGAGCAGAGAGATGCAAGACATGCTTCAGACCATTGATATCGAAGCCACGCTGGCATACATGGCAGACGAGCTCAAGCCGCGGCTTGCGCTCAACCCCATTATGATCGGGGTCCATACCGGCGGGGTCTGGGTCGCGACGCGCCTGCACCGGGCCCTCGGTCTGACCGACCTCCTCGGAACCCTGGACATTTCGTTTTACCGAGACGACTTCACCCGGGTAGGCGTCAATCCCCAGGTGAAAACCTCCAATTTGCCGGTGAACCTGGAGGACCGCCACGTGATTCTGGTGGACGACGTGTTGCACACCGGGCGAACCGTGCGCGCCGCGCTGAACGAAATTTTCGACTATGGCCGTCCCGCATCGGTGAGCCTGGCGGTGCTGATCTGCCGCGACGGACGCGAGCTGCCGATTGAAGCCCAGGTGATCGGACACACGTTGAAACTCGGGAAAAGTGAACATATCAAGCTTGTTGGTCCCGAACCCCTCGTGCTCACACTCCAGCAGGTGGCCGATTGACGCGCAGTGACCTGCAATTCGACGGCCAGGGCCGCCTGCGCCACCTGCTTACCATTGAAGGACTTCCGCGACAGACAATAGTCGAGATTCTCAACACAGCCGAATCGTTTATCTCGGTAGGCGAGCGCGAGATCAAGAAGCTGCCGCTGCTGCGCGGCAAAACCGTGGTGAATCTTTTTTTTGAGTCCAGCACGCGGACACGCACAACCTTCGAGATAGCCGCCAAGCGACTGTCGGCCGACGTAATCAACCTCAATCCCGCTGCCTCTTCCGCCACCAAAGGGGAAACCCTGCTCGACACGGTACGCAATTTGGAGGCGATGCATACCGATCTGTTCGTGGTGCGTCACCGGGAGTCCGGCGCCGCACACCTGATCGCCCAGCACGTTCCCGCGCATGTACATATTATCAACGCTGGTGACGGTCGCCACGCGCACCCGACTCAGGGACTGCTCGACATGTTTACGATCCGTCGCTACAAGGGGCCGTTTGAGAATCTGCAGGTCGCCATTGTGGGTGACATCCTGCACTCACGCGTGGCGCGTTCCCAGATCCACGCTCTTACCACGCTCGGCGCTGCCGAAGTACGGGTAGTGGCTCCAAAGACACTGCTGCCTACTGCGATCGAAAAACTAGGAGTGCGGGTATTCACCGACATAAAGTCCGGCCTGGACGGCGTTGATGTCATCATCATGCTGCGACTTCAGCGTGAACGCATGAACGGCGCCTTGATTCCGAGCGAACAAGAATACTTCAACCTGTACGGACTGACACCGCAGAAACTCGCCTTTGCCAAGCCGGACGTCATTGTCATGCATCCGGGGCCAATGAACCGTGGGCTGGAGATCGATTCCGCAGTCGCAGATGGTCCTCAATCGGTCATCCTCCCGCAGGTGACCAATGGCATAGCCGTGCGCATGGCGATCATGGCCCTCATCATGGGCGGGCCTGCGGCCAGCCCGGCGCCAGCAGAAACGAGGCGCACGGAATGAAAATCGCAATCACCGGCGGACACGTCGTCGATCCCGCTAACGGTGTTGATGGGGAGTGTGGCCTCTTTATCGGCGAACAGGGTTTCGTCGTGGGTGTCGGCACAGCACCAATAGGATTCCGCGCCGAGCAAACCCTGGATGCCCGCGGCAAGCTGGTGTTTCCGGGTCTCATTGATTTGCGTGCACGTCTGCGCGAGCCTGGCCTGGAGTACAAGGCAACGATAGAGAGCGAGACTCGCGCCGCAGTGTGCGCCGGCATCACCACCCTGTGCTGCCCGCCCGACACCTATCCGGTAATCGATACCCCGGCCATGGCCCAGATGATCCAGCAGCGTGCCTGGCGTTTCGGCCTTGCGTTCGTGCATCCGCTCGGCGCCCTGACCCAAGGACTGCAGGGAAAACTGCTCACAGACATGGCCGCGCTTGACGAAGCCGGTTGTGTGGGCTTCAGCAACGCGCTTGAGCCTGTCACCGACACCCTCGTCATGCGACGTGCCATGGAATACGCGGCGAGCTTCGATCTGACAGTGTTCCTGCATCCGGAAGATCCATGGTTGCGCAACAGCGGTTGCGTGCACGAAGGGGAGGTGAGTACGCGTCTTGGCCTGCCCGGCATACCCGAAGCAGCGGAAACAGCCGGAGTGGCACGCGATCTGGCCCTGGTCGAGCAAACCGGGGTGCGTGCCCACTTCTGCCAGCTGTCCAGCGTGCGCGCCGTTGCGATGGTCGCGGCAGCCCAGGAACAAGGCTTGGCGGTCAGCGCGGACGTGACCGCCCACCACCTCCATCTGACTGAGCACGACATCGGATTCTTCAACACACAGTGCCATGTGCTTCCACCACTGCGCGCAGGTCGCGATCGGGACGGCCTGCGGCAAGCATTGAAGAGTGGCGTTATATCGGCCATCTGCTCGGATCACCAGCCGCACGAACCGGATGCCAAGCTTGCCCCGTTCGCCGAGTCGGAACCTGGAATTTCGGGCCTGGAGACGCTTTTGCCACTCACCCTCAAACTGGTGGATCAGGGGATTTTGAGTTTAGTCGAGGCGATTGCCCTGCTCACCAGCAAACCTGCCCAGATTCTTGGCATCGACGCCGGTCATCTCGGTATCGGTGCTACCGCAGACCTGTGCATACTGGATCCGGAGGCTCGATGGATCCAGTCAGTCGACCGGTTCACGAGCCGTGGGCACAACAGCCCCTTTCTAGGATGGGAATTCCGCGGCACGGTAACCCATACCCTGGTTGGCGGAAAACTCGTTTTCGAAGCCAAGTGACGTCCAGCCCCGACATCGCAGTCTAACCCTTTTGGGTCAAGCCAACCCGGCCGCACCGCATTCTGAATGCGCCGGGATAAGACGCGGCACAGCGTGATCTTTATCGGAAAATTCACCACCACCGCATAAATCGGCCGGCAACTGCGTGACTGGGTGTCGCCCGCCAGTTCCGCCCCGGGCCGGGGCCGCATAGCTGTCGCTCTGAACCGAATTTCGTGGCTACACCCTGCCGACCGCCGCTGCCGGCGTGGCGCCGGCAGGCATCGCGCTCCAATCAATAGGTCACATTGCGCATAGAATCACCCAACTCCTGGCCCTTTGCCTCCTTGCCTTCGAGCTTTATGCGCAGCCGCAGATCGTTGACAGAATCGGCATTACGCAGGGCATCGTCATAACTGACGAGACCGCTCTCGTAAAGGCTGAACAGCGACTGGTCAAAGGTCTGCATGCCGATCTCGGTCGACCTCGCCATCAGCTCCTTGATGCCATGGACCTCGCCTTTCAGGATCAGGTCGGCAATGAGCGGCGAGTTGATCATGACCTCGACTGCCGGAACCCGCCCTTTCCCCACCTTCATCGGGATCAGGCGCTGCGACACTACCGCCTTGAGATTGAGCGACAGGTCCATCAGCAACTGGCTGCGTCGGTCCTCGGGGAAGAAGTTAATGATGCGATCAAGCGCCTGATTCGCGCTGTTTGCATGCAGTGTTGCCAAACACAGGTGTCCAGTCTCGGCAAAAACGATGGCATAGTCCATCGTCTCGCGCGAACGAATCTCACCGATCAGAATCACGTCTGGCGCCTGGCGTAACGTGTTCTTGAGCGCGGCGTCAAAAGACTCTGTGTCCACGCCTACCTCACGCTGCGTGATAATGCAGTTACGGGGTTCGTGCACGAACTCGATCGGGTCCTCGATGGTTATCACGTGGCCGTAGCTGTATTCGTTGCGATAGCCGATCATGGCGGCGAGCGATGTGGTCTTTCCAGAACCCGTCGCACCGACAAAGATCACCAAGCCGCGCTTGGTGAGTGCGATGTCGGCGAGCACCTTGGGCAAATTGAGCTCGTCAAAGCGGGGGATCTTGCTCTCGATAGTCCGCAGCACCATACCCACATAGCCCTGCTGCATGAACACATTGACGCGAAACCGGCCGATTTCCTTGGGGTTGATCGAAAAGTTGCATTCGCTGGTCGCCTCGAACTGGCGGCGCTGCTCCTCGGTCATGATCCCATAGGTGAAAGCGCGCGCCTGTTCCGGCGTCAATGCCTGCTTCGTGACCGGTGTGACCTTCCCGTCAATCTTAATTGATGGAGGGACACCGGCAGTAATAAACAGGTCCGAGGCCTTCTTGTGGACCATGAGCTTCAGGAGGTCGCTGAAGATCATCTATCGTTTTCCTCCGGTTGCGGTACCGCTACTCATCGTGGCGCCAGCAAAGTTGTCCTTGTTTGCCGCGTATGAGCGGGCTTCCTCAAGGCTAACCAGGCGATTGCGAACCATTTCCATGAGGCACTGATCCAGCGTCTGCATGCCCAACCCCTGGCTGGTCTGCATTGCCGAATACATCTGCGCGATCTTGTTTTCCCGGATCAAATTCCGGATCGCAGGTGTCCCTATCATGATCTCGTGGGCCGCGATGCGTCCCCCGCTCAGCTTCTTCAACAGGCTTTGCGATATCACAGCGCGCAGACTCTCGGAAAGCATGGCGCGGACCATATCCTTTTCCGCCGCCGGAAAGACATCTACGATTCGATCCACGGTCTTGGCTGCCGAGCTGGTATGCAGCGTGCCGAATACCAGATGCCCGGTCTCAGCAGCAGTAAGCGCGAGACGGATGGTTTCGAGATCGCGCAGTTCTCCGACGAGAATCACGTCCGGATCCTCGCGCAGGGCTGAGCGCAACGCATTATTGAAACCGAGGGTGTCGCGCCCCACTTCGCGCTGGTTGATCAGGCAGTTCTTGCTTACGTGCACGAATTCGATCGGATCCTCGATGGTGAGGATATGCTCATGGCGGCTATCGTTGACGTAGTTGACCATGGCCGCAAGCGTGGTGGACTTGCCGGAACCAGTCGGACCGGTCACCAGGACGATGCCGCGAGGCTGGTCGCAGATCTCCTTGAAGCTGGGTGGAGTCCCCAGCTGCTCCAGCGTCAGGACCTTGGACGGAATGGTGCGGAATACGGCGCCCGGGCCACGCTGCTGATTGAAGGCATTGACGCGAAATCGGGAGATGTTGGGCAGATCGAACGAGAAATCAGTTTCCAGAAATTCCTCGTAATCCTTCTGCTGCTTGTCCGTCATGATATCGTAGATCATGTTGTGGACAGTACGGTCATCCAGCGGGTCCACATTTATACGCTTAACGTCACCATCGATACGAATAAGGGGTGGCAAACCCGCGGATAAATGCAGATCCGAGGCATTCTGCTTGTAGGCAAACGCCAGCAACTCGGCGATGTCCATGCATAATCTCCTGTCGGCGGAGTATTCTGATAGTGGAGTATTTTTTTAGTATAACGGGCGCAGGCTCACAAACAAGGCTGACTGCGGCCCTGTGCTACCCGCCGGTCGGTCTGCGGTCGCCACCGTGGCCCCGTCGCTCGGCCATGAGCGGGGGCCTGGACAGGGCCCATGGTCGATTGGGGCCGGACACGGCTGCGGCGCTCCTCGGACATAGAAATGGCGGGCTTTCGCTCGGCCCTCATGTCGTTCTACACTGGGAAAACGGGTGGACGGATTTCTTTGAATAACTAATGAGCCATCATTTAATCGGATTTATCGGTGCGGGCAACATGTCGCGCAGCCTTGCGGGCGGCTTGGTCGCCAACGGCTGGCAGAAGCAGGACCTGATTCTTTCGGATCCGGACCTGCGCCAGCGGCAGGCGGTCACTGAAACGCTCGGTCTTGTTGCCTGCCAGAATAATGATGAGGTAGCCGCCCGCGCGGACGTAGTCGTGCTGGCTGTCAAGCCGCAGATGCTTAAAAGCGTGGCAGGCGGCATTGCCACTAGCGTGCAAGAGACCAAGCCGTTGATCATTTCCATCGCCGCCGGCGTACGGGTGGATGATATTCAGCGCTGGCTCGGCGGGGGGCTAGCCATCGTACGGGTAATGCCCAATACCGCGGCGCTCATCGGCTCAGGTGCCGCCGGACTCTTTGCGAATGGGTTCGTAACTCAGGCACAGCGGGACGAGGCCGAATCCATCTTGCGCGCAGTTGGAGTGACCGTCTGGCTCCAGGACGAAAGCCTCATAGACGTTGTTACCGCCATTTCGGGCAGCGGACCAGCGTATTTTTTCTTGGTGATGGAGGAACTGGAACGGGCGGCGGTGCGGCATGGACTTGACGCTGCAACCGCGCGACTGCTGACAATTGAAACCGCCTATGGCGCCGCCAAGATGGCACTCGAGGGAAGCGAAGACCCTGTCCAACTGCGTCACCGGGTCACCTCGCCTGGGGGAACGACGGAACGTGCGGTCCAGGTACTTGAAGATGGGCACATTGGGCGTCTGTTCGATGATGCCGTGACCGCCGCGATCAAACGCGCGCGCGAGCTTGCGGAAATTCTGGGAAAACAATAAATGGACAGCTTCTTCTCACAGGCCGGCGAGCTACTCGTAAATACCCTGTTCGGAATGTATATTCTTGCGGTATTGGTGCGATTCCTTCTGCAAGAAGTGCGCGGCGACTTCTACAATCCGTTCGCACAGTTCCTGGTTACGGTCACCAATCCGGTACTTATTCCGCTGCGGCGGGTGATTCCCGGCCTGTGGAACATCGACTGGGCGTCCATTGTATTGCTGTTTGCACTCGAGGCGGTCGAGCAGTACCTCATTGCCTGGCTGCGTGGCTATCGGCTCACAGCACTGATGCTCGCTGTGCTATCGCTGTCCCAGATCGTGGATCTCACGATCTACGTCTTTCTGTTCGCTATTCTGGCCCGGGTGATTCTCAGCTGGGTTGCGCCTTACCCGCGCAGCCCGGTCACACACTTGCTGATAAGCCTGAGTGAACCGCTGCTCCGGCCGGCACGGCGCGTGATTCCGCCGATCTCCGGACTCGATCTGTCTCCGATCGTAGTACTCATCCTGCTACAGTTAGCTGTAATGTTCATCGATCATCTGGCACTGAGCATTGCGCAAATGGCTTTGGCATCAGCGCCCGCATGGCTGAGCGCCTAGCCGCTGCGGCGAGCTGGGACGGACCAGACCTGCTTCTGCGTCTAAGGGTCCAGACGCGGGCGCGCCGCAATGAGATCCTTGGAACTCAGGGCGATTGCGTTAAAGTGCGCATCGGTGCAGCACCGGTAAGCGGCCTAGCAAATGCACAACTGATAGCCTATCTGGCCGAGCGCTTTGGGGTGAGCCGAAGCTGCGTCACGTTGGTTCGCGGTCACAGCGCCAAAATCAAGCTTGCGCGCATTCGGTCGCCGGTGCGGCTACCGCCGGAACTCGGCCCCGTCGGCACAAAGTGATGTTATTGACCGGTGCTGCTTTTTACCGGGCAGCACCGACTGGCATGCTGCTGCATGCGTAGGGTTGAACGATACTGGCGGGATGCTTGGCAATATTTCCGCACTGAACCGGCCGGCGGACCTGCGGAACCGGGAGGAGACAGTTCATTCCATGGCTGTGACCAACACCTTTTCCAGGCGCTTGGCGGACTATCGTAAGTGGCGCGACGACCTGATCGACGCCATCGGCGAATACCAGAACTGGGCGGAGCAGCAGGGGTTCGGCAGCGGCGAGGATGATCTGCGAATCTACGAGCTGATTGACAGCCTCAAGGCTGACAAACTCACGGTGGCGATGGTCGCGGAGCTTTCCCGCGGCAAGACTGCGCTGATCAATGCCCTGTTCTTCGCCGACAGCAAGCGCCAGCTGCTTCCATCCGATGCCGGCCGCACCACCATGTGCCCGACGGAACTCCTATTCGACGAACGCTTACCTCCATGCCTCAGGCTTTTGCCGATAGAAACGCGTAGTTCCACGCTCACCATTTCTGAATTGAAGCGCATACCAATCCAGTGGACGACGCTTCCGTTAGAGATCGACTCGCCAGGAAAAATGGCCAAAACGTTCCAGGAGATCACGAGAACCAAGATGGTAGGCCTGCGTGAGGCACGCGAGCTGGGTCTTTTCCGACCGCAGAATGATCGCGAATCCGCGTCGGCGAGCACCACCGGGATGATGGAAATTCCGCTGTGGCGACATGCTATCGTGAATTATCCACATCCGTTGCTCAAGCAAGGATTGGTCATTCTCGACACGCCCGGTCTCAACTCGCTCGGAACTGAGCCCGAGCTCACCTTGAGCATGCTGCCCAATGCGCAGGCGGTGATGTTCGTCGTGGCGGCGGATGTCGGTGTCACAAAAACTGATCTGGAACTATGGAACAACCATGTGCGCGTCACCAGGGGAGCGGAAAAAAGCGGATGTCTCGCGCTGCTCAACAAGATCGACATTCTATGGGACGAGTTGCGCAGCGAGGATGCGATCGCGGCCACCATATCGCGCCAGGCGCTGGAGACGGCCCGGGCCCTGGGCATAAGCAGAAGCCGGGTGTTTCCGGTATCGGCGCAAAAAGGTCTGCTTGCCAAGATCAAGGCGGATCATGCCCTAATTGAGAGAAGTGGCTTGCTGGCGCTGGAGGCCAGCCTCGCCGAAGATCTCGTTCCTTCCAGGGAACTCTATCTGCGCGAGATGGTTGCGCGCGAGATCGGAGATATGGTTCGCGGCACCGAAGCGCTCGTCGCCACGCGTCTGGCCGCCACCGACAATCAGCTCAACGAACTCAAAAACCTCGGAGGAAAGAGCCGCGACGTCATCCAGATGCTGGCAAGTCGTCTGGAAACCGAGAAAGAGACATACGACGGAAAACTTGAAAACTTCCAATCGGTGCGCTCTGTCCTGTCGGACCAGATCGGTATCCTGCTCGAATACCTCAGCATGTCGAGCTTCGACAGGCTTATCGCGCACACACGAAACGATATGCAAGACAGCTGGACAACCCACGGCATCAAGGCCGGAATGGCTGGGTTCTTTAGTGGCATCGCGGAATCGATGGAAAAGGTCAATAGACAGGCTCACCAGATCAAGGGTCTGGTAGAGGCGATATACAGGAAATTTGATGTCGGCCAGGACGTCGCGAGGTTGAAACCCGTCGGATTTTCGCTGCTGACCTACCGCAGCGAACTGCAGCGGCTACAGGACGATGCCGAGGCATTCCGAAACAGTCCCGCCATGATGATGACCGAGCAACACTTTGTCATCAAGAAATTCTTCATCACGCTGGTCAGCCGAGCACGTGGCATCTTTGAGCAGTGCAACGGTGGCGCAAAAGCGTGGAGCAAGGCCATATTGACCCCGATGATGACCCGTATCCGGGAACATAGGATGTTGATGGAGCACCGTCTCCAGAATCTCAACAAGATCCGTGACAACCTCGAAAACCTCGGCGATCGCATTGCTGAACTGGAGGCCACACGCCGGGCCTTGCAAGACCAGCAGCGCATCACCCGGACAATGCTCGGGAAGATCAACCCGGCAGTCACCGCGACCACCTCAGACAACGACGGGCACGAGGAACAAAAAAAAGGGCCGGAGGAGATCTCCGGCCCAGGTATCACCGCACTCTGATCAAACCGCCCGCGTTATTTGCTCGCGACCGTCGCGGTCAGGGCATGCTTGATCGACCCGTAGATGGTGCTGGGTATCAGCGTGTTCGTCGCAAATGCCAGGTACCCGGAATCCCAGAAGTACAGCTGCATGCGCCACATCTCGCCGTACTGCGCCACCTGCACGTGTTTCCCGTTGTTGATCACCAGCACCTCAAGCGGCAGCGCCGGTGCATGGTCTACGCCAGGGAAAGGTGCATCCTTAGTCTTGCCGCGGCTGCGGAATTGCGAGTTAATCCGGATGCACTTGTTCTGGGTATAGGCATTATCGATTCCGAACCAGACAGCGTTGGGCCCCACGGGAACCTCTGCAACAACGTGCCAAGCGTCGGAGTTGTCCGCTTTATCCGCACCCTGGGTACTGGCGTTCAGCGCAGCGGAAACCCTAGCGACGGTCGCCGCGAAGTTTTCCGACTTGGCCTTGAAAACAGTATCCTGACTCTCATGCCAGTTGTCCCAATCGGCCATCATTTTAGCCGGGCCATCGCCATCGAAACTATTGAGGTCACTGGCAGAACGTAGCGGAGCGAGCTGGATCGCGACTGGCGTTCCCGGCACCTGGTCCACGGCGTTCATGATCTCCTGCGACGCAGCCTTGGCCGCCGCGATCATCTGCTCGTACTCCTTCGACTTGGCGTAATACACCATCGCCAAGGCAACTGGGTTTGCCATGTCAATCTCGGTTTTCTTGCCGGGGCCATAGGTGTAGACCGCAACCCGCAGAATCTGGGCCGAGATTGTATTGGGCGCCATGTCCTTGGCAGCATTTTCGTACGTGGGCGAGGTCAGGATATAAACCCGTGCCTGCTGGATGTTATGAGGTACTGCGATATTATCCGTCGCATGCAGGACCAAGTGGGACGCCGCGAGACTTTTCTCTAGGGCTTGGTTCGTCTGGGCAAAGTTGCCCGAGGCATCAAGTATGCGCTCGAAGACCCCGTACTTCTCCGACGCCAGGGCGTTCACGCACCACCCCATGATAGCAAGCGCAAGACCAAGCGCTACGCTGCCTCGCGTGATAGATCTTATTGTCATGTCCTTCTCCTCTCATTTAGTTTTCCAAGTGGAAATATTGTGGCTATCGCGCAGGGCTAAGACCTGACGCTTCGTGTGACGGGTCCCATTTTGCTGCGAACTGCGTCGGACCGCAACATGGAAGAAGGTGTAACCGCCGCCGCAGCTGCTGGCGACGGTATCGTGGGGACAAGCAGAAGCCAACCGTTTCTATGTAACAGTATGTATTATAAATATTTTTCAGTATTCCCCTAGAGCAGCTTGGAGAATTACCGAGGAGATTTCAGGACTTTCAGGGCCTGTATCGCCTGCCCGAAACCCTGCCTGGCGGATAACTGCCACAGATGCACGGCCTGAGTGCGGCTTTCTTGCACACCTTCTCCCATGATGTACATAAGTCCCAAATTGAATTGCGCGGGAGCATAACCATGTTCCGCGGCCATGCCCCACCACCGCACAGCCTCTGCCGGATTCGGATCGACACCGGTACCCTGGGCATACAGCAGCCCGAGGTTGAATTGTGCCTGAATATGGCCCTGGAGTGCGGCCAGGCGCCACCACCGCGCCGCCTGGCGCAAGTCATATGGCACGCCGGCACCACTGGCATAAAACACCCCGAGGTTATATTGCGCAGTGATATGCCCCTGTTTCGCTGCACGCCGGTACCATTGAGCGGCCATGCCTAGGTTACGGTCTATGCCCGCCTGGGCGTCACCATTGGCATAAAGTTCGCCGAGCGCAAACTGGGCATCGCGATTGCCGTCCTTGGCCAACAACCGCCACAATAGCGCTGCCCGGTCATGATGACCTTTGTTGAACTGCATAAGCGCCTGCTGATACAGACGGTCGCCAGATGCTGAGCTCTGCGTGAACAGCGGTAAATTGACAGTCGTACTTGCAAGCGGAGCATCGGATGCTCCGGCTGGGGTGGCCATTATTGCCAAAGCGGCCAACCAGAAACCAACTGCCATAAACCCAGTTCTAGCCAGAACAGTGTTTTCGTGATAGTAAGCAATCACTCTCATAGAGAAGTTCGGAAATCTCATTGAAGACCTCCAATGGCCCGATGCCACCAATCTTGTGTTATTCCAAGGAAAAGCAAAGGCCATGCCAACACTGATTTCAACCCTACTGAGAAAATCGATGGAAAATGGCCGGAACTGACACTGAAGTGGCCACCAACTGCTTATTCAGAGATCAGAGATAAGGCTCCCCGTTCATAACGCGGTGGTAACGCCGACAGGGCTTCAGTACATTGAGTGGGGCCATCGGACAGGCGTACGGCTTTAGAAAGGAAATACCTGGAATCTGCAGCGCTGCGAGGCGAAAGTCCGCATCGGCCAGCCCCGCAGGCGCATCACAAATCGTCGCAGTGGAACGCCCAGATTCTGTGGCTGAGGCAGGGGACGGTACAATCACATCATTCGCGAACGTCACCGAACTTCCTCTTCCGGGCTTAATACGGCTGGGAAGGGTGCCGCACATTGATAGGGTTTCAAATGGTTTTGAGTACCGCCACGGCCGGGCGAATACAAGTCAGACAGGGTCTTCTCAAATCCTACTGATCTCGGCCGATGAGATCCGGGCTGATCCAAAATCTGCAGACGGCATGGACCGATATGGCTGCCCCAGCCACATTTACTTGGTCGAGTCCGAATGGTACAACACGTCCTGCCCATCATGCGGATGCATATGACGCACGAGGACCCACGGCACGCAGCCGTCGGCGACGCCGCCAATAGTCACTCCACCAATCACTGGCTGGACTCCCGCAATACCCATGCCTGACCGTCCGCGTACCTGGCAGGCACTTTGGCTGGCAACGCGCAGCCGGCGCACCGCCGCAGTGAGCCTACTGTCCTTTGCTTCGGGCCTTCCACTTGGTCTCGTCTGGATCGCCATCCCTACATGGCTTGCGCGCAAAGGGGTGGACATCAGGGTCATCGGTCTTTTCACCCTCGCGCAGGCACCGTGGAGCTTCAAATTCCTGTGGTCACCCCTGATCGACCGCTACACCCTCCCCATCCCCAGACTCAGCCGCAAACTGGGCTGGACCCTCCTATGGCAGATCATGCTTCTGCTGACCACCCTGCTGCTCGGTGGCGTGGCCGCGCGCGCGGATGCAATCTGGATCACAGGCGCCCTGACGCTCGCGATCGCTTTCGCGTCGGCGAGCCAGGATATTGCAATCGACGCATACGCGGTCGAGATCCTACGCCCGGAGGAGCAGGGGATTGCGGTGGGCGCACGTATCGCAATCTATCGCGCCGCCATGTTCGTCGCCGGCGGGTTAACCATTACCCTCGCCGGACTGTGGTCGTGGCCAATCATGTTCTGCGTAATCGCGGCACTGTACATACCGATGATGTTCGTGACATGGTTTTCGCCGGCTAGCGGAACCGACAAGATCCACGCACCGCAGACGCTGCGGGCCGCGGTGTGGGAGCCGCTGGTCGGGTTCCTGGCGAAACAACGGGCACTGGAGCTGCTGGCGTTCCTGATCCTCTACAAGCTCGCCGACAATTTCTCAGGCGCCCTGGTGCGGCCGTTCCTGGTGCAGGTGGGGTTCAATGATTTCGACGTCGGCGTAGCGACAGCCACCATTGGCTTGGCCGCGACCCTCGCGGGAACGTTCTTTGGTGGGGCGCTGACCACGGCGATGGGCTTGGGCAATGCGTTGTGGACATTTGGTGTGTTGCAGCTGCTATCGAACTTCGGCTACGTGCTGGTAGCCATTATCGGTGTCAATCGCTGGGTCATGTACGGCTCCATAGGGTTCGAGAGCCTCGCCACCGGCATGGGCACGGGCGCATTCAGCGTGCTGTTGCTGCGTATGACGCAAAAGGAATATTCGGCAACGCAGTATGCCCTGTTCTCGAGCATCTTCGCACTACCGCGCATCCTTGCCGGACCCGTGACCGGAATCATGGTGGCAACGCTTGGTTGGCGCGATTTCTTCCTGTTCACGATGGTGATCGGAATACCGGGCCTGATCATGCTGCAGCGCTTTTCACCGCTGGGCGCACGTGAGCCGTGCATCGATGCGCTGGCCACCGCGCCTGCACGCACGCTGACCCTCGGGGCAATCATAATGCGTGGCCTCGGCGGTGGCCTGATAGCCTTTGCGTTGGCAGCGCTATCGTTTGCGACACTCAAGGCCCTGGGATCACTGCATCACGCACCGGCCGGTGGATTCAACCTGGTCGCACCGCTGACCGGTCTGCTCCATCCCGGGCACGTTGGAGACTGGATAGAGCTCTTTGCAGTGGTGGTCTTCTCGATACTTTCCGGACTTGTCGTGGCAGCGATCGCCGTGGCACGCGTGCGCGCAGCGCAGAATGCAGGAACCACATCCGGCAGGGCCATGCACTGACTGTCCAGAAAAAGATGCATCGCGTCTGGGCAAATGTGCACCCGCGCAGCTTCAACCCACAGCATCGTCTCGTGCCCGCTCCATGAGCGTATCCAGCGCACCTTCCATGTGCAGCTCGGTCAATTCCGTGAATCCGCCGATGCATCGGCCATCAATGACAATCTGCGGAACAGTGCGCGCGCCGTTGGTAACCTGGGAATATTCCCGCATTGCAGCGCGGTCCTGATCGATGCGCACCTCGGTGAACGGGATATTCCACTTCTCGAGCAGTCCTTTGGCTTTCTGGCAGATGGGACAAATTCCGGTACTGTATAATTTCACACGGGTCATCGGTATACCTTCAGGTTCTTACAACTCGCGCGCCAGGGAATCTGCTTTTCCTGAAATATTGCAAGCTGCGGGTGTCGACACACACAGCTTGTCACAGCTCCCACTCGTAGTCGATAATCAATGGAGCATGATCGGAAAAACGCTTTTCCTTGTATATGCGCTCCTTCATCGCCTTTGCGGAAATGCCGGGCGTAGCGATCTGGTAATCGATGCGCCAGCCGACGTTCTTGGTCCAGGCCTGGCCGCGGTTGGACCACCAGGTATACTGATCCGGTCTGGCGTTGAGCTTGCGGAAAACATCCACCCATGCGATCTCATTGAACACCGTTGAGAGCCAGGCACGCTCCTCGGGCAGGAATCCCGAGTTCTTCTGGTTGCTGCGCCAGTTTTTCAAGTCTATCTCTTTGTGCGCGATGTTCCAGTCACCGCACAGAACATAGTCGCGGCCGTCCGTGCGCAATTTCCTTAGGTGTGGCAGAAACTGCTCCATAAATCGATACTTGGATTCTTGTCGATGGGGACCGGCGGAGCCCGACGGCAGATACAACGAAACGATGCTGAGTGCACCGAAATCTGCTTGGAGATAGCGCCCTTCGCCGTCGTGCTCACTGGAACCAAATCCGTAGTGCACACGATCCGGCGGCTTCCTGCTATAAAGGCCTACCCCAGCGTAGCCTTTCTTCTCGGCAAAACTGAAGAAACCGCGATAACCTCCCGGCGCGCGCATCTGCGGCGTAAGCTGGTCCTCCTGGATCTTGATTTCTTGGACGCAAACCGCATCCGCCCTCTGACGCGCGAGCCAAGAAAAAAGCCCCTTGGACGCCGCGGAGCGGATGCCGTTGACATTGAGGGTGATAATTTTCATCCTTCCTCTTGCAGCTCATTACCCTGTTCGGAGATGCAGGAATCGCTGACGAACAGCACCCGGAATCTCCAGTTTACGCCCGGCACGCCTTTTGTTCACCGGGGCTACACGGAAATCGCCAAAGTCGGCAACGATGCAAGGTACGTCCCGCCGGACAGGGGGTGCGCGCTCAAAACTCGAGACCCATACCGGCTTCAGTGACAGACTGGCTACTGGTATCGTTCCACAATCCGCCTGACCAGCTGGACATGCTGATCCGGCATATACATGGAGTGCGCTGAATTTTTTTGCGGCAGCGGCCACGATCCTGGCGCGAATACGTTGCGGGGTGCTGCTGCAGACATCCTTGCCACAACCTTCACCGGCCAGGTAATTCCCGACTGTGCCCGGGTACTCAAGCAAAACGTCGTCCAGGTCCGGCCCTTAGTCCTGTGGTCTGCACAGCTCTCAGGCAGCAGAGACTGATGGTCACCCAGCCATAAAGCGCTGCACCATCCTATTCTGGCCTGGAAGGCTCAGCATGCATTCCCGTCAAACCGGCGACCCTGCCTTCACTTGCGCTACCGGAACCCGGATATCGCGCGTAGCGCCGCGACATTTGGACGGAAAGGTGGTTGGACAGATCGCCAGCAGCACCTCCTAGCCTTTGGACCGAGTCCATAGGCAGTCGCACGCTGACACCTGTCGCCGGTTATAATCCGACACCAAGAAACCAGCAGCAGCAGCTATGGGGCTCAAGATGATTCGCGGCTATCAGAAGGAATTCCTCGACTTCGCCGTCAGTTCCGGGGCACTGCGCTTCGGCGAGTTCACGCTCAAGTCCGGACGCTGCAGCCCCTACTTTTTCAATACCGGCCTGTTCAATACAGGCCACCGCCTGGCACAGCTCGGTCGTTTCTATGCGCATGCAATCCTGGATTCCGGACTGCAGTTCGACATGATCTATGGACCTGCTTACAAGGGTATCCCGCTGGCGGCCTCCATTGCCATTGCGCTTGCCGATCACCATGGGCGCGACGTTCCCTACGCCTTCAACCGCAAGGAAGCCAAGGATCATGCCGAGGGCGGAATGATCGTGGGGTCGCCGTTGCAGGGAGCGGTGCTGATCGTCGATGACGTTATCTCCGCTGGCATTTCCATCGGGGAATCAGTGGAAATCATCCGGAGCGCCGGCGCATTCGCAGCCGGGGTAGTCATTGCACTGAACCGGCAGGAACGTGGGTTCGGAACCGTCTCGGCAGTTGCAGAAGCGGAAACGCGTTACGGCCTGAGGATCGCGAGTATCATCACACTCGATACCCTGGTGGATTATCTTGCCTCAGACGCGGTGCTGCACCGGCACCTGGAGGCCATCCGCGCCTACCGCACGCTTTACGGTGCCTGAATCCTGCCAGCGCGCGCCGTCGCTAGTACTGCCCATGCTGGCGCCGTGTGCATCAACCAGTCGCGTTGCGACGCTCGCGGAAATGGGTGGTGCTAGTATCCTGCAGCGCGTGGATCATGCCTTCGCAGACGGCGCCCTCGGCAATAGCGATCCTGCGGCTCGTCAGGTTACCAACAACATGCGCGCTAGGGGCAAGTTCAAGCTTCTCATGCGCCACCACGTCCCCGTCGACCCGTCCAGCGACAAGTACATGGACTGCCGTGATGGCGCCCTTCCAATGCGAACCTGGCGCCAGCACCAGACTACCCTCTAGCTCGCCGTCGCCTTCCACGGTACCGTACACAGTGCTGTTTTCGGCACCCATCCAACTGCCGCGAAACACCGCACCGGTACCCAGAACATTGCGGAACTCGCCGGTGCGATCCAGCGTGCGCCTACGCCGGCGCCAGCGGAAAAGCCAATCAAACATGGAAGACCTTCACCCCGACCGGATGCAGTTGGAACCGCGCAAAGAGTAAGAGGAAAGCGGCATGAACGCAACGCATGCCGCACCGGTGGCACAAATTCATGTCAGAAGCTTGATGCCAACCACAATCGTGATCGCTTCAAAGGCATGCTTGATCCAGCGATTACCTTTGGTAATTGCCCAGTGCGCTCCAAGATAACCTCCCAGCAGCGAACCTGCGAGCAGCGCCGGAACCCAGGACCAGCGGACCTGCCCGAGCGCACCCAAGGTAAATGCGCCTGTTCCGTTCCAGAAAACCCCTACCAGGACCAGCGTATAGGCAACTGCCCTGCGGTAGTCCAGCCCGAACCACCGGATCAGCCACAGCGTGCAAAAAAGCCCGGTGCCAGATGTGAGAGAACCGTTCAGGAAACCGATCACGAACAGGCCCGCACCACCGCCAATGCAGCCGCGAACATCGCGATTACGCAGCGTGTATTCCTGCCCGAGCCGACGATTGGACAGTGAATAGATTCCAAGCCCGATGGTCAGCACGCCCAGCAGCGTTTGCGCAACGCCCGCAGGAACGTGCAGGATTGCAACTGCACCCAAGGCGACCCCGGGCATGCCGCAGGCCAGAATGAACAGTGAGAAGCGTCGATCGAGCGAGCGCTCGCGCAGATGGCGCAGCGTCGCACCGATACCCAGCGCCACAGTCGCCACTTTGTGGGTTGCCAACGCGACGGCAAACGGCAGCCCCAGCAATATCAGTGCCGGAAACTGCAGCAGGCCCGCCCCGCCTCCGGCGAACGCGGCAAAACTGTTCGCCGCCAACGCCACAAGCAACAGCAGGACCTGCTGTGACCACGCGCCCATGCGGACAGGTTACCGACCTGCCTGCACCAACGGCAGTGGCAATGGGCCTTGCCAACCCGCAGCCGTCTCCACGCCCGGCGGCTGCCGTTGCACGGTCGGCGGATTGGGGTCTCCAGCCGTTGACTTTTTAGTCCGTGGCCCTAGTCTTGAGTAGCGGGCCACTGAGAGAACAATCCTGTCCATGAACTTCAAACATACCATAGTTGCGGTCTGTTTCCTGTTGGTAACACTGGGGCTGAAGCCAGGCTTCGCCGAACCGGGCTTCGTCATCAAAAAGTGCCGCGACGCCAACGGCGAGTGGCATTACGGGGACACCGCCGGTCGGGCTTGCGCGCACTCCAAGGTGATCGAGATCACTAATTCCGGAGTCAAGACCAAAGAGCTGGCTGCACCCCTGACACCCACGCAGCTCAAGGAACACGCCGCCACGTTGGCAAAGACGGAAAAAGCGACACAAAAAGTCAGGGCGCAGGCGAGAAAGGACCGTATACTGCTGTCGATGTACGCCAGCGAGAACGACATTACCTACGTACGCGACCGCAAAATTTCTGATATCAAGGGGTTAATCGAGGGTGAAAAAGACACGCTGAAATCCTTGCGTGCAACTCTTCCGCGGTTGCAGGCAGAGGAAACCGCGCAAGCGTCCCGGAACAAGGCCGCTGCGGCCGGCACAGCCACGATTATCGCCGACACCCGGGCACAGATCGCCACCCATGAGGCAACCATCGAAAAGGAACAGCAGGAGGAAGCAGCAGTCCGCCAGCAGGCCGCGGCTGACTTAGCACGTTACCGTCAACTCAAGAAATCACCCCTGAACCCGACGGCCGACACGACCGTGGCAACACCCTGATGCGGGCGCAGTCGAATCGGCACTATTCCGGGACCACCCAGCGTCGACCGATGTCTGTTTCCTCGTGTTTCCAGAATGGGGCACGGGTCTTGAGCTCATCGATAATATAGCGACAGGCCAGAAAGGCTCCATCACGATGGGCAGACCAGACCGCCACCAACACAATGGGATCGGCAGGCGCTAACGGCCCATAACGGTGGATAACCAGGGGGTCCAAAATCTCCCACCGGGCGATCGCTTCTCGGCTCACCTTATCAAGGTGCTTTTCCGTCATGCCGGCGTAGTGCTCCAGAGTCATCGCAGCCACCGTATGCCCCTGGTTAAAGTCCCTTAGGCTTCCCACGAAAACCGCAGTCGCACCGTACTTGCCGGCCCACTGTGGGTATTGGCGCTCATGGGCGGCGATTTCTGCCCATGGATCAAAGGGATGTCGCTGCACTCGAACCATCTTTAGCCCCCTGTCACCGGAGGGAAAAAGGCCACTTCATCGCCGGCGCGTACGGGATGATCCATCGGTGCATATTCCTGGTTGACTGCCACCAGGACATTGATCGGAGCGGAGACGCTGGAAACACCGGAGACGCGGTGCCAAACATCGGCCGCGCACCGGATCCCGTCTGCGTTAACAACATCCTGGCCCCTCCCGAACTTTTCACGGATACCTGCGAAATAACGCACGTTGATGGTATTCATGGATCAATACCTGTCTGGAGCTTAATCTCGGCGGGACAGCTTGTTTGACATCGTTCCTATCCGAGAAAAGAGGTGCCATCGGCGCCGAACCGGGTTTCTGCACGGATTCGCTTTGGCGGTTCCCGGACTTTGTCCCGCAGTCTATTCATTGACTTACGAGGAAGTATAGCTGGGGGCCACACACCGTCTTGACTCACGTCGCGGCCTTCCCCGACCTTTTTTATACTAAGGACCAGTCGCTACATATTTCGGTCACTTGTGCAAAATGCGCTAAACTGCCGGTTCTTACAAGTGGTGTTTGGGATAACTGGCCGGTTTCCGACCCTCAGTAAAATAGCCTCAAGTTTGAAATAACTATAAATAAACGTGCTTTATGTACGACCGCAGTAATACTAATTAGTTTTGGACCACTTAACGCTATAAAGTCACCTGTTATTTCGCCTCCGATTCGAAGTCCTTTGCCCAGGGCAAGGTTGGATTCCGGCAAAGGGTTCTTGCTCCCATTTTCGAGAACGGTGGTGAGTTCATCCGTGTAACTGGCGTCGTAACGAGGAAATAAATAGATGGCAAAACTGGTAAAACCGCACGGCAGCGACACCCTCAAACCTCTGTTGCTCGAGGGCGCTGCGCTCAAGGCCGGGCTGGAGCACGCGAAATCTCTGCCGAAAGTGAAGATTTCCTCGCGTGAAACCGGTGACCTGATCATGATTGGCATCGGCGGCTTCACTCCCCTCGAAGGATTCATGACCCGCGCCGACTGGGAAGGCGTCTGCGATGGCATGAAAATGGCCAATGGCCTGTTCTGGCCAATCCCGATCACTCTGTCTACGGATAAGGCGACCGCCGACAGCATCAAGACCGGCTCGGACATCGCTCTGGTCGACAAGGATTCGGGCGAAACGATGGCCACGATGAAAGTCACCGAGAAATACGCCATCGATAAGGCCCACGAATGCATGATGGTGTACAAGACCACCGATCTCGAGCACCCCGGCGTTAAAATGGTCATGGAGCAGGGAGAAGTGAACCTTGCCGGACCGGTCAAGGTTCTTTCCGAGGGTGAATTCCCCAAGAAATACCCCAACTACATGACTCCGGCCCAGACCCGCAAACTGTTCGAGGAAAAGGGCTGGTCAACCGTTGCGGCGTTCCAGACGCGCAACCCCATGCACCGCTCGCACGAATACCTTGCTAAGATCGCTGTGGAGACCCTGGATGGTGTGCTGATTCATTCGCTGCTCGGCAAACTCAAGCCCGGCGACATCCCGGCAGAAGTACGTTCTGACGCCATCTCCACGTTGATTGACAAATACTTCGTCAAGAATACAGTGGTGCAGTCCGGCTACCCGCTCGACATGCGCTATGCCGGCCCGCGCGAGGCACTGCTACATGCGCTGTTCCGGCAGAACTACGGCTGCTCGCATCTGATCGTCGGCCGCGACCACGCTGGTGTCGGCGATTACTACGGACCGTTCGACGCCCACAAGATCTTCGACGAGATCCCGAAGAACGCACTGCAGACCAAGCCTCTGAAGATCGACTGGACCTTCTGGTGCTTCAAGTGCGGCGGTATGGCAAGCGCACGCACCTGCCCGCATGAGGCTGGTGATCGCTTGCTGTTATCCGGAACGAAACTGCGCAAGGCGTTGTCCGAGGGCGCACCGGTTCCGGCGGAGTTCAGCCGTCCCGAAGTGCTGGAAATCCTGCGCAAATATTACGCCGGCCTTCAGGATCATGAACGTGTCGAAGTCAAGCTGAGCGGCCATTCGGCGAAGTAACCCGGAAGCCGTCAGCTGAGGCGAAAAGCCGCCCACGAGGCGCGATTCCGGAACAGATACAGGCCAGTACCTAAGTTCAACCTAAAGATGGAGAGTAACCATGCCAACATTCGTACGTACTGACAAATGTGATGGCTGCAAGGGTCAGGACAAGACCGCTTGCATGTACATCTGCCCGCATGACCTGATGTTGCTGGACAAGGACGGTTCCATGACTGGCCATGCCATGAAGGCGTTCAACCAGGAGCCGGAACAGTGCTGGGAGTGTTATTCCTGCGTCAAGATCTGCCCGCAGAATGCGATCGAAGTGCGTCACTACGCCGATGTCGTCCCGCTTGGCGGTTCGGTGCAGCCGCTGCGTGGCACGGATTCAATCATGTGGACGATCAAGTTCCGCAACGGCAACATGAAGCGCTTCAAGTTCCCGATCCGCACCACTGCAGAGGGTTCGATCAACCCCTACGCGAACAAGCCCAAGCCGGAAATCAAGGACATCAACACTCCGGTCCTGTTCACCGAGGGAGCTGCGTACAAGTGCGACCGCAGCCAGCTGCTGCACGCCAAGTAAGGTTTTTCAACCCGTGACCGGCCAAGAGGGGCCGTAGTTGTCCCGGCCGGGCGCGAACAAATTGGAAGGTGGAAATATGTCTACAGAAGCAACTTTTGGGAACCCGCAGGTAGTTGAGGAGGAAGTCGACCTCCTCATTATCGGCGGCGGCATGGCCGCGTGCGGCTGCGCCTTTGAGATGATGCGCTGGACTGAAGGCACTGGCCTGAAGATCAAGCTGGTCGACAAAGCTGCCATGGACCGTTCCGGTGCAGTGGCTCAGGGCCTGTCCGCGATCAACACCTACATGGGTGGTCAGGACCCCGCCGACTATGCACGCATGGTCGCCAACGATCTCATGGGAATCACCCGTGACGATCTGGCATATGACGTGGGCCGCCACGTCGATGACTCCGTGCATCTGTTCGAGGAATGGGGTCTGCCGATCTGGAAGCAACCCGGCGACGAAGGCAAATTGCTCAAGGACGGCGGCAAGCCGGTGCGCTCCGGCAAGTGGCAGATCATGATCAATGGCGAGTCCTACAAAGTGATCGTCGCCGAAGCCGCTAAAAAAGCTCTGGGGATGGACAACATTCAGGAGCGTGTCTTCATCGTCAAGCTCGTCAACGACAAGAACGACCCACAGCGCGTTTCAGGCGCCGTAGGCTTTTCCGTGCGCGAGCATAAGGTGTTCGTGTACAAGTTCAAGGCCTGCCTGCTGGCCGCCGGTGGCGCCGTGAACATCTTCCGTCCACGTTCCGTGGGCGAAGGCACGGGCCGCGCCTGGTACCCGGTGTGGAATGCCGGTTCGACCTACGCGATGGCCGCTGAGGCTGGCGCGGAGCTCACCATGATGGAAAACCGCTTCGTGCCCGCTCGTTTCAAGGACGGCTACGGCCCGGTGGGCGCCTGGTTCCTGTTGTTCAAAGCCAAAGCCGTCAACGCCTTCGGCGAAGTATACATGGACAAGAACAAGGAGATGCTCAAGCAGTACCCGCCCTACGGCCTGGCGGCGGTGCCGGCATCCTGCCTGCGCAATCACCTGATGATGCACGAGATGAAGGAAGGCCGCGGCCCGATCTACATGGACACCCCGGCGGCGCTTGCCAAGCTCGCTGAGACCATGACTCCGAAAGAGATCAAGCATCTCGAGGCCGAGGCCTGGGAAGATTTTCTCGACATGTGCATCGGCCAGGCTGGCGTATGGGCCGGCGAAAACATCGAACCCGAGAAGAAGCCCTCCGAGCTCATGCCTACCGAACCGTACCTGCTGGGTTCTCACTCCGGCTGCTGCGGGATCTGGGTCTCCGGCCCGGAAGACTTGGGAGCACCGAAGGAGTGGAGCTGGGGCTACCGTTCCATGACCACTGTAAAGGGTCTGTTTACTGCCGGTGACGGCGTGGGCGCATCCGGTCACAAGTTCTCCTCCGGCTCACATGCTGAGGGCCGTATCGCGGCCAAGGGCATGATCAAGTTCGCGCTCGACAACAAGAGCTGGAAGCCAGAGCTGGATACACCGGTCAACGATCTGGTGGAAGAGATCTACCGGCCGGTGCGCACCTTTCTGCAGCACAAGGATTACACCACTGCAAT
This sequence comes from Pseudomonadota bacterium, assembly GCA_027364845.1. GTDB lineage: Bacteria > Pseudomonadota > Gammaproteobacteria > Acidiferrobacterales > UBA6901 > JAJYCY01. The sequence goes on along the minus strand of DAHXOO010000003.1, from coordinate 32,091 downwards.
CGACATCAACCCGCACTACATCACGCCCAAAATGCTGCAGTTCCGTCTGCAGAAGATCATGGACGAGTACTGCGCGGGCGTGGCGACCTGGTACCAGACCAACGCCAAGATGCTCGGGGTGTGCGAGGAAAAGCTTGAAATGCTGAAGGAAGACGCACTCAAGATGCGCGCCAAGGACCTGCATGAACTGCTTCGCGCATGGGAGAACTACCACCGCGTTCTCACCGCTGAGGCGCACATGAAGCATATTCAGTTCCGCGAGGAGTCGCGCTACCCTGGCTTCTATTATCGCATGGACTTCAACTTCATCGATGAGAAGAACTGGAAGTGCTTCGTAAACTCCACCTACGACAGGAAGTCCAAGAAGTGGACAGTCTTCAAGAAACCGCACGTGGACCTGGTAGCGAAGCCCACCGCCACCGGCCACTGAGCCGTCGGGTAGTCTGCGCAGTACAAGGGTCCGGGCAGCACTGCCCGGACCCTTTTTTCTCTGGATAGTCTGGACGTTTTGCCTTTGCACCCCCGGCGTACCACGTTGCCCGGTGTCCAGAGTCAAACCGTTCTCAGGCCAATCAGGCCAAGTTGAGGGTTCGTCATGCAAGACAAGTTCGATTTTTCCGATCTCCTGGCCAAGAGCCCCATCACCCCAATCAGGCTCGAACTCGACGACACATTCGAGTTCAATTGCCACAAGGGCATTGCCTGTTTCAACAAATGCTGCCAGAGCATCGACATAACGCTCACTCCCTACGATGTCCTGCGCCTGAAAAATCATCTGGGGCTCAAGTCGTTTGAATTTCTCCATCAGCATACCGTCCCGTTTGAAATGGACGGCCATGGCATGCCGGGATTGAAGCTCAAGACACGCGACGACACCATGGCGTGCCAATTTGTCACTGACGAGGGCTGCAGCGTCTATGCCGACCGCCCGACCGCCTGCCGCTATTACGCCCTCGGCATGATGTCAATGCGCGCCAAGGACTCGCCAAGCGACGAAGACCATTACTTCATAGTCAAGGAAGACCATTGTTTGGGGCATTTTGAGCCCAAGTCACAGACGATACGCGCCTACCGCACGGAGCAAGGGGTCGATGTGCACGATGAGATGAACCGCGAATGGCGGCAGATCGTCCTCAAGAAACGCTCCTGCGGACCAACGATCGGAAAACCCTCCGATCGCAGCTTCCAACTGTTTTTCATGTGCAGCTACGATCTCGACAGCTTCCGCGAGTTCATCAAAAGCCCGAGCTTCCAGACCGTCTACGAAGTCGGATCGGATCTGATGGACACCCTCATGGCGGACGAGGTAGAGCTGATGAAATTCGGGTTCCGCTTCCTGAAGCAGGCGTTATTCGGCGAGAACATAATCCCGGTCAAGCCGGATGCCTTGGAAAAACGCGCTGCGCGCAAGCGCATGGTCATTGAGCAGCAACGGCAGGATCTGCGCCGAGAGACGGAGGCCGGAGCGCCACCCGATTCTTCAGGGAAGTAGCAACGCGGAGAACTACCGCCTTTGATTGGCCATGCCCGCGGAACATTTTTTAAGGCCGTCATCCCCGGAACGTTCGGTGCCGACTCGTCCTGGGCTCGGCTGACAGGGATTTAAGGCGCCCAGGTCGACACCGCGCCAAACTTCAAGTACCGGCATACGTAGCGGCCGTCCTATGTTCCCCGGACAAATTCAAATATCGGAACCTTGGCCGCGAAAGCGGTCAGGTCACGCGGTGGACGGGCAAATGCGTGAGATGTTCGAACTGCTGGAAATGCGTTTCAGCGCAGCTAGGTCCTGGATCCGGACATTCCTGCGCTGCACGGTAAGAACTTTCTCGTCCTGGAAGCGCGTGAACACGCGGCTTACCGTCTCTACGGCCAACCCCAGATAGTTGCCGATGTCGTTCCGGGACATGCTCAGATTGAACTCGTGCGAGGAGAATCCGCGCTGGCCCAGTCGGGTCGACAGACTCAGCAGGTACGAGGCCAGGCGCTCCTCAGCGGATTTCTTGCCGAGCAGCGTCATCAGGATCTGATCCTGCAGCACCTCCCTGCTCATGATGCGTAGCAGCTGGCGCGGCAGGCTTGGAATCCGCGACCACAGGTCCTCAAGCTGCCCGTAAGGGAGTTCGCACACGCTCGTCGTTTCCAGCGCCTTAGCCGTGCAGGCGTGTCGACCACCACCGATGGCATCAAGGCCGACCAGTTCTCCCGGCAGGTGGAAACCGGTAACCTGCTCGCGACCATCCTCAGTCAACGTATAGGTCTTGACCGAGCCGGACCGCACGGCATAGATAGACTCGAATGACTCGCCCATCTGAAACAGATACTCCCCACGTTGCACCGGCCGGCGGCGCTTGATGATATTTTCGAGAAGATCGAGATCATCTTCGGATACACCCACCGGCAGGCACAACTGAAAGAGCGTGCATTCCCGACAGGCAACTTTCAACTTGGGGAAATCAAATTGTGGTATTACCGAGTCTTTATGCATAGGCCGTCTAGACATCGACTACTGCGCTTTGATGCGGAAAGCAGCACCCTACCTACATATTAGTATGCCACAGACTGGCCTGCGGGGCAGCCTTTGCCACCCTTTCGCCGGCCGTATTTCCGCTAACATCGATGAAAAAGTGAATTGATGGGGGCTCGACGATCGCCCGTGAGAGCCACTGAGTTGCGGGTAGCAACCCCCCTGCAAAGGGCATTTTTGCTGGGCACAGACCCGACCCGACAGCCGGAGGTCAGTTAAGGATGGCCAAGGGGATGCCATGCGCACCCCGGGCAAAGGGGAGCCGCGAAACGCCCGGTGTCAAATTTCTACATCAGCCAGAGACGCCCCAGTTGGCGCAGACGATCCGATCTCGCTTATGGCGAAACCTGCTGTCCATTGGCCATCGTGCGCCGCCGGCGCGCCACGCCGTCATTGAACAATCGAGTAGTTAATACTGGAGGGGTTGCTCCTGGTAGTGTTCAGATTCATCTATCACATTGTAATACAATACAATTTGAACATTTCATCCAACTTTTCCGGAAGACAATGATCGTCCAGGCTTGACAAAACAGTACTTAGTGATTACAAAGTTAGTTATGACTAAGTCTGTGCGCCACAAACTTTCTGCAGCGGAACGACGCAGCCTCATTGTGCACAAGGCAATTGAGCTGTTCGCGCAGCAAGGCTTTCGCGCAACGCGCGTCAAGGACATTGCCGAACGGGTGGGCACAAGCGACGCACTGGTGTTCCAGCATTTTCCCACAAAGCGCGATCTGTATGACGCAATTCTCGACGAGCTCTGTGCGCGCAGACATTTCACCGAGGTGGAGCAACTTCTTTACTACGCACCAGAATACGACGTCGAAGACGTGCTTCAGCGCCTCTCGACCTGGGTGATGGAGCAGACCGAGGCCGAACCGGCATGGCTGCGACTGACCCTTTACGCAGCGCTGGAGCAGGACGACGGCGCCGCTGATCTGATCGACGAACATTTCCAACGCATCATCGATTACGTCGCCTATGAGGTCGCTGAAGGGCAGCACTCAGGCAAGTTCAAGGCTGGCGACGCCCGGCTCCTTGCGCGCGACTTTTTTGCGGGACTGTTGGGCCTGAGCGTGATGCGCACGGTCGCACGCGACCCCCGTTACCGCCTCGACCCGCCGCGCGCAGCTGCGACTGTGCATGTCGCAACGTTCCTGCGTGGCATCCGTACCCATGAAGGAGAAAGCGGCAATGAGGTATGAGCAGACACGCCTGACCGGCGAGGAACTGTCGGTTGGGCTAACGCCAAGCGGCCACGGTGGCCAGCAATACGCGAAGTATACGCTCGCCTGTTTGCCAGAGCGGCGGTCATCGACGTGAAGTCCACGACTACAGCCTGCACAAAACACCTGAGATCATCTGCGCGATCGGCCGCGAGCGCGGCTACGTCTGCTGCGACGATGCGCAGTCTGATCTCGCCATACGCACCAACCGGATCTTTCGCAAGCCTTCCGGACACTGTCGGCAGGTGTACCACCATGGTTCCATCGAGAACCAGGCGCCGTTAGACCACTATCAACGCGCGGTGAACGGCGAAAGCAGATGAAGGCGGCATGACGCGCTTTCGATATCGTCAACACAATCGGCAAGGAGAGAAAACATGAGCACCACGAGTCTTGACTGCAGCGGCTTGAACTGCCCACTCCCGATACTCCGGCTTTCTAAGGCGATCAATTCGGTCGGCGCCGGCGACCGCATCGAATTGATCGCGACCGATCCCGGCTCGATCAAGGACGTTCAGGCGTGGACCAACCAAACCGGAAACACGCTGATTGAAAGCCGCCAGGATGCGCAACGCTATACTTTCGTGATTGCCAAGGGACGTCAATAAACACGCCTCTTCTCCCTCCCGCCGCGAGGCGGGAGGTCACTTCGCGCAAGGAAACGCCCCGCCACGTGTGCGTAATGGGCTAGCTGCGTGCGTCGTCGCCCAGGGGGGCCGGACTATCTGGGAGCGGGATTATCAAGGTTGATCTTGAAATCCTTCCCGGGGTGTCCAACTTCAATATCCTGGTACGTCCGTCTGCTTTCTTCGGATTCGAAGTAGATCCTCAATGCCCCATCGCCGATGCCTTCGACGATAAAGAGATGTCCCTCCGGATCCTTGATCGTATTACCCGTAATGGGGTCGGTAGTCTCAATCCGCATAACGCCCTCCTGATTCCGGAAATGGATGCTGAAATCCTGAGGACAGAGGTACTCCAGCCCAAGGGCCTTGTCAACAATAGCCGGCCAGTGAAGGAAAATCATGGGTTGGCCAGCGACCACATCCATTGGAAGCCGCGGTAGGGACTGCCCGCCGATTCAGCTGTCTACTGAAAGCGAGCGCTTGCTATGCTATCTCTATCTTTTCACGGGCTTTGCGGCAATTTCCTCGAGTTTCGTCGCGCGGACAATGTTGCCGTCGAGCCCCGCTTCCTTGGCGCTGCCGCCGTATGCCACCGTCATGAGCTGGCTGTAATAGGTCACCGGGATGTGGAACTTGGTGCCATATTTTTTATTGATCTGGCCCTGATAAACCTCGACGTTCATCTGGCACACGGGACAGGGTGTCACGATCATTTCGGCCCCGAAGTCATAGGCCGACTCGATGATCTTCTTGATCTGTGCCTGGCTCTTCTCGGGCTCACTGAACGCGAGCGCACCGCCACAGCATGTGACTTTCTGGTCATATTTCTCGACCGGCTCAGCACCCATGATCTCGGTCAGCTTGTCGAGATACTTCGGGTTCTCGAACGACTCACCCACAACACCAAAAGGGCGATTTGTCTGGCATCCGACGTAGCCCGCAATCTTGACGCCCTCGAGCGGCTTGACCACCGGCTTGGCAAGCTGATCGTATCCGAAATCCTCGATCAGCACTTCGACCATGTGTCGTATCTCAACTTCGCCCTTGTAGTCCATATCCAGCCCGGCTTCCTTCAACGCCTCTCTGGTATCAGCCAGCATCTGTTCGGACGCCGACAGACGCTCATGCGTCTCCTTCGCCCCCAGCCAGCAGGCGGCACAGGTGGCAACAATGTCCTGGCCAGGATTGTGCTTTTCCGACAGCGCAATGTTGCGCGCATTCATCGCGTGGCGCGGCAACTCGCCGCCCTCGGCATAGCCGATAGACGCTCCGCAGCAGTTCCAGTCGGGGATCTCGTTGAGCTTGATGTCCAGCGTCTTGCACATGGATTCGACGGAAACCATGTAATTGGACGCGGAGGCCTTGCGCTCCGAGGAGCACCCGGGATAAAAGGAATATTCTTTTTTCGCCATGATACGCTCCTTACGGCGCAAAACCCTTGCGTCGGTTCTCGATTTCTTTGGCCTTCTTCAGCATCTTGTGGATGTCGCCCGCGCCCTTGCATTTCCCCCCGCTAAGCAGGCCGAATGGGTTCAACCGCCCGGTCTTGAACATCCCGAGCCCCACCGGCAGCATCTCGAGACCCTTCTTTACGCCATTCGAGAACCCATCCATGAAATAAAGCCCGATCGACAGCTTGAGCTCATTCACGCGTCCACCCTTGATTATGTTCTCCCAAAAGAGCTTGGCGAAGCGACGCGTCGGGTTCATTTTCGGCGCAATCCCGAGACGGTGAGCATAGTTCGCGAGCCCATGCATGATGTGGGTAATGGGAAGCTCACGCGGACAGCGCACAATACAGTTGTAGCAGGAGGTGCACATCCACATGGATTCGCTCGCGAGCACTTCCTCGCGCTTTCCGGCGCGGATCATCATGAAAAGCTCCTGGGGCGGGTGTTCCCAGTACGGCCCGAAGGGACAGGAGCCCGAACACACGCCGCACTGCATGCACATCTTGACCCAGTTTCCTTCCTCCACGTTCGCCTCGACTTCCTTCAGGAAGTCATTGCGATACTTCTCCACCATCACTTTGTTAAGTTCGCTCATGATCGGCTCCTAGAACTTCATGGGGCTCAGACCGATCTTCTGGATCGTCTCGGCCATTTCATTGATGATCTTCGGCGCCCGTTGGATATCGGTAATCGCGACCTCGCAGGTCCGCACACGCTCAACCTCGAGAGACATTCCCTTCAGGGTGTCGTCGATCTTGCTCATGCGGGTTTGCGCAATTTCCGAACCCTTCACAAAGTGGCATTGGTAGTTCTCTCCCTTCTGGCAGCCCATGAGCACGACACCGTCGTAGCCACTGGTCAATGCGTCGTTGATCCAGATGGTATTGACGCTGCCTAGGCAGCGCACCGGAATGACGCGCGCGAACGCGCTGTACTGGATCTTGTTCATGGCAGCCATGTCGAGCGCCGGATACGCGTCGTTCTCGCAGGCCAGCACCAGGATGCGCGGCTTCTCCGAGAACTGATCCGGCATATCCACCGATTTGAGCTGGTAGCCAACGGTGTCGACAGAATAGTTCTCGAACGAGATCACGCGCACCGGGCAAGCTCCCATGCAGGTGCCGCACCGGCGACAGCGGGACTCGTTGAATTGGGGATAACGCTGCTCATCCTCATCGATCGCGCCGAACGGACATTCCACCGTGCAGCGCTTGCACTGGGTGCATCCTTCGCGCCGGAACGTTGGGAAACTGAGATCACCCGAGCGCGGATGCGCCGCGCGCCCAAGGGCCGCGTTCTCTGCCGCCTGAATCGCCTTGAGTGCGGCGCCAGTGGCATCTTCAATCGCCTGCTGGGCGTCCATCGGACGACGTACCGGCCCGCAGGAATAGATTCCAGTTCGCCGGGTCTCGTACGGGAAACAGATGAAATGCGAGTCGTTAAAACCGTGCTTAAGCAAGGGCAGATCCTTGCCCTGGCGATAGGTCAGATTGAGAATCGAGACCGTCTTAGCCTCGCTACCCGCACCCTGTCCCTGGATATTGGGAGCCCCTTCGGCGGCATCGATGTCAACTCCGGAGTTGGCTACCATTCCAGTGGCAAGGACGACGAGATCGGCCTTGGCTACGGCATCGTCATTCAGAATAAGGTCCTTGAACTTCACCTGCAGCTCTGCGCCCGGAACGACTTCGCTGACCGTGCCCTTGATAAAGGTCACACCCTTGCGCTGGGCGCTGCGGTAGAAATCCTCACCATTGCCCGGTGTGCGCAGATCGGTGTAGATCACCATCGTGTCCACGTTCGGGTTGGAATCTTTGAAGTACATGGCCTGCTTGATGCTGGTATTGCAGCAATGGCCGGAACAATACGCCAGATGCTTGCCGCTGGGATCGCGCTGGCCGGCACATTGCACGAAGACGACACTCTTTATTTCCTTGCCATCGGACGGACGTTTGATGGGCGCACCATTGGCCGCACGTGCAAGCTTCTCCAGCCCCGCCTGATCCACGACGTCCGGGCTCTTGCCGCCGCCGAGCTCGGGCAGCTTGTTGACGTCGTAGAGCTCAAAGCCACTCGCCATGATGATGGAACCGATGTTTTCGGTACTGGTTCCACCGGATTCCTTGGAAATGTCGACGCTGAACTGGCCTGGCGCGCCGCTCGTACGGCTGACCGTGGAATTCAGGTACACCTTGATACGTTTGTCTGCCTCGATCTGCCTGCCCAGCCCCGGCACCCCAGTTTCCATTGGGTCGGCATAGGGTTCATGCGACGGGATGCGCTTGTGCAGCTTTGCCACCCAGCCGCCGAGCGCCCCGGTTTTTTCGACCAACAACACCTCGTAGCCAGCCTTGGCTGCCTCGATCGCCGAGGTCATGCCGCTGATACCACCGCCGACGATCAGGATACGCTTGTTGTTGCCGTGGCTTGGATTGGTCTGCGGTGCCTGCATCTTCGTGACCTCGGCACAGCCCATGCGAACGTAGTCGGCCGCCATCTCCTGGGTAACCTCCTTGGCCTCTTCGGTGTCGGGCTGCACCCAGATCACGCCCTCGCGCAGATTAGCGCGGGAGATTGCAACGTTGTCAAATCCGAAGGCCTCCGTCTTGGCACGCCGCGAGCAGGCGGCGATAACCACATGGTTGACCCCTTCCTTCTCGATATCCTGTCTGATCATGGAGACCCCTGCGCCGCTACACAGGAATTCATGTTCGCGCACCACCTGGGCCTTGCCCTCGCGCTGGGCAACGGTAATAAGCTGTGCTGTGTTCAGGCGCTCGCCCAAACCGCACCCCTTGCATACGTAGGCGCCGATCTTGATGTCTGCCATGTCTAAACCTCCGCCCCGGATACCTTATTGATCACCTGTATGGCACGCAGCGATGCGGCCGTGGCGCTCTGGACCGCTCGGTTCACATCCAGCGCGTTGGTGGCGCAGCCGGCCCCGAAGATGGCGCCATTCGCAGCATCGGCCTCGATGAAACCGCTCGCATCGGCGTGCACACCGCCGGGAATGCCGCGAGCATCGACGCTTGGCTCCATTCCGATCGCCAGAACGCACAGATCGTGGCGATTGTCATAGCGATGATATCCCTCGGTGTCCACACCGTGCAGTATGACGTCGCCACTGTCCCGGTCTTCGGTGATGTTCGCCACCTTCGACTTAACGAACTTCACCGTCGGATTGGCCAGTACCTTCTGATAGAAATCCTCGAGGCGGTCGATGGCACGAATATCAATGTAGTAGATCGTCGATTCCGCCTGATCGCCGAACTGTTCATTCACATAGGTGGACTGTTTGAGCGAAGCCATGCAGCAGATGCGCGAACAGTGTGTGAGGTGATTGCGGTCGCGTGAACCGGCACACTGGATGAAGGCCACGTGCTTCGCCTCCTTGCCGTCGGACGGGCGCAGCAGCTTGCCGGCGGTAGGCCCGAAGGGATCCATCATGCGCTCGAACTCGACGCTGGTGACGACGTTGTCGTAGCGGTCATAGCCGTACGGTTGGATCTTCGCGGCGTCGTAGGGACGCCAGCCGGTGGCCCATACGATGGCGCCGACCTTGAGCGTCATGGTCTGTTCCTTCATGCCCAGATCAATGGCGTCGTATTTACAGGCAGCTTTGGCCTTATCTGCCTCCGGAGTACCGATGATGCTGGGGTCGATCACATAGCGCTGCGGGTAGGCCATGTTGAAGGGAAGGTACACCGCCTTCATCTTGCTGAGGTTGTAATTGAAGGGGTTGTCGATCTCGGTGCCGACCACCTCAGCACAGGCGCCGCAGGCCGTGCAGTTTTCATTCACGTAACGCGGGCTGAGCCGGATCGTCACGGTGTAATCGCCGGGGCGGCCTTCAACCTTGTCGACTTCGGCCATGGTCAGCACGCGCAGGCGCTTGTTCGCCCTGATACGCCGCAGATTGATTTCCATACCGCAGGTGGGGAAGCACAGCTTCGGGAAATACTTGTAGAGCTGACTGACGCGCCCGCCGAGCGATGGATTTTTCTCCACCAGCACCACGTCTTTGCCGCATTCGGCAACTTCGAGGGCCGCGGTCACACCGCTGATGCCCCCGCCTACGACCAGGATGGTCTCGTTTGTCGCGACTGCGCCCGTCATTGACTAACCTCCATCACCTTCGGATCTTCTGGGAACCTGGGCAAGACGCTGCAAGATTCAGCAATGAATTGGGAGGCTAAACATACTGTGTCCACCCTGCTTCACGCTACTGCCTGACGCCTCATAAACGAATTCAAATTTTGTATGCCTGGATAGATTGTCTATATCAACCATCCGCCAAACGCGGTGGCAAAATCGGCCCATTTTCCGAGATGCGATAGAGGGGCGTCAATCGTTTTTTTCATGCGCGTGATTTTTTGGCATACTGGGGGTCGAATCACCGCCCGCTGATTACCGGAATCACCGCGCCCGCACAGCGTTATACTTGCTTTATTATTAGGGGAAATCGTGAAAGCACATGCAGTGAGTACCGAGGGATACCTGGTCAAGAGGGAACCCTACTATGAACCCCAGGGCGATGAGATCGCCCTGTTCGAGGCAGCATATCGCAACCAGATCCCGGTGTTGCTGAAAGGCCCGACCGGTTGCGGCAAGACGCGCTTCATGGAGCATATGGCTTGGCGTCTCAGTCGGCCACTTGTCACAGTTTCCTGCCATGATGATCTTACCGCTTCGGACCTGGTTGGCCGCTACCTCATCACGGCCGCAGAAACCGCATGGGTGGACGGTCCGCTCGCGCGCGCCGTCCGAATCGGTGCAATCTGCTACCTTGACGAAATCGTCGAGGCACGCAAGGACACCACCGTCGTAATCCATCCACTGGCTGACGACCGCCGCGTTCTGCCGGTGGAAAAGACCGGCGAGCTGCTCGAGGCAACACCGGAGTTCTGTCTCGCCATCTCCTACAACCCCGGCTACCAAAGCGTGCTCAAGGATCTCAAGCAGAGCACGCGCCAGCGCTTCATCGCCATAGAATTCGATTACCCTGCCTCGGAGCTGGAGCGGCGCATCATCGTGCACGAGTCCGGCGTAGGTGCAGAGATCGCGGACAAGTTAGTGAAATTCGCCGGAATGACGCGCAATCTGAAAGGTAACGGCCTGGACGAAGGCGCCAGCACGCGCCTCTTGGTGCACGCGGCGCAACTGATGCAGCGCGGCGTGGCGCCGCGCCCCGCCTGCGCCGCGGCGCTTTCGCTCGCCCTCTCCGACGACCCCGAAATGCTCGCCGCGATTGTCGCGGCGCAATTTCCGAGGCACTCACCGACGATGCCGAGATGCTTGCAGCCATCAATGAGTTAAATGCGTCGCTGTTCTAGGCGGATTACGGCAGGGAACCTCCCGATCATCGCGTCTGACCATGACAACACCATCCGCATCGCTGTCCGCCACCGACCTCGAGGAAAAGCTCGACGAGTATCTCGATCCGGTGCTGTCATCGCGTCGCACCGCCACGGGCCTGGCCGCAGCGCTCGCGGAATTCAACCGTAATCAGCAGGAATTCGTGCTGCGCTGGATCGGCATTATCGCTAAAACCAACGCCGAGCTTGCCTATCAGTTCGCCGCGCAGGTGCCCGAGGGCCTGCGCCTGATGGTCCCGGACGACATCGAATCGTGGATCATCCAGGCCATGGATACCTACGACAAAATGGGACTTTATCCGGCAAGCGCGGTATTTCACGAAGGCACGGTCTACGCCGCACGGGCACGCACGCGGGTCAGTGGCGTGTCGTTCGAAGACGTCTCTGGAATTCTGGAGATCTTCGTGCGCGGATTGTCTGGTCGGCCGCTCAAGCTGGAGCCGGGCGAACAGGCCTATACCGACACCAGCACGTTGTTTCTGCCGTCCAGCATCGCCCTCCTCCCGAACAAGGATCAGAATTTTTGCCTGTACAAAGCGATGACCGCGCACCAGTGGGCGCAGACCTGGTATGGAACTTTTCGCCTCGATCTGTGTGAGGTGTTTGCAGGCTTTCCTGACCAGGACAGGGCGGCGCGGTTCTTTCATGCGCTCGAGACCGTGCGCCTGGACGCGCGTCTCTCGACCGATCTGCCAGGACTGCATCGGGACATGCAGCAACTTCGGGAAACACTCGGAGAGATTGCCTACCCCGATACGTGGCAGGAACAGCTGCGCGCGCTGCGCGTACCCGGAGCTTCGGTGCAGACGACGATCGATGCCCTGCATGCCCTGTACGATGACGTTTTGCCCGCCGCGTTGTGCTATCAGGGAACGCTTCAGGCGGGACGTGTCGAACAGATCATGGCCCAACGCCTGGAGCGTGAGAAAGAGCAGTTCCGCGCCGCACTCGCGCGCCTGCTCGACGAGAAGGGCAGACGTGCGGAGCATGCCGGACTCGATGGCGAGCCGAACACCAGCACCGATCGCTTTCGCCTGGAGCACACCCCCGATCCGGACCGGCCCGAAAGATCGCGCTACGAACTGACCCTCGATGGTCAGCTTGTCGCTCCACCGCAGGACGTCAAAGCCATGATGGGCTCCATCATTCAGGACCTTGGTGATATCCCCGACGACTATCTGGTGGCGGCGGGAGATGGTGGTTACCGCCGCGACGGCGAGGAGAAGAATCCTGATGATGTTTGGAAAGGGACTTATCACGAGGAAGGAGCCTTTCTTTACAACGAGTGGGACTTTCGGCGCCAACACTACCGCAAGCACTGGTGCGTCCTGCGCGAGATCGACGTCCATCCGCTGGATAGCGACTTCGTTGCCCGTACCCGGCAGAAATACGCGGCCCCTATCGCCAGTTTACGCAAAACCTTTGAGGCGCTCCGAGGCGAGGAAAGGCTTATGAAAAAACAGAATAACGGGGACAACATCGATTTCGATGCATTGGTCGAGGCCTATGCCGACATGCGTCACGGAATGGAAATGAGCGAGCGCGTGCTAACAAAGCTGCACAAGCTGGAGCGCAATATAGCCGTCATGTTCATGGTCGACATGAGCGGTTCCACCAAAGGATGGATAAACGATGCCGAGCGTGAGGCACTGGTGCTGTTGTGTGAAGCACTGGAGGTCCTGGGTGATCGCTACGCGATATACGGGTTCTCCGGCATCACACGCAAGCGCTGTGAGCTCTACCGCGTCAAACGCTTTGACGAACCGTACTCGGATCTCGTGCGGGCACGCATTGCCGGAATCAAGCCGGAAGACTACACGCGCATGGGCGTCACCATCCGCCACCTGACCCAGTTATTGAACCAAGTCGAGGCGCGCACCAAGCTGCTCATCACACTATCCGACGGAAAACCCGATGACTACGACGGCTATCGCGGCGACTATGGAATTGAGGACACGCGCCAGGCGCTGATCGAAGCCAAGCGCGACGGGATTCACCCCTTCTGCATTACAATCGACACCGAAGCACGGGATTATCTTCCGCACATGTATGGAACCGTGAACTGGACGCTCATCGACGACGTCCGCAGGTTGCCGCTGAAGGTCTCGGAAATCTACCGGCGTCTTACCACCTGAGCGCGCCCGGCGCATCCCGGGGACCGTCCTGCCGGCAGCGCGGCTTGGCAGCTTCAGGGCGACCCGATTCCGCTATCGCTACGCTGACGCCAGCGGGATTCACCGGATGCTGAGCCAATACTTCGCCGGATCTGGCCACATCGGCCATTGCCAAGCAGGAATCGCGCTGGATCCGGCGCTGCTTGCCCAGCTTCTAGGCATGCACCGACTGATCGCATCGTATCCATTCATTTTACGCCATGTCCGTGGACAGCGAACGCAAGGTTCTGGCCCGACGCCAGCCAGCCGCTTATGGATCCAGCCAGACAGGAGCTGCCGGTTCTGACAACACCAATCTAGGTTGCATACAAGGCAACCGGATGCAGCGCCGAAGAATAACACCAGGACATTGAGCACCGGGAAATCGGGCGGCGGTGCACCGGAACCTGCACCAACCCCGCTGCGCAGCTACGGCTTTCCCCCTCTGGCATCCATACCGCCGATAAAACCGGAGAGTTCGTTTTCAGACTTCGCAGCGAGTCTACTCGGACATTCGCAGACCTGCGCTGGTTACCGAAAGTGTCTGATTGGCAGCGCAGAATCCATGCCTTGCGAAAGTCCGAACTTCATAGTCTCCACAGCTTGATCAGTCGCGCTGGCGGGCGCAAGATGATTCCATGGCGCACGGACATGCGGAACCACGTTGGGAACATTTCTCACATGGAGCCGATATCGGAGTCCGGGGCATTGGACGCTCGAAGGCCGAGGCCTTCGAGCAGACAGCGCTGGCCATGACTCAGGTCATTACGGACGCAGACCGGGTGGAAGGGCGGGAGCGGGTGAATATCGTCTGCCAGGCACCTGACGACGAGATCTTGCTCGTCGATTGGCTGAATGCCCTGGTATACGAAATGGCAACACGTCAAATGCCGTTCAGCCGTTTTGAAGTGCACTTCGACGACCACCAACTTGACGGCGCCGCGTTCGGCGAGCACATTGATCTTCAACGCCATCGACCGGCAGTCGAGGTGAAGGGCGCCACCTACACCAGCCTTTCCGTAGAGCAGAATCCTGACGGATTATGGAAGGCGCAATGCGTGGTGGACGTGTAGCGAGATGCCAGCCAGGCCATCGGCACCACCGCTTTTACCGGCGGCCAGAAGACGGGGAATCTGCGTTGCACGGCGGCAGTGAACGCAGACCCGGTCGGCCGTTACCAAACCATTTGACAGCCAGCCGAACCTCAGAACTACAGCGAACCCGGAACCCATCACTTAAGTTCCGGAAATTGTAGGTGAGCCCATGGACCTCTCGTTGTTTGCGTGCCACGACGATTACCGGTGGGAAATCGCGCCACGGGGCAAAATGCGCGTTCCAGCGGTGATATTCGCGAACGAACAGCTCATCCGGGATATGGACAGCAAGGTGTACGACCAGGTCACCAATGTCGCCATGCTGCCCGGTATCGTGCAAGCATCTTATGCCATGCCCGATGCCCACTGGGGCTATGGCTTTCCCATCGGCGGAGTGGCCGCCTTCGATCCCAATATGGGCGGGGTAGTATCCGCCGGCGGCGTAGGGTTCGATATTTCGTGCGGGGTGCGCACCCTGCACACGGGACTCGACCTCACAGACATCGAAGGAGTGAAAAACGATCTCGCGAACATGCTCTTTTTCAAGATTCCCGCGGGACTCGGCAGCACCGGCCGCATGCACCTGGAGCACGAGGATATGGACGCCATGCTCGCCGGCGGTGCGCGCTGGGCGGTAGCACTGGGCTATGGCAGCTGGGAGGACTTGATGCACACCGAGGAGGAAGGCTGCATGCTCGGCGCGGTTCCAGAAAACGTCTCCGAACACGCGAAAAAGCGCCAGCGCGACCAGATGGGCACACTCGGCTCCGGCAACCATTACCTCGAGGTCCAGCGCGTGGCCGAAATCTGCGATGCTGAAGCGGGTGCCGCCTTTGGCCTACACGAAGACGAGATCATGGTCAGCATCCACTGCGGCTCGCGCGGCCTCGGCCATCAAATTGGTACCGAATTTCTGAAAAAAATGGTGGTGTCGGCGCGCGGGTATGGCATTGAGCTGCCTGACCGCGAGCTTGCCTGCGCCCCGATATCTTCGCCGCTGGGACAGGACTATCTTGGTGCAATGCGCGCCGGAATCAACTGCGCGCTCGCCAACCGGCAAATCATCACTCACCTCACACGGGAAGTGTTCGCTGCAGTGCTGCCACGTGCCGGTCTGCGCGTTCTGTATGATGTCTCCCACAATACCTGTAAGGAAGAGGAGCACTCGGTGGATGGAGTAAGCCGCCGGTTGTTCGTGCACCGCAAGGGAGCGACCCGGGCCCTAGGCCCCGGCCACCCCCAGCTACTTGAAGCGCTGCGCGCGACAGGACAGCCCGTGCTCATCGGCGGCAGCATGGGCACGGCCTCCTACATCATGGCCGGCACCACCCAGGGCATGGCGCTTTCCTTCGGATCCGCATGCCACGGAGCGGGCCGCGCCATGAGCCGTCACCAAGCAAGCCGGCAGTGGCGCGGACGACAGGTCATCGACGACCTTGCACAGCACGGAATCATCATCCGCAGCCCATCGACGCGCGGCGTCGCGGAAGAGGCACCGGGAGCGTACAAAGATGTCACCGCCGTCGTGGACGCCGCCGACGCTGCTGGCATCGCGCGCAAGGTTGCAAAGCTCGTTCCAGTGATCTGCATCAAAGGATAGGGTCGGGTCATGGCTGCGAACAAGTTCTTATCGCTATCGATCGGGCCCGGCGATGCACTAATTGTCGTGGACGTGCAGAACGACTTTCTTTCTGGAGGCAGTCTGGTGGCATTAAAAGGCGACGAGGTCGTCGCCGTACTCAATCATCACACCGCAACCTTCTCCACCCGCGATCTGCCGGTATTCGCGACGCGCGACTGGCATCCACCCGATCGCTGTTCCTTCCGCCAGCAGGGCGGGCCCCGTCCGTCCCATTGTGTGGCCGGCGCGGAGTTCGCGCCTGGCCTGAAATTACCTGCGTCGATGCACGTAGTCTCCAAAGCCACGACGAGGAACAAGGATGCCTATTCAGACATTGAAGATAGCGATCTGGACGCGCAACAGCGGGCAGCTTCGGTGCGGCGGGCATTCATCGGTGGCCTGACAACTGACTATTGCGTGCTCAATACCGTCATCGACCCCCTGGCTTTGGGCTATGAGACCTTTCTGCTCGAGGATGCGGTACGTGCCGTCGAGTTCTCTGCGGGCGACGGCGCTAAAACGCTGGCACAAATGCACAAGCACAGTGCGAGACCCATGACGCGCGAGGTGATCGGCGCATGACAGACCGATTCGATGCCGAGATCAGTCTCCTGCTTACGGACCTCTACCAGCTGACCATGCTGCAGGCGTACTTCGAGCATGATATGCACGATACCGCCGTCTTCGAGTTCTTCGTGCGCACGCTGCCGACGAACCGCCATTTTCTCGTCGCGGCTGGGTTGGAGCAAGTCATCGGTTTTCTGGAAAACCTGCGCTTTGGTGCGCAAGAGCTGGATTGGATCGCCCACTATGGAGCATTCCGGCCGGATTTCGTCGACTTTCTCGGCAGGTTGCGATTCACGGGCGACGTTCATGCCATGCCCGAAGGCACGGTTTTCTTTCCGGACGAGCCGATTTTGCGCGTCACAGCACCGCTACCCGAAGCACAGCTCATCGAAAGCCGCATCATCAACCTGCTGCACTTTCAGACCATGATCGCCTCGAAGGCGATACGTTGCGTGCTCGCGGCGCCCGGAAAGCTTCTGGTAGATTTCGGACTGCGTCGGGCCCATGGCGCCGAGGCCGGCCTGCTTGCCGCGCGCGCAAGCTATCTGGCAGGCTTCGCCGGCACCGCGACGGTGCTTGCCGCGCCGCGTTTCGGCATCCCTTTGTTCGGCACCATGGCACATTCGTTCATCGAAGCGCATGAGCGTGAGGTCGATGCGTTCGAGCGCTTTGCGCACTCGCTTCCTGAAAATGTCGTCCTGCTCATCGATACCTACGACACCGAGGCCGCGGCAGCCAAGGTGGTGCAGCTCGCCACCAGGCTGACCGCAGCGGGAATTGCGGTCAAGGGCATACGTCTGGACAGTGGCGACCTCGGGGCGCATGCACGCAAAGTCCGCCACATCCTGGATGACGGAGGACTGCAGCACACAACGATTTTTGCCAGCGGCAACCTGGATGAACATAGCCTGTACCGACTGCTGGCAGATGGGGCTCCAATTGATGGCTTTGGCGTCGGGACCCACATGGATACCTCGTCCGACTCGCCTTTTCTCGACTGCGCATACAAGCTGCAAGAGTACGCCGGTCGCTCGCGACGCAAACGCTCGGAAGGCAAGGCGACATGGCCAGGGATAAAGCAGGTGTATCGCCGCCTTGGTAGCACCGGGATCATGCGTGGCGATGTGCTTGGTCTTGAAGGGCAGGACATCGATGGCGTTGCGCTGCTACAGCCCGTGATGCGCGCCGGCCGGTGCGTACTGCCGTCTGCGACACTGGCAACGGCACGCGAACATGCTGCTTCAGAGATTGCACGGCTGCCGCCCGAATTACGGACTTCCGCAGGTGGCGCGCGATATCCCGTCACTGTCTCTTCGTCGCTGCACGAGCTTGCGCGTACCCTCGATGCCCGGCCGGTCTGACTGAACAAGGGAGTTTCAAACCCCATGCCTGTACACAATGCCGATGTCGCTGCAGTGCTCAATGAGATCGCCGACATCTTGGATATCCAGGGAGAAAACCCATTCCGCATTCGCGCCTACCGCAATGCCGCACGCGTGGTGGGAGAACTGGGCAAGGAACTCGGCGAACTTGTAAAAGAAGGGATGGAACTCACTGGGCTGCCGGGAATCGGCCGGGACCTGGCTGCCAAAATCCAAGAGATCCTGGAAACCGGCAACTGCGCGACGCTTAACAAGCTGCACAAGCAGGTCCCGCCCTCCGTCACGCAACTGTTGAACCTGCCTGGGCTCGGGCCCAGACGCGTCAGGGCACTGTGGCACGATCTCGATATTCAGACTGTCGAGCAGCTGAACCGTGCGGCGCGGGATCATCGCCTGAGCGAGCTTCCCGGATTCGGTCCCAAGACTGAGCAGCGAATTCTTGAAGCCATCACCGCGCACGCCGGCGCGACGGCGCGCTTCAAGCTTGCGGTGGCGGACCAGTACGCCAGGACCCTGATCAGATATCTGCGGAATACACGGGGAGTCAAAGATGCCGTGGTGGCGGGTAGCGTCCGGCGCATGTCAGAGACAGTGGGCGATCTCGATATTCTGGTGACTACCGACGACACCACTGCCGTCATCGCTAGCTTCGTGGGTTACGATGAGGTGCGCGAGATACTTTCAAAGGGCAAGACCCGATCTACGGTAATCCTCAATTCCGGCATCCAGGTCGACCTGCGCGTTGTCACGCCGGACTCATTTGGAGCCGCCCTGCACTATTTTACCGGCTCGAAGGCGCACAATATTGCAATCCGCCGCCTCGGTCAGAAACATGGTTTAAAGATCAATGAATATGGAGTGTTCAGGGGGAACACCAAGGTTGCCGGGGACACGGAAGAATCAGTGTACCGGAGCGTAGGACTGCCGTTCATACCACCGGAACTGCGTGAGGACCGCGGCGAGATCGAGGCCGCCGAGCACGGCCTGCTGCCGAAGCTGGTGGAGCTCGGCGACCTGAAAGGGGACCTGCATGCCCACACCAGGGCCACGGACGGACACAACAGCCTCAGGGAGATGGCCCTAGCAGCCAAGGCCCGGGGCTTTGAATATCTCGCCATCACCGAACACTCACGCCACCTCACGGTTGCACGCGGGCTTGACCCGACGCGTCTCCTCAGACAGTGTGACGAAATCAACAACCTCAACGCTGAGCTTCCGAATATCACGCTGCTCAAGGGCATCGAGGTGGATATCCTCGGGGACGGCTCGCTCGACCTGCCGGACAGCATTCTGGCTCAGCTTGACCTGGTCGTGGGCGCGGTACACAGCCAGTTCCATCTGTCACGCACGAGGCAAACCGACCGCCTTATAAAGGCCATGGAGCATCCGTATTTCAATCTGCTGGCCCACCCAAGCGGACGTCTGCTGGGCAGCCGCGAACCCTATGACATAGACATGCTCAAGATTATCCGGACGGCGCGCCGCTGTGGCTGTTTTCTCGAGCTCAATGCCCACCCCGAGCGTCTTGACCTTCTCGATACTCAGTGCCAGATGGCACGCGAAGAGGGGGTGCTGATTGCGGTCAACTCGGATGCACATTCGGTGCACGACTTCGACAACCTCGTCTACGGCGTGGGCCAGGCCCGGCGCGGCTGGCTGGGAAAGACCGACATATTGAATACGCGGAGACTAAAGGCGCTTCGGGTCCTCTTGAAGCACAAGGTATAAGAGGTCCAGGCTGGCCCGGGTCGAGGCACCGGCCAGTCCATGGACCCTTATATATATTAGGTGGCAGACTGGAACAGATAGTGGTGACTAACATTAATGAATACCGGGATAAGAATTCTTGACATACACAAGTTGATGGGTCTAAAGTCGCGGCCTAACACAATATCTTGTATTGTGTGCCCGACACTAATAATAGGCGTGTTTCTGCCAACAAGCGCGAAGGAGGTATTTACCCAATGAAGGCGGCAAAAATACAGGCTCAACAGGCTGATAGCTCTGAAATTCCCCTCCAGCCAGCTTCCCATGATATTTGGGACAAGAAGTACCGGCTCAAGACCAAGGCCGGCGAGCCTGTCGACCAGGATATTCTTGGAACCTATACCCGCATTGCACGTGCGCTCGCTGACGTCGAGGATACTGCGGAAAAACGAACAGAATGGTTTGACCGGTTTCTCTGGGCGCTGCTAAATGGCGCGATCCCTGCCGGCCGCATCACGTCCAACGCAGGAGCCCTGGATCACAAACCTGCCACCAGCACCATCAACTGTACCGTTTCCGGCACTGTGCGCGACTCAATGGACGGGATTCTGAGCGCAGTACATGAGGCCGGTTTGACCCTGAAGGCAGGCTGTGTCGCGCCGGAGACCAGAGTCGTAACTGAGCACGGCGTGGTCACCGCGGAGCGAGCGGTCATCGAGCGCCATAAACGTATGCTCTGCTACGACCGCGAGACGGGATCCTTCGAAATGCGCCGGATTGAGCGTCACATGACGACTCATGTGCCGCGCAACGAAAATATCGAAATTCGCTCCGGCGGCGCGGTGTTGAAGACCTCCATCAAACACCCGGTTCTGGTTTATCGCTACGACCAGCTCACCTATGTGCGCGCCGACGAAGTTTGTCCGAGCGATGCTTTGGTTCACCATACCTTCGCCTGGCTTGCCGATGAGAGTGAGGCGCTGCGCGCCTGGTTCGCCGGCGCCTGCCTCGGCGACAACAACGTCTACGAGAAACGGTCCGAAGACAAGAGCAGTCGTGCAACGTGGGCCGAAACAGCTCGTACGGCGGGCCACCGGCTTGCTTTCAAGGTCCGTGCCGCGGAGCACGAGGTGGTTGAACAGTACACCGCATTCTTCCGTGCCGTCTGCGGTTCCGGGGCACAAATCGCATTTACCGCCGCGGTGAATGGCGCACCCGTTTGGGATTACTCGGTCGCTGGCTTCGAGGCCAGCCGGGCAGCCGAACTGATTGATGGACAGGCCGGTAAAAAAGGCGCCGAGCTTCGAATCCCCGCCTGGGTGGCGGCCCATCCGGACCAGTATTTCCTCCCGTTCCTGGCGGGGCTAATCGACGCCGACGGGGCAGTGAGCACCGAGCGTGGCAGCACCATCGTTGCGATGCGGAGCCGGGAGTTCGCCGAACAGATCAAAGGACTGCTCGGCCTGTTCGGGGTACACGGTGCGATCACCGCCCGAAAGCCACGTGAGCACGATTACCGAGGCCGTGCCATCCGTGATACCGGCGGGACGATGTTGGAGATCTCCGATTCGGCGTTCCTTGCAAAGGTAGCCGGCTTCATGGCGGACAGCGGCAAGCGGCGGCGAATCAACAAGCATGCCAGCCAGGCAGGGCAATACGATCGTTACTACATGCCCAGCCGGCTCAAGGAAGCACTCAGCGTTGAGATAGGCCTTCTCGACCATGAGGAGCGGCAAACATTCGGTTTCTACCACGGCTACCATCGTAAGGAAACGGTTAGCCGCGTCTGGCTCGATCGCTGGAGTGCGCGTTTCCCACAGCTTCGCCCGCTCATCGATTTTGCCCGCACCTTGCGTCCAGTCGAGGCGATGCGCCGCAATTTGGATCTCGATGAAACCTTCTATGACTTCACCGTCGAGAAGCACCATAACTATCTGGCCGGCGAAAATGGCCTGATGGTCATCCACAACTGCGGCATCGGCTACGAGTTTTCCACCCTTCGTCCCAAAGGGGCGTTTGTAAACGGGGCCGGCGCCCATACCTCCGGCCCGCTGTCCTTCATGGATATCTTCAATGCCATGTGCTTCACGGTTTCCTCCGCCGGCGGACGGCGCGGCGCACAAATGGGGACCTTCGATATCTCACACCCGGACATTGCAGCCTTCATCCGTGCCAAGCGCGAGGACGGACGTCTTCGCCAGTTCAACCTATCATGCTTGATCACGGACGAGTTCATGCAGGCGGTCAAAAACGACGCTGCCTGGGATCTTGCTTTTCCGGCCAATCAGTTCGAACACGACCAAGCCGCGACGCACATTGTCTGGCGCCACTGGCCGACAACCCAAGGCTATGTCACGAACGAACTGGGTCAGGTCGCTTGTAAGATCTACAAAACTCTGCCGGCGCGCCGCCTTTGGGACCTGATCATGGCATCGACCTATGATTATGCCGAACCCGGTTTCATTCTGATCGACCGGATCAACGAGATGAACAACAACTGGTTCTGTGAGAGCGTCCGGGCGACCAACCCCTGCGGCGAGCAACCGCTGCCGCCCTACGGCTCTTGCCTCCTGGGTTCGGTGAATCTTACAAAATTCATCGAAAACCCGTTTTCCCCGGAAGCGCGTTTCGACTGGGACCGCTACCACCGGGTAGTAGCAATCTTCACGCGCATGCTGGATAACGTCGTGGAAATCAACGGCCTGCCTCTGGCAAAACAGCGGGAGGAGATTACCAGTAAGCGCCGTCATGGCATGGGTTTCCTGGGGCTAGGCTCGGCCATGACGATGCTGAGAATGAGGTACGGTGATCCCGACTCCCTTGCATTCACGGAGCGGGTCGCACGGGAAATGGCCGAGGTCGGCTGGGAAACCGGGGTCGCTCTTGCGGAGGAAAAAGGTCCGGCACCCATTCTCCTCGAAAACTTTACCGTCACTGCCGAGATGCTGGACAAACGCCCGGAGATGAAACGCGACGGATACAAGATCGGCGACAACGTACCGGGAAAGGTGCTTCTGGCGAAGTACAGCCGTTACATGCAGAAGTTCAGCAAGGCGCTCACCGATCGCATCGCTGAAACTGGCGTACGTTTCACCCACCATACGTCCATCGCGCCGACCGGTACCATCTCGCTGTCTCTTGCGAATAACGCCAGCAACGGTATCGAGCCGTCGTTCGCCCACCAGTACAGCCGCAATGTCATCCGTGAGGGGCGCAAGACCAAGGAAAAGATCGATGTATACTCCTACGAACTGCTGGCCTACCGAACCCTGGTGAACCCCCAGGCTGACCCTAATTCCCAGGACCCGGACGCACAGCTGCCGGACTATTTCGTCAGCGCTGACGCCATCGCTCCACGGCAGCATGTGGATGTGCAGGCTGCGGCCCAGAGATGGGTGGACTCTTCCATCTCCAAGACTGCCAACGTACCTACCGATTTTCCGTATGAGGAGTTCAAGGACATCTACATGTACGCCTATGAGCAGGGTCTCAAGGGGTGCACCACCTTCCGCTTCAACCCGCAGGCATTCCAAGGGGTGCTGGTAAAGGAAAAGGATCTGGAGAAAACGACCTACCGCTTCCAGCTTGACGGCGGCGAGGTTGTTGAAGCGAAAGGCAACGAGGAAATCGAGTACGACGGTGAGATCCACTCGGCCGCGAATCTATACGATGCCCTGAAGGAGGGCTATTACGGGAAATTCTGACCGCCGGTTGCCCAACGGAACCCCTCTGTTTCGGGGTTGGGTTGCCCGGCTTCCAAGGAGATTTAGACATGGCTATCAAGATTGACGGGAAAATTACAGGATACGAGGTCGTAAAGGACGAGGCCGGAGCACCGAAAGCTGGCGCCGGCGAGTCGAACGTCGTGCACATGCACGAGAAGCTCGAGCGTCCCGAGACGCTGGTGGGGAATACTTACAAGATCAAGACCCCCCTTACCGAACATGCCCTTTACGTCACCATCAATGACATTATCCTGAATCCGGGCACCCCGCATGAGAAGCGCCGCCCGTTCGAGATCTTCATAAATTCGAAAAGCATGGACCATTTTCAGTGGATCGTGGCGCTGACCCGTATCATCTCGGCCGTGTTCCGCAAGGGTGGGGACGCGACATTTCTGGTCGAGGAGTTGCGTAGCGTCTTTGATCCCCGTGGCGGGTACTTCAAAAAGGGCAAGTACACTCCGTCGCTGGTTGCGGAGATTGGCGACGCCATTGAATGCCACATGAAGATGATCGGCATGATCAGCACTGAAGAGCCGGATGAGGGAAGACGCAAATTCATCGCTGAAAAGCGCGCTGCCCATCAAGAACGCAGTGGAAGTGCCGATGGCCGTGACAACGGTGACTTTCCCGCAGAAGCTCAGCTCTGCACGAAATGTTCAACGAAGGCCGTGATCAAGATGGACGGATGCATGACTTGCCTGAACTGTGGTGACTCGAAGTGTGGATGAGTCGCGTACGTTGATCGACACTGCACTTGATGATCGATTGCTTCACGGCCTCATCGTCAGATTTTTTTTGGCAAAAAGTGTTTGCAATTTTCACAAACGCTCATTAGAGTAGAGCTTGACGTGTGGTGAAATCGTGCTACACCTGAATCTAAAGGACCACGACATCCATCAGTCGCTGCAAATCGGTACGAAGACGGTGGACGGTTCTCTGCGGAGCAAGGCGATCGGAACAAACGATGCGCAGGTGTGACACAAACGGGGTTACAGGACACATTGGATCGATTGCGAAGTTCGAAAGCAATAATCCCTCCCGGCAACCGACGGTTGTCGGTGCCGCGCAATTCCTCATTTGAGATGTGTTTCCCGCTGACAGAAGTTGTAAAAAGGCAGCCACAGGCTGTCTTTTCTTTTTTGCAGGGCAGCACCAACAGGGACCCATGGTCCCGTTTTTTTTGTTAGTCCCCTTACCACACAAACCGAAGGAGTAAATCATGGCAACAAAGAAGAAAGCTGCGAAGAAGAAAGGCGCGAAGAAGGCCACCAAGAAAAAGACCGCCAAGAAAAAGAAGTAGCTGAGCGGTCGGCAGGTTAGTCCGGGTGGTCGCCGCGATGGATCGGGCGACCACCGCTAGTTATGGACGGTTCGCGAACGGAGAATTAACTACCGGAAAGTGGAGACATCCATGGCGAACCAACACCTTGCTTCATCAGCACCGAACCGGCAGCCCCGCTGCGGATGTCTCTAACTCAAGCGCGGCGCTGCCGGTTTTTTATCGCACCCACCGGTACGCATCGTAGTTGCCACTGTTATTCGGTCCCTTCATCTTCCTGTGCTTCCTGGTTAAGGCGTTCCAAGGCTGCCGCCAGTCTGTTTTCGCGCTCGAACAGCGGGCCCGCGACCACCTGGTGCAGGTCTGCCAGGATCTGTGTGAACTCTGCGTAATCACCGCCTTCATCCAGATCTTTGGCGGCCTTCTCCAACAACAGCAAACCGTCACGCAGGCTCAGGCTGGAGCCCAGGAAGTTTTTGGCGCGCTGCCGCACCTGCGGAATCCATGTCCTGTCGTTGAAAACCGAGCGCCACTTCTCGCCCAGTTCCAGCGCCCGTCTGCGCACCTTTCCGGTTAAGCCGGGGCCGCGGCTCTTCAGGTCCCCCCAGACTGCGATTTCCATCAGGCGCAACCACCGCATTCTGACATACGCCATCAGCTCCGAATCAAACTCAGTCAAGACATCGATCTCGTGCCGGATCACAGAATCAGTACTCGCCGTTAAAGGAATGGAAGCGACCTTCAGTGCCGGCCCAGCTCCCGATCGAGTTCGGCCAAGCGTTCGGGAGTACCGATATCACGCCATCGGCCGGAAAAATACTCTCCCGTCACTTCACCCCGCTCCATTGCCGAACGCAGAAGCGGCGCCAAAGGAAATCTGGTCTGAGTACAGCCTTCGAACAATGCATGGCGGTAAACACTGATCCCGGCGAAGGTAAGCCGCGCCGTACCGCTCACCGCATCACTATCTGGCGCAAATACCCGCCCCTGCTTCAGGATGAAGTCCCCCGCAGAATGATGCGCCGGATTGTCCACGAGCACCAGATGGGCAAGGCCCGCCAGGTGGCGCGGCAGTCGATCGAACGGGTAGTCGGTCCAGATGTCCGCGTTCACAACGGCAAACGGATCGCTGTCGAGTCTCCGCAATGCCCGAAGTATCCCTCCCCCGGTCTCCAACGCGCCCTCGGGTTCTGGCGAGTAGGTGATTCTGACACCCTGATCGCGCCCATTTCCCAGCGCGGCGACGATCTGCTCGCCCAAATAGGCATGGTTCACAACCAAATCCCGCAGATCCGCGCGCACCAGCGCCTCGATCAGATACTGGATCAGGCTCTTTCCTCCGGCCCGCAGCAACGGTTTGGGGGTGTGGTCAGTAAGCGGCCGCATGCGTTCACCGCGACCCGCCGCCAATATCAATACCTTCATGCGGCCCCCGCAGCTACCCCCAGCTCCCGCAAAAGTTGATGCAGCGGATCGAGCTCCGGATAGCGCGCGCTAACTTCCAACACATACTCCAGGGTGCGCGGGATATCAGGAAGATACCCCGCCTTGCTGTCACGGTGATTCAGCCGCGCGAAGATTCCTACGGCCTTCAGATGTCTTTGCACACCCATCCAGTCGAACCAGCGCAAAAACAAGGTCTCGTCCGCGCAGACCGGCAGGCCGGACTGCAGCGCAAGCGTCTGGTACCCCAGCGCCCAGTCCTCGACCCTGGCCCGTGGCCATGCGATATAGCAGTCTCGCAGCAGCGACACGAGATCGTAGGTTACCGGACCACAAACCGCATCCTGAAAGTCGAGAATCCCGGGGTTGTTTTCCGCCGTAACCATCAGGTTCCGGGAGTGGTAGTCCCGATGTACCCATACGCGCGGCTGGTCCAACGCACAGCGGGCGAGCGACTCATAGATGCGATCGAGCACCGCATGCTGCCGCGGGCTCAGTTGCACGCCCAGATGTCGTGAAAGGTACCACTCGCGGAACAGCTCCATCTCGCGGGTCAGTAGCGGGTAATCATAGTCCGCCAGGAATGCACTATTCGTGAAGATGCCCGCCTGCAACACGACCAGGGCGCCCAGCGCATCGCCATAAAGCCGATCGACACTCCGTTCGTTGAGGTGCCGCAGGTACACACGATCGCCCAGGTCGCTCAGCAACAGGAAGCCCCGGTTCAGGTCCTGGCGAAAGACCTCCGGTACATGCAACCCGAGCGCATGAAGGTGCGTTGCAACAGCGATATATGGCCGCAAGTCTTCCTTGTCGGGTGGTGCGTCCATGGCGATATAGCTGCCCCCGCCGAACGTGATTCGGAAATAGCGCCGGAAGCTGGCATCCTCCGATGCCGCACGAATATCGCAGTCGGCACTTCCAAGGGTCGCGGTAACCCAGCCTCTCAGCGCCTCTAATCTGTCGTCCAAGGTTCACCTTAATTTTACGGCGCAGAATGCACCCAATGTCTGCAGGGACCGGCGCCTGCCGGGGGCAAGATACCGCGCTGCTTGATGGGCCATCGATTCTATGCGATTTTATGTCCATACAAAAATCGCCTCCAAATGATGCCTCGTACCCCCCTGAAGTGGTGCATGGTGTGCGTGGCTTTATTCGCTACTGAGCCTCTCTTCGGGGCGCAGGCCGTGAATTCCACGCCTTTCTGCCCCCAGATCCAGCCGCAGAAAGGCGGCGTGCCCGGCGTCGCTCAATACCCATTGAACAGCACGGACACGCTGATCTACATCGATGCCGACCGGGCAGTAGCACAGATCAAAAGTACCAGCACGTTCACCGGCAATGTCAGGTTGCGTCGCGGCAATATATGCATCGGTGCTGACAGGCTTACCTACGACCGGCGCAACAACCAGGTGCATGCCGATGGGCATATTACCCTTAGGAACAACGGCGGGGACATCATCACGACTCCGATTCTGAATTACCGCTTGGACCAGGAAACCGGCTACACCGGTTCGGCACGCTTTCACCTGGCCCACAACAATGCCCGCGGT
The DNA here is from genome assembly GCA_027364845.1 of Pseudomonadota bacterium. Classification (GTDB taxonomy): domain Bacteria; phylum Pseudomonadota; class Gammaproteobacteria; order Acidiferrobacterales; family UBA6901; genus JAJYCY01. Next base: position 4,362 of record DAHXOO010000003.1, on the reverse strand, counting down.
ACCGCCAAGGTCATACATGTCGACGGGAACAACCAGCTGCAGCTTGACGACATGCGTTACACCACCTGCCCTCCAGGCAATGAAGATTGGGTGCTCAGTGGCTCGCGCCTCAATCTTGACAAGACCACCGGCGTTGGCACCGGCCGCAACGTGACGCTGCGGTTCATGCACTTGCCGGTCCTGTACATGCCATACTTCAGCTTCCCGCTGACGGACAAGCGCAAGTCTGGCTTCCTGCCGCCCAGTTTTGGCAACTCGACCACGCTTGGGACTTTCTTTTCAGCGCCGTATTATTTCAATATCGCCCCCAACTACGATGCAACCGTCACGCCGCGGCTGATGAGTAAACGCGGCCTGCAACTGCAGAACCAGCTCCGCTACCTCGGGTCCGACTACTCGGGCACTGCCCAGCTCGAGTACCTTCCCCATGACCAGACCACCGGAACTGACCGTGCGGCGGCCTTCCTGAATCACTATCAGACCCTTTCCCCATACTGGAGCACATCGACTAATCTGGGATGGGTGTCGGACCCCGCCTATTTCACGGATCTGGACGAAGGCACCGCCTTTGCGACGCAGACTTATCTCCCACGCCAGCTGCAAATAAACTATGGAGGACCGATCTGGCAGTTCGGCAGCGCACTGACCGGTTACCAGAACCTGGATCCGACGATCCCGACCATCGACCAGCCTTACAGTCAGTTGCCGCAGCTTTGGCTTTCGGCCAGTTCCCCGAGCCCCCCCAACTCGCTACGTCTGCAGCTGCAAGGCGAATGGGATTACTTTCAGCGCAGCGCCAGCGTCGTCGGGCAACGCCTGGATGTGCGTCCGAGCATCAGCCTGCCGTTGCGCAATGCCTACGCCTTTTTTATTCCGAAAGTGGGAATGCGGTACACCGGCTACGAGCTGAGCGGGAACGGCGTCCCTGCTCCAGCCGAAGCCACGCCGCAACGCACCTTGCCCACCTACAGCCTGGATACCGGCCTGGAATTCGAACGCCCCCTGAACCTGGGTCATACGGCCTATACTCAGACTCTTGAGCCACGGATTTTCTATCTCTATGTTCCTTACCGCAACCAGGACACCCTGCCACTGTTCGATACCGGCGAACCGGACTTCAGCTTCAATAACCTTTTCCGCGATAACCGCTTCGTCGGCGCGGATCGGGTTGGTGACGCGGATCATTTCGTGCTCGCCCTCACCAGCAGGTTCCTCGAGACGGACACGGGAATCCAGCACTTGCGGCTAAGCATCGGGCGAATCGTCAACATTCGCCAGCCAATCATCACGCTGCCGCCCCCATTTGCTTTCAGCACCGCAGCAGCTTCCGCCAACAGCGTCGGCGTGATACGCGCACGCCTGAGTCAAAACTGGTATTTGCGCAGCGGTCTGGAATGGGACAGCCACGGCAACACGAACCAGCTGGGGGATTTCCTTGTTCAATACCACCCAAAAAGCAACAGCATTATCAACGTTGGATACCGCTACTCCCGGGGGCAGGAATTGCAAAGCGACATCTCGGCCCAATGGCCACTGTCGGCGCGCTGGACTGGACTGGCACGTTGGAACTACTCCCAGTTCGACCACCGTACGCTCCAGGGCTATTTCGGGCTGCAGTACCGAAGCTGCTGCTGGGCCATCCGCATCGTCAAGCAGCACCTGATCCTGTCAACGGGGGTCGCGGACAACGCTGTGGTATTCGAACTGGAACTCACCGGACTCGGAAAACTCGGCACACCCATGCAAAGCCCATTGCAGCAGGGTCAGTTTATCTTTGAATAGGGATCACCCCCCTGCCGGCAGGGTCACGGGCACAGGACGATCCAAGCCAGGCCCCAGATCTTCAGGCGGGCGGCCACCACCGGCACGGGCATGAACTTGAAAGGGGCAATCCACGTGCGGCCAGCGTCGTTGGATCATGATATCCTAGGCAATTATGTCCCTTACGTTTTATCTTTAGAGCAGGCAACCCCTGCCGGCGGCAAACGCCGGCCCATAACCACCGACATGCACAAGCGACCCAACTTCCCCGGCAATTTCGTGTCCCGCATACTCGGCCATCTGCGTAATCATGCATGGCCGGTGCTGCTGGCACTGATACTGGCTGCCCTGCCGACCGCGAGTTTCGGCAGCGTGCATCCTCCCACCGTGGCGGCCGCCACCCCTGCGATAAAGGTGGTCGACCGCATACTCGTAGTCGTCAACAACGATGTAATCACCCGCAGCGAACTGGACAGCCGCCTGCGGGACGTAGAAAGCAGGATTGCGGCACAGCATATTGAAGCACCGCCGGAGAACGTGCTGCGCAAACAGGTGCTCAAACACCTGATATTGGAGCATCTGCAGCTGCAGATCGCCAAGCGGGTGGGGATCAAGGTCAGCCAGGCCCATCTCGGCCAGGCATTGCAGGCCCTGGCTGCCCGAAATCATCTCAGCCTTCCTGATCTTTACAAGGCCCTGGCCAAGGAAGGCATCGATCCGCAGCGATTCCGTCAGCAGATCTACAACCAGATGGTCATCCAGCGGCTGGTAAACCAGGAAATCAACGACCGCGTGACCGTTTCTCAAGCTGAAATCAGGAACTTTTTGGCGAGCGAAGCCAAGCATAATGGCACAACCGAATACAATGTCTCACATATCCTGATCGCCATTCCGGACAGGGCATCGCCTGCGGAAATACAAAAAGCCGAACAGAAGGCGAATATTCTGCTCAAGCAGCTGCGCGCGGGCGCGAACTTTGAGCAGCTCGCCATCGCCAACTCTCAGGGACAGAGCGCGCTGGAGGGTGGCAACCTCGGGTGGAAGCAATCCGGCCAGCTGCCACAGCTGTTCGTAAACGCTCTCAGGAAGATGCAGCCGGGCGAAATCAGTGGGGTGCTGCGCAGCGCCAATGGGTTCCATATCCTGAAACTCAATGCGCGGCGTGGGGGAAAACAGATCCATACCATTGTCCAGACCCACGTGCGCTACATCCTGATCCGGACTAATGCTCTTGCTACACCAAAGGAAGCACGCACGCGTCTGGAGCAGCTGCGTGCCCGCATTGAGAACGGTGATCATTTCAGCGCCCTTGCCAAGGCAAACTCCGAGGACCCGATCTCTGCCCCGCACGGCGGAGATCTGGGCTGGGTCAGTCCCGGCGAGTTGGCACCGCAGGCTGAGAAGACCGTAAACGCACTGAAGGTCAACCAGATCAGCGAGCCAATTCGGGTATCAAACGGTTTTGATCTCATCCAAGTTCTCGGGCGACGGGTGAAGGACGTGACTAACCAACTCAACGAGGCAAATGCTCGAGAGCAGATTCACGCGCGCAAGGCGGCCGAGCGTTATGAGCAGTGGGTACGGCAGCTGCGCGCCGAAGCCTATGTGGAATATTTCGGCAAGGGTCTCGACTAAGCGTGGGAGTGGCAACACCCTTGCCCGTGGGAATATGGCTAGATTACCGGTAATTGCGATCACCCCCGGCGAGCCTGCGGGCATCGGCCCGGATCTGTGCATAAGACTGGCACAGATTCAGCCGAAGACCCATGAGGTTCTGATCTGCGACCCGAAGGTCCTCGAACAGCGGGCTGCGCGGCTCGGTTTGGCCCTGCAACTTGATGCCTGGGAAGGGCACGCTGGCCCTAAGGCACGCCGATACATTTTGCCGGTATTCGTCGCGCGCCCGGTCGAACCGGGTCGCTTGGACGCCGCCAACGCCAGATATGTACTGAAAACGCTAGAGGTCGCGGTCGACGGCTGCCTGCGAGCAGAATTTGACGCACTGGTAACCGGCCCGGTCCACAAGGGCATTATCAACGACGCCGGAATCCCGTTCACCGGACATACTGAACTTCTTGCGCAGCGGAGCGGCACGACACGGCCAGTAATGATGCTCGCGTGCCCTGACCTGCGCGTTGCCCTGGTTACCATCCATGTCCCGCTCGCGCAGGTCAGCTCGCTGATCACCCGGGAGCGGGTTTCAGGCGTGCTAACGGTCTTGCACCGTGATCTACGCGAACGCTTCGGCATACCGAACCCCATGATTCTGGTGTGCGGCCTGAACCCGCATGCCGGCGAATCCGGACACTTGGGCCGCGAGGAAGTGGAGGTCATCACCCCGGTGATCGACGAGCTCACTCGCCTCGGCATGCGCCTGCGCGGTCCGGTTCCGGCAGACACGGCTTTCATACCGTCACAGCTGCAAGACGTGGACGCCGTATTGACGATGTATCATGACCAAGGTCTTACGGTAGTGAAGCATCACGACTTCGCAAACACCGTCAACATCACCCTCGGACTGCCGTTCGTGCGCACTTCAGTTGATCACGGCACGGCGCTGGAGCTGGCCGCCAGCGGATGTGGTGATACCTCCAGCATGAG
>DAHXOO010000039.1 GCA_027364845.1 Pseudomonadota bacterium | reverse complement strand
CGGCACAGCTGGTCTTCATCTCGGTGGTGGTCTTCGGCATGCATCTGCCGCCCATGGCGATTGCCGGTATCTTGATTGCCGTGGTCGGAGTGCTGGCGCTTTCCTTCGCAGGCCAGCGTCTGCGCTGGGACACGTTGATTCGCGTATCCCTGCAGCCGGCCGCTCTATGTGGGCTCAGTGCGGGTTTCGCCTTTGCCGTCACCGCGCTGGCGCTGGGTGCGGCCAGCAAGGCTCTGCCCGCGGCAAGCCCGGTCATCATTCGGGCCCTGCTGGTTCTTGTTGTCAGCGCTGGGGTCATGGGGCTGGTTCACCGGCTTCACACTCACCCATCCTGCTCTCGTGCGCGGCCTCGGGCAGATCGAGATCGTGTTCGCCTTTCTTTTCGGCCACCACTTTCTGAAAGAACGAACCCGATGGAGTGAAGCACTGGCCGTCTTGGTGGTGCTACTGGGCGTGACGCTGATTGCAGTCGCCGATATGCGCTAGCGGGGCCAGCCGTGAACCGTATTCCGCCGGTGCGGCGGGTCATCGGGACGAAGTAGTGCCGCGCGTATCGCCGTGCACGTTACCCCCGAGGTATTTCCCGAAGAAATCATGGGCACCGAATGGCCAGTCTAGTAGCTGCGCGTCACGCGCCAGCGACAGGATCTGGCGTAATTCCATCCGATGCCCCAGGGGTATTGAACCCCGGAAATCGGGCAGGCTGGTTTGTTTAAGTCATCCTGCCTTGGCGGCTATTCTGCCATGTTCAGGCGCAAGGGGGAGTTGGCGGCAGTCAGGTCTGGTCAGGCTGGTGAAGGTACGTGGGGCCTTTTGTTGGAAAGCCGGTGGTTCCTATCGTTGCTGTTACAGCAGTTCCTGCATGCTCTCCAACCGTGCGACCGTCGCGGCCAGTCCGAGGGATAGAAACGTATCCAGCAGCTCGCGGACCGAACGCGGGGGGTTCTTCAACGCCTGGCGTTGACCTCGAACCGCAGCACAAACCGCTGGTGGAGCAAGGTCCTGAAGGTGCGAGACAAAATCGTCGGGATGCTGTGCTTCAATACCGTGACTGGCGAGCGCGGCCGGCGGATAATCTCTCAGGTTGTAGGTGACGATCACGCCGGCTTGGCAACGGATGGCCGCTGCGAGCACATGACGATCATCGGGATCAGGCAGGTGGAGGTGATCAATGAGGTCCTCGTAGCCGGTAACCAGGCAGTCTGGTGCCGAAATATCCATCAGTTCGCGAGTGCGTTGTAGTTGCTGAGCATTCAGATCGGGCCGATCCTTCAGAACGGAGCGCATCCACTCCTCGTGAATGCGCTCTGACCAGCGAGCCCGGAACAGGTCCGTGAGCGCCAGGCGCAGCAGGAGATCGCGCAATGGTGCCGGATAAAGAACGCAGGCGTCGTAGACCGCGACGAAGCTCGCCAAGCGTCAGTATCCCATCCCCAGGTCTTGGGCCTGGTGGGCAAGATCATCCAGAGCCTGCTTGCGATTTACCTGCATGCGAGCACGGTATTCGAGGAGATCCTTGAACAGGATGCGTCGATGCGTCCCAACTTTTCGGTAGGGGATCTCATTACGCTCAAGCAGGCCAACCAGGTGAGGCCGCGACACGTTCAGGAAGTCGGCGGCCTGCTGGGTCGTAAGTTCGGCATGGATCGGCACGATCGTGACCGCGTTGCCATCGGCCATCTGGGCGAGAATGTCCACCAGCATTCGCAACGCGGACACCGGTACGGTAATGTCCTGTTTGCCGTCGATGACTCGCAGTTTGGCGGTTTCGCCGTGGCCGATACAGGCAGCCAGGAGCCGGCTGCTTTCGCGGGCGAGTTGAGATTCTTTCTCGGTCGGGAGCATTGGTGAGGGCGTGGTGATGGCAGGTGCGTTCATGGCTACACCTCTTGAAATGTCTTGCATGCAACTATAGCATTAAACGAAATAAACGCAATAAGTGCAGAAAGCGAAAATTGGCAGTCGATGCAAGAATTTGCTATTCACCTCTTTTGTTGATTGCGTCGTTAGGGGAGCGCGAACAGCGACTTTGGCCGAGTTAGCGGACTCAAAGTGCGTGTGCCAAATTTGTGCCAAACCACTTTCTGCTACCGTAGGAAATCAACGATTTTCATCGGTCACAAGGAGTCGGCAAGCGTCGCAAGTGACTGTTATAATTAAGATTACGATTTTACTTCTCAGACTTTTAACCTGAAGTTGCCCCGTAAAACCCCCTGAATTAATCCCCGATCTTTGATTTATCAAGGCCTTAAGAGTTTTTGTGTGTGCCAGATTGTAGGCATGTCTTATATGTATTATTCCTTTACATTACTTTGTTATTGTGATATACAGTAGGCATGCATATCCATATCGTGCCCAATCGTGGATCGACCCCTACCATTCTCCTGCGTGAATCCTATCGCGAGGGGAAGCAGGTGAAGAAGCGTACGCTCGCCAATCTCTCGCATCTGCCGATGGCGCAGGTGGCGCTCATTCGGGCGGTGTTGAATGGGGCCGATCTGCACAGAGCGGGTTCCGGGTTCGTGGTCACCCAGTCGCAGGCCCACGGACACGTGGAAGCGGTACGCTTGATGATGCAGCGTTTGGGTCTGATGTCTCTCATCGCCGCCAAGCCCTGCCGGGAGCGGGACATCGTACTTGCCTTGATCGCCTCCCGGATCCTGGCCCCGCATACGAAGTTGGCGACGACCCGCTGGTGGCACACGACGACGCTCGCCGAGGACTTCGGGGTCGCGGATGTCGATGAACAGCAGTGCTACGCGGCCATGGATTGGTTGCTGTCCCGTCAGGACCGCATCCAGCAGAAGCTCGCCGCGCGCCACCTGCGGGAGGAGGGCCTGGTCTTGTATGATCTCTCCTCGAGCTACTTCGAGGGCACCCCCTGTCCCTTGGCGCAGCGCGGGTATAGCCGCGATGGGCGACGCGGAACGCTGCAGGTGAACTATGGACTGATGACCGACGACCGGGGATGCCCGGTGGCGGTCACGGTACATGAGGGGAATACGGCTGATCCCGCTACCTTGCTGCCGGAGATCGAACGGATCCAGCAAGACTTCGGCATCGGGCACTTTGTCATAGTGGGCGACCGCGGGATGATCGCGAGTAAAGCGATCCCATCTCTCCGGGAACAAGGCGGCATCGACTGGATCACGGCCTTAAAGAGTGTCGCGATCCGCGCGCTGGTGGAGGATAAAACCTTGCAGCCCGACCTCTTCGATGAGCGTAATCTCTGCGAGATCGCCCATCCCGATTATCCCGGAGAGCGCTTGATCGCCTGTCGCAATCCGCCATTGGCCAGGCTCCGCGCCCATAAGCGCGAAGAGCTCTTGCAAGCGACCGAAGAGGCGCTCCGTGCCCTCCAAACCCGTGTTGGGGCCGGACGGCTCCAGGGACAAGATCAAATCGGCCTCAAGGTGGGCCGGATCATCAACCAGTACAAGATGGCCAAGCACTTTACCCTCACGATCACCGAGTCCACCTTCACCTTTGCCCGCAAACAAGACGCCATTGCCGCCGAGGCCGCGCTCGACGGCCTGTACCTCCTCCGCACCTCCGTCACGCCTGAGCGCCTGGATGCCGCGAGCTGTGTGCGCCATTACAAATCGCTCTCGCAGGTCGAGCGGGCCTTCCGTTCCCTGAAGACTGTCGATCTCAAGATCCGCCCGATTCATCATCGTCTGGCCGACCGGGTGCGGGCGCATATCTTCCTCTGTATGCTCGCCTACTACGTGGAGTGGCACCTGCGGGAGGCCTGGCGCGAACTCCTCTTTGCCGATGAGGATCAGGCCGCCAAAGCCACCCGCGATCCGGTGGCGCCCGCCGAGCGCTCCGCAGAAGCCAAAGCCAAGGTCGCGCGTCGGCACCACGAGGAGGGCACCCCGATCCACAGCTTCGCCACCTTGCTTGCTGATCTCGCCACCCTTGTCCGCAACACCTGCCGAACCTCCGCCGAGGACGATGCCCCAACCTTCACCGCCACGACCCAACCGACTCCTCTTCAGCAGCGGGCCCGGGATCTCATAGCGACCTTCCCGGTGTAGACAGTACGAGGAACTGTGTTTTCAATAGATGGGATTGAAAGATAAGGGGAAACCGTCTTACGCTGGGAAGAACTTCAGTTTAACCCGGATGTTTCCGGCGACAGTGACAATGGTCAAGCATCGTATTCACCAGCGGAAATTTTCGCCATGCAATATTGGCTGAGCTATGCAGCTACGATTGGCGATACGAGCTACTTTAAAATTGCCGAGCGTACCCTGCCACCACTACCCCGATTGAAGCGCCCGCCATTTACGGCTCCGCGTGCAGAGTGACGCGTTACCGGTTTGCCGAGACTGCACCTGGAGCCTTTGGAATTACCTGGGTTCACAGTTGTGGACCTGTTCAGAGCATTCCTGGATCCGGTAACCTGTAGAGTGCCAGCCAGCTATTCACCGGATGGGACAGGAACATCGTGAATACAAGGTTTGACAGGCCATGGACCAGAACGAGCAGCACCACATCACGGGTGCGCTGGTACAGCCATCCGTAGAACAGGGAAGGGATGAACACCAGTACTGCGGCTATCCACCCCCAGGTCAGACAGTGCATGAAAGCGAAAAGGAGCGAAGCGAGGATATTCGCGCGCCAGCCGCTGCCTATCCGGGTCATGAAATAGGCGCGGAAAAACCATTCTTCCGGCAGGGCCGCGGTCAGGACCATAGCGGCGGTATAGCTTGCATAGGCAGGTTGCCATGCCAGCAGCGCCGCGGCTGGCAGTGCAATGGCCCCCCAGACCAGCGCGTGGCACCGTGGCTGTAGCAGCGCCGGAGGCTTCCAAAATGGGTCCATGAGCGGAAAGAACAGCATGATGCCACCAAGGACGTAAACACGCGTGGCATAGTCGGCGATGGCGCTCGCCGCCAAGGCTGCAGCGCCGAGCCAGGGGAGAAGATTCCGGCGTGAAACGTTCAAGCGGAAAAATCGTTCCCCCGGCGCTAGCCGGGAGAACGATGCTCAAGGAGGAGGGTGAGGACCCCGGCCAGCAATACTACCGGCCGGGGTATGCACGACGCGGAGACGAGCGTGCGGGACAGCGTTTCCGGACAGGATCTAATCAACCCTGACGCTTGCGCCGCCACCAACCCATCCATCCGACGAAGCCCAGCAGGATCAACCAGTCGCTGCGCTTGAAAAGATTGACTGGCGCGGGACTGATCGTGCAGCCGGAGACCGGCGTATCATTGGCTTGGATCGGTGCCGAGGCAGCTACCGTGCAGGTGTCGCTGGCGTCCAGATTGAAATTGGCACTGAAGCCGATGAACGGACCGTTCACCATGGGGGTTCCGTTGATCCCATTGTTGGTGTCGGGGGTGGAGGCAAAGGTCCAGGTGGTCGCAGGGTTGACCATATAGCCAGCCGGTCCGCCCCATGCTGGGCCGGTCCACAGGCCGTTCTCCGCTCCGGGGCCCGATACCCATTGGGCGTGCTGGTTCCACACATCCGCCACGTAGATGTTGTTATTGCCGTTCCAGTCGAACAGCATGAGGGCGCCTACCTGTCCGGTACCCACGTTCATGGTGAGGGGCGTCCCGCGTACTGCGCAGGCGCTGGGCGCAACGCCGTTGTGCAGTTCGGTGATGGTACATCCGGTATTGAAGGTGTATGAGCCAGTCTGGAATACGCGGATATCGTGGGCGGACCAGACAAAGCCGAAAAATGGTTCCGGCGTAGCCGAGGCCAGGGTCATGTTGAAATTATTACCGTTGGCCGCGGAATTGTAGGTTCCATTCCAGCTATAAACCACGTCGTTCGTACCGCCGAACGGTGTTCCGGTCGGAGTCAACATGGTGAAGTTGCCGGCAGTGCCTGGCGTAGGCGCCGGGCCGCCCCCGGTACAGCTAGTGCCTGCCACCGGCGCCGCTTTGGTCGTGAAGCTCCAGGTATAGGCTGGCGTTAGCGCCTGGCCACCAGCATTCAATGCGGCGGTCGACACGTTGGCGGTGTAACCGGTGCTGTAGGCCAGGGTGCTCGTAGGTGTAAACGTAAAAACAGTAGCCGTCTGTCCCGATGCGCTCGGGCTCACCGTTCCGGGCACAGCAGTTCCGCCCGTCAAACTCAGGGTAAAGGCCGTCGCGACCGTATTATCCTCCATCGGCTCGCTGAAAGTGACCTTGACCGGAGTCGAAAGCGGATCGGCTGTGGTCGAGCCGTTTGTTGGCGATATCGCCGTCACAGACGGTGGTGCCGAAACACCATTTTTACTCGTTACCGTCATTGATTTGAAATCAAAGTTCGCGTTGAAACCGCCGAAAGGTCCGGCGATCATCGGATTGCCGCCGACGCCGGTTTGAGTCGGATTATAGCCGGTCGGTACAACCGAATCCGTCACCAGCGGTAGTCCGCCGCTGGGGTTTCGGCCCAAGCAGCTCGCACCTTGGGTGCCGGTGCAAGCTGCCCCGACCAGGGTCGTATTCTGCGTCAGGGTTGCCACCGGCACGGGACCGATCGGCATACCTCCATTTTTCATATAGTTGCTTGCCGGGAGCGCGCCGACGCCCGTTACGACAGATCCCGGTGTGAGGGAGGCCCCCATGGCGCCAAAAAGACCGCTCGCATCCATCACAATCGACACCGGAATGCCGTTGTTGCCGCTCCAGTTGAACAGCATGTTGCCGAGCAACAGGTTTCCGGGCTGGCAGCTTGAAGGGCTACTAGTCGTGCAAGTTCCGTTTCCGATTGCCTGGAACGTGATCGCCTGGGCCACAGCGGGGCTTGTTCCGCTAAAGAAGCTGAAAGGCGCGATGGTGCCACTGCCCGTTCCGGCCACGGTGTCGTAAGTCATCGTGCCGGTAATGTCGGTACGATAGCCACTCCACGAATTGGTCGTATAGCTGGTGTTGTCCAACGGAGTGCCGGCCGACGTCAGCATCGTGAACTCGCCAGAGAAGCTGAACGTATAGGTATCCGCATAGGCTTGGTCCATTACGGAACCGGCTCCGAGCGACAGGGCCAGCGCGGCTGCCAGCGCGCTCTTTTTCAGTTTGGTGTGTTTTAAGGTACGCATGGTTCTGTCTCTCCTCTCCTCATCCGTCTCCGGCGGATGGAAATCCGCCGGGCGTCTGTAGTGGTGATTCGGGTCTATTTCTAGAATTTGATTCCGTAGCTCAGGCCGAGCGCGTCCTGTTTCATGGCAATGGACGCATTGGTGCCGTTAACTATCCCGCCAGAGGGTCCGAATGCCGTGGGGCCTTTGAGCGTATTGTTGAAGGCATGCTGGTAGTCCATGCTGATTTCGCCCTCCTTGCCACCGAGGTATTTGGTGATGGGATCGTGGATGACACGCGTGAACCCGAGGGTGACGTGGTATTCCGTCACTGCCGGCGCCAGCATGTTGAACAGCACCTGGTTTGCCGGGATGGGGTCCTTGCCGTAGTTCACGCCCCAGCGCAACGTAAGCCGATGGCTCCATTTGTAATCCATGCCGAGCTTATAGACTGTCTGATTGTTCCACCCGAACCCCAAGCCGAGGGGGCCGCCGAGTTCGCATGGGGTCTTGTCGGCCCCTGGGCAGAGCGAGAAAAAGCTGGAAGGGTTCGCGGCGTCCGGTCCCGGATTGCCGACCGATGCGATATCGTGGAAAAGGATTTCCTCCACGTCCATAGCGACGTGGAACTTTGGCGTCACTTTGTAGGCAAAGCCTGCAGCGTAGTTGGGCGGAATGTCGAAGCTGCCTTGTTGCGCGAACAGATCCGAATATTTTTTGAATCGCGTCATCCACACCCGGGATGAATAATTGAGGCCCAAGCTCAACCGATCATCATAGAATTTCCCCAGCCAGCCCAGGCGGAAACCGAGGCCGTAGGCCCAGTCCGGGCCCTTGTTTGTGAGGTCATACGCGTCGGGGTTGGACGTGAAGCCCAGGCCGGTTGGCGCTGGCCCGAAGGACTGCAAACCGAAAGCACGGAATACCTGGGCGCCGAGCGCGAGGGAGGCGCCAATGCTGTTATGGTCGTTCCACTTGTAAGCAATACTCGGAAGGACCTGCATCTGCGTCAGGGACACACCAGCCCATTCAGACGCCCGGCCCTGGAAGTTGAAAAAGTAGTTGGGTTGAGCCTGGTAGTATTTCGTACCGAGGCCGGCGCCGACGACGGCGAAGCCGTAGGAGAGTTTTGGGCTGTCCTGATAGACGCCGCCCATGTTGGGAATGAGGAAGATCTGCCCCTTGCTGTTCTCGTTGACAGGCAGAGTTGCGCTATTGTGATAGATGCCGCGGACCGGGCGGAACAGTTCGGCACCAATATCGAAGCGGGTGCCGACCCAGGACATGCCCGCCGGATTGAAGGCGGCAGCCAGTCCGTCCTGCGGATAGGCGACACCGACACCGCCCATGCCGATGGATTTCTGGCCATAGCCAATCAGAAAATAACCGTTGGTCGCGAAGACCGTGGTGGGCACGGCGAGCCCGAACGCGACTGCCGCAAGCAGCAGCCTCTTGCATCCCAGTTTCATTTTTCTCTCCTCTCTAGCGATGAGCCAGTATCTTAGTTATTTGCGTTATTTGTGTTCTAAACCTTGTCGCTCCATGTGCCTGTGCATGCGCCGGGGTGGACCCCGACAGGATAGGTGTGCTGCGTCAACGTGGGAGGTGTAAACACCCCCGATCGCCACTTACAGATTGATTGCGACAGAAAATCCATCGCTATCTACCAGCGTGGTTACCGATGACATTCGAAGAATACCTGACAAGTTGGCTCAGGCCAGTGGCTGCCTGCGGAAATTTTTACGCGTTGTGCTGTCGGTTTTTGTCCTGATTGCCGAGACCCTCGGCCGAAAACTCCAAGATCCGCACAGTTTTATTTATTATTTTTTTCGCGTTCCCTCTGCAAACTCGTTTTGTCTGCGTCCTCCGAATCCCTATTTTGTTATCGAAATGTAATACTGTGTAAGCAATATAATTCTATGTAAGCATGGTGAAGAGCAGCATACTGATTGTCAAGAGTCATTGAGCCCGATTTCTGGTTAGTTTTGCACTCGATTTGTTGAGTGGTACCTGGGAAGCAAAGAAGCAGGTCTGGCTGGCACCCATTGCCGGGGGACATTTTGCAAATTGGCAATGACTCGCGGTTGTGTGTGTCCGCTATGGATAGTGGTCGGGCTTGATCAAAGGTCCCGCCACTCGTTATGGTGGCGTGCATCGGTGAGCCATCTAGAACGAATACGGCGTTTGTAGGCTGGTGACACAAGGCACGGACTCGACTGACATGTCTGTAAACAGATCGACTTATGCGCAGCGATGAAGCGGCAGGGGGAAACTTGATAAAAAACTTGACTGGCGTCCCGTCCAGGATGCGAGGTAAGCACTTCCTCACAAACTTCATACACAGGACGACCGGGAATCCGGGCCGGGACCTCAACGACGCTATCTGATTCCCTGACTCCGCGCATGTCCAACGCCGATCCAATGGTTCTGGCCAGGAAGCAGCAGGCCCTTGCCCTGTTTCAGGTCGGACGGCTTTCCGAGGCCAGGGGCATTCTGACCGAGCTCTGCGAGGCGGGTCGCGCCGATGCCCAAACCTGGTACACCCTCGGAATTGCGAACGGTCAACTCGGGCGTGTGGACCAGGTGGAGCATTGCCTGCGCCAGGCGCTCAGCCTCGATCCGGGATTCCACGAGGCAGCCTTTCGTTTGGGCGAGACCCTTGTGTACCTCGGCAGGTTCGGCGATGCGATCGAAGTCTTAGGCCGACTGTGCGCGGTGTTGCCGCAGGTTGTCGATATCTGGCTCAAGCTTGGCCAGGCGCAAGAGGCGGCAGGTAACCACAACGAAGCACTGGAGTCCTACCAGCGCGCCGCGGAGCTCAATCCCGCAAGTGTGCAGGCTTACGCCAGTCTCGGCAATCTGAAATATTTCCTCGGTTATCACGACGAGGCGGTCGCCGATTATGGACGGGCGGTGGACGCCGACCCGCTGAACCTGAAAGCGGCGCTGGGCTTCCATCTGTCGCTGCCGCTGATCTACCGGGATGCGGAGCATCTGCGGCAGTCCCGTCAACGCTACCGCGAGGGGCTCGATGAGATCATTGCGCGCAGCGCGGGGTTCAGAGCACGTCCGACCCTGATCGACGAGCTGCAGTGGAGCAATGGCTTTTATCTCGCCTATCAGGGCCTGGACGATAAGGCACTGCAGGAGCGATTCGGGGGCTTCTTTACCGATATGGCTCGGAGTGCCTTGCCGCAATTTTTTCAGGTAATCCCGCGACGAGCGGTGGCCGGACGACGCCTGCGTGTCGGCTATGTGTCGCACTTTTTTCACAATCATACAGTTTCGTATTATTTCAGCGGGTGGATAAAACACGCCGATCGGGACCGGTTTGAGACCTTTGTCTACCATATCAATCCGATCATCGACGAGGAAAGCCGGCGGCTGGCGGCAAGCTGCGATCAATACCGGCCGGTGGCCGGCTCGATCGCCGCCATCGCCAACATCATCCAGGGCGATCAACTGGATGTTTTGGTCTATCCGGCGATCGGGATGTATCCGAAAGAGATGTGGCTGGCCGCCTTACGCCTGGCCCCCGTTCAATGCGCGGCCTGGGGGCACCCTGTGACAACCGGTCTGCCGAACATCGATTATTTTCTGTCCGCAGGCGCCATGGAGCCCGTGGACGGTGAGGCGCACTACAGCGAAAAGTTGGTCCGTCTCGATGGTATCGGTGTGTATTGCGTGCAACCGGAATCCGCGCGCGACGCAACGCGCACACAGCTGGACCTGCCGGATGATCGCAGGCTGTATCTGTGCCCGCAGTCGTTGTTCAAGATCCACGTCGATACCGACGATCTTTTTGCCGGGATCGCCACGCGCGACGCGCACGCCCTGATCTTGTTGTTCGAGGATTACAAGGCGCCGGTCAATGAAGCCTTCAAGCAGCGCATGCGGCGCGTTTTCAGCGCCCGCGGGCTGGATGCGGACGCGAGCCTGCGCTTCCTGCCGCGTATGGGACATGCCGATTACCTACGCGTGAACCGCCTGGCCGACGTGATGTTGGATACACCGCATTGGTCAGGAGGGCGGACCTCGATGGACGCGTTCGCCGCCGGTTTGCCGGTGGTGACGCTTTCGGGCAACTTTAGCCGCGGGCGTCAGACTTATGGAATGCTGCACCAAATGGACATGGACGAACTGATCGTGCGCGACAACGAGGAATACGTATTGCGTGCGGTGTCGATCGCCAGCGACCACACGCTGCGGGATGCGCTGTCGGCGCGGATAATGGAGCGGGCACCCGGCAGGATTTTCGATCAGCGGGGCACCATCCGGTCGCTAGAAGAGTTCCTGCAGTCTGCCAACGGAAACTGAATTTATGCCGTGTCTGTCAGTGTGACGCACGTTGACTGCTGAAAGACGAAGATTTGGCCTACGACCGGCTTACCTTCCTCCTGCCGGATAATCGCCTGCTCGATGCTGATTTCGGTCAATCCCACATCGTGGGCTTGGGTGCGGACATAGTCCGTGGGATGGGCATAGCGCCCTGAGTTACGCAGCACGTAGGAAGGTGTATCCGCTTCGTGTTCCGTCGAGAATGCGAAAAGCCCCCCCGGCCGCAAGGCGATCTTGCACGCTGCGAATATCGCGGACAGGTCGCCGACGTAGATGAAGACATCCGCGGCGACGATCAGGTCGTAGCGAGCGTCGCGCCCCTGCATCGGCGTCAACAAATCCCCGAGGATCAGTTCATCGTAAATGCTGCGCTCACGGGCTTTGCGAATCATCTTGGGTGAGAGATCCACCCCGGTCAGCCGTTTCACGATATCTCGGAATGGCATTCCGCATAGACCGGTTCCGCAGCCAAGATCAAGCATCTCAATCTCCTTTCTGCCCTCACCAAGGGTGCGCCGCACGGCGCGATGAAGAAGTTCCGGTGCCTGGTACCTGAGATCCTTCACCAGGGTTGCGTCAAATCTTTCGGCGTAATCGTCGAAGGTTTTCTTGACGTATTCAGTGCGCCACTCGGCAGGCACGGCTTCATTGCCGATGCTCGCAAGAAAATAATGGGCATTTGCCATCCTGGGGTCGAGTGCCAGGGCACGTTCATACGATGTTCGCGCCTTGTCCCGCAGGTCCATGGATTGAAAGACGCGGCCCAGTCGAAAATGTCCTTCCGCGTAATCGGGTTGCAAGCTGATCGCTCGCTCGAAACTGGCAATCGCCCTATCGGGTTGCCGGGACATGTCATGGAGGCTACCGAGAGCAACCCAGGTTCTGACATCCTGCGGGTACACCTTGATCAGTCGCTCAAAGATTTTCTCTGCTGCAGGGAGATCGCCTCGTTCGAACAGGATATGACCCAGGCTGTACAACGCATCCCTGTGGTTAGGATCAAGTTCGAGCGCGCGCTGGTAGCTCTTCAAGGCATCGTTCGATCGCCCCTGATCCCACTGCACGATGCCCAGGTTGTTATGGGCATCAGTGTAGTTCGGCGCGAAGGTGACGGCTTGGTGATAGCAGGTTTCGGCCTCCTGTATCCTCTCTTCTTGCTTGAGGAGATTGCCCAGGTTGTTGTGGGCCTCGGCATAGGCAGGCATCAGCGCAATCGCTTTTCGATAACACCGTTCCGCTTCGTCCAGTTTGCCCTGGAACCTGAGTGCATTTCCGAGATTGCTGTAGGCACCCACGGCGTCTGGCAGCATACTGATGACTCGGCGACAACATGTTTCGGCGTGTTCGAATTCGCCCAGCATTCCATGGACCGCGCTCAGCAGGCTCCAGGAGTCGGCATCGCGCGGATCGATCTGACAAAGCTGCCTGTACAGAACCTTGGCCTCGGCCAGGTGGTTGCTCCGCAGATGAGCCAGAGCTTGTTTTTTCAGGAACTGAGTCCGCTCATTCATGGTTATGCGGGTGCTGTTCCGACCGAGGCCGGTGGGGAGGATTCGTGTTTCGTATCTGTCGTGCGGACGTGCTGGCAGCCCGTCCGGATGTTCGTTGCGTGCTAGGATAGTCGAATCGGTTGCAACATCGCAATCATTGTGGATTTTCCAGCGCATTATCAGACAGTCTAGGCGTACTGAGTTCGCAGCCGTTCCGGCTTTCCCTAAAGATGGCGAGCAAACCGGGGCTGGAAATATGATTCATGGATAGCAGGCATTTCTGAGCATGGCCAACAAACAGCAAGTACTTGCCCTTTTGCAGGGCAACCGGTTGAATGAGGCTAGGGAGCTGGGTACGGCGCTCTGTGAGAGCAACCGAAACGACCCCGAAGCCTGGTTTCTGCTCGCGGGGGTTCATGCCCAACTCGGTGTCATGGACGAGGTGATTCGCTGCTGCGGGCAGGTGGTCGCACTGGAACCCGGCAATGCCGCGGCGCGCTACAACCTCGGCGTGGCGCTGCAGATGCGGGGGCGGTATCAGGAAGCCGTTGAGACCTACGGCAAGTTGCTCGAGGTCCAACCCGATGCGGCGCCGGTGCTTGCCAACCTGGCACTGGCATTGCGCGAGTTGGGCAGGTCCGAGGAAGCGATACCGCATTGCCAGCGTGCCCTGACCCTGCAACCCGATCTGGCCGAGGCGCACAATACGCTCGGCCTGCTGATTATGGACCAGGGCAAGCATGTCCAGGCGTCGGAGAGTTTCCGTCAGGCAACGGCGCTGCGTCCACAGTACGCAGAAGCCCATTTCAACCTCGGCCTGTGCCACCAGGCGCTCGGTAATCTTGCCGAGGCGCAGGCCTGCTTCCAGCAGGCCATACGCTGGCGGCCTGATTATCCTGAGGCCCATAGTCGCCTCGGTGCTGTCCTGATTTCGGTCGGGAAACGGGAGGAGGCTGTGCGCTGCTACATGCGTCTGGTGCAGCTCAGGCCCGACGCGGCGCAGGCCCATAGAGACCTCGGTGTTCTTCTTGTGTCGCTGCGCCGTTGGGACGAGGCGATATCCCATTATCGGCGTGCCATCGAACTCAAGCCCGACTATGCGGACGCGTACAATGACCTCGGTAATGCCTTGCTGGACTCGGACCCTAGCCCCAAGAGTGCCGAACAGGGGGCGGAATGTTTCCGGGAGGCCCTGCGCTATAAACCGGAAGCCCCGGGGTTTCATCTGAGTCTGGCAATGGCATTGACTGATATCGGCCGCTATGACGAAGCGGATGCAAGCTACCGCAGTGCATTGCACCTCAAGCCAGATTTTCCGCTCGCTGCGGCCGGCTTGGCGATGCTGCTGGAACGCAAAGGGGATTTCGAAGCCAGTCATGCGTTGCTCAAGCCACTGGTGGATGCCGGGACGGACAATATCTATGTGGCGTTGAGTTACGCCGCTCTGGCGGGACGTTTCGATTGTCGTGCGCAGGCGGCGGCGCTGTTGGAAGGCATGTTGCGGCAGCCGAGGGATGAGCGACAGCAGGTCGACGGGCATTTCGCGCTGGGAAAACTGTACGACGAGTTACAGGATTATCCCAAGGCCTTTGAGCACTTCCAGTACGCAAATTCGCTCGACCCGAGGCAGTTCGACGAGAAACAGTACCTGCGGGACTTCGACATGTTGATTGGGCTGTTCAGTCCGGAGCGTGTCCGCCGCAGGCCGCGCGCGTCCAACCGCTCGAAGCTGCCCGTGTTCATCGTCGGCATGCCACGCTCGGGAACGAGCCTGACGGAGCAGATTCTCGCCAGTCATCCGCAGGTGTATGGTGCGGGGGAGTTGCCTGATCTCACTGATATCGTAAGCCGGCTCCAGGCCGATCTGGGCGCCTCCAACCCTTATCCGCAGTGCCTCGATGCACTTACGGGCCGGAATATAGATCCGATTGCACAGCGCCACCTTGATCGTCTCGCCCGCTTCTCAAGCGATGCTGTGCGCGTCACGGACAAGATGCCGCATAATTTCCTGTACCTGGGGCTGATAGACCTGCTGTTCCCTGGAGCGCGCATCATCCACTGCCTGCGTGATCCGGTCGATACCTGCCTGTCGATTTACGTTCAACCTTTCAATGGCCACTTCAATGCACTGCACCCCTACGCCCGTGACCTGCGGAATCTCGGACGGTACTATCGGCTTTACCAGCGGTTAATGGCGCACTGGAAGACTGTGCTGCGTATTCCCCTGATAGAGTTTCAGTACGAGGAACTTGTGGACAACCAGGAAGCGATGAGCCGGCGGCTGGTGGAATTCTGCGAGCTCGGTTGGGATGATCGCTGTTTGCGTTTCCACGAGACTGCCCGTGTGGTAAAGACGGCGAGCCACGATCAGGTGCGTCGTCCCATGTATCGGAAATCCGTGGCGCGCTGGAAAAACTACGAGCAGTTCATTGAACCGCTGCTGTCAGCTTTGAGGGGCTGATAAAAATCAAGAGCAAGAAAAGTTGCCAGGTTCATCCTGTGACGCGGACTGGGTCAGGTTATTTCGACCGAGCGCCGAACATGGGTCCTTGTCTAAACTTTGAGTCCGCGTTGACCTTTGGCTACACACGGCAGGAAAGAGGCTGTGGCTTCATCGGCATATTCCCGGTCGATGCGTTCACACCGGCCTTCGCCTGATCCAGATGGCACGCTGAACCAAACTCTGGCATGTCGCTTGATCTTGTAGCTTGATCGAATCTTAACCTCTGATCCTCAGTCAACGCATGCGCTTGCCGGCACAGCCGTCCAAACCGGGATTCCGGCTGAAGCGCACTCTGACGATCCGTTGCGATATCCTTGTGTCCTGCATGCGGCGGTCTACTGCTGCCTTATGTCCTGATTTTCCAATGCATCGATGAGTGGCCCGAGAAACTGTTCGTAGTTCTTCCAGCGCGCCACGGATTTCCGATACATGGGACGACGCACCTGATCGTAACTTGGTGTCGTCACAAAGCGGACTGACTCATGAAAGCGCAGGCAGCGATCGTCCCACTTGAGTTCACAGAATTCGATCATCCTGCGGCTCAGGTCCTCCTGGTTTTCCACAAGCTCTTCGTACTGAATGTCCATCAGCGGAATACGCAGCACAGTCTTCCAGTGCGCCATTAGCCGTTGGTATTGCCGATAATACTGGCCGAGCGAACTCAAATGCGCGAGCATAGACGTGAGTGTCATTAAAGTGCTGAAAATAAATCGACAGACAGGTATCGACCGGATCACGCACGCAGTGGATGACCCGCGCCCCGGGGAACAGCATGTCGATCAAACCCAAAGCCATGAAGTTGTGCGGCATCTTGTCCGTGACACGCACCACGTTGTGTGCCAACCCACCGAGACGATCCAGGTACTTCTGTGCGGTCGGGTCGATATTTTTCCGTGTAAAGTCGTCCAGGCACTGCGGATAATGGTTAGATGTGCCCAGCAGCGCCGGAAGCTGGGACGAAATTTCAGAGATATCGACCAATTCTCCGGCGCCGTGTACCAGCGGGTGGTTCGCGAGAATCTGTTCCACCAGGCTGGTGCCCGACCGCGGCATGCCGACGATAAAAACCGGCAGCTTGGAGCGATTCGATGCACGCGGCCTTGAACCGATGCCCTCCGGCGAAAAAGCAGCCAGGAACGCATCGAATTGCCGTACGAATTCTGGCTTGCCGAACTCCTTGGCATCGAGGGTGTTTGCCTGCCGGAAGTGATGAAACGCCTTGTCGTGCTGTCGCAATTCGTCATAAAGCTTGCCCAAAGCAAAATGCACATCGACCCGCCGCTTGTGCTCCATCGACTGTTGCAGGAGTTTTTCCAACAACGCGACAGCGTCTCTTTGGCGATCCTGATGTCGCAATAAGGCCGCATAACTCAGCAGCAACGGGACATCATCCACCCCTGCATCAACCAGTGGTTCTACCAACGCTGAGGCGGCGGCAAAATCCCCTTTTCGTTCCAGCAACATGGTCAACCCAGCTGTGGCAATCAGATGGCCTGGTTTGATCTCAAGTACGTGGCGATAGTTTGCATCCGCCTCCTGATACCGGCCCAGATCGGCAAGCAGGGCCGCCAGATTGAGATGTGTCTCCGGGTCATCGGGTTTGTAGCGGAGAGCCTGCCGGAAGCACTCTTCCGCCTCCTTGCTGTGTCTTAGATCGTGGCATTGATCCAACAGGGCATTGCCAAGGTTGTTGTAGGCATCGGCGAAGTCTGGCTTGATGCTGATCGCGCACCGATAGCTGGTTATTGCGTCATCCAGTTTGTCCTGGTCTTGAAGGATAAGGCCGAGGTTGTTACGGGCATCCGCATAGTTGGGCACGGAGGTAATGGCTTGTCGGTAGTGGGCCTCAGCCTCCTGAAGCGCGCCTTGCTCCTTGAGCAGATTGCCAAGATTGTTATGCGCCTCGGCGTATCCGGGCATGAGGCTGAGCGCCTGGCGGTAGCATTCTTCGGCTTCCTGCAGCTTCCCCTGGAACTTGAGCGCATTGCCGAGGTTGTTGTAGGTACCTACCGCATCCGGCTTCAAGGCAATGACTTTGCGGCAGCAAGTCTCGGCCTCATGGAATTCGCCCAGCATGCCGTGAATCGCGCTCAGCAGGTTCCAGGATTCCGTGTCGCGTGGGATCGCCTGACAGATCTGACGATAAAGTATCTTGGCCTCCGCAAGGCGGTTAGGCGGCGTTAATAAATAAACGTGTCAACTATGTGAGTCTCGGTTGAATGACGTAGTTCCATTCGCCATGGAAGCGGTTCAGCTTCAGGTTGAGGAGCCTCATCTCTTTATCGCTCACCTTGCGCCCTGTTGGATACTTCCGATGATCCAATCGACAGGTGACCTTCAACCCCTTGGCCGTTGTGGTCCGGGCGATCAGGTTCACAATGGTCTCATAGTCGCGCAGCGGCTCACCGCGCCAGTTCGACGAGATGAAGGAGAACAGCCGGTGCTCGATTTTGTTCCATTTGCTGGTGCCCGGGGGAAAGTGGCATACCGCAACGTGCAATCCCGTCTCGTCGGCGAACTTCTGCAGCTCCAACTTCCATAGGCGTAGCCGCCAGCCGTTGCTCCCACCCCCGTCGGCCGTGATCAGAATCCGCTTCGCCTTGGCATAGATGCGCTTGCCCTCCGAGCGCCACCAGCCACGGATGGAGGCGACGGCGAAAGCTCCGGTATCGTGGTCGGTGCCCACGTTGACGAATCCGGCATTGCGTCCAATGTCGTAGATACCGTACGGATAGGCACGCGGCACATTCGGTCCGGGGAAGTCGTGACCCTGCACGGGGATCGGCTCTTTCCGCGGCAGCCATTGCCGGCCCTTGTTTTCGTAGTTCCCGATGAGCTCTTTCTTCTTGGTGTCCACCGAGATCACGGGAACCGCCTGTCTGAGTGCCGCCTTGACCTGGGCGCTGAGGTAGCGAAATTGTGCATCGCGGTCCGGATGATCCGCGCCCTCCTCAGTCTTGCGGTTGCTCTGCAAGCTGTAGTGTTGATCGTGCAGGATCTGCGCAACCTTCACATGGCTCAGAGGATGCTGTTGTTGCTCAAGCTCCCGAGCAATCGCGCGCGTGCTCTTGCAGATCCATCGCAGCGGAGATTCCGGATCCCCCCGCGTGCCTCCCTCGATCATCGCATCCAGCGCCTCCACGAGCTTCGGATCGGTGGCCACGATCGACTTGCGACCCGCCCCCGATCGGCGCATGCGGCCAGTCAGCACTTTCCCGTCCTTGATCTCCCGAATTCCGCGAGCAATGGCCTGGCGCGACAATCCACAGGCACGATGCACCCGAGAAACACCCCCAAATCCCAAGCTCATCGCTTCATTCGCCGCAGTGATACGACGGGTCCGTTCATCTAGATGAGGCCAGATGGAACGGAACTTCCGCGTCAACTCTGCCAGCTCGCTCATACCGGGCGAGCATAACAGATTGATTCACAGAATGTTACGTTTATTTATTAACGAAGCCTTAGCACGCAAAAGAGTGAGCGCGTGGTTCCTCTTGGAGGATGCCGAATTGTTCATGGACTATTACCTGCAGCACGGCTTGATAAAAGACCGGAGGCATCGCTGAATTGCGCAGGCTTCCCGAATCTGCTACAGCGAAATCTTCAAGACGCGTCTGGTCATGTTCCTACGTTACGGATGTCTATAACCGATCTATCAGGTGAGTGTAATCATGATGGATTTCTGGGCGCAAGATCGCGCAATATAATTGTTGAATCGTTCGGATTGATATGTGGTAATTTCTGGCTATTCAAAGAGTCTGCGTTCAGAAATAGGCTATTTGCAGCAAGGTGGTGCCGGATATGACCGACAAGCAGCAGGTTTTTTCTCTCCTACAAAGTAACCGGTTACGTGAGGCCAAGACGCTGTGTGCGGGTCTGTGTGAACGGAACCGGAGCGACGCCGAGGCCTGGTTCCTGCTCGCCGGCATCCATGCCCAGCTGGGGGAATTGGACGAGGTCATCCGCTGTTGCCGGCAAGTCGTCGTCCTGGAACCGATGAATGTTGCTGCCCACTACAACCTTGGTGTTGCGTTGCAGTCCCGCAGCCTGACGGAAGAGTCGGCGCAATCCTACCGGCAGGTCCTCAGGATCCAGCCCGACAAAGCATTAGCCCTGGCGAACCTGGGCCTGGCGCTACGGGAGCTGGGCAAGCCCGAGGAAGCCATGATGTGCTGTCAGCAGGCGTCGAAACTCCAACCTGCCCTGGTCGAGGTTCACAATACACTCGGATTGCTGCTCAAGGATCAGGGCAGGATCGAAGAAGCAGCAGAATACTTCCGGCAGGCCATCGCGCTGCGCCCCGAATACGCCGAGGCCCATTTCAATCTGGCTCTTTGCCACCAGGCCCGCGAAGACCCGGCCTCTGCTGAAGCGTGTTTCCGGCGCGCAATCGAGTTGCGACCGGGTTATGCCGAGGCCCATGGTTGCCTTGGGAGTCTGCTGGTGGCGGCGGGAAAGTTAGACGATGCAGTTATCAGCTTCCGTCGAGCAATAGAATTCAATCCCGAATCGGCCGAGAACCAAAGAGGTTTGGGCATCGCGCTGGCATTTCAACGCAAATGGGATCAGGCGGTTTCCCAATTCCGGCTCGCCATCAAACTCAAGCCGGATTCCGCCGACGCCTATGTCAGCCTAGGCAATGCCCTCTTGGACTGGGACCAGGGACCCAGACACGGCAAGGAGGCGGAAGCCTGCTTCCTGCAAGCCTTGCGCTGCAAGCCTGATGACCCTGAGATCCATCTCAATCTGGCGGCGATGCTGGTTGACATGGGAAGGGATGAGGAGGCAGAAGCATATTATCGCCGCGTACTGGAACTCGAGCCAGACCATTCAGCCGGCATAGCCGGTTTGGCGATGCTGTTTGAGCGAAAAGGGAATTTTGATGCCGGTCTCGCGCTGGTGCAGCCATTGATCGATGCGGGGACGAATGATACCCCGGTGCTGCTGAGCTATGCGGCCTTGCTCAGGAATCAGGATCGCCGCGCAGAAGCGGCGACGCTGCTGGAAAAAGTCCTGCAACAGCCTTTGGACACCAAGCGACGGGTCGATGTGCATTTTGCGCTGGGCAAGCTCTACGATGAATTGCGACAGTATGACAACGCATTTCATCACTATCGGCAGGCGAATACCTTTGACGCGAAGGAATTCAACGAACAAGAAGTCGTGCATCAATTCGATGCCATTCTGGCTGCGTTCGCCCCGGCACGCATAGGTAATAGGCCGCGCGCATCAAACCGGTCCAGGCTGCCGGTTTTCATCGTCGGCATGCCGCGTTCCGGCACCAGCCTGGTGGAGCAGATTCTCGCGAGCCATCCGCTGGTGCACGGTGCCGGGGAACTGATTGACATATTCGACATCGCGTCCCAGCTCCCGAGCACGTTGGGCACGCCCAGATTCTATCCGAACTGTGTGGATGACCTGAGTCGAAAGAGTGTCGATTCGATTGCACAGAAGCATCTGGATCGTCTCGGTCGCCTCTCTCGGGACGTTATGCGCGTGACAGACAAGATGCCGCACAATTTCATGTATCTGGGCCTGATAGATTTGCTGTTCCCCGGCGCGCGGATCATCCATTGCATGCGCGATCCGGTCGACACCTGCCTGTCCATCTATTTTCAGCGCTTCAACGACTTTCACGCTTATGCTCGCGATTTGACCTCGCTGGGCAGGTATTACAGGCAGTATCTGCGGTTGATGGCGCACTGGAAGAAAGTTCTTCGGATTCCGCTGATGGAAGTCCGGTACGAAGATCTGGTGGAGAACCAGGAAGTCATTAGCCGCAAAATGATCGAGCTCTGCGAACTCGAATGGGATGATCGCTGCCTGCGCTTTCACGAAACCGGCCGTTTCGTCACGACGCCGAGTTACGACCAGGTGCGCCGTCCTATCTACAAGAAGTCGGTGGCGCGCTGGAAGAATTACGAGCAGTTCCTGGAACCTTTAGTGAATGCATTGAGAGAATAATTATGAGCGGGTCCCTGCAGCACGTCATGGAGATGGTTCAAAGCGGCCGTTGGCAGGACGCCCGGAGGCTCGGTGACGAGGTATGTTCCCGGGAGCCGCACAATGCCCAGGCTTGGTTCGTGCTCGGGGCGATTCACGGACAGCTCGGTGAGTTTGCTGACGCGGAAACATGCTGTCGCCGCGTCATTGAACTGGAACCCGGCATGACTAGGGCGTACTACAACCTCGGCGTGACGCTGTTGAGGCAGAACAGACCGCAGGAGGCTGCATCCCAGTTCTCCCGGGCAGTGGAACTCAACCAGACTTTTGCCGAGGCATTCCATGATCTGGGCAACGCATACCAGATGCAGGGACTGCTGGACGCGGCCGTGGAAAATTACCGGAAGTCCATCGCCCTCAATCCGTCCTTGGCGGAAGCCCATCATAACCTGGGTCGTGTTCTTCAACAGCAGCGCCAGCTGGCCGCGGCGATCGAGAGCTATCGCGCGGCTGTGCGTGCGCAGCCGGGCAACGCGATGATGCATTTCAATCTCGGTACGGCACTCTGGGAGCAGGGATTGATCGAAGCCGCCGCACAGTCGTGCCGGGAGGCGGTCCGCCTCAAGCCCGATTTCGCGGAGGCGCATCAGAATCTGGGTGCGGCGCTGCAGTTCCTGGGTCGATTGGATGAGTCCATCGAAAGCTATCGGCAGGTTCTGAGTCTGAAGCCGGATAGCGTCGAGGCACATGTCAATCTCGGCCTGGTGTTTTGGCACGCAGGCCGGCCTGAGGAAGCGATCGCGGGCTGTTCCCGGGCCATTGCGCTGAATCCCGGACTCGCGCCTGCGCACAACGCCATGGCACTGGCTCTGTGGGAATTGGGCCGGCTGGAGGAAGCCGCAGAGCATTGCCGGATGGCACTCGCGGGAGCGCCGTCTTTTGCCGAGGCTCATAACACACTCGCGACTGTCCTGAAGGATCAGGGTCGCCCGGATGAGGCGGTGACCCATTACCGTCAGGCGCTGGCCATTGATCCCTCGTTCGCCCGGGCACATTCGAATCTGCTTTTTACACTCAATTATCTCGACGCGCTGGATGGCAAGTCGGTTTTCGCGGAGCATGTGGGATGGGCGGACCGGCACGCGTCGGTGGACCTGCCGCGGACCAGTGCGCATGACAATGAACGCAATCCCGACCGGCGGCTGCGCATTGGATACGTGTCACCGGATTTCTATCAGCATTCCGTGGCGTTTTTCATCGAACCCATTCTCGCCGCCCATGACCGCAGACAGGTGGAAGTCTGCTGCTACGCGAGCGTCACCCGCCGCGACGCGATGACCGCGAAACTCAGGGGGCTGGCGGACCGCTGGTGTGACATCACCTCGCTTACTGATGCCCGGGTCAGCGAACTCATTCGGCATGACCGTATCGACATACTCGTGGATCTGGCGGGTCACACCGCGGGTAACCGGTTGCCGGTGTTCGCGCACCGTCCTGCGCCCGTGCAGGTAACCTACCTGGGCTACCTCAATACGACCGGGCTGGCGGCGATGGACTATCGACTGACGGATGCCTGGTGCGATCCGCCCGGAGCGAGCGATGAACTGCATACCGAAACCCTGGTCCGGCTGCCTGGCGGCCTGTTGTGTTTCGGCATGCCGCATGACAGTCCTGCGGTCGGGGACGTCCCGGCAGCGCAATCGGGATTTGTCACCTTCGGTTGTTTCAATAACAGCGCCAAGATCAATCCGGACGTCATCGCATTGTGGAGCGGGATTCTCCGGTCATTGCCGGGTTCGCGCCTGTTGCTCAAATCAAAGCAGTTGACCGATACCGCGACACGGCGGTACTACCGCGACCTTTTCCGGCAACACGGGATCGAGCCCGAGCGCGTAGAGATGGCCGGAAGCAGCGCATGGCGCGACTATCTGGAGAGCTACCACCGGGTCGACATCGCACTGGATCCGTTTCCCTACGCAGGCGGCACGGTCACCTGCCATGCGTTGTGGATGGGGGTTCCCGTGATCACGCTTGCGGGGCTCCTGGGGTTTGCGCGTACCGGGGTCAGCATCCTGTCGGCAATCGGATTGCCGGAACTGGTGGCAGATTCACGCGAAGACTATCAGACAAAAGCCGTGGAACTCGCTTGTGACTTCGAAAGGCTCCGGCAACTGCGCGCCGGCCTGCGCCCGCGCATGCAGCAGTCGACACTCATGAACTTCGAGGAGTTTGTGGCGGCCCTGGAAGGGCGCTACCGGTGGATGTGGCACCGCTGGTGCGCGGGCGGGGGGGATGTGCCCCAGCTGTAGAGCCGGCGTTGGATCACAGGCCTGATTCTTGCGGCTTGTTTACCGTCATCTCTCCGTGGCATCGATGACCCGGCAGACGAGTATATT
>DAHXOO010000038.1 GCA_027364845.1 Pseudomonadota bacterium | reverse complement strand
CAAAGAATTCGCCCAGGTCGACTGCGGCGACTTCCTCTGCAACGCGTTCCACGCCGTCTTCCGGCACACCGATCCCAGATCGGCCGTAGCGTTCCCAGAGCAGACGCATGACATCGTCGAGCGAGCGCGCTTCACCGGTGGCGCGACGAATGGTCAGATCCAGCGCCACGGCCACCAGCGCGCCCTTGGTGTAGTAACTCACAATGCTGTTGGGCGCATTCTCGTCCTGGCGATAGAACTTGGTCCAGGCGTCGAAGCTCGAGTCGGCCAGGCTCTGCTTGAGCCGCCCGCTGCCGCGCCATACACGCGTGGCCGTTTCGCCCAGCAACTCGAGATAGGCCGAGGACGTAATCAGCCCGCTGCGCACGAGCGCGAGGTCGTCGTAGTAGGACGTAATGCCCTCGAACGCCCACAGCATGCGCGTGTGCACTTCGCGGCTGAGGTCAGCGCCCGAGAACACCAGCGGTTTGATGCGTTTGACGTTCCAGGCATGAAAATACTCGTGGCTCGCCAGACCGAGGAAACCCCGGTATTCGGCACTCACCCCGGCATCGCCCGCCTGCGGCAGGGTATCGCGCTGGCACAGTAGGCTTGTGGATGCGCGGTGCTCCAGGCCACCATAGCCATCGCCGACCGCGGTGATGAGGAATACGTATCGATCCATGGGTGCCGGCTCACCGAAGAAGCGGATATGGTGCTCGCACACACACTTGAGATCACGGCCCAGGCGCGCCAGATCGGTCCGATGGCGACCGCTGATCACCACCTCGTGCCGGACACCACAGGCATCGAACGCCGTGAGGCTGAAATCGCCGATTTCCACTGGATGATCGATGAGCTCGTCATAGTTGTCGGCGCCATAGGTACCGAAACCATGGGGCTCGGCCCGCACCCGCGCCAGCGCGGTGGCAACGCGCCAGCCATCCCCCACACCTGCAGGCGGTGGATCGATCTGCAAGACACAGGAATCGTGCTCATGTCCGTGGACCTGCAGGAACATGCTTGTGCCGTTGAAATAGGCATGGGTCGTATCGAGATGTGCACCGCGCACCGACAGGTCCCAGGCGTAGACCTCATAGCTCAACGTGAGCGGCCCGGAACAGGGGGCACAGATCCAGATACCATTGCCGGTCTTGCGCAAGGCCACCGGCTCGTCCTGTGACTGCGCCCGAATGCACACGATGTGGCGGGCGAAATCGCGGATCATGTAGCTGCCCGGTATCCATGCCGGCAACCCGACCCGCTGACCGGCGGGATCCGGGTCAGGTACTGTGCAATGCACCTCGAAAAGATGCGCGCCCGGGTTGCGCGGGCAGATGCGGTAGCAGATCGCGGCCTGGTTCATGGCCGCATTGTACGCGGCCGGCGCTCACTGACACTAGCCGCGTTTCTGGCTGCGTATTAGGCGTTGACGGTCCGAAGCTGCGCCGGGCTGCGTGGGTACGGGGCAGTATCGACCGCCACACCCAGCTGCCGGCTGATCTGGCTCGAAGAAATGATCCCGCGAATCGTCTCGCTCTTCGTTTGTGGATCCAGATCAACGACCAGCGCGTGTCTGCGGCCGGCACGCTTTAGGGTCGCGACGATATGCCCGACCTTCGCCTTGAGCACATCCTCCATAAGCAGCACCTCCAGCCGCTCGCGCGGGGTCATGATGTGCTGCACCAGGATATCCTCGTAGGTACCACCGCCCTGTCCGAGGAACCGCACCGGCTTCTCGCCCAGCACCTCGGTCGTCGTGATCAACCCGAGCACTCCGTGTTCGGCATCTGTCACCAGCAGCAGATGCACGTCCTCGCAGCCCATCTTCTTCAGGACGGTACTTAACGGCGCTTTGGCCTCGATGGTGACGGCTGGGATTCTGCGCAGATCTGTCATGACGAACAATGCCGGACTGTCCAGGGTCACGGATTCGGGCAGTTCCTGGCGCGGCCGGTGATAGGACACGTCAGTCTTCAGGGAATACTGCGGCAACGGTGAATAGAACGGTTCCATAATGCCCCCGAGCAAAAGTATGATGGAAATACGATAACGAATACCACCAATACTTGCAATGGGAGTAGGGGAATAGCGCGTGGAAGCCGCGAACAGCAAAGAGATTGGGCAAGTCGACACAGGCCGGCGGCGAACCATCCCAGCTGGCAATGCAGGCGCCGGATCACCTGCCGGGCAACGTCACCCATCACAACTCGTTGCGGGCCTTCGCCGGCAACAGCCAGACGTAGAACATGGGACCAATGAACAACGACAGAAAGATAGCCACCGAAAGGCCGCCCATCACCGCGGTCGCGAGCGGTTTGAGGAGATCCGTGCCGTGTCCGATGCCAACGGCAAGCGGCAGGAATCCAAACACATCGGCGAGCATGGTCATCATGATCGGGCGCAGCCGCTGCCGTGCGGCGAGCTCTACTTGGATGCGGCCCGGCACGCTGCGCCGCAGCCGCGCCGAACTGAAGATCAGAATGCCGTTGTTAACGACGATCGCGAACACAAGCAGCAGGCCGAGGAAGGAGGTGCTGTCGAGCGGGATGCCACGCAACAGCAGTGCGGTCAGGGCGCCAACCGAGCTCAGCGCCGTCGCGAACAGAACTGCCAAGGCCGGTCGCTGTCCACCGAGCTGGAACCCGACCAGGATCAGGAGCATACCCAGTGCCGCTGCCAGCGTGATCCCCATCTGGGCGAAGCTCCGGGTCTGCTCCTGGTAGTAACCGGCAATGGTGCTGGTGATGTCCGCCGGGAGATGGACCGAGGCGATAATCGAGCGCGCGCTGGCGGCAGCCTGATTCAAACCCACGCTGGCGTGCGGCCGCAGCTGAATGTCAGCATAGGGAACCAAGTTCTGGTGCGCGACGAACGGCACCGACGGCACCAGTTTGGCGCGGGCGACGGTCGACAACGGCCGCCAGGACGGCGCATCCGGGGTGTTGATCCAGAGGTCCGGCAACAGGTGAGCGAGTGTTCCCCGCCCGGGATGGGGCTCAAGCACGGATACCGGGAGAATCTCGGCACCACGCAGTAGAAAGCCGGCGGATTCACCCCAGAACGCCTGCCGCACCTGGCGTGCCAGCACATCCGGACTGAGGCCAGCTTGCACACCGCGCCGCCTGAGAACCAGCTTAAGCTCAGGGCCCGCCGATGGGGTGCCATAGGAAACATTGGAAAAGGCGCGGCTATGCTTCAGCGCAGCGGTAATGCGTTTCGCCCATCTCGACAGCTGGCCGGGGCGGGGTCCGAACAGTTCCACGTCGAGCGGCGAGTGGGCACCAGTCAGATTGCCGAGCTGCGTCACTTCGATTTGGTGCATCTTGAGCATGAGCAGCCCTGGATAGGCGGCCCGGAACTGCCGCATTAGGTCGTGGATGACATGCTCGGTGGACACCGTGCGCCGGCGATGGAGGACAAGGACGGCAACCCCCTTGTTGGGGGTGGCACGCGGATTGGCCAGGCTCCGGCCGACAACCAGGGATGCCGTGCGCACCGTCGGGTCGTGGCATGCAATGGCCATGAGCCCGCGACCCACTGCCATCGTGTCGGCAACTGAGCGCCCAACCGGCGTGCGGTACGGCACCGCAATGAGCCCTTCGTCCCACGCCGGTAGAAATGCCGTGGGCAGACGCCAGAACACCACACCGGCAATCATGGCCAGCAGTAGCATGATCGGCAGCACCAACCCCGGCTTCCGTAAGGCGCTCCTGAGACTGCGCGCATACCCGATCCGCGCCTGCCGGGCCCAGCGCCAGGTCCGGCCTCGTGAAGGCGCGCGTTGTGCAAGCGCCGCCGCCAGCACCGGTGTAATGGTCAGGGCGACGACCTGCGAGAGCACCAGGGCGCTGACGAGCACTATCGCCATCTGCTTGAACAGGATGCCGATGGTGCCGGCGAGGAAGACCAGCGGCACGAACACCAGGGCCGATGTGACGGTGGCGACGGTCATCATCGGCAGGACGGCGCCCGCCGCCGCGAGCGCAGCGGTGCGCCGTTCATGCCAATCCGCGACGCGATCACCGGCATGCGACGTCTGCTCAATAACCACAATGGCGTGATCGACCAAAACACCGATGGCCGCGGTCAGGCCACCGAGCGTCATCACATTGATGCCGAGCCCGAGCAGATGCATGACCACCAGCGTCGCGGCGAGCGCCAGGGGCACGATCACCACCGTGGCGACAGCAGTGTCGAAGCGTCTGAGGAACAGCAGGAGTACGAGCCAGGTAATGAGCGTCCCCAGCAGCAGGGCGTTCCATACATCGCCGAGGCTTCCCCTTATGAGCTGCGAGAAATCGTAGTCTTTGACCAGGTGCACCCCGGCTGGGAGCGCCGACTGGCGCAGCCGCGTGGCCACATGGGCCACCTGCCGCGCCACGCTCTCGACATCCGCATCCGCCTGCGCCGCGATGTCCACGAGCAGTGCGTGCCGCCAGCCGGCGACGGCGGCGCCGCGCACGCGCGGCGGCGGTCCTTCACTGATGCTTCCGAGCGAGGCCAAGGGAATCATCCCGCCGTGCACTGGAACCGGCAGCCGCCTGAGCCCCGCGAGCGTTTCTGGACGGCCGTGGCCCGTTAAAAGGAACTGCTGATGAAATGCACTGACCACACCGGCGAAATAGGGCCCCTGGTGTTCCTGCAGGAGACGCACGATTTCGGCGCTGCTGAGCCCGTGCGTGGCGAGTCGCCATGGGCTCAACATGACATTCACCTGGGTCCAGCCGCGGCCGATGCCCTGGACGGTGTAGACACCCGGAACGTCGAGCAACTTCGGCTTCACCGAAAAAGCATATAACGGCATCAACTGGCTGCTGGTCAGATGGTTGGATACTAGGGCGTACTCGGCGAACGGATAAATGCTGGGCATCATCAGCCGGGTAGTGACGTGGGCTCCTGCGGGAAGCGGCACCTGCGCCAGCCGCGCCTGGAGCGTGAGAAAGGCACGGCTAGGCTGCACCGCAGAGTTGAAGAATACGTGAATCTTGGTCAGGCCGGGGCTGGTGCTGGAGCGCACAATCGTGACGTCGGGCACACCCTTGGCCGCCTGTTCGAGAGGCTGCGTCACGCGCACCAGCATGATCTTGACGGGCAGATAGCCGTCGCTGACCAACACCGACACGCGCGGAAACTGGACGTTGGGAAACACGCTGCGGGGAAGCGCCAGGAAGGCGACATAGCCCGCGGCAAGCACGAACACGGCGACGACCGCGAGCGTGAACCGGTTTGTCCACAGCCAGTGGAGATAGCGTTTCACTGCGCTGCCTGAACTCCCGGCTGTGCGCGTACCGCAGTGCCAGCCCGCACCCTTCCGGCGCCGGCAACAATGATCGCATCGCCGGGGGATACCGCACCCTTGATCCAGGTCCAGTGCCGGCTCGTATGGAGGATCATCACCTTGACCGGTTGCGCGTGGCCGTTGGCAATCCGGTAGACCACTGCTTGGCCGGCATTCATGACCACGGCGTCGCGCGCAACTGCCAAGCCCGGTTGGCCGATGCCGCGGACGGTAAGAAGGGCGAACTCCCCGGCGAGCACGGGGCACGAACAATGCGCATAGACAGTCACCAGCCCACCGCGTCCGGCGCGCACACCGATGGCGTAGATCTGGCCGGGCCAACGGCCGCCGCGCGCGGAAATCAGCGCCGGTGCGCCGGGCTTCAGCTGCTGCGCCATGCCGGGCGTCAGACGCGCAGTCAGATACAGCCCGCCCGTGCCCGAAAGGCGTGCGATCGCGGTGCCCGGGGCAACCCACGCACCAGCAGGGACTTCGTAGCGGACTGTTCCGGCAAACGGTGCCCGCACCACGCCTCTGGCCAGCCGCGCTTCGAACCCCTGCAGTACGGCGTGGGCATGGCGTGCTCGCGCGCGCGCAGCGTCGAGCCTGGCCGCAGTGACGAGACCAGTGCGCTCGAGCACCTTGGCCTGTTCATAGGTCCTGCGGGTTGAACGTACGTCGGCGGTGGCGGCCTCGACTTCGGCAGCGAGTCGCAACGGCAGAACGCGGGCGATGATTATCCCGCGCCGCACTGCGGTTCCAGGTGAAAGCGGCAGCGCTGCCATGACACCGGAGAACGGGGCGTCAATGACCACGCGGTTCTCACTCCGCCCCTCTGCCAACGCCGTGACCCGCGGATGATATCGCCTCACGACAACGCTGCCAGTTCCGACGGAGAGTGTTCCCGCGACCGCGACGGACGCTACGAGCATGCCTGTAAACAGAAAGAACCAGTGTTTCATTTCAGTACCCCCGCCAGCGGGCACCGCTTGCGACAATGAGCCCGATATAGCTCTGCGCTCGCAGCATCCGCAGGTTGTTGAACCGTTCTTGCGCCTGCGCGCTGCTGAGCACCATGAGCAGTGCCTCCTGCGCGTCCAGCGCGCCGCCGGCGCTGGCGTCGAGCGCGGACCTCTGCAGATGCCGGAAAGAGCGCTCCTGCGGCTGCAGGCGTACGATCTCGGCGGTGAGGCCTGTGAACAATGCCCGCAGGCGGTAGATGTCCGACCGATCGTGCGCGAGTCGCGCCATGTAAGCGTGGTAGAGAACCGCACGGTT
This sequence comes from Pseudomonadota bacterium, assembly GCA_027364845.1. Classification (GTDB taxonomy): domain Bacteria; phylum Pseudomonadota; class Gammaproteobacteria; order Acidiferrobacterales; family UBA6901; genus JAJYCY01. The sequence goes on along the minus strand of DAHXOO010000038.1, from coordinate 17,761 downwards.
TGCCCTGGCGACCGCGATGGCGCCGCGATTGCCGTTGAGCGGCAACGTCAGACTGATCTGCCATCCCGCCGAGGTCACATCAGAGGTGTCGCGGGCCGCAGCCAGGCCGATACCGATCTGCGGGAACTGCTCCAGAACCGCACGATCAACACGATTTTCGGAAGCTGCATAGGCTGCGCGTAGCGCCACCAGGTCGAGCCGCTCATGAGTCGCGGCACGGAACAGCTGCGCCGGCGGAGGTATGGCAAGCGGCACAGGGCGGGGACGCGCAACGCTCAGTCGATCCGCGGGGTTCAAACCAAGCACAGCATTGAGTGCGAGCCGGGTCCGCTGTGCCTGCCGGTCAAAACTGGCCGCTGTGGTCTGCGCCGACAACGCCAATGTCTGCGCGGTAGCGGCGCTGGATGCAGCAAGGGCACCGGCACGCCTAGCCGCCTGGACTTGCAGGGCATAGTGCTGTCCAGTACGCGCAGCAACATCGGCGGCGACACGCGAACGCTCGAGCCAATACAGCCGAGTCGCCAGCAGCCGCGCCTGGTTTGCCACTGCCCACTCCCGCCAGGCCACCTGAAAATCGGTCGCGCGCGCCGATTCGCGCGCGATGCGCAGCACCGCCGGCCGAGTAAACAGTTGCGACAGATCCCACAGAAAACCGCCGTTGTAGCTGGAAGTCGTACCAGCCGAATTTGAGCCATAGGGGGTAAGTACGCTGGCGGTAACGACCGGATTCGGCAGCAGCCCGGCGGCAAATACCTGCGCCGTCGCAACCCGCTCGCGTGCACGCAGTGTGATCAGGTCGGGATTGGCGAGCACCGCAATCACCCCAAGTTCACGTGCGGACAGTGGGCGCCGGAAATCAAGGCGGATAGGCGCAAGCGGCGCCATCCGCATGCGCCCCGCCTCACGCACCAGCGCGGCATGTGTCGGATCGCGCAACGCCTCGGCAATCGCGGCTTCGGACAGAGGGCGCGGGCGATAGTGCGCACAGCCGGTCAGCATTGTGCCCACGAGCCCTGCAATCACCCAGCCGCAGGCCTTCGCATGGGCGGTCACCGACACGCGCCATCGCAGGTCCACACTACTGGTCTGGCTTTGGCAAGTCACGCGCCGGATCTGCAGCACGCGGTTTCCGTCGGTCCAGACATCGGTCAATCGATTCGGCTTGAACATCGGCGCGGGAGCGTTGGATCTCGGCGTCAGGCGTCAGAGTCCGATACGCCACGATTCCGCGAACACCACGCCCGTGCGCGTTGTCGCTGTCCGTAGCACATCGAAATGTCTTCTGATGCCATGACTGCCATGGATAGTCGGTGTCGACAAATCAGACGTTTTACCGATTTTAGTATAAGGCGTTGCCCGTGACCGTTGCCTGACCCGAAGATGACAATGCTGTCATCTTCGCAGTGCGTATTGGCAGGATCTTGCGCGCTCCGAAGACTGGGCTGGGTGGCACTAGAGGTCAGCTTCATGCCGGAACTTGATCGGCACGAGGGAACTCCAGGGAAACGGTGGTTCCGTGGCCAACTTCGCTTTCAACCCGTATGCCTCCGCCGTGCAGTTCCATGATGGACTTCACGATGGCAAGACCCAGACCCGCACCGTCCGGGTGACGCGAACGCGCGGGATCAGCCCGGTAGAAGCGCTGGAAAATATAAGGAAGATGTCGTGCCTCCATACCGCAGCCAGAGTCACGCACACTCACCGCGCCCCACTGGTCTCGCGCCACAATGACGACATCGATGCTGCCACCGGGTGGCGTGTACTGCAGCGCATTGGACAGCAAATTGCTCACCGCCCGTCGGAACAGAGCCGGATCGGCGTCCAGCACCGCATCGCCGTGGCAGGTCATTTTTATCCCCTGCTCCTGGGCCACGGCATCATGGTACTCGATCACGGCATCCACTTCGCTGCGGGCATCGAAGCGGCTGCGCTTGACGCGCATTTCAGCATTATCGGCGCGTGCCAGGAACAGCAGGCTGTCGATCGTGCGCGAAAGCCGGGCGTACTCCTCCAGACTCGATTCCAGCACCTGGCGGTATTCTTCTGTGGTACGGGCCTTGTTCAGAGCAACTTCGGCCTCCCCCATGAGATTGTTGACCGGCGTGCGCAGCTCGTGCGCCAAGTCGGCGGAAAACTGCGCCAGACGCGTGAACGAATCCCCAAGACGGTCAAGCATATCGTTGAACGCGCGCGCAAGCGCGTGCAGCTCCCGCGGCCAGCGTGTTGGTTCGATGTGTGCGTGCAGCCGGCTGGCGGTAATGAGTTCAACGGTTCCGGTGATGCGCTCAAGCGGACGCAGGCCACGCCGGGCCACAGCGTAACTGGCGACGGCCGACAGCAGGATGCCACTAGCCAGCACCAGCAACAACTTCTCGCGGTAGCTCGCAATGAACGCCTCCTCTCGCGACACGTCGAGCGCGGCCTGAAGGTCCACGATGCGCGGACCACGTCCAACCAGCGCACGCGCAGCCATCAGCAGATAGACCTTGCCGTCGCCGGCCCATAGGTATTGGCGCGCCGGCGGCATCCGCAGGATCGAAGGCGGCCGCGGAAACACGCCTACCGGGAGTAGCATGCTCATGTCGGCGGTCTGCATGATCACTCGGCCGCCGGGGCTGAGAACACGTTTGTAGAACTGCCCCGCCCGGCCTGTGGTTTGTTCCCACTTCACTTCCTGCGCAAGACTGATCCGGCTCCCTGGCGGCTCCCTGAGAATGAGGCGCAGGACGGAGATCTCATCGGCGAGCGAATCGTGATCCTCCTTTTCCAGGTTGGTCTTCAACGACCAGAACAGAAACAGCATGGCAAGCACCAGCATGACAAAGACCAGAGCTGTGTAGAGCACGGTCAGGCGCCCGGCAATCGACCATGCGCGCGGGAAGAACAGGTCCCTGATCATGGCCGCGTAAAACTGTCGCAACGGCGCCCAAACCGACGTGCCCGGCACGTGGGGAGACGGCACTGCCTAGTCACGGGCTTCCAGGACATAACCGATACCACGCACGGTATGGATGAGCTTGAGCGCGAATGGGTCGTCCACCTTTCGGCGCAGCCGCCGGATGGCGACGTCCACAACATTGGTGTCACTGTCAAAGTTCATATCCCAGACCTGCTCGGCGATCACGGTGCGCGACAGAACATCCCCTGCCCGCCGCGCCAGCAGGGACAGCAGCGCGAACTCCTTGGGTGTAAGGTCCAGCCGCTGTCCGGTGCGCGCGGCGCGGTGGCGCAGCAGGTCGATTTCAAGGTCCGCGATGTGCATGATCTCGACCTGCGGCACCGGACCGCGCCGCAGCAGGGAACGGACGCGCGCCAGCAATTCTGAAAATGCGAAAGGTTTGACCAAATAGTCGTCAGCACCGAGTTCCAGCCCCCTCACGCGATCCTCCACCGCGTCGCGCGCGGTCAGCACCAACACCGGCGTCTGGTATCCACTACATCGCAGATCCTCGATCACGGACCAACCATCGCGGCGCGGAAGCATTACGTCCAGAATGATGAGGTCGTATGCAGCGGTGGTGGCCAACCTCAGTCCATCATCCCCGTTGTCGGAGATGTCCGAGATGAAACCGTTCTCGCTCAGCCCCTTGTGCAGATAGGCAGCGGTCTTGGCCTGGTCTTCGATTATAAGAATGCGCATCTTACTGGTCCTGGCCGCAGTCGCCCGTAGGGCAAACGGCACGCACAGCGGTGTGATACACGGTGCCGGTCACGCGTTCGGTTCCTGGGCTGAACCGCCGCCGGCGCTGACTGCAAGCGCAAGTTTCGCATCCGCGCCCGGAAGTTCGCGCACCAGACGTGGCACCAGATACCCCGGCAGCTGCGCTGCGAGCTGCCCCATCAGCGCCTGGGCAGCGGCCTCGGCCACCTCAAAGTGGGCGGCTCCGCGCACCCGGTCCAGCATGTGCAGGTAATACGGTAGCGCTCCCGCCTCAAACAGGGTTTCACTCAGACTGGCAAGCGTCGCGACGTCGTCATTCACCCCACGCAGCAGGACCGATTGATTCAACAATGTCACACCGCTCTCCCTGATGCGCGCGAAAGCCGCACGCACCGAGGCATCGATCTCACGCGGGTGATTGGCATGCACCACCATAACCTTCTGCAGCCGGACGCCAGCGAGCCACCCCAGCAGCCCCTGGTCCACGCGTTCCGGCAGAACCACCGGCAGACGCGTATGGATTCGCAGGCGCCGCACCTGCTCCAGCACCTCCAGCGCCTGCGTGAACTCGTGCAGACGCCAGTCCGGAAGCATCAGCGGGTCACCACCGCTCAGGATCACTTCGGACACTGCCGGGTCTGCAGCAACGTGGGCGAGGGCGTCGCGCCAATGGCCAGACGCCGCAGTCGCCTGACCGTAGGGATAGTGCCGGCGGAAGCAGTAGCGACAATGAACCGCGCAGGCACCCGTGGCGGTCAGGAGTACACGCCCGTGATACTTGTGCAGCACCCCCGGGGCCACCATTGCCGCGAGGTCACCCACCGGGTCGCGGCCAAAGCCGTACGCCTCATGGCACTCGGCGTCAAGCGGCAGAACCTGCCGCAGGAGCGGGTCGTCCGGATCGCCCTTGGCCATGCGCGCTACGAAGCCGCGCGGCACACGCAGCGGAAAGTCGCGCGCCGCAGCCAGCGCGGCGGGCAGCATCTGCGATCCGAGCCCCACCGCCTCCAGCAGTTCAGCCGGATCGGTAATCGCTTCGGCCAGCGCAGCCTGCCAAGCGGATGGCTGCCCCAAACTGAGAGTTCCGGGTATCATACCGCGCAATTGCTCACCAATCCTGATCCGCAGGTGTTTAATGACTACTTACAGCACAAACGAGTTCAAGCCCGGACTGAAGGTCATGCTCGACAACGACCCCTGTTCCATCATTGAAAATGAGTTCGTCAAGCCGGGCAAGGGGCAGGCGTTCAACCGCGTCAAAATCCGCAACCTCAAGACCGGCCGCGTGATCGAACGGACCTACAAGTCCGGCGACACCATGGAAGGCGCCGATGTGGTCGACACCGAGATGCAGTACCTTTACAACGACGGCGAGTTCTGGCATTTCATGAACACCGAATCGTTCGAACAGATCGCGGCCGACCACAATGCGGTCGGCGACGCCGCCAAGTGGCTGAAGGAACAGGACAACTGCATGGTGACTCTGTGGAACGGCGTTCCGCTGACCGTCGAGCCGCCGCATACCGTCATACTTAAGATCGTCGAAACCGACCCGGGAGTGCGCGGCGACACCAGCGGCGGCGGCGGAAAACCGGCCACGCTCGATACCGGTGCGGTAGTCCGGGTACCGCTGTTCGTGCAGGTGGGCGAACTTGTAAAGGTCAACACCCGCACCGGCGAGTACATCTCGCGCGCCAAGGAATAGTCGCGCCGGCGCCCACTAAAACTGCGGCCTGTCCATGACAGCGGATGACCGCCCGGACTGGTGGCCCGTAGCATCCGCAGAGACTCTGAGGCTGCGCGCCCGCATCCTGAGCCGCTTGCGCACCTTCCTCGATCGCCACGGCGCCCTCGAGGTCGAGACACCGATCCTGTCCCGCTGCGCCGCTACTGATATCCATCTGCAAAGCATGGTCACCCGCTACACCGGACCCGGCTCCCCCATCGGGCAAACGCTCTACCTGCATACCTCGCCAGAATTTCCGATGAAGCGGCTGCTGGCGGCCGGCAGCGGCTCGATCTACCAGCTGTGCAAGGCGTTTCGCGACGGCGAATCCGGCCGCTTGCACAATCCCGAGTTTACCCTACTTGAATGGTACCAGATTGGTGACGATCATCATGCGCTCATGGATCGTCTTGCGGCACTGGTAGGCGCCGCGCTGCGCGGTCTGCTGGAGCTGGCCCCGACCGAAAAAATCAGCTACCGCGAGGCATTCCTGCGCTACGCAGGCGTAGACCCCTTCGCTGATGTGGCGGGTCTCATTGGCTGGGCACAACACCACGACATTCACCCGCAGGACGCTTCCGCGGTCCTATCCCCGGACGACCTGGACGGCTGGCGTGACCTGGTGCTGACGCATGCCGTCGAGCCGAATTTGGGGCGGGGCCGGCTTGTGTTCGTGCATGACTATCCTGCGTCCCAAGCCGCGCTTGCGCGCGTGCGTCCCGGTGTTCCGCCGCTCGCCGAGCGCTTCGAGCTCTACCTGGAAGGCGTGGAACTCGCTAATGGCTACCACGAACTTGCCGATGCACACGAGCTCGACCGGCGATTCAATGCGGACCTTGAACGGCGGCATGCGCGCGGGCTCGTCGTCGTTCCGCGCGACGAGCGACTGCTGGCGGCAATGGACGGTGGCCTGCCGGACTGTTCCGGCGTAGCCCTGGGCATTGACCGATTGATCATGCTGGCGGCCGGTGTGCACGACATCCGTAAAGTGCTCGCCTTTCCGTTCGAACGTGCCTGATGAGCAGCCCTATGCTCCAGCCACTGCATGAACAATGTAATCGGCGGATTCCCGATCACGTGCGCTGAGCTGCTGCAGGTATTGCGAACCGACCATCGCGGCGGTAACGGGGCATCACTCCGAGTTCGCGCAGATCCAGGCCGGCAAAACCGGATGCTGGCTCAGTGGAACGTGAACGCCCCGGAACGGAGTTGGCAACATCATGCGGATGTGGGCGCCGCGGCTGGGCGATCGGGCACGGTCAGGCGTGCAACCAGAACGTTACCGGTCCGTCATTCACCAGACTGACCTTCATGTCCGTGCCAAACCGGCCAGACTGCACGCGGCCGTGCCGCACGCACGCCTGCACCTCCAGAAACTCGAACAACTGCCGCCCCAGCGCTGGCCCGGCGGCCGATGTGAAGCTCGCGCGCGTACCCCTGGTGGTGTCGGCGGCAAGCGTAAACTGCGGTACAAGCAGCAACGCCCCGCGGACATCGCACACGCTCAGGTTCATGCGTCCGTCAGTGTCAGCAAACACGCGGTAACCCAGCATCCGATCCAGCAGGCGTTGCGCCCGCTCCTCGTTGTCGTCGCGTTCAATACCCACGAACGCCAGGATTCCGGAATCTATGGCACCGACAACCTGCCCGTCCACCGTCACGCTGGCCGAGCTCACCCGCTGCAATAATCCGATCATGGCCCGGTACCTGGAGATACCTGCGGAAGGCCTGCCTGGACACTGGTCGGCATCCGCCGTCGTTGGCCGCCGCGGTTCCGGCAGACCTTGCCTCAAGGCTAGCACACCGCCGCTGTCCGACCGACATTCGCGACGCCAGGCGCTATCTGTATCCCTGTCGCCGGAAGCCGAGACGCTAGCGGCGTACGACCAGCTTCTCCTTGATGTCCGCCAGCGCCTGATCCAGGTCCAGGCCGCGCTGCCGACTGCAGAACTCGAGCAAGGGCAGGACACGCAGCGCCAACCCATCAATCCACGGCTCAAGTCTGTGGGCGTTCTCATCAGTCAGCATCAGCAGCGCCCGGTCAATACTCAGCAGCTCGGCCAGATCATCGAATGGTGCGACCGGTGCGCGAGTCTCCGGCGGCAATGTACGGTCATACTCTTGCCTGGGCGGCAGCAGGTCGTCGATCTCGCCAACCGGCAGCGCCGCCGGATCCGCCACGGACAACAGCTCTTCCACAGTGGGCGATGGTTCCGGCGAAGCAAGCGCGAACTCCTCCGGCGGTGCGATGCTGGAGCCTTGGATCGTCGCGCTTGCGCGATCACCCCCTTCGGACTTGGCGTGGACGAGGCGTCGCTCAGCGAGCGCCAGGATACCATCCAGAGAGCGCAGACGGTCCTCGTCGAGCGATACAAACCCGATGCTCACTGTGATTCCGATCACTTCGGCGCCATGACAAAAGGGCTCGGCAGCCACCGCAGCACGAATCCGGTTGCAGACGATCTCGCCGTTCTCCGTTCCTGTCGCCGGCGCAAGAACCGCAAACTCCGCCCCGCCGATGCGCGCGATGGTGTCCTCGCTACGGCAGACGCGCTTCAGACTTTCGGCTAGCCACACCAGTAGCACATCGACCACGTCGTCGCCGTGCCGGGCGTAGATCTGCTTCATGTCATCCACGTCCAGACGTGCCAACAGGAAGTCTCCTCCATGGCGGACGGCGTGTGCCAGTTCCTGCTCGGCGCGCTGCCGAAAATAGCGGCGGCTGCAGAGCCGGGTGAGCGGATCCATGACAGACTGGTCTTCGATCGTGGCTTCGGCTTCCGCCAGCCGGCGCGAGGTATCGACAAACTTTACGTGCGCGTGCACGCGCGCGCGCAGCTGCATCGGATCGATCGGCTTTATTACGAAATCCGTCGCGCCGCAGGCGAATGCCCGCGCCTTGGTTTCCTCATCCTCTGCGCCGGTGATGGCGATTACGGGCAAACCACGCAGCTGCGCCTCCTCCGCCGCGCGGATCCGGCAGATGAGGCCATAGCCATCCAGCTGCGGCATCTCGATGTCGGTGATCAACACCTTGATGTTGTTGTCGCGCACGAGGATTTCCCAGGCAGCTTCACCGTTATCGGCCAGGAACACCTCGAAATCCGCTTTGAGATGCTTCTCGATCGCCTTACGGATAACCAGCGAATCATCAGCGATGAGGACACGCTCGGTTGTGGTCGGTGCCACGGCGTTGTGTTCAGGCATACGTCAACCCCGGTTTAATTTTGGTCGCCATCGCCCCGCCCCGCTCCGGAGGCGTGAAACAAGGCGGACTGCGGCAATTCTTATCCCCCTGATCCAGCCGACACTGGAATGTTGGCCGGACCCCCTTTATTTCCTTGTGTCTATCCCGATCCTAGTTAAGTCTAGCAGAGGGAAGGCCGGTGGCCGGAAGGCGGAATAGCCTTTACAATGGCCGGACCCGGCCATCGAGGGACGACCCATGCCAGAAAACGGCGTTGCGCCAGGAGGTTTTTCGAACCCAGCCAACTGTCAAACCAGACAGCCGGGACTATCCGCAGTACGCGCAAAGCTGTGGCTACACAGCAACCCCGCCGCAGTACGCGGGAGCCGCGTTCGACAGTCGACGCTGGCCACGACCTTTTCGGGCTGCAAACCAGCCAGAGCCAGGAGATCGCACGGCTGCTGGATCGTTCACGAACACTGTGATCGCCTGCCACACTGGCGACCGCAAAACTGCGGCGGCGTGCAGGTTCAATCCCGACACCCATGCATTGGCCCGCAATACCCATCATGACCGCGTGCGCTATCAGGTTCTACGATTATTTTCCGGCGGTGGATTCGTTCCGAGCGGAAGTCCTGGAGGGGCTGGGGGCCCACACCAAGCGCATCGCGCCCAAATTTTTCTACGATGCGTGCGGTTCGCAGCTGTTCGAGGCAATCTGCGATCTTCCCGAATACTACCTCACGCGTGCGGAAACCAAGATCCTCACAACCCATGCACCGGAGATATCGCGCCTCATCGGCCCCGGCTGCCTGTTGATTGAGCTCGGCAGCGGCAACAGCCGCAAAGTGCGACTATTGCTCGAAGCGTTGCAGCCGACGGCTTACCTGCCCATGGATATATCGCGTGACCATCTGCGGCACGCGGCGCACCTACTGGTTACGGATTACCCCTGGCTCGAAGTGCATGCCACCTGCATCGACTACAGCCGACGCATCGATCTTCCATACTGCCCAGAAGGCACCCGCAAGATCGCATTTTTTCCGGGCTCCAGCATCGGCAACTTCGAACCAGACGACGCTCTCGCATTTCTGCGCGATGTCGCGCGGGTGCTGCAGACAAACGGCGCACTGCTGATCGGGGTCGACCTAAAGAAGGATACCGGCGTGCTGCACGCCGCCTACAACGACTCGCGCGGCATCACCGCAAAGTTCAACCTGAATCTGCTGGCGCGTATCAACCGGGAACTCGATGGCCGATTCATGCTCGATAACTTCGAGCATCTGGCCTTCTACAACGAAGCTCGCGGCCGTATCGAAATGCATCTCGCCAGCCGCTGCCAACAAGCGGTGCTGGTAGGCGGCCAGCGCTTTCAATTTGCCCAAGGGGAGACCGTACATACCGAAAACTCGTACAAGTACGGACTGGAAGAGTTCCGGGACCTCGCCCGCCAGGCTGGCTTCGAACCGTTGCGCGCATGGTCCGACGACCAAGGGCTGTTCAGCGTCCATTATCTCGACGCCAGATCTGTCTAAATCTGAAGGTGTGTCCAACCTGGCCGCCACGGGCCATCGCTTCTGGAAATGTTCTACTCCGGGAGGAACTGCCAAAGGCGGGGCTGTGGTATAGTTCCGGGTGTGCTCCACCCGTACCGGACCTGAGCGGCGTCCCATTGTATCAAAATCACCAAAATCGACCAAAGTCAGCCCTGCAAATGCAACGAAAAAGCAGCTTCAGTTACGAGGAGCTCTTGAGCTGCGGCCGCGGCGAGATGTTCGGTCAGGGGAACGCCCAGTTACCGCTACCACCCATGCTCATGTTCGATCGTATCATCAGCATCACGGAGAGCGGCGGCGCCCACAACAAAGGGCAGATCATCGCGGAACTCGATATCAACCCGGAACTGTGGTTTTTTGGCTGCCACTTTACTGGCGACCCAGTGATGCCGGGCTGCCTCGGGCTGGACGCGATGTGGCAGCTGCTCGGCTTTTTCTTGGGCTGGCTGGGCGGACCCGGCCACGGCCGGGCGCTCGGCGCGGGAGAGGTGAAGTTTACCGGCCAGGTCACTCCGAAGAACCGGCTGGTGAGCTATCGCGTGGACATACGGCGCCTGATCATGCGCAAGCTATACATGGGCATCGCCGACGCGGTCATGGAAGTTGACGGGCGACCGATTTACGCGGCCATGGACCTGCGAGTAGGCCTGTTCGTTTCAACGGAAAATTTTTAGGGGGTCAGCCGTGAGACGCGTGGTCGTAACCGGGCTCGGCATCGTATCGAGCATCGGCAATAACAAGGAGGAAGTGCGCGAGTCGCTGCGCCAGGGTCGCTCGGGGATCGAGTTTCATCAGGAATACGCCGATCTCGGATTCCGCACTGCCGTGCATGGCCCAATCCGACTGAACCCCGAGGAACTGATCGATCGCAAGATCTACCGTTTCATGGGTGGCGGTGCGGCGTACAACTACCTCGCCATGCGCGAGGCGATACAGGATTCCGGGCTCACCAAGGAGCAGATCTCGCACCCGCGTACCGGACTGATCGCCGGGTCCGGCGGCTCGTCCACGGAAAATGTCGTACGTGCCGTCGATCTGCTGCGCGAGAAGGGGTTGCGCAAAGTCGGGCCGTACATGGTCACCCGGACCATGTCCAACACCAATTCCGCCTGCCTCGCCACGGCTTTCTCCATCAAGGGTGTCAGTTATTCCATTAGCTCGGCCTGCGCCACCAGCGCTCACTGCATCGGCAACGCGTCTGAGCTCATTCAGCTCGGCAAGCAGGACATCGTTTTCGCGGGTGGTGGCGACGAAGTGCACTGGACCATGACGCTGCTGTTCGACGCAATGGGAGCCCTGTCGTCGAAGTACAACGACAACCCGACGGTGGCGTCGCGCCCGTACGACGTGAACCGCGACGGCTTTGTTATCTCCGGCGGCGGCGGTACGATCGTGCTCGAGGAGCTGGAGCACGCCAAGGCGCGCGGGGCCCGGATATACGCGGAACTGGTCGGCTACGGCGCGACATCCGATGGATTCGACATGGTGCAGCCTTCCGGGGAGGGCGCGGTACGCTGCATGCGCCAGGCGCTAGCAGGAATGGAGTCCACGGTGGACTACATCAATTCCCATGGCACCAGCACCCCTCTGGGGGATGTGCGCGAAATTGAAGCGATCAAGGAGGTATTCGGAAGCCGTTGCCCGCCCATCAGCTCGACCAAATCCATAACCGGACACGCACTCGGCGGCGCCGGGGTGAACGAAGCGATCTATTCCCTGCTGATGATGGAGTCGGGCTTCATTGCCGCTTCGGCCAACATCTCCAATCTCGACCCGGCGGCCGAGGGGATGCCGATAGTCCGCCACCGCGTCGACAATGCCTCGCTCGAGACGGTGCTGTCCAACAGCTTCGGCTTCGGCGGGACCAACGCCTGCCTGGTGTTTCGCCGCTTCCGCGTCTGATCCGCCGGCCGCGGCTTGGGGAGCGGACCCTTATTCGCACAAACCGCGCGGCATCCTTGGCGGGCACACGCGCAGTACCGGCAAAACACAGTGCTGCTATCGCCGGCGGGCGCGACGTCCGATCAGCGCCAGCTTACGGATGCGTGATAGGCGCTTGATCTCGTATTCCCTTCTCAGCGCCTCGGCGCGCGTGGCGCAAGCCTCGCTGTGACGCAGAGTCACCGGCCCCCTTCCTCGGGTATAACGGGCAGCGCGTCCCAGGTCGTGCTGATGCAGACGCCGGGGAAGATCGTTGGTGATGCCCGTATATAGCGAGCCGTCGCTGCACTCGAGGATGTAGACTCGCCAGGCGCCTGTCATGCTTTCCGGAACGGTCGGGTCTGCGCGGATCGCGCAAAACCAGGACAACAGTACAGATCGGAGATCTGCGCCACCGGATCAGATCGAACGTCGCCCGGTCCGCCTGCGCCTGGAAACAGTGTGCTCACCCCGCAACTCCTAAGAGTACGGCTGCGCCAGGCAATGGGTTGTCCCGCCACAAATTATTGCGGCTGGCCGTCTGCAAGGTACAGCCAGGTCTCCACTACGGAGTCGGGATTGAGAGATACGCTATCGATGCCTTCGTCCATAAGCCACTTTGCGAGGTCAGGGTGGTCGGAAGGACCTTGGCCGCAGATTCCGATGTATTTGCCAGCCTTGCGGCAGGCCTGGATTGCTTGATGCAGCAGCACCTTGACCGCCGGGTCACGCTCATCGAACAGCTCCGCAACCAGGCCCGAGTCCCGGTCCAGACCCAGCGTCAGCTGGGTTAGATCGTTCGACCCGATGGAAAAGCCGTCAAAATGCTCCAGAAATTGCTCGGCGAGCAGCGCGTTCGAGGGGATCTCGCACATCATGATCACGCGCAGGCCATTGTCGCCACGGCGCAGGCCATTGTCCTCGAGCAACTTCAATACCTGTCGCGCCTCGGACACAGTACGCACAAACGGTACCATGACCTCGACGTTTGTCAGCCCCATGTCATTGCGCACCTTGCGCAGCGCACGGCACTCGAGTTCGAAGCAGTCGCGGAAGTTCGCCGAGACGTAGCGCGAGGCGCCGCGGAATCCGAGCATCGGATTCTCCTCCTTCGGCTCGTAGCGTTCTCCACCTATGAGATTGGCATATTCGTTTGATTTAAAATCCGACAGCCGCACAATGACGGGCTTCGGCCAGAACGCCGCCGCCAGCGTCGAAATACCTTCGGCGAGCTTCTCGAGATAGAAACTCACTGGGTCAGGGTAGCCCGCGCTGCGCTCGCGTACAATTGCATGCAGATCCGCAGGCAGCTGTGCATAATCGAGCAGCGCCTTGGGGTGGATGCCGATGGTACGCGAGATGATGAACTCCAGACGCGCCAGACCGATACCAGCGTTCGGCAGCCACTGGAAATCGAAAGCGCGCTCCGGGTTGCCGACGTTCATCATGATCTTGAACGGCAGCCGCGGCATCTTTTCCAGGCTGGTCTCGAGCACCTCGAACTGGAGGATGCCATCATAAATTCGCCCCTCTTCGCCCTCCGCACAGGAAACCGTCACTGGCTGTCCGTCTGCAATGACATCGGTTGCGTTGCCGCAGCCAACCACCGCGGGAATACCTAGCTCGCGTGCGATGATCGCCGCGTGGCAGGTCCGGCCGCCGCGGTTGGTAATGATCGCCGATGCGCGTTTCATCACTGGCTCCCAATCCGGGTCGGTCATGTAGGTAACCAACACATCGCCGCTGCTCACCCGGTTCATCTCTTTCACGTTCAGCACGACGCGGGCCGGGCCAGCGCCGATGCGCTGGCCGATGCTGCGCCCGGTCGCGATGATTTTTCCCTTGGCTTTTCCCTTCAGGCTGTAGCGCTGCAGCATCTGGCCCACGGCGCGGCTTTTGACCGTCTCAGGACGTGCCTGCAGGACATAAAGCTCGCCATCGGATCCGTCCTTGGCCCACTCTATATCCATGGGACGACCGTAGTGATCTTCGATGAGCAGCGCCTGGCGTGCGAGACTCATTATCTCCTCGTCGGTCAGCGCAAAGCGCAACCGCTCCTCGTGCGCGACGTCGACCAGGCGCGTGGATTTGCCGGGGCCGTCACTGTAAATCATCTTGATCGCCTTGCTTCCCAAGCCGCGGCGCAGGATCGCTTTATGCCCCAGTTTCAGCATCGGCTTGTGCACGTAAAACTCATCGGGATTGACCGCGCCCTGCACGATGGTCTCACCTAGCCCGTAGGCAGCGGTGATGAACACGACGTCGCGGAATCCGGACTCCGTATCGAGCGTGAAAATTACCCCACTCGCCCCGATATCGCTGCGCACCATGCGCTGAATCCCGGCTGACAACGCGACCTGACTGTGCACAAAGCCGTGGTGCGCGCGATAGGCAATGGCGCGGTCGGTGAACAGCGAGGCGAATACTGCCCTTACCGCGTCTAGTGCGTTGTCCAACCCACGCACATTGAGAAAGGTTTCCTGCTGGCCAGCAAACGAGGCCTCAGGTAGATCCTCGGCGGTGGCTGATGAGCGCACCGCGACCGCCAGTTCACCGCTGCTGCGTGCCTGCAGCTGGACGAACGATTCACCGATCTCCGTACGCAAGCGAGTGGGCAGTGATGTGTTCATTATCCAATCACGGATCTGCTGGCCGGTAGCCACAAGCGCCTTGACGTCGGTGACGTCCAGGCGGTCCAGCTGTCCATTAATGCGCGCCGCAAGGTCGTCCTGGGCCAAAAAATCGCGATAGGCATCGGCGGTAGTAGCGAATCCTGCTGGAACCTGCACGCCAGCCTTCGACAGATGGCCGAGCATTTCGCCCAGCGAGGCATTTTTCCCGCCCACCTGCGGGATATCGCGCATGCCGAGGGTATCAAACCACAGTACGTAGTCGGACATTTCGAGCCCCCTGTTCCTGGCTGCCTTGACCTGGACCATTCTACACGATCCCCATCCGTTCCGGCTTCTGGCACAATGGAATCATGCAAACACGCGCGGTTTTCTTCGTATCTGACCGTACCGCGATCACCGCGGAAGGCCTGGGCAGCAGTCTGCTGACCCAGTTTGACCAGGTCGCCTTTACCCGCAACACACTGAGGTTCATCGATACACCCGAAAAAGCGCGCGCCGTCGCTGAAGAAATTCGGCGAGCCGGAGAAGAGACCGGATCGCGATCGATCGTGTTTAGCACACTGATTGATGCAGACATGCGCCGCATCGTCGCTGAGAGCGGCGCGCTGTTCTTCGATTTCGTCGACACATTTATAGGCCGCCTGGAGGCAGAGCTCGGTCAACAGTCTTCCCATACCATCGGAAGGACCCACGGCCTGACCGACAAGTCGAAATACAACCTGCGCATGGACGCCGTGAATTTCGCGCTCGCGACCGATGATGGACTGACACCGAGAATTTACGAACAAGCTGACGTGATTGTGGTCGGGGTGTCACGCTCGGGCAAGACGCCGACATGCCTGTACCTGGCTCTGACGTTTGGCCTCCATGCTGCCAACTACCCGCTGACTCCCGATGACCTGGGGGGAGCGCTGCTTCCCGCGGGGCTAAACGCGCATCGCCACAAGCTCTACGGTCTGACCATCGATCCAGTGCGACTGCGCGGGATACGCAACGAACGTCGTCCGGACAGCCAGTATTCGTCGCTGCAACAATGCCAGTATGAAGTACGCCACGCGGAGGAGCTGTTCCACCACAATGGCATTCCGTTCGTGACGACGACGACCATGTCGGTGGAGGAAATCGCAGCCACCATCGTTCACGAGTTGGGGCTCCAATGGCAACTCTTGTGAGCTGCCCTGCCGGCTGATCCGCAGACGCAGAGCTGGCATCGATCACGTCAGATGTCCGGATTTTTCTGTCCTCCGTACTGCGAACAGACATTGATCAGTCGCCGCCCTGACGGACAGGTTCCCGGGCCTGCAGAGATTTTTCGATAGCACGACAGCCGGGATCTGGGCGTTGTAATCACACTGCGGATGGCTTTCTCCGGCACTGGTGTGAACGGATGGCATCTGCCAACCCACGGAGCCATGCCACCTGGAAACATGCCCCATCACCGCTGTAACAGCACGTTGCGGTGCTCGCCACGCCCAGAGGCAGGTCGGGGGGGCGATACCCTCGTGCTTCTGAGCCGGTCGCGGACCAATGGAGCGAATTCAGCGACCGGAGGACGGCAAGGCCGTCCTGCCGGACGGAACGGCTACCGCGCCCGATGACCGCCGTTGAGCTGGCGTCCGGGATAGGTATATTGCGGATGACCAACGTAGATCAGGGAGAAGACAGTCATGGGCAGACATCAAGAGGAATCCAATTCGCTGCTTGATGCAATGCTCAAATACGACGAGCGCGGTTTCCAAAGCCATGCGATTAAGGACATCAGCATGAATGGTGTATTCGTGCTGGCCAGGGACGGCACCCTGAGCAGGCTGCGAAAAAACACACCCGTGGAGCTTGCGCTCAGAATGCGCGCAAATGGCAAGACCAAGACACATGTCTTTCAGGCCCTGGTCAGTGCCGTCGGCCACGATGGTGCATCCTTGACCTTCAAAGACGCTGACGTCGACGCTTACAGCGCTTTGCTGCACTTGGCGCTCCATAGCCCGATCTGATGCATGCCAGACGTCCGCCTGAGGGCATCGAACCGCATATTGGGATGCCGTGCTATCACCGATAGCACTTGCACCCTTTCCCAGACGCAGCCCAGTAAAGACTGTATTGAAGTGAACGCTTGCTTACTCAAAAGGCCGCTTTTCGTATATATGTGTCGCGTTCCAAACACATTTTTTTGACATCGCGCCCCTTTGGTGGCTCAACCGCTAGTTGCTTGTAGCAGACGGGCTGCGACCAGAGCGACTTTCATTGCCTCTGCGTTAAGAACTAGCGGGATCAGCGGGTATACGGCGGATAATGATTCGGGCTGGCGGCAGGCGGCTGACTCAAGGCGCCGGCGCGTTCGCGAAGAAAGATCCTGCAGGGCGAGCAGGCCCGCTGCATTCCAGTCATGAAACTCCTGTACCAGGCATCGTTCGGCTGGGTCGTCCCACTCCTCCGAGACCAGCAACTCCGGAAAATCATTCGTCTCCAGATGCCTCCGGGCGAGATCGTCAGGAAGCCGCGCGCCTTGCAATCCGGTTCCACTGCCATCTGCGTGGCGCTGGAACCACTGCACCACCACGAGCGGCCGAGCGGCCCCGTTGATCTGGCGCTCAAGCGCATTGCCGTGAGGCAGAGGATGCGCTCCCGCCGGACGGGCGGCGTCAACGGCTGCCAGACTAGAGGCGATGAACCCAGTATCGGCGACCAAGAAAGCACGCCAGCCGAGATCATGCGGAATTCCGAGCCCAGTCACCTGCTGGCGGCTGCTCAGCAGCGCTAGAGGGCGTGCGCTCCTTTTTTCCAGCAACCACAGCTCGTAGCGGTCGTCCTGGGGAAATGGCAGTGGCGGTCGCGACCGCAACGCGGCGTCAAGTGCCACAGCGTCACGGCAGCGCCAGATAAAGTCGCGCGCGTCTTCGGACCAGACGCCGACGGTGCGAAAATGGCCGAACTGGTTACGGCAGCGTATCTGCCAGTGTCGCCCGTCGGACGAATATGCCATAGCGCCGCCGACATCGACGACCTGCAACATGCCTTGGAAGGGATTGAGGCGGCGGAGACTGTAGTAGCGGTCGGTCACGGTATGATTTTGTCGCATAC
>DAHXOO010000037.1 GCA_027364845.1 Pseudomonadota bacterium | reverse complement strand
GGTGAAAGCCGGATGCTGCCACCGCGCTGCGCACAGACGACGCGCTGGTTATGTAGATGCTTAAAGAGGGTGGCCGTCGGGATCGTACGATGGCGAAAGCTGACAATCCCTGCATACCGTCCGGGTTCATTGCGGGTGAGGAGTTCCAGCCGCGGATTGGCGGCAATGCCATCCATGAGCAAGCGCGCGTGACCAAGCACCCGGCTTTCAATCTCGACCGGCCCGATTTCTTCCAGCAATTCCAGGCTTGCCGAAAATGCATGAATACCCAGCATGTTGGGGCTGCCGCATTCGAAGCGGCGGGATGATTCCGCCGGCCGCCAATCGAGCCGATCAAAATCGTCCGGATGGTCAGTCATGTGCCAGCCGTACTCGTGCAATACCAACCGCTCGCGCCAGCGGGCGGAACAGTAGAAAACCGCGACGCCCTCGGGGCCCAGAAGCCATTTGTGCGCATCCGAGACGAGAAAATCGATGCACATTCCTTGCACGTCGTGCGGAACCACGCCCAACCCCTGTATCGCGTCGACGCAGAACACGATGCCGCGCTCGCGGCACAGCCGCCCTAGACGAGTGAGATTGAGGCGCAGGCCCGTGACGTACTGGATGCTGCTCACCGACAGCAGCCGTGTGCGATCATCCGCGGCCGCCAGCAACGCCAATTCCGGGTCCTCGGACTGCGTCAGCGGAACCTGGCGCAGCTCGACCCCATGACGGTCCAATGACTCCCACACGATGCGGTTCGACGGAAATTCTCCCGCGGCGATCACGACATTGTCGTGATCGCGCCACGGAAATCCGTGGGCGATTATCGACAGCCCTTCCGAAGTGTTCTTAACGAGTGCGATGTCATCCGGCGATTCAGAATTGACCAGACGCGCGAGCTGCATCCGCAGGTCGCGTTCCTGCTCCAGCCAGGATGCGTAGTCGTGCGCTCCCATGTCGACGCACTCCGCAGCGAACCGGCGCACCGCGTTTCCCGTGCGCACCGGCCAGGGGGCAACGGCGGCGTGGTTGAGATACGCCAGGTTGGTGTCAACAGGAAATTCCTGCTCGAAGAGATCGTTTAAATCGGTCATGGATGTTGCCTGAGTTTCCTGGGGGATCGCCAGTTTCGCCGGTTTGGGGTGGCCACGGGAGCCCGATCCGCAAACCGAACTGGACGATAGTGCTGCTGATCATACCAAGCCGCGCACCATACGTCTTCCTCGTTGCGAGTATTTTCGGCGTTCGTGCAGCGCAGGCATCGAGCAAATCCTTTGCGGGTGGTGCCGTCCGCCGCTTGAGCAAAGTGAGGAATTCCATTGCATAATGGGTACAGGATCATATGGCAATTGGTGAAACGGTGTACGAAGACGAACTTCCGGACTCGGATGGGCCACAACGTTTTGTTGACGTCGGCCGCAGAGACATAGTGCAGGATGACGGTTCAGGTGGCAGCCAAGGATTCGCTGCTGGCCGCCTTGTCGATATCAGCCATTGCGGCATCCGCGTTCAGCTTCGCTATAGAACGTGGCCATGACTCAATTCGATTGGCATGCAATGGAAGCGCCAGCAGTGGCACAGCATTTCATGGTCGATCCCGCAAGCGGGCTCGATGAATCCGAGGCTGCGGCGCGACTGAGGGTTTACGGCCCCAACCGGCTGAGTGTCCAGTCAGCGCGAGGTGTGTTCGCGCGGTTCTTCTCGCAACTGATTCAACCGCTGGTTCTGGTGCTGATAGCCGCTGGGATTCTGACCCTCTTGCTCGACGAATGGGTCGATGCCGGCGTGATTTTCGGTGTGGTGCTGGTCAACGCGATTGTCGGCTTTATCCAGGAGGGAAAAGCCGAGGCAGCGCTGGAAGCGCTCGCACGGTCTGTCGCGGCTGAAGCGACGGTGCTGCGTGCTGGCGTTCGCCGCAGGCTCGACGCGGCGGATTTGGTGCCTGGCGATTTGGTCGCATTGGCTGCCGGGGACAAGGTACCCGCTGACCTGCGCCTGCTCAGCGCCAAGGAGCTGCGCACCGCGGAAGCGGCGTTGACAGGCGAATCGGTTCCTGTCGACAAGCGGGTCGTGCCGCTGCTCGCTGATGCGCTGCTAGCCGATCGGAGCAACATGGCTTATGGCGGCACGCTGGTAGTAGCAGGGAATGGAACGGGTATGGTGGTCGCCACCGGCGATACCTCCGAAATGGGGCGTATTTCTAGACTGATCGCCCACGCGCCGGACCTGACGACACCGCTGACCCGCAAGCTAGATGCTTTCGCCCGCCGCCTGCTATGGGTAATTTTGGTGCTCGCCGCACTCACCTTCGCAGTCGGCATTCTGCGCGGTGAGTCAGCCTTTAAAATGTTTATGGCTGCGGTGGCGCTGGCCGTCGGTGCGATTCCCGAAGGGTTACCGGCAGCCATGACCATAACGCTGGCTATCGGCGTCGCGCGCATGGCCAAGCGTCGAGCCATCATACGCAAACTGCCTGCGGTCGAGACGTTGGGCAGTACGACGGTGATCTGTTCCGACAAGACCGGGACGCTGACTGAAAACGCGATGACCGTCCGCGAGGTTTGGGCTGGCGGTGAGACTTTTTCCGTTAGCGGGAGCGGCTATAACCCGGCGGGCGATATCGATGCAGGTAGTGCATCAAGTGCGTCGGCGATCAGCCTGCGGGAAACATTGATGGCCGGCATTCTCTGCAATGATGCCCGTCTCGTGCACGAAGACCAGCAATGGAAGATCATCGGAGACCCGACCGAGGGTGCGCTGCTGGTCCTGGCGCGCAAGGGTGGGCTGGATGAAGGTACGCTGACTTCGGTTTTTGCGCGTCTGGACGAGTTATCGTTCGACTCGAACCGGCAATACATGGCGACGCTGCATGAGATCGAAGGGGCACGCATTGTCTACGTGAAAGGCGCTGTCGAAAAGTTGTTACCTGCATGTACGACCCTGCTGGATCGCCACGGACACGAGGTGGCGCTGGACGCAGCTGCCGTTCACGCTGCTGCGGCTCGGATGGCGGAGAGCAGTTTGCGTGTGCTGGCCATGGTTCGCTCTGCTCTGACGCCAGGGCAACAGCTCGACCACGCCAGCATTGACCATGACCTGGTGTTCCTTGGACTCGTCGGCATGATCGATCCGCCCCGGCCGCGCGCCGTTGCGGCGGTCCGTACCTGTCACGCGGCGGGCATCCGGGTGAAAATGATTACCGGCGATCATCCCGGAACTGCCATCGCCATTGCCCGTCAGCTCGGCATCGTCAGGAACGGTGCGGGTGTGCTGACCGGCCGGGATCTGGCAGGATTCGATGACCAGGCGTTTTCCAAGGCCGCGATGGAAGTCGATGTGTTCGCGCGCGTAGAACCGGAGCAGAAGCTGCGGCTGGTGAGGGCTTTGCAGGCTAACGGGGAGGTGGTGGCGATGACCGGCGATGGCATCAACGATGCGCCGGCACTCAAGCAGGCCGACATTGGTGTAGCGATGGGACAGGCCGGGACCGAGGTGGCCAAGGAGGCGGCAGCCATGGTGCTGACCGACGACAACTTCGCCACCATCGAGGCGGCGATCGAAGAAGGGCGCGGCATCTACGACAACCTCGTCAAGTTCATCGTCTGGACGGTCCCGACCAATGCTGGCGAAGGACTGGTCATTGTCGCGGCCATTTTCGCCGGCACGACCCTGCCGATCGCGCCGTTGCAAATCCTCTGGATCAACATGACCACGGCCGTCCTGCTCGGGTTGATGCTGGCGTTCGAACCGGCCGAACGCGGCATCATGCAGCGTCGCCCGCGACCTTCAGCCGCCTCAATACTTGACCGTGCCCTGATCATTCGTACCGTGCTGGTGATCCTGTTCCTGCTCGGGGGTACTTTCAGTCTTTTTGAACTGGCACTGCACCGCGGGAAATCGGTAAGCGAAGCGCGCACGATCGCTGCTAATCTTTTCGTGGTAGTCGAAACCTTCTACCTGTTCAACTGCCGATCCCTGGTGCGCCCTTTCTGGACCTGCGGCGCCAATTGGTGGGTATGGATTGGTAGCGCAACGACGGTGGCTCTGCAAATGGCATTCACTTACGTGCCGATCTTCAACCGCATTTTTCAGACCGTGCCAATCGGTCTGCTTGGGTGGGTTTCGATTGTCGCGGTTGCAGCGGCAAGCGCGGTAGTCGTCGAAGCCGAGAAATGGTTGCATACTTCCAGGACTTTGCGGCGGCAGTCACATCACGCAATCAGGTAAACGGAATAACGAGTGCCAGCTTAGCGTTCCTTGCGATCCGTTTTCTGAGACATCTCCAGGATAACTGACAGCAAGATCGAGTCTGCCAAGAAGTTGTTGGCCGGCCGCGTGCCTTCCAAGGGATGTGGCCAAGATTCTCCGTGTATGCGCTTCCACGCTGTACCGATGGGTTCCGGCATAGCCCCAGGCTTGGCGTGCGATTTTTCTCCGCTTTCCGAGACGACCCCGAGTATACTGGCGCTGACGTAGTTGATCCCTGTCAAAGTACAGGGTAGAAGGTACGTGTAACAGTCCCATATCCAATCCGACAAAACGGAGGGCGCAACAATGTCTAGCCTTATTGACGCGATCCGGCAAGGAGATGGTGGCGGTTCAGCGGAACCTGACTTTCCGCGCGCTCCATCCGACTGGACGAAGAAATTTGCCGTTACCCTCGCCAGCCAGGAAGGTCTCACGCTCGGCGCCGATCACTGGGAAACCATCCGCGCGCTGCAGGAGT
Organism: Pseudomonadota bacterium; assembly: GCA_027364845.1. Classification (GTDB taxonomy): domain Bacteria; phylum Pseudomonadota; class Gammaproteobacteria; order Acidiferrobacterales; family UBA6901; genus JAJYCY01. Next base: position 19,887 of record DAHXOO010000037.1, on the reverse strand, counting down.
ATTATGCAAAGCACGAGGATGGGCCGCTTAATACCCACGAACTGCACGACGCCCTCGATGAGAAGTTCCACCAGAAGGGCGGCATCAAGTATGTTTATGAACTCTTTCCAGGTGGTCCGGTTGCCCAGGGTTGCCGGCTTGCTGGACTTAAGGCGCCAGCCGGAGCCATCGACCGGGGTTTTGGGAGCGTCGTTTAGGCGCGAAAGGGGAAACGCGCAGCGGCGACAGGTCGCCGACCGCGTGTCAGGTGATCCATTGCGGTGCCCGTGGTCGTGGTACCCAGGCTGGGTGCGCGCGTATCAGGCCCCCTAATCATGCTTGCCCAGGGCGCGATCTGCAGCGCCGAAGCCCCATTCGCGATGGGAGCCGACCAACCATTATTACCATCGCGGAGATGGTGCTCCGCGGGTGTGTTTGGGATTGCGGGCAACCACCGGCAAAAAATCGAATACAGGGCGTGCCTTGGCACCGATACGCCATGCGCCGGAGTCAGGCGCAAACAATGCGTCGTGCCGCACAACCGGTCGTACGCCGGCCCAGCCGCTTGATTCGAGGATCTCCATGAAGCAAACCAAATTCGACGTCGGCGGGAAGAAGCCGGATATAGAAGTAAACAAGCCAGAAAAGCCGTCGAAGATGAGGTTCTGGCAACGCCCCGATGTGGCACTGGTTCTGTACGTCCTGTTTTTTATCGCCATGATCTACGTGTGGCAATACTCGAGCGGCGTGGCGCAGACGGAAATTCCCTACAGCCAGTTCCTGCAATACCTGGACAACAACCAGGTTGGCAAAGCGGTCGTCACCGACAATCTGATCAGCGGCGATCTCACAATCAATGATCCGAAGACTGGCAAGCCCCGCAGCTTCGTCACGGTGCCGCTGCAGAACAACACTTTGGCGCAGTTGCTGAAAAAGCACGGTGTGCAGTACACGGTGCTTCACCAGAGTCACTGGCTCGACACGCTGCTGGCCTGGATCCTGCCGTTCGGACTGCTGTTCCTCGTGTGGACCTGGATGTCGCGGAAAATGACCGGCGCCAGCGGCTTCCTGAACATTGGAAACAACCGTGTGCGTATCCATGCTGACGACTTGCCCAAGGTCACCTTTGACGATGTCGCCGGGGCAGACGAGGCCAAGGAGGAGCTCAAGGAGAGCATCGAATTTCTCAAGGATCCCGCGCGCATCCAGCGACTCGGCGGGCACATGCCCAAGGGCGTGCTGCTGCTGGGCGCACCGGGCACCGGAAAGACCCTGCTCGCGCGCGCGGTAGCCGGGGAGGCGGAAGTACCGTTTTTCAGCATCAGCGGGTCGGAATTCATCGAGATGTTCGTCGGGGTCGGCGCGGCCCGGGTACGGGATTTGTTTCAGCAGGCCCGCGCCAAGGCACCATGCATCATTTTTATCGACGAACTGGACGCCGTCGGCCGTGCGCGCGGTGGGCCCGCCGTCATGGGTGGCCACGACGAGCGGGAGCAAACACTGAACCAGCTGCTTACCGAGATGGATGGCTTCGACCCGTCTACCGGCGTGGTGGTCATGGCTGCCACCAACCGCCCCGAGGTATTGGACAAGGCGCTGCTGCGCTCGGGACGTTTCGATCGCCAGATCGTGGTAGACAAGCCGGATATGAGAGCACGCACGGAGATCCTCAAGTTGCATGTCAACAAGCTCACCTTGGCGGGCGATGTGGACCTGAACGTGGTGGCGCAGCGCACTCCGGGCTTTGTCGGCGCCGATCTGGCGAACATCGCCAACGAGGCAGCCATCCTCGCAGTACGCCACGACCACCCGGCGGTGACCATGGCTGATTTCGAGGCGGCTATCGATCGCGTGATGGCCGGTCCTGAGAAAAAACACCGGGTTCTGAATGCCGACGAAAAGCGCCGGGTCGCCTTTCACGAATCAGGTCACGCTCTGGTGGCGATGGTGGTTCCCACCGGCGAACCAGTGCACAAGGTATCCATCATTCCGCGCGGCGTGGCGGCACTCGGCTATACCATGCAATTGCCGGTCACGGAGAAGTTTCTGTCTACGGTAAGCGAGCTCAGAGACCAACTCGCTATTCTTCTCGGCGGCCGGGCGTCAGAGGAGATCGTGTTCGGCGACATTTCCAGCGGGGCCGCCAATGATCTGGAGCGTGCCAGTGAGATCGCCCGCGACATGGTCACCCGGCTGGGCATGAGTGAGAAGCTCGGGCCGCTCACCTACGGACGACGTCAGCAATCGCCTTACCTGGGCGGAGAATACATCGAAGAAAGGAATTACAGTGACGAGATTGCGCGCCAAATCGACGCCGCGGTGAGGGAACTGGTGGAAGAGGGCCATCGGCGTGCGCACGAGATTCTTACTACAGAGCGGTCGGCCCTGGAAGCTCTGGCCTCCGTACTGCAGGAAAAGGAAGTTGTCAGTGGCGAGGAGGCGAGGCGGGTGGTTGGGGAAGTGCGCAACCGCAGTGAGCAGACGCTGGAAGATGCCCGCAAGAACGAGACCACCGACGTGAACAAACGGGCCGCACCGGGGAATTGACGCCTGATCTCGGGGCGCCAGGCTAACGCAGCGCACCGATGCACGGCATTAACGATGAAGAGCGCTGCAGCGAAGTACCTCAGGCGGTATCATCGCTGCTACGGGAACCAGGCCATATCAATCGGCGAGAGACTCATGGACATAGACCTATCCTCCGGAAAACTTCCCGATCCATCGATGCTCATCGACGTACCGCGCCTCGTCGTGGCCTACTATTCCACGGTGCCGGATCCTTCAGTGCCGGAGCAGCGTGTTGTGTTCGGCACCTCAGGGCATCGCGGCTGTGCGTACCATTCGAGCTTCAACGAATGGCATATTCTTGCCATCAGCCAGGCCATTTGCGAGTATCGCAAGGAGATGGACATTTCCGGACCGCTGTTTCTGGGCATGGACACGCACGCATTGTCCTTACCGGCCCTGACCACGGCAGTCGAAGTGCTGGCGGCCAACGGAGTGGAAGTCGTGATTGCGGAAGGCGACGAATATACGCCCACCCCAGCTGTTTCCCATGCCATCCTCGCGCACAACCGCGGACGGGACCGCGGCCTTTCCGACGGGATCGTGGTCACGCCATCACATAATCCGCCGCAGGACGGAGGTTTCAAGTACAACCCCCCAAGCGGCGGACCAGCGGACGCCCGGGTAACCGGCTGGATCGAAGCGCGGGCGAATGCCTACCTCGAGCATGACCTGCGGGGCGTAAAGAAAATTTCCTTCGAGCAGGCGCTGCGCGCTTCAACGACCCGCCGACACGATTTTCTTCACGCCTATGTGGCTGATCTCGGCAATGTGATTGACATGGATGCCATACGCGATGCACGCATCAGTCTGGGAGTAGACCCGCTCGGCGGCGCTGGCGTCCACTACTGGCCGGCGATCGCAGAGCACTATAGATTGAACCTCACGGTCGTGAATGAAGTCGTCGACCCGACGTTTCGCTTTGTGCCAGTTGATTGGGACGGACAGATTCGCATGGATCCGTCCTCGCCGTACGTCATGCGCGGTTTGATCGAATACAGGAACCGTTTTGACATCGCATTTGCCTGCGACACTGACCATGACCGGCATGGAATCGTCACACGCAGCACCGGGCTGCTTCCCTCCAATCACTACCTCGCGGCCGCTATCTCCTACCTCTTCCAGCATCGCCCGCGATGGCACAAGGATGCAGCGATTGGAAAAACGGTGGTCAGTAGTCAAATGATAGACCTTGTTGCCGGGCGGCTTGGTCGCAAGCTCTACGAGGTGCCTGTCGGGTTCAAGTGGTTCGTCGACGGCCTGCTCGATGGCTCACTTGCCTTCGCAGGGGAGGAGAGTGCAGGCGCGTCATTCGCGCGGATTGATGGCAGCACCTGGACCACGGATAAGGATGGAATTACCGCGGCACTGCTTGCAGCCGAGATCACGGCCGCTATTGGCTGCGATCCCGGCAAGATCTACACGGATCTAGTGCGCGAATTCGGCGATTTCGCATACAGCCGTGTGGATACACGAATCACGACGGAGCAGATGCAAAAGCTGCGCACGCTGACGCCGCAGCAGCTACGGTGTGCGGATTTGGCCGGTGAAAGCATCGCGGCGGTCCTCAGCCACGCGCCGGGCAACGCTGCACCCATTGGCGGAGTGAAAGTCGTTGCGGCCAGCGGCTGGTTCGCGGTTCGCCCGTCGGGTACCGAAGATGTCTACAAGATCTACGCTGAAAGTAAGCGCGGAACGGAGCACCTGGGTCGTATCTTGGAAGAGGTCAAGGCGATCGTGATCAAATTTCTGGCGACAGCCACGTAACGCCGGTCGCAACGATGCCATCCGCCTGCCGCAGGCTGGTGTCGCAGGGGGCTCTTTCCGAGCGCGCGCTCACTTCAGCGCACGGAACATTGCTCCAATGGTCGACGATGAGGTCTTGTAGTCGCTGAACCCGGCGAGGGCAGCATCACGAAAGCCGGCTTTCGTAAGCAGAGACACCACTTCTTCAGCGGGCAGCGTCCCAGCAACGCAGTCCGCCCACGAGGCCTCAGCGCTGACCCGGGTTGTGGTACAAGCGCTGCCACTGTGCACCATGTCAGCGAACTGGAGTCTCCCTCGGGGACGTAGCACGCGGTAGGCTTCACGGAACACACCCCCTTTGTCGGGCGCCAGATTGATGGCGCCGTTTGATATCACTACATCGATGCAGGCGTCGGGAAGCGGCAAGCGGGCCGCGTCAGTTTCATGCACTTCGACATTCTCTAGGCCGGCAAGCCTTGCGTTGCGACGGGCCTTTTCGACCATGGCGGGCGTGACGTCCACGCCGACAACCCGTCCGCTGGCACCGACTAGCAGCGCTGCGATGCAGACATCCGTGCCGGCGCCACACCCCAAATCAAGCACCGTCTCACCGGCGCGAATCGGGCCTAAACTGAAGGGATTTCCAACCGCGGCAGCGGACTCCCATATCGACTCAGCCAGTTGCTCCAGCCACGCTGTATCGTAGCCGAGACGTCGGGCGTTGTGCTTGCCCGTGTCCCAGCCAAAATCTCTCTGCGGGTGCAGTGCAAGAGCGGTGTAGAGGTCGCGCACCTGTTGTGCGGGATCCTTGGGAGAGCCGCAACAACCGGTGTTGTTGGCCATAGTGGGCTCCTGATACGAATATGGGCACGGATTGCGATACGCCGCGACGGTGATGATAATCCGCGGTGATCCCTTGAGTCATCTGGCATGCGCCGGGCACCGCCTCTGCCGACAATCGGCATCTCTGCGGCGCTAATTCGGCGATTGCCATCGCTATGTATGCGCCATCGAAATTGTTATGGCTGGACTGCGGTGCCGCTGACTTATCTGTTGGAAAGCATTGCGTATGGTTGCCTTCTATTTCCTACGTTCTCCTGAGCGGACGAAGATAGCCCCGTAATGATAGGGGGGCAGTTCAACCAAGGTCTCAAGTTCGAAGCCCGCCGGCTCCACCACCACGCGGGTTTGTTCGGGAGACATGCGAAGTTGCGTGCTGGGTCCTCGCGGCTGACCCAGGACTGGCGTCTGTTCCCTCGCAATGGGGTACCAGTTGACGATGGCGATGCGACCAGTAGGGCGGAGGGTGGCAGCGACTTCCGTGGCCAGGGCAGTCTTGTCCGGCACGCCATGAAGCGAATTGGCTATCAGAACAAAATCTACCGGGTTGGCTATCAGATGACTTAGATTCATCGCGTCTCCAAACCGCCAGATGCAATTCGTCGTCGCTTTGCAGGCGGCTCGAGCCTGTTCCAGCATTTCAGGATCGAGGTCGATACCGATGACATGCCCTGGGTCAATCTGCCGGGCAATGGCAGCGGTAAAATAGCCGTACCCGCAACCCAGGTCGATCACCTCCATCCCGCGTTTGACGCCCAGAGCTTTGACAACGGCATCGGGGTCCGACCACAGCGTTTGCCACCAGTCCCGGTCAGGCATCGCGGTAGCCGCAAACAGCTGGTCTTGAACCATCATATGCGTTCCTTCTTCATGCGTTGATATCCTCTTAACTGCGCTGCCCGCCGACATGATTACGTTGCCTCCCTGGACTTCGTCGTCACCGGACGGTGTGTGACCAGTTTGACGTGCTGACCGACCTCGCTCGAGGTCAGAGCTTGGCGTGCCTCCAGCCAGTGTTTCAGGTCGTGCAGAATGCGCAGCAGGTCTGGATCGGCAAGGCAGTAATAGATGAACGCCCCGCGGCGCTCGGCGCGAACAAATCCCGCCTCACGCAATACGCGCAAGTGGAACGAGACGTTGGTTTGTTCCAAACCGGTAGCGTTGATGATGTCCACCACCGGGCGACATTCGAGTCCCAGCCAGCACAAGATTCGGAGACGACTTGGCTCACCCAGCACCTTGAGGGCTGGAATGATTTTCGCTTGACCGTGCTGAGCAAATTTCACGGTTATATATGATTCATGGCTCATATAAATATACACTCATATCCTGGTTGCCGCCAGCCACACGTTTGCCCACGGCCAGGCGTCCGGAGCGAGCATATCCTTCGCCGCCCGCCGCTTCGGCTGGAACCAACTGCCCATCTACACGGAAACCTGTGCTGCAGGCTGTCTTTCGCCGAGCTGGCGGAACTGTCTCAGGGTTGACCCGTGTCAAAGAGATGAATTTTCAAATGAGTTAAGAATCCGTCATGGTCCGTTGCGGCGCAGGGGCAACGGCGGCTGGTGGCACGCAATGGTGCTTCTTACCAATACCGAGGAGGCATGTATGGGCATTCAAGACGAACTGCAGGCCACCATCAGAGACCTGGTGCAGAAAGGCAAGGGGATCCTCGCTGCCGACGAAAGCCATCCGACCATCGCAAAACGATTCAAGGCCATCGGGATGGAGTCGACCGAAGAAAACCGGCGCGCCTACCGGTCGTTGCTGCTGACGACAGCGGGTGCGGGCGAGTTTCTGAGCGGTGTGATTCTGTTTGAGGAAACGCTGCTGCAGAAAGCCGACGATGGAACATTACTGCCCATGGTCGCCTGGCGTCAGGGGATTGTTCCAGGCATTAAGGTGGATAAAGGGACCGTACCGCTGTGCGGTGCTCCCAACGACCTTGTGACGCAAGGCTTGGACGGACTGGCCGAAAGATTGAAGACCTACAAGACCCAGGGAGCCCGTTTCGCAAAGTGGCGGGAGGTCTACCCGATCACTGACCGCAATCCGACAGCGCTCGGTGTCGAGGCGAACGCCGAAATGCTCGCCCGCTACGCGGCGGTGTGCCAGGAGCAGGGGATCGTTCCCATCGTCGAGCCCGAGGTTCTTCTCGATGGCGATCACAGTTTGCAGCGCTGTGCCGAGGTGACGGAGTCCGTGCTGCACGCGGTGTTTCATGCTCTGCACCGTCACCGGGTGACGCTGGAATACATGCTGCTCAAGCCGAGTATGGTACTACCGGGTAAGGAACATGCTCGAAAGGCCGACCCGGACGAGGTGGCGCGTGAGACCGTAAAGGTACTCAGGCGCGTCGTGCCGGCGGCGGTGCCAAGTATCAATTTTCTTTCCGGCGGACAGACCGCTGAACAGGCGACGGCCAATCTCAATGCCATGAATGTTCTGTTTCCGCAGGCGCCCTGGGAGCTGTCTTTCTCCTACGCGCGTGCTTTGCAGCAGCCGGTCCTCGATGCCTGGCAGGGCCGGCGGGAGAATGTCACCGCCGCGCAGCAGGTATTCCATTTTCGCGCTGTGCTCACTGGCGCCGCTCGCCGGGGCCAATATAGACCGGAGATGGAACGTGCGGCCTGAAGCCGGTAATCCCGATCAATCGCCCGTTTTACCCCGGAAGAGCGTAGCGCGTGTTGTACGGGTGCAGAGGGCCAGGCGTCGGGCACGGCGCGCGTTTGCAGTGATTGCAGGTAAAGATCGCGCGACAACTGTCCATGACCAAAAAATATGACGTGCTTGTCGTCGGCGGTGGACCCGGAGGCACCCCCGTCGCCATGGCACTGGCTGCGGCCCAACGCCGCGTGCTCCTGGTCGAGCGGGGCGCGGGGCTTGGTGGCACTTGCCTCTTTGAAGGCTGCATCCCGTCGAAGATCCTATACGAAAGTGCGCAGCGCCTGCGAGCTATTCGCCGTGCCGCGGAGTTCGGGTTGTGTCTTTCTCCAGGGGAGCCGCACATCGACTGGCAGGCCATCGTCGCACGCAAGGACGCGGTGCTCAGACAGAGGGCCCAGTGGGCGCTCGATCGCGCGCAAACTATTCCTGCATTGGATGTGCGCTTCGGCGCGGTTGCGCTGCTCAATCAACGCCGGGCACTGCTGAAACCGGCCTCTGGCGAACCCTATGAGGTCGAATTCGCAAGCGCCATTATTGCAACCGGCTCAAAGTCCGTACGCCCCGCCGTGCTGGGCAGCGGACTCGCGAGGATGATCACGAGCGAGCAGGTGTTCGACCTCGAATATCTGCCACGCAGTCTGGTCGTTGTCGGTGCTGGCCCCGTAGGTGTGGAACTGTCACAGATCTTCGCCGCCTTCGGCGTCAGGGTGACGCTGCTCGAAGCTGGTTTGAGCATCCTTGGACAGGTCGATGAGGAAATTGCCCGTATGCTCGAAGTCCGCATGCTGCACCAGGGTGTTTCTTTGGTGTTGGATGCGCGGGTGACTCGGATCTGTCATGCCGGGGGTGGCGCCTTTGTGCAGTACCGTGACACCGCCGGCGCGGCGCATGAAGCTTACGGAGAATACGTTCTGGAGGTGACCGGGCGCGAAGCGTGCACCGAAGAACTTGGGTTAGAAAATACGGCCGTGCGCTACGACCGTCATGGCATACGGGTCAACCATGTGCTCGAGACCGATGAACCGGGCTTATATGCCGTAGGTGATGTTGTCGGACAGCCCATGTTCGCTCACTGGGCCAGCGCACAGTCGCTGGTGCTTGCGCACTATCTGCTGGGACAGCCCGTGCGGTTTCCGGAACCAGCGGTCAATGCCGCAGTGATCTTCAGCATCCCGGAAATCGGGATTGCGGGATTAACCGAAGGCGAGGCGCGCAAGGCAGGGCATGAAATTGAGGTTGTGCGTTACGATTTCAGCGTCGACGCGCGCGCACAGGTAGCAGGTCATGCTGATGGGCTGCTCAAAGTGGTCTATGAGCGCGGGACTCATCGCGTGCTCGGCGTACACGCGCTGGGTGAGGGTATTGCTTCGATCATGGGTGAAGCAGCCCTGGCAGTAGGTGCCGGGATAACGATGGAGGCGTTGGCTTTGATCATCCATCCGCATCCCACCCTGAGTGAGTCGTTTGCACTGGCAGCGCACCTCGTGCCGACGAGCGTGTTTATTCCATAGGTGGGAGTGCATGCCCGTGCTCATTGTGCTCATTGTGCTCATTGTCGGTCCTGCAGTTTGAACTAGGGCTGCCGCCACGCATTGACGTGTCGGCTTTCAGAAATGCCATTGCAAATGAGAATGGTTGCTGTTACCATTATCACTACAGTCTGATAAGAAGATTGCGATGGCAGCGACCCATCAGGAACAGAGAGCAATTTTGCACATTCCGGCACGCGGAGATTCGTTACATGCCGATGTCGGCGAAAGCTCGATCCTAGCCGCGGCGCCCGAAGAACGCAGAAGTCGGGAGCAGTTCTGCGAATGCTTGTATCCGCCATCCTTTTTTTGGGGCACATTGAACACACCGGGTGATCAATCCGATGCGAATGACATTAAGGAGACCATTGATGCGCTACATTCCGCCATTCCGACTTGCCGTGCTGCCGACCCGTTTACTGAGACGATGCACCCGTCCTGGTCTGCCCGCGGTGGTGGCACTGATGCTGTTGGCGGCACTTTTCTGGACTGCAGCAGCTGACGCCGCATCGACCCTGGTGCTGTACAACGGTCAGCATCCCCAATCGGTGCGTTTGATTACCCGGGCGTTCGAGAAGGCAACCGGCATACACGTGCTGGTGCACAGCGGCGAAGGTCCGGCAATCGTACAGCAGATCATTCGCGAACGCGGCGATTCGCCTGCTGATGTCGTGTTTGTCGAGAATTCCACATCCATCAATCTACTGAACCAGAAAGAACTGCTCTCGCCGGTATCAGCCGCGACCCTGTCCCGGGTGCCGCGCCAATACAGCGCGACCAATGGACGCTGGGTCGCAGTCCTAGCGCGACAGAATGTCCTGACGTGGAACCCAGCACTCGTCCACAGCCGGAATCTGCCCAAATCCCTGGCAGCGCTTGCCCGACCCAGCTGGAAGGGTAAGATTGCGATCGCGCCGGGTGACTCGGACTTTCTGCCGTTGGTCGACGCCATGATCAAGGTCAAGGGAGAGAAGGCCGCCCTGGAGTGGCTCCGAGGCCTGAAACACAATGCCAAGATCTACCCCGACGACGAGGGTGTCGTGGCCGCCGTGAACCGGGGCGAGGTGGCCACTGGGCTGATCAACAACTATTACTGGGCACGGCTGCGCACCGAAGTCGGCCCGCAGCGGATGCATGCCGAGATTGCGCATTTTCGCCGCAGGGACGTTGGCAACCTGGTGAATGTGTCGGCCGCCGGTATCCTGGCTTCGGCGCCACACAAGCTGCTGGCGCAGCAATTTCTCGCATTTTTGGTCAGTCGCAAGACCCAGGAAATGCTTGCCCGCGGCGATGTGGACTACGAATATCCGCTTGTTTCCGGCGTGAAAGCCAGCCCCGTCATCACCCCTTGGAACAAGCTCTACCCGCCCAGGATCGCACCCTCACGGTTGGGGACAGACGTGACGGCGCTGCAGCTGCTTGAAAAATCGGGTCTGCTGTAGCGCATCGGGCGACGCGACGCCTGTGGACTGGAAATAGCCATGCGTGGCAGACTTCCTCCGGCATTGGTCTTTCTGGCCTCCATGCCAGCACTGCTGGTCGCAGCGCTGATAGTGGCTACGGTGGGTGACGCACTGGGATCGGGCGTGACGCATCTGCTGACCGAATTCCTCGGGTCGGCCGTCATCAGGCTGCTGTTCAATACGCTCGGCTTGATGATTGCGGCAACACTACTTGCAACGCTGATCGGGACAGCGACCGCATTTCTCGTTGTACGAACGGATGTTCCGCTGCGGCCATTGTGGCAGGCCCTGGGCGCTGCGCCGCTGGCGGTCCCTGCGTTCATCGCCAGCTACGCATGGGTGTCGCTCAGCCCGCACTTCGAGAAATTCGGCGGGGCACTGCTGGTCACTACCTGTGCCTATTTTCCTCTGGTCTATCTGCCGGTAGCGGCGAGTCTGAAGCGCCTTGACCCGATGCAGGAAGACGTGGCCCGCGTCCTGGGGACATCATCTTTCGGCGCCTTCGTTCGTGTGATTCTGCCGCAGCTCAGGCCCGCTATGCTGGGCGGCGGGGCGTTGGTCGCCTTGAGGGCGCTGACCGAGTTCGGCGCCTTCGCCATGATGCGTTTTCAGACGTTCACCACCCAGATCTATCTGGTGTATACCGCAGGTTTGACTGGGTCGGTCGCGTCCGCTCTGGCTCTGGTGCTGCTGATGCTTTGCCTGCTGGTACTGGTCGCGTATGTGCTGCTTGAAGGTGGTCATTCTTATGCGTCGGTAGGGCGGGGGGCTGCCAGAGCGGCGACGGTTTATCGTCTGGGAGTCTGGCGCCTTCCGGCGCTTGCCTTCCTGGTTCTGCTGGCCGCCGCCAGTGTAGGGGTCCCGCTGGGTATGACGGTATTCTGGCTTACCCAGCACGGCGCAGCCGCCATCACACCGGCCGAGGTTTCGCCGCATGCCGTATTCCAGGCCACTTGGACCTCGATCAAGCTGGGAGTGGGCGGAGCGATTTTCACGAGCGTGCTGATATTGCCGCTGGCTCTGCTCGCGAGCCGCTGGCCTGGCCGCAGGATGGTCACCTGGCTATCGCAGGTGCCCTGGCTTGCCCAGGGGTTGCCGGGCATCGTGGTCGCCCTCAGTTTCATCACGGTCGCGATCAGGATCGTCCCCTGGCTGTATCAGAGCACACTACTGCTGCTGGTGGTCTATGCCATTCTGTTCATGCCGTTTGCGCTGGTGGGCATCCGGGCGGCGCTGGTGCAGTCTCCGCCGTTGCTCGAAGAGATCGGGCGCGGCCTCGGATATGGCTGGTTCGGAGTCTTGCGCAGGATCACGCTGCCGTTGGCCATGCCTGGTGTCGGAGCCGCCGCCGCACTGGTACTGACGTCAATCGTGTCCGAACTCACGGCCACACTGCTGCTGGCCCCCCTTGGTACCGAAACCTTGGCCATGCGCGTGTGGGAAAACACCTCGACCCTGGCGTTTGCAGGGGCCGCTCCCTACGCGGCGATTCTCATCGGGATTTCCATGGTTACGAGTTGGTTCACCGCAAGTCGCTTCGGTGTAGCGGCGCACGCTACCGCAGTCGGGAGCTAAGCATGGCAGAACTGCGTATTGAAGGCCTCACAAAGCGTTTCGACGGCAACTCCATTCTGGACGGTATCGATCTGCAGGTGGAATCGGGAGCGCTGCTGGCGATCCTCGGAGCGTCCGGCGGAGGCAAGACGACGCTGCTGCGGCTGATCGCGGGATTCGAACGGCCGGATGCCGGAATGATCAAGATCGAGGGGGTCGTCGTCGAATCCCCGAGAACGCATACCCTGCCGGAGCAACGGCGTATCGGGTACCTGACCCAGGAGGGCGCGCTGTTCCCGCACCTCACCGTGGAGCAGAACATCGGTTTCGGGTTGCAGAAGCGAGCTGATCGCGCAGCCCGCATTACCCGCATGATGGAGCTTGTCGGGCTTCCCGCCCTTTACGCTCGTCGGTTTCCACATCAGCTCTCCGGCGGGGAGCAGCAACGCACGGCCCTGGCCCGGGCACTCGCGCCCGAGCCACGTCTGGTCCTGCTCGACGAGCCGTTCTCCGCCATCGATGCCGCTTTGCGACGCGAGATCCGCAGGTCCGTTCTGGAAGTTCTTAAGGCGGTCGGTGCTACAGCAGTTCTCGTTACGCACGACCAAGATGAAGCTTTGTCTATGGGTGACCGCGTAGCCGTCCTGCGGGGTGGACGCATCGCACAGCACGACCGACCGGCGTCGCTTTATCGTAATCCGGTAGATCTGGCGATGGGTCAGTTCGTGGGCGAATCCGTACTGCTTGACGGAGAGGCGCATGGCGGACGTATCCACTGTCCTCTGGGTGTACTCACGTCCACACAGCGCATCGATGGCCCGGTCCAGGTTCTGCTGCGCCCGGAGCAGATCCGCCTGGTCGCTCACGCAACGCCCGGAAGCGTCGCTGCGGACATCAGCGGCATCCAGTATTTTGGCAGTGACGTGCTGGTGGAGCTGCGGCTCGCCGACGCTACGCCCATCGCGGCCCGGATGTTCAGCCATGAACTGCCGCAGATCCAGGGGCGCGTCGGAGTGATGATAGTTGGCGCCGTGTGCGCATTTCCGTCGTCCAAGCCGGCGGGGCGGCTGGTCCAACAGCTGGCTGGCTAGGTCTCGTGGCTGCCAGGGAATACTTGGCGACTGGGGCTAGACTTCGCTGCCGGATTGCTTGCGTGGTTCACCAACGCGACCCGTGAATGGGATTCATCAGGATCTTCGAGGTGAAAATAAAAGTTTGGCAAGATGACCCCGATCGCGACCCATGTCGGCAGTGGGCTGTTCGTGCGCCTGTCAGGTGTCGTGCAAGGGATCTCAACGCCACGTGGTTCCGGTTGCCTTTTGGAAAATAAGTAGATCGGATACAGCCACTTCGGCTGCAGCAGTAGCGTCTTTCGCCAAGTTGGAAGCGAGCTTGTTCGCGATATCGTAAAGAGGCACCATTGCGGGTAAATCGGTGTCCGGTACGGTGCCGCCATAGGATATCCGCTGCAGAGGAGATGTCTGGATGGTTCAAGAATCGTTTCCAGAAGATATAGCGCCACTTGATGCGCTCGAGATCATCGTCGTTGTTGACAATGAGTCGGATACTCTATCGAGCGTTGATGACGGCGTGCCGCAAATTCCAGAGGTTGTCCACCTTGCGGCACGTACGCCGACGGACCGGCACTACGCCGGGCATGAATGCAAGACCGTGTTCGATCAGCTTTGCTGTGGCTGCCACGGCCTCTCTGTATTGATCAAGGGCCGACGCGGAGACCACAGCCGCAGTCTGCTATTCGATGTGGGTCCCTATCCCGATATCTGGCTCGACAATGCACGGCGCCTGGGCATCGATCTGGTGGCCATCGAGTATGTTTTCTTATCGCACTGGCATTTCGATCACAGTGGCGGATTTCCGCGGGTCATTGCCGCCATCAGCGCGGCGCGGGAGGCTGCCGGGATGAGTCGACCTGTCATTGATCTGCATCCGAACCGGCCGGACCAGCGCGGCATACTGCTGCCGAGTGGAGTGATGATCATGCTGCCCCCGGACCCCACGTTCGAGGTTATCGCCCAATCAGGTGGTAAGATCCTCACGCGGAGCGATTCTCATCCTATTTGCGGTGGTTTCTTTCTCGGAAGCGGCGCGATCGATCGTGTTACCGATTATGAGACCGGCTTGGTCGGCCATCACACGTTTTATGGCGACGTCGGTGAACCCGATCCCTTGATCATGGATGAGCGTTTTGTCGCGGCTTGGGTTCGGGGTCGGGGCGTAAGCGTGTTTTCCGCCTGTTCGCATGCGGGGATTGTTAACGCGTGCCTGGGTGCGAAGGCGAGTTTCCCCAGTCTTCCCGTCGACATGGTGATTGGCGGTTACCATCTCGCCGGCAAGGCGATGGAACAGCGGATCGAATCAACGGTTCGCGATCTTCAGGAGCGTATCGCGCCTCGCCTGGTTGCGCCCGGACACTGTACTGGTTGGCGGGCGAAGGCGCGCCTGGCCAATGTTTTTGCTCCAGGACGATACGCGCCGAGCGTAGTGGGCACGATGTATCGCCTGAACGCGTTTGCGGACTAGGCGCTTCAGGCCAGCAAGTGGCCTGAAGCGTGGGTTTTCGGAGGGTCTGCGTCCACTGCAGATTGGACGGCGGGGCTTCATCTGTATCGGGTAAAGGCGAACTTCTCGGAAACCGTCGGAAGGTCAAGAAGGCGAATGCGACTTTCCGCTTGGCTAGTGGTTTTCCTGGCGCAGACGAGATGTAGAGTTTAATTATGACATGATTTAGCGGACTGAGCGGCTTTTCTTCATGCTCGACTCCTGCTCTGGCAATGCAGGACACTGAGCGTTCAATCAAGGATTGGGTACGATGGGCTTTACGGGGCGCTTACGAAAAATCCTCGTCCTTCAGGCCGGAGGATGATCCCAACGCAATGACAACGACGGCATCCCTCGTCAGATGGGGATGGGGACTCCAACTTTCGGAACCCGGGCCCGCCCGTATAGCCGATGTGCTTCCGGGAGATCAGCTCAATGGCCGGCTGCGGACTCTGTGCGGGTTCCAGATCAATTGGTCCAGCACATCGATGTGGTGTTTTGACCACCAGAGTCCGTCGCCGTTTTCAGACCCGTGTAATCCAGCGTAAAGCTGGCGCACTGCGTGTCGCCCACCTGGGGACCTGTCGCAACCGGGACGGCGGTCAGGCTGTAGGTGCTGGCCGCAACCGTTGCTGTGATGGAGTAATAGCCTTTTGGGGATGTCGTCGCCGGTACCGGGCATTGAGTGTTATTGTATGAAAAATACTGCGTGTAGCAGCGCTCCAGCAGCTGCGCATCCTGGCTGAGCGCCGCCATTGCGTCGGATCGACGCGATTGGTATACATCCTTCTCAAAGGACGGGTAGGCGATTGCCGCAATGATGGCTATGATTGCCAGAACTACGAGCAACTCGATGAGGGTGAACCCCCGAGAGCGATATTTTCCCGACAGTGTGCTGTTCATGGTCACTTTGAAGGCCGTCCTTGTTCAGTGGAGTGTCCCGGAACCACAATCACCCCGGTCAGGACTGCTGTACCGCTGTTAAGTGGGCCATTGCCGACGAACTCGACGGACATGCCGGGCGTCAGCCCGTCAAAACCACCCACTCCGCTGTACGCGGCATTCGGGGATACGCGGTAAGTCTGCCCATCTACCGTGATGGTGTGGTGAGCGTGATTGACCGATTCGATCGTCCCTTGGCCCGTATTGCCCGACGGTATGGCATAAGTCGCCGAGGCCGGCGCGCCCCAGGCCAGATGCAGAAACAGGCCAGCGACAACGAGTCTGATTATCTTGCGCGTTCTGGTCATGACGTTACTCCTGACGTAGCGATCGATGCGGATCAGTATATCTGCCACCAGGACCGGTTGATATTACCGCCACGTTCCTGAATGGACTGAATCTGCCCGGTTGATTTGTTAACCAGCTTTATGTCATTGCCCGACGGTGCCGAGATGATCGTCGGAGCAGACGCATACCCAGTGCCGAGTGATAGTCCGACGGGGTTCTGGCCGTTGACCTGGTCGCTACCGTTGAGGCTGCCGTCATTATTCAGGTCCAGCTGTGGCTGCGTGAAGCTGCTGCCATTGGTGTAGTCAAGCGCCATCAGGAAAGATTGACCACCCGCCGAACAGGTGCTTTGCGCCGGAATATAGGTGGTGAATACGACGACCCCATTTTCTAGGCGTGGATCCGACACGACGCGTTCGCCGGTATCTGCGGCGTTTACGGCGGAACCAAGGTCGATGAACCAGCCTGGATTCGCGGCCAGGTTCACCGTATTGGTGCTGACCGTTCGCACCGTAAGCGTCTGGTTCGTGCAGGGCAATGTGCCCGTGTTCGTGCAGACGGTAGTCGTAGTATCAGTCAGCGTCTGCTGGATCAGATTGCTGCGGGTAGGCGGGGTGAACGAGCTTCCGGTCGATTCATCCTCGATTCCGTAGAAACTCTGCACCTGGGTGTTGCTGATATCTGGCAAACCGAGCAGCTGGCCGGTCCCGAAAAACACCATCGGGTACAGAACCTGCGGATATTTCGGATTGAGGGATACCAGCGGCGTCGTGGTGATCGGCTGCGGATTGCCCGAAGGGTCCTTCGCCTGAAACAGCAGGGTCACGGTCCAATTTGCCGGTTTCGGATCCAGGATGTTGATCTTCCAGAGGTTGCCCTGCAGATCACCCACATAGACGGTATCCGCCGGTGCACCCAGGTCGCCCGAGCTGTTGACCACGGCAGGCGTGGCCAGGCCGTTAGGAACGTTGGCAAGACACGGGTCGGGAGTCACGGCCTTACACAGGTCAATCGGTTTGGCACTCGGCGAGCCCGGTGTCACTTCCTGGCCGGTCTGGGCGTTGAGCACGTAGAGATAATCATCGTTGCTTGTACCGTTGTTGTATCCGGAACCGAAAAACACCAGGAACGGCGTGGCGCTATAAGTAGCGCTGATATTGGTTTCGGCGATAAACGGGCGGCTGAAGGTTAGGCCAAGATCCGGGTCGCTGAACTCCCAGAGCACGTCGGCCGCGAGCTGCGTCTCGTTCGTTATTCCGGCTGGATTGGTCACGTCGAGCGCATAGATGCTGCTGCCGCCGGCCCCCAGACCACCGGTCAACACGGTATGCCAGCTGCCATTGGAAAACTTTACGTCGCCGGCGGTCGGCGAACCGTCGACGAAGAAGCGATGCTGCTGGTTGTAGACAGGATTGGTCAGTTGCATGAGATTGCCAAACACGCCGTTGGGCACGTAGGCGAATTTCTCCTCGCCAGTCGTGGCATCGAAGGCATGCAGCATGCCGTCATTGGCGCCGACATAGAGCATCGGCTCGCGGTTCGCAGTGCTCGTCTCGAAACTCTGATACGTAGTGTCGGTGGTGTACGGACCGATCGCCTGAGCCACGTACACCGGGCTGCTGTCCACGATGTCGCCGAGCAGATGGGAACGGTTGCGGAACGGCCCACTGTTCTGCTGTTCATTGGACTTGTCCCCGCGCAGATAATTGAGCCGGTCTGGCCCCAATGTATCGGACGTGCTGGTCATGAGGTCCGATTGCTGCGTATTGCTGATGTTGGCCCAGCGAAACGGCGCACCGGAACCGTTGCCGCACAGGCCGCTGGTCGGGACGCAGGTCGCGATCATGCGGGTGTTGTTCCAACCCTGGCCTGACGCCAGCGTGTCGAGATTGCTCTGCGCGCTCCAGATCGGAGTGGTCGTGTTCACCGTACCCGCGTTACTGCCGCTGGCGCTGATTGGATAGGCGAGCAGATTGCCGGTCCAGTCCTGCCAGGGGGTGTCGGAAGTTGTGAATTTCGCTTGATAGGCCACTGCGCTGGAGTTAAGTCCGGTCGAGTTGACAGCTGCCGAACTCACCGAATAGGTGCCGGCCTGAATTGCCGAAAGAATGGATTGCAGATCCACAGTCACCTGCTGGGCACTCGTGGCCGCAGAATAGTTTCCGGTGCCGCCGGCAATGGCCATGGCGGTCAGTGTGGCGGCGGCCTGCGGGTTGAGGCTCGGGTCCACACCTGCGCCCACGCCGACGATGTAGGTCTTTATGCCCGCGCTGTTCAGAGCAGTGAGTTCCGTGATCGTGTCGGTCAGTGCCTGATCGTTCGTGGAACTGAGCGAACCGTTGGCATTGAACGTCGCGGTAACTCCAAATCCCGTAGCGGCTTGGCTGCCGAGCGGCGGCCAGTTATTCCCCTTCAGATCCATGGTTGGCAGGCCGTCGGTGACGAGGACGACGTAGCGTATCGACGTGCAGCCGTTGCTCGATGGCGGACCGCCACCTGTGGTGTAGTAGCTGTAAGCCTTGGCCAGCATGCCGGCAATCGGGGACTGTACCGCCAGCGCCTTGATTTCGCCGCTACTGTCGCTGCTCGTTTCTGGATTCAGAAAGGGTGTAAAGTCGGCGATCATCGCCTGAACCTGCGCAGGCGTGGGATTCATGCCTGCGGTGGTTATCGGTACAACCAGGTTGCCGGTATTGCCGCTCACGTTGGTGTAATAGCCGAACCCGCGTTGCGCATACATGGTCTGCGGCTGGTAGGGCACGAACCCGGCGTTCGTCGGCCCAGTCTGCATTGCGCAGCTATTAATCTCGTGTTGGTAGGTCTCGAGGATGTTGCCGGTTTCATAGTTGCCGAGCGTAAAATTGGGCGGGTAGGGGGTTGCAGGGCTGGGTCCGCCGTACACCACACACACCGGAGCGATACCGCTGGCATACAACACATCATTGATGGATGGATCGTCGCTGCTGTTTTGGACGATCATCCACGGATCGTTTAATACGGCTGATGACGCGTAGAACGTTTCGAGGTTCGAGCAATCCGCAGCAACCGTTCCGCTACCAGTCACGTTATAGCAGGGGTTGGGGACATACTCGCCGTTGGCCAGTGCAGTCGTATTGGTCGAGGAAAACTGGAAGCCACTGCTGCCACTCATGTAGTAGACCCAAGTGGAATAGGCGCTCGGTGAACTCGTCGAATAATCGAGTAGTCCGAAATCCGTGTCGCCGGCATAGGTACTCAGGATGGACTGGAAGGCTTGTTTGGCTACATTCAGGCGGCTGGCCGAGTTGTCGCACAGCGTACCGCTGTTGTTGATGGTGTACGGTGCCTGCCCGCTGGTGGTCGTAGCATTGCACGGTGGTGTGAAACCGCTGGGCACGGTGTAATCGAGCGGTGAGCTTGAAGGTTGCAATGCGCTGTTGACGGTCCCGGAGCCGGTCATGATGGCACCCGACAGATCGCCGTCCATGGATTGGGAATTGCCAACAGCAAGCAGTACCTGCGGATGCGCCGGTACCACCATGGTTAACGGAACCTGGGATATGGAAACTACCGGCAGGGTGCTTCCGAAAACGAAGCTGCCCAAGCCAAGAATGGTCAGGCCCGCCAACACCGCAACAATGGCCCGAGTGAGGCCGAAAAACCGGTTTCCGCTATTCATATGTTAATCCTTAAATTTTAAGGTACAGATGCGCGTCTCATTGGTTACAGTATGGTCGCCTGCAGCATTGTCTGCGCGTTGGTGTCACCGCCGGAGG
>DAHXOO010000036.1 GCA_027364845.1 Pseudomonadota bacterium | reverse complement strand
ACCCGACGAAGAGCGCGCCGAAACATTAAGTTGCGCGGCCGGCCTAAGAAGCTTCAGGCTTAACCTAGTGCCATTCATCCATGCCCGATACTGAAAAATTT
This sequence comes from Pseudomonadota bacterium, assembly GCA_027364845.1. Classification (GTDB taxonomy): domain Bacteria; phylum Pseudomonadota; class Gammaproteobacteria; order Acidiferrobacterales; family UBA6901; genus JAJYCY01. The sequence goes on along the minus strand of DAHXOO010000036.1, from coordinate 24,627 downwards.
CCTGTACTGCTGGGAGAGACAGCACGCGCCTGGCGCAGCCGTCTTGATGAGCGCCTTAAACCCCTAGGCCTGAGCCAGGCCAAATGGATGGTGCTGCTGCAGCTGTCGCACGGCGGCGATGCCATGATCCAGAAGGAGCTCGCCAGCCGCATCGGCATCGAGGGACCAACTCTGGTGGGACTGCTCGACCGCATGACGCGCGACGGCTGGCTGGAACGGCGCGAATCGGCTGGGGATCGCCGCAGCAAAACCGTGCACCTGACCGACAAATCGCACGAGGTACTACGGCAGATCAAGAGCGTGGCGGCACAACTTCGCCGTGAGCTGTTCGCCGGCATGTCCGAGGGCGAGCTGAACCAGTGCGCCGAAGTGCTGAAGCGGATCAAGGAGCGCGCTGAAAATCTATGAACATACCCCCAATTGCCCAGCTCGCCGGCCGTCCCCGCCGGTAAAACGCATCGAAGTCACCAATTATGCGACTGCTAATCAGATGGAAGTGGGCAATGTCTGTGCTCATCGTGGCCGGGCTGCTTGGTGCCGTCTACGCCTACTGGCACCACTCTGAAATCTATCCGAGCACCGACGATGCCTATGTCAATGCCCATGTGGTACAGGTCGCCGCACAGGTCAGTGGCCGGATCGCCCGCGTTTTCGTAAGCAACCAGCAGCCAATCCGTCGCGGCGACCCGCTGTTCACCATCGATCCGACATCCTTCCGCATCGCGCTTGAACAGGCGCAGGCGCGCCAGGCACTGGCGCGCCAGGCGGTGTCGGCCGACTCCGCAGCAGTGTCCGCAGCCGCCGCGGCGCTCGCCGACCGCCGCGTGCAGCTCGACAACGCCAAAGTCACTACCAGCCGGATACAGCGGCTGCGCGACAAGGGGTTCGTTTCGGCACAGGCATACGACAATGCCGAGGCAACCGTTCAAGGTGCCCGCGCGCAGCTGAACCTCGCTCGAGCCAGGCTGCGCCAGGCGCAGATGACTCTGGGAAACACTGGCACGCAAAACGAGCGAGTGCGCGAGGCGGCGACGGCAGTCGCGCAGGCACGCGTGAACCTCGGAGACACCCACGTGTCTGCCGCCTGCAGCGGGAGGATAGCCAAGCTGTCTCTGCGGCCCGGCGATGTGGTGCAGAACGGCGCCGCACTGTTCACGTTGGTCTGCGGCCGGCAGTATTGGGTTGATGCCAATTTCAAGGAGACCGAGATCGGGCGCATCCACCCGGGGCAGCTGGCCGACATTACCGTGGACATGTACCCGGGTCATCACTTCCGCGGACGCGTAGAGCACATCAGCGGCGCCAGTGGTACCGCGTTCTCCCTACTGCCGCCGGAAAATGCGACCGGCAACTGGGTCAAGGTCACACAGCGGGTACCGGTACGGGTTGCCGTGCTCAATCCCGACCCGCGTCATCCGCTGCGGCTCGGGACAAGTGCTGAGGTGACCATCGACACTACCAACTCCGCGCCACCGCCCTCGCCTGCCATAGCATCGCACCCGTGAGCGTCAGCGTGCCGGATCGCAATGCGGATGGATCCACCCACCGTTTTCTGATTTCGGTGGCGGTCATGTCCGCGACGGTGCTGCAGGCGCTGGACACGACCATCGTCAATGTAGCGTTGCCGCACATGCAGGGGCAGCTCGGCGCCACTCCGGACCAGATCGGCTGGGTGCTGACAAGCTATCTCGTGGCGTCCGGCGTCTTCATGCCTTTGACCGGGTACTTCGCCGACCGTCTCGGCCAGAAGAACTTTCTTCTGATTAGCATCTTCGGATTCGTGGTAGCCTCGGCACTGTGCGGGATCTCCACCAATCTGGCCGAAATCGTGGTGTTCCGGCTCATGCAGGGCATTTTCGGCGCCGCGCTCGTGCCGATGTCCCAGTCGGTCATGGTGCAGACCTTCCCTTCCGAAGAGCGCGGCCGGGCGATGGCCATCTGGGGCATAGGCGTCATGGTCGGCCCGATCCTCGGACCCACCCTGGGCGGTTACATCACAGAGGCTATCAACTGGCGCTGGACGTTCTACATAAATCTGCCCGTGGGGATCCTATCACTGTTCCTCACCTGGCGCATGGTACCCGATACCCCGCGGCGCGAACGGCGCATGGACTGGTTTGGCTTCGCCCTGCTAACTCTTGCGGTGGGCGGGCTGCAGTTCGTCCTTGATCGCGGCTCCCAGGACGACTGGTACGGATCCTGGGCAATACGCGGCGCAACGGCGCTGTGCACCGCGGGCTTTGTAGGATTCCTGTATCATGGATTCAAGCACCCGCGCAAAGCCCTGTTCGATCCGCGCATCTTCCACGACCGGAACTTCGCCACTTCCAGCCTGTTGCTGGCCGTCTTCGGTCTTGGCATGTACGGCGCCATGGTCCTGCAGCCGATGTTGCTTGAGAGCCTGCTCAATTATCCGGCATCCACCACCGGTCTGATCATGGCACCGCGCGGCATCGCCAGCATGATAGGCATGATACTTGTCGGAAAACTCATCAACCGCGTCGAACCCCGGAGCCTGATCGCCTTCGGCATCATTCTGTCGGTGATTGGATCTCACGCCATGACCATGTATGACCTTCAGGTAGACAAATGGTGGCTGATATGGCCAATTGTGGTGCAGGGCCTGGGCTTGGGGATGATCTTCGTGCCACTGGCGACGGTGGCATTCGCGACACTGCCAACTGAACAATCGGCCGAGGCTGCCGGCGTCTACAGCCTCATGCGTACGATCGGATCGTCGGTCGGAATCTCGATCGCCATGACTGTCATGACCCGTTACATGCAGGTCGGATGGAACCAGATCGGTGGGAAGATTAACGTGTTCAACCCGGCGCTGCCAGCGTACCTAAAGCGACTGGGTCTCACCCTCGGTGATCCAGCCTCAGCGGCAGTGCTCGCACACACACTTGCCCGCCAGTCACAGATGCTCGGCGTGATCGATGCCTTCAAGCTCATCTCTTTGAGCTTTGTCGCAATGCTCCCAATGGTGCTGCTGATTGGAAAGTCAGCGCGTAAACCGGGTGATGCGACGTTGTCCGCCGCAATAGAATGACGGCGATCGTCCCTATAACCCGGCCGCTAAGACGGTGTCGCCGACAACCCAGCCACCCGGGCGGCCTTGCCCGGAACCCAGCGCACAGCCAGGACCACCACGACCCATAACCCGGAGCCGAACAGCCAGATCGCCGGCGGCAATGGCACAGGACTCGTCAAAAACGCCCCCGACGCCGAGGTGTAGGTTACCCCCGGCGGCAACTCCAGTGACAGCGATGCGGGATCGAACAGATCCGCGGTCGGCTGAATGACAGTGGTCGCAGTGAGGTTGTTGGCCTGGGCGTAGAGTCCCGCAGAAAACTCCACCGGACTACCATTTACGATCGGAAAGGATTCGGTCAATACCTCTGAGGGGTTAGCGCTGTCCAGCGTTGGCCAGCTCTGCAGCACGGTTAGAAACAAGGGATTGCATAAGCCACCCCCGATGGCAAGGCAGGCGCTTCCTTGCCCGGTAGTGACGAAGGTTCCCGCTATGCTCAGCCGGATGAGACCAGTGGCAGGCCCGCTCGCTCCTGAGAATGTGAGCGTATCCCAAAGGCCTGATTCGGATGCCGCACTAGATGTCGGGGGGCCGTACTCCTGCGCATAGGCGCCCAGCGTGCCGGAGGCCAGACTGGCAAACCCCTTGGCTGTGGCAGCCATACCCAGCGTAACCGCCGACACAGAGGCCGAAGCACTGGGAAAGTTCACGTTTACCTGGGACGAGGTTGTCGTGCCGACGAAGGGCGAAATACTCGCGGCCGACATCGACCCATAGGGATTAAATTCGGGAAGTGAAGCCGCGTCGGCCGCCTGCTGCCGCTGCGATTGTACGTAGTTCTGATTACCGTCCGCCAGCACTGCTCGCGCAAGGGCAAGCTGCCCGAGTATTGCAGCGAGGAGTCCAAACCGACATGTAGTGCGCCGTAGCCAGGTATCGTGAGTACGCATATGAGCCACTCCTTCGAAGGTAAAAGTCACAGTACGTAAAAATCGCAACCCTGCCGTAGCGAATTCCCACTGAATGAACCTTGCTTCAGGCCCTATTGAACCTACCTCCGAACCATAGGTCTTCGTCCGACCTAGACCTGCGACGCCAAGCGATGGACCGCAGTCCAATGAATTCAGACTGCCTTCCGCCTGCGACGATAGATCAAACCGAGACAACCTAAGGCACTGCTAAGTAGCATCAGTGAGCCCGGTAAAGGAACTGCGGTTTGATCGAGATTTGGTACGGTTGTGGTCTCATAGCCGCCGGTGATGTTGAGCGGAATCTTTTCCCCGTTCGTAAGCGTGGAAAGATTGAATGGGTCGTCCAGGAAATTAAACGCCACATAATTTGTGGCCCAGAGGTTTCCGAAGTTGATCTGAAAGACCAGCCCGGCAGAGCTCGATTCCGCCGCAAAGGTTAATAAAATCTGGAGAACTAATGCCTTCAGCATAGAGAAATGAGCTGGTCTGAGGACCAAACGTAAGCTGGCTTGCCGTTGCGGCGGGGGAAACGACTAACGCACCTACGCCCGCAACTGCCAGAAACCAACCCAAAAAGCCCAAAAATTTCATGATGACCTCCTTCTGAAGACGACTTAGCTCATGTTTAAACCTATCGCACCTCGCCCCCCCGGAAATGTCGCCTCCGCCCGGCAGCGATGAGACCCAGCAGACCGGAGCCGAAAAGCCACGCGGCTGGCGGTAGTGGCACGGTGCAGGGAGGCGTGACCACGACACCTTGTGAAAGAATCGAGAAACTCAGGGCCGCCTGGCTCGGATACCGGTCGTCATAAAACAACTTGATTGCATGGTTTCCGTCGCCAAAGTCTGAGGGGTCGTAACCGGCAACTGCGTGTCGGCATGAACACCCCCGAGGGAATCCACAAGCGTTCCATCCACGTAGAGGAACGCATCATCGTCGGCCCAGAGACTAAACTGGACCTGCTGGGGAGCATTCAGCGCGAAGCTCCCGGTAAACACGCCGGCCAGGAAGCCACTGAAATCGTTGCCGCCCGGATTCTGCCCGGAAGGGGGATACATCGCAGTATCGTTGAACGGCAGAGAGATGCTGCCGCTGCCCGAAGCGGTCACGTTGGGATTAAAGGCCGGACCCCACCAGGTAATCTCGCCCGCCCCATTCAGGTCATGAATCGTAAAAGGATCCGAAGTTGCCGGGTTGTAGACTGGCAGGCCGTCCGGTCCTAAAGTATTCTTGACCAGGTCTGTGTAGGTCCCGCAGCATTGGTTGCCGAAATCGGGGTCGGCTGAAGATACTGTGTAGTACGACGCGGAAAGTGTGCTAATGGTCGCGGCCTGTGCCGCAACCATCGGGATCAAAATGGCCATCGCGCCGACAACCCACACACGCGACCACTCGCGCCGCGACTGCGTCGTGATCGGCCCCACCGAAGAACCTGTATGCAATTTCATGACAGTCTCCTTGTGCAAAGCGAAGTGGATAAATTGCGGGTTGCCCATATGGAAGTTCTTTACCCGCTCCAGACACTGTGTGCACCTATAGCTCCGCACCACCGTGGAGCCCCATGACTCGTGCCTGTGATTGCGGGCGTTGACGGCGGGCGATGAATAGCAGTCCGATCATGCCCGAACCTAGCAGCCACACCGCGGGCGGCAATGGCACCGGGCTCGTCAGGAACACACCCGATGCCGATGTGTAGGTCACTCCGCTGGGAAGATTCAAGAACAGCTGCGGCGGGTCATACAGGTTGGCAGTAGCAATATTGAAACTGTTGTTCGCTGCTGCACCGAGCGCCACGGCAATCTCCGTCGGGGTGTTGTTCGCCAGCGGGATCGTCAGCGACAAGGTTTCCGAGGGGTTACCTGTATTCAACACCGTTGCTGAAGACCCAAACGGATCAGAGCCCGAGCCTGAGCCGCAGGTCGACCCGGCGGCGGAAAACCCGATGCGGTAACCCTCACAGGCCCCACCGAATCCCACATCCGTGAAGCTCCCAGGGACGTCGAACGTGAGGTTCGCCGTAGCGGTACTCCCCGTGACCCCGGAGAACGTCAGGGTGTCCCAGAACCCCGCACCGGCCGCAGCGCTCGCACCGGTGATCCCCAGTTCCGTCGCGGTGGCTCGCAGCACCCCGGTCGACAGGTCGGCGCTCGATTGGGCCGAACCAATGCCGCCGACACCTGACGACGAGCTGGACGACGTCGTCAAAGGATTCCCACCGTTGTTCTGGCAACCCGTGCCGAAACAGGGCGACACGCTGGTCGCACTCACCGTGCCATACGGGTACAAAAAAATGGGTGCGTTCGTAAATGCGTTCTCCACGAACGTAACATCAGGATTGACAACCAAGAACGCGTTCGCCGACATCGACCAGGCGGCGGTCAGCAACAACACTGGGATCGCCACCCGGTACGTCATCCGGCGGCTTGTTTTTCCCTGACACAAGCGGTTCGCATAGTGGTGTTTCATGAGATTATCCCCCGTTTAGTGCATCTCAATTTAATTGCAGCCCTCTGGCGTATGGACCGGCGCTTCAGGGCGCAGGCGATACGTGCAAATCACAACGATGGCTTCTTATCTCCATTGGTCTTCCAGGTCTGCCTGCACAACGGCAACGTAGCTTCGTCCTGGTGAGATTGCATGCACCTTCCCTTTACTGAATTCTCCTCATCAACTCAGGCCCAGTGACTCACGCTCGCTGCGCGCACGCCACCCCACCGCCATTAACCCCAGGAGTCCGGAGGCGAACAGCCAGAAGGCAGGGGCAAGCGGCACCGGCGCGACCGGCTGGAAGGTAGAGAATTCGGTCTGACCAAACCCGCCTCCGGAATTGAAGCCAAGGAGCGTGCCGGTGCCGAGGTCGTTGTAGGCGGTGGCGTTGGTCTTGACGAAGAAAAATTGCGACTCCTGCCCGGGTCCGATCGGGTTGGCCATGAACCCAAACAGCATCTGAGCGCCGTTCGCAGAGCGTGAAGCGGCGCTCGGGTCGACGGTGCCAAGGCCATCGGTGCGGTAGTTTGCATCGGTGGAATAACCGCTGTAGTTACTTCTGCTTACCACCCCAATGGAGCCATTGGAGCTCAAGGTGCAACCATCGGAATCCATGCCGTTCAGGATGCGGTAGTAGAAATCGAGGGTACCGCTACCGCTTTCTTGCACCACCCGGTCCTGCACGTAGCCATTGATGGTGCCGAACCCAAGATTTATGGTAAACGGCTCCATGACATCCTGCAGGACGGTGCCCGCAAGTGCCGACTGCACACTGCTCGTGGTGCCGTCAAGCATCTCGCTTGACCCAGGCGCGATGAGTGCCGCATGGGCATTGGCGCCCCAGGCCGTGACTGCCAGCATGACCGCCGCGCGCAGCAGTGGGTACCGGAAAAGTTGGCGTGCCAAAGTGCGCTTTGCCGGCCCCCGATAAAGCCGGTTCATGATGTTGCTGGCGATGGGCTTATGTGTGTGCATGATTATTTCCTCCTAAGTCTCTAAATTATGTTTGCTGACCCCTATTTATTGCGATAACGGAATACCCTCTGCTTCTCTCAATTCTTCTCGCCCAGGTTAGCCTCGAGATCTTTGCGGTCATGGCCCTTTTCTTCCGCTATCGCGCTTGTCCCCGATTCCTGAGGCGAAAGCAGAATCTTCATCAGTTCGGCCACGTGACTAAATCGCTCCGTTACTCCGCTATCGGGATATTCCACCAACCCAACGATTCGCTGCGGGTCTTTTTCGTCTCTGCGGTAAATGCGGATGACATAGCTTTCCATCTGGGTCTTGCCCGTGTTGTTGATTCGAACGCAGCATGACGCCAATGGTCTTACATATTGCTTACAGATTCGGAAACGCTGCTCAATAAAATGAACGCGCGGTGTCTGCAGCAGACGTGGCCACAGGACAAAACCAAACCGGTGTGAAAGAGTGGCTCGCGGCAGAATTTCTGCCGGTGTTCGAGGGGGGGAAAGCGACTAGCGGTTTATACGCAATTGCTGGTACAGAGCTTCGGTCGCCGGGCCGGGGGAAATGCCCAGAACCACCGAGAGCATGAACCGGCATTGCCGGTATACTGACAACGCCTCGCTGCGTTGCCCGAGCCGCAGGTGGCACAATATCAAATTCTGGTACAACTGCTCAGCCAGGTCATCGACCTCCAGCCCCTTGCGGTAGTACTCAATCGCCTGTTCCCACCGGTGAAGTTGTTGACAGCGGGCGGCGACACTGACGATATGGCGCAGAAAACGGCTGCGCAGACGTTCACGCAGGGAGACAGCCCACGCAGCGTCTGACTCCTTGCCCAGAAACGGCCCGTGATAAAGCGCCTGCACACGCTGCGTTAACTGGGCCAGAGCATCGCCAGCAGGGTCTGCGGCCGGATTCGCGAGGATCGTCTCGGCCTCCGACAGCAGGCGTTCAAACGCCCAGCTGTCTACCCAGCAGATACAAGGGTCCAGACTCAGCTTGCGGTCGCACAGAATCAGCGCCTGTGCGTTTCCGAGTAGTTTGCGCAACCGGTGGAGCGTCGTGTCGAAGGCCGTGCGTGCGGCGTCTCCTTCGGCATCTGGCCACAGCACCGAGGTGAGCGACTCTTCTCCTATGTCGCGCCCGCCCTGCGCGATGAGCGTTTTGAACAGCTCGAGCGGCTTATGCTGCGCCTTGCGTTTGCCGTGTACAGGCTGATTGCCGACGAGCAGGGTGAAACGCCCGAGCGTATACACCTTGACCGGCCATGGCCAGTGCTCCACATGCACTGGCGGTGCCATCGGCACCAGCCGGCGCGCATTCACTAGACCCTGGACATACTCAACATGAACCCCCTGCTCAAGCGCCTTGATGCAGAGCGCAGTCATCATCCGCGGCGACCACCAGGAAAAATTCCGATAGCCATGACGGTGGGCGAGACCGAACCCAAGTCGAAGGTCGCCTTCTGGTATGGTGCCTGTTCGGAGCTTAAGCACATAGTAAGTGCGCATGAAGGCACAAAGACAGGCGAGTTGGGCGCTGCCCGTGGCATACGCAATGTCCTGCGCCTGGCGCAACACTGGCTCGGCGGCTTCCGGCACCCCGCGCTCCAGATGCACTTCCACCGCCGACAGACAGACCAGCGCCTGAAAAAGCGGAGCACCCGCACGCGTCGCAACGCTCAATGCAGCCTCGGCCTGCTCCAGCGCCAGCGGCAGATTGTCGTCGGCCAGCGCCATTTGCGTAGCCAGCTGATGCAGATAGGCCGTTCCCAGAAATCCCAAACGAACGGGGTTCACGCGCGCCGCCTCCCAGGCGCGGCGCAGACCCTCCATGTCGCCTAGCCCGAGGTAGGCATTGATTTCCATCACATGCAGCGCGCTGGACCATGATTGAGCGGATTGGCAAGAAGCAATTTCCTGGACCTTATGAATCGTCTCAAGGCATTCGGCGTGTGCGCCAAGCGCGTCCTGATACATTGACTGCAGCAGTCCCCACTGAATCTGCACCGCTGGCAATGGGCTGTTCTCGATGCCCTGAGCCTGCAGTCGGTCAATGAGGAGCGCTCCGCGTGCTGGTCGTCCGAAAAATATATCGTAACGCAGCAGCCGGCGCGCTAGGATCAGGCGCTCCGGCTGCTGCAGGGTATCGAGACCGTCACGGGCGCGCTCGGCCCATGCAGCCAGCTGTGGATGATGCGGCAGGCGGAAGAACAGCGCGCTGAACATTGATGCGGCGATGTGTTGCGGCGAGACAGCGGCACTGCTAATAGAGTGCTCGCAGACTGCATCCGTGATGCATGGGTCGAGCATCGCGCAGTCCCCACGCGCCAGCGCCCCCTCGACCATTTCAGCTAAAATCGCGGAGTTCCCATCGATGGGGATTGCCGTCTCAATCACGTGCGCGACGGGCGCAGTCGACGCGCCGACTGACCGAAGACAGCAACCTGACGAATAACCGCTGTGTGGCCTGGAACGCCAGATTGGCTTCCACACGAACATAGCGGCAGGATAGCTGCGTGCTTGCACCCAGCTTGTCCTCGTAGGCCGAGGTTATTGCGTCCATTATTTTTCTACCCCCTGCAGCGCCATCCTGCGATACATTGCGGATGCTTCAGTCTTGCTTTTTATGCGCTGCTGATCCCGTAACTGCTCCCAATAATATACAGTTCTGGGATATACTGCACCAATTGGTGGAATCTGCCTCTGGTTCATGCCGAACTGGCACGATTCATAGTGGTCGTTAACGGCAAACCCGCAGAAATTCTAGTCCGACCACCAGCTCCAAACGATACGACGCACCCGGTCATGTGCATCCAGTTCCATATCGATCTGATACGGCTGGATTTCATATTCGTCTGGCGCGATATGCGCAACATTCTCGACGTCGTAGCGCACCCGTTTGCGGTCCTGATAGGTTGGAGGCCCCAGCACCTGGATAAAGTGCGAGCGCGCCTCGCCGATACGCAGACCATCTCTCAGAATATAACTAGAGCTGGTAACACTTACGCCCACGACCACCAGGTTCGCTTTCCGTGCGCTGTCACGCACGGCCGCAACGCGCGACATCGCCAAGGCCAGGCCATGGAAGTACCAGGTTGTCCAGAGAATGGCAGACGTTTCGCCCGAATGCCTGCTGTCATACCGGCCCAGTGCGGACGCGCGCCGCAGGGGCTGGCCGAACCGTTCCAACAGCATCGCTTGGCTCACCTCCCCGCTCTGATCCACTAGACCGGGCAGGCTTGCCTGGAAAACGTCGTAGCCAAACTGGTCCAGGCGCTCCTTCTGGCCCGGGGTCGGCAGACGCGATTCGGCCGTTGCCCGTACGGCGGACAAGACCATCGCCAGGAACACCAACGAAAAGAGACGCTTAACCGACATACCCTCCCGAACCCCTGCCTGGGGACTGTCACGTGCGGCCCCCTTGAACGGGCCGGGGACATTCTGTGCTTCGACTTTTGTTCTCCTCAGTATAGTCGACGCGCACGGCGACAGCCGCACATCAGCGTGGCATGCCCCATCCGATCCCGATAACCGCCCCTGCGGCACTGCCGTGAGTCGAAAACAGAAACCAATGGCTTGATAAAAAAGAGGAAGCCGGCCATCTGGAGATCAGAAGGATACAGCATTGGCATGGCCGGCGCGGCAGCCTGCCGCTGAAATGATATCAGGGCAACCTTTGGTCGCGACCGAGACAAAAACCCAGCCGCCAACGCACTCCAGAATCTGACTCGCGGAAAATTTTCACGACGGCGCGGGCCGCCACCCAATCGCCGGGCACGCTGCCCCGGTTTCACTCGTGGGTGAAACCGGTGATGACCACTCCACCGGACTTTTCGTCGCGCTCGAGCTGCAGCAGGTGGCGGGCCTCGGCTTCGTCCAGCAATTTGCTGAACGTGCGGAACCCATAATATGACTCGCTAAATCCGGGCTTGCGGCGCTTGAGCGCCTGCTTGACCATGGATCCCCACACCTTCTCCTCACTGCCACGTTCGCTGAACAGCGCCTCCACCGTTTCAAGAACCAGATCGAGCGCCTGCTGCTTCCTGTCCTCGTCCTTCTCTCCTGTTTTCTTCTCGGGCGTCGACGGCTTCCTATCCGCCGCATGCCGACGCGCCTTTTTCTTACTTTCTTCCTCGCGCACAAGGTCATCATAGAAAATGAACTCGTCGCAGTTCGCGACGAGCAGATCGGAGGACGATTGCTTCACCCCTACCCCGATCACTTCCTTGTTATTCTCGCGCAATTTGCTTACCAGCGGAGAAAAGTCGGAATCACCGCTGATGATCACGAAAGTATCGACGTGGGATTTCGTATAACAAAGATCAAGCGCGTCCACGACCATGCGGATGTCGGCTGAATTTTTGCCGGACATGCGCACGTGCGGAATTTCGATGAGTTCAAACGAAGCCTCGTGCATCGGCCCCTTGAACTCCTTGTAGCGCTCCCAGTCACAGTATGCCTTCTTCACAACGATATTGCCCTTGAGCAACAGCCGCTCGAGAACCTTCTCGATGTCGAAACGCGCATATTCCGCGTCGCGCGCACCAAGCGCGATATTCTCGAAATCACAAAACAGTGCCATGTTGCGGGTTTCAGTCTGTCCGGGCACGCCGCCTCCGTTGAATAGTATCGATACTGATGAATCCGTCCTGCAGGCTCGTTGCAGCCTGCACCCGGGTGGTACGCACCGAACCTCAGGTGCGCATCCCGTAGCCCCGTTCTAGAAGATACAAACTGATCGCGGTGAGGACCACTATAAAGCCTATGATGATGCCATAGGACAGGTAAAGATTGATATCCGATATGCCCAGGAAGCCATAGCGGAAGGCGTTGACCATGTAAAGAATCGGATTCACTAGCGAAATTCGCCGCCAAAACTCTGGCAGCAGTCTGATCGAATAGAAGACCCCTCCCAGATAGGTAAGTGGCGTCAATACGAAAGTCGGCACGATCGAGATGTCGTCGAAGTTGCGCGCGAAGATGCTGTTGATGAACCCGCCCAGCGAAAACAATACCGCCGTCAGCAGCGCCACGGATATCGAGACCCACGGGTTGTACACATGTAGATGGCTGAATAATAGCGAAACCACCGTCACCACCAGGCCCACCACCAGTCCGCGCGCTACTCCGCCGGCAATGAACCCGGACAAAATGATCCAGCTCGGCGTGGGCGACACCAGAATCTCCTCGATGTTGCGCTGGAACTTGGCACCATAAAACGAGGAAACGACGTTCGAATAGGAATTGGTAATGACCGCCATCATGATCAGGCCTGGAACGATGAAGTCCATGTAGCGCACGCCCTCCATCGCATGGATCTGACGTCCGATAAGGCCGCCGAATATGATGAAATACAGCGAAGTGGTGATTACCGACGGCAGTATGGTCTGGATCCATATACGCGAAAAACGGATGACCTCCTTGCGGAAGATCGTCTGGAACGCGACAAATTTCTGGTCTGGCGTCACGCCTGCTTCCTCTGACTGACACCAATGCGCTGCCTGTTCCCCTCTACCAGGCCCATGAACAGCTGTTCAAGCCGGTTGGTCTTGTTTCTCAGGCTGAGCACCTCGATATTGCGTGCCGACAGATCGGCAAACAGCTTGTTGATGCCGCCATCACGCGAAATCTCCACCTCCAGGGTATGGTCATCGAGCATGCGGATCTCGTGCCCGAACAGCGGCGGAAGTTGCGCCAGAGGTGTGCGCAGATCAAGAATGAAGGTCTCAGTGCGCAGCTTGGCAAGGAGACTCTTCATAGTCGTGTTTTCCACCAATGTACCGCTGTCGATAATGGCAATGTGGCGGCAAAGGCTCTCCGCCTCCTCCAGGTAATGCGTCGTAAGAATGATCGTCGTGCCAGCAGCGTTGATCTCGTGCAGAAATTCCCACATGGAGCGGCGGATCTCGATGTCGACACCGGCGGTCGGCTCGTCCAGGATCAGCAGCTTAGGGTCATGGACGAGCGCACGCGCAATCATCATACGCCGCTTCATGCCGCCTGACAGCGTGCGCACTGCGTCGTTGCGACGGCCCCACAGGCCAAGTTTGTTGAGAAAGTATTCGGCGCGTTCGCCCGCGCGCCGCCGGGAAATTCCGTAATAACCAGCCTGATTGACCAGGATCTGAATGAGCGGCTCGAAAATATTCAGATTGATCTCTTGCGGAACCAGCCCGATGCAGCTCTTAGCACGGCCAAAGTCGGTATCGATGTCCTGACCGAAAACGAATACCTTGCCACCGGTCTTGGTCACCAGCGACGTGACGATGCCAATCGTCGTGGACTTTCCGGCACCGTTCGGTCCCAGCAGCGCGAAGAAATCACCCGGATTTACGTCCAGGTCTATGCCTTTCAGTGCAGTGTAGCCGCTCTTATAGGTCTTGGTGAGGTTGCGAATAGACAGCGCTGGCGTCATTGTCCGCTCCGTCAGCGGGTGGTACGCAATCGGGCATTTAGACGAATTGTATCACAGCGGCAGCAGAGACCGGCGCACCTACGCGCTAGCGCACGGGCCATACAAGTGTAAAATGGTTTGTTACGAGGTCTAATTTAAAGCGCGGTACCGTCCGCATAATGCATCCGGGACGGTCTGCGATCGGTATGGCGATCAACTACAAAGCCAAGATCTTTGCTTCCTGTCTCGCGCTGCTTGCGGCGTGGATGATGGTCGTGACGATGTTCGCCGCCGCGCATGTCGCGCGCGGCGTCGTTGTTGCACTCTCTGTGGGCATCTTCGCAGTCCTGGCGGCGCTCGGATTCCGCTTGCTTCCGCGTCTTGCCGGCCAGGCGCAACGGCAGCGGCTTGTCTTGTTTCCGGAACGCAATCCGAATCCGGTGCTGGCTCTATCCTCTGACGGGCAAGTCATATACGCCAATGCCGGGGCCGGGGAAATGCTGAAGGATTTGGGGGCAGGAGAGCAAAATGTCACTGAACTACTGCCGCTGGATCTGCAACAGCGCCTGGCATCCCTGCGTGCCCTGCCCACCGCCCGCCAGGTCTGGGAGTACCCCAAGGGCAATCGTGTTCTGGCTTGCAGCATCAACTTTCTGCCGGACCGGGATGAATTCCACGCCTACATCACCGATATCACCCGCCACAGCCGCGTCGAGGCCGAGCTGTCGCATCAGGCACACCACGACCCCTTGACCGGACTGCCAAACCGCCGGCTATTCCAGGAACGCATCGATCAAGCGCTCGCTGCACACAACCATGACAACCTGCGCGTGGCCGTAATTCTGATGGACCTGGACCGTTTCAACGTCATCACGCGCAGCCTTGGCCATGGCGTTGCCGACAGCCTTCTGCAGGCGGTAACAGCGCGCCTTGAGCACCTGCTCGTCGAGGAGCGTGTTGTCAGCGCCGACGCGACGCTCTACCGCTTTGAGGCGGACATATTCGCCCTACTCGTTCCGGGATTTACCGAAAACCAGACGCCGCTACACCTGGCGGAGCGGCTGCTTGCGGGCATACAGCAGCCGCTGTATGTGAATACTCGTGAATATTTCGTCACGTTCAGCATCGGCATCAGCATCTATCCGCTTGACGGCGAGAACAGCATCTCTTTGCTGCGCAATGCAGACACGGCGATGCAGCGGGCCAAGCAGCTCGGCGGAAACAATCTTCAGGCCTATTCTCTGGAAATGAATGCACGTGCTGCCGAGTCTCTGTCGCTCGAGAATTACCTGCGCCACGCGATGGAGCACAACGAGCTGCGCTTGAATTATCAGCCCGAAATCGAAACGCGCAGCGGTCGCATCACCGGCGCCGAGGTACTACTGCGCTGGAAGCATCCGGAGCGCGGCGTAATCATGCCTTCCGAGTTCATTCCACTTGCCGAGGAGACCGGCATGATCGTTGCGATCGGGGAATGGACGCTGCGAACCGCATGCGCACAAAACAAGGCCTGGAACATTGCTGGACTGACGAAAATCACCATGGCTGTCAATATTTCCGCACGCCAGTTCCACCAGCAGGATCTGCCGAGTCTGGTGAAGCGCATATTGGCGGAAACAGGACTCGATCCAGCTCTGCTGGAACTCGAAATTACCGAAGGAGTGGCCATGCAGGACGTCGAGCACACGCGCGCTACCCTGAAGCGGCTGAAGGACATAGGAATCCAGCTATCCATTGATGATTTCGGAACGGGGTTTTCCTCGCTCAACTACCTGCGCCGCTTTCCGATAGACCGGCTCAAGATCGACCAGTCGTTTGTGCGCAACCTCACCACTGATGAGAACGATGCCACCATCACCCGCGCCATCATCGGACTCGCCCATAGCATGAGGCTGACGGTAATCGCAGAAGGTGTCGAATCCAAGGAGCAGCTCGCCCAACTGCGACGTGAGGACTGCGATATGGTGCAGGGCTACTACATGTACCGACCGCTGAGTGCAGCAGCGTTGGAAGAAGTCCTCCACGAAGATCACGTTCCGTGGATGACCCGAATCGACCCGCGGCGCACACCAAAGGGCAATTACCCGGTCTCCTGAGTTTTGCGCACACCGCTACCAAGCGGATCCGCAACCGCGCGATCGGCATCGTCCCGGTGCTTACGCGCCAGCCGCCCGGTGCGCTATCCGATGCATACGAGCCTCGATCGGCGACACCGGAACTCCTTCAGACACGTTGTTTGCGTCAGGAAAGGACGAACTGGCCATATTACGCGCCGAATGGCATGCCTACGGCCTTAACTCCCGGGCAAATCAATTGTATAAATAAAGATCAAGGGAGGAACATCGTGCCACAGTCAATTGAACTTCAAATTAAGGACCCTTCGACACAGGTCTGGCCGGACCGTGCCTGGATTTACCAGGACCGTCGCGCGGGCACGCCCGCACGATCCGTAAATCCGGCAGCGCAGCGGCGGGGCTATCGCACCAGCCTGCGCAAACAGATACCGTTCGAAACCCTGGTCAACTGCCGAATGACATACTCGGTACCCTGGCACGTCATCAATCTCGGCCTGGGTGGGGCACTCGTCAACATGGATCGTGCAAAGCTCCATGTCGGCAGCGCATTCGAATTCGAACTTCGTTTCATACATCGCGGCCGGCGCATCGAACATCGAATACCTGCGCGGGTCGTGCGCATCGAGTCGCGTGGTGTCGCCCTGCAGTTCGACGACTACGATGATGCGACCTACACCGACCTGACCAATTTCCTGTACGACATCGAAGGATGATCTGCCGCGCGCGCCGGAATCGGTGCGCACCTGCGTCGCGAGGAGCGCCGTGCCGCTTCCCCGTCGACCATCGTGTCCCCGCGTAAAGCAGATCGGGGGAAAAGCGCAGGTTAGACCAGGGCTGGGGCTTACCGGCATGCTCCGCCGTTGCGCCTAGCTAAATTCTCCAGACTGGATCACTCAGTATGTTGATGTCCTTGCAGTTCCTCGGGTCATCGGCGTCGTACTACCTTGCGTCTGGCGCGCCTTGCATCTACCCCGCTGGCCGTCCAGACTTAAAGTGTGTGAAGATTCCGCTGTTTTCAGCAAGATTGGCTGGATAGGTCTTGTCTTGATCCGCAGGCGACCAGATGCCGGAGGTGTTATGTACATGATCAAACTTGGTCTGTGGATTGGTGTTCCGACGGCAATGACTCTTATCGCGAGACCGTATATCGGTTCATTCGCGAATTTCTGTTGCTTCTTCATTCTGTCGGTCCTGGCACTGATCGTTGCCATCCTGCCGCACCTGGTCCACCGCGCCGAAGTCTGACACGGCTCGTCTTCGGTTTTTCTTGTTCTGCCCACCTCTCTCGGCCAAGAATCATCGTTTAGGGTGGTCTTGACAGTCCACAGCGTTATCCAGATACCCTGATCGGCGCAGGCTAAAGCAGGGGGGTGCCATCGGATACGTCGCAGCAGGCAGGTTCGGGCGTCATTCGGTGGAATGCGGAATACACCGTGGCGATAAGGATGCGGCAGTCGAAAGCCACCCCGTTCAATGAGAAGAGATTCTTTAGGCGCTTCCTGCTGCAGGTGCCTTGCCGCAGCGCTTGCGGCGACGGGGCTGGGCTGAACGTCACCGTGCCTAGCCCGTGCGTCCAGCAACCCACAGGAGCGGTACGTGCGGCAGCCACACCACAAGCTCCAGCGAATGAACTGAAGCAGGCGCGCCCACCGGGTATCCAGGTACGGTTATGGCAGTTTCGCGATCAGCCGGCGCGCGGCATCCTGAACAACCGTGCGGAAGGTCACCGGTTTTTCCTTGTCGGTGTCATAGGCATAATTCAGCTCATCCGCGCCTTCCCAGGCGATGGTGCCATCCTTGCTGTCCCAGATCTGCAGAAACAGCCTGATATTGGCGTGCAAAGTCTGAAGCAACCGCAACCCCAACGCACCGAAACGCTCGTTGGAGCCCTGGCTGAATCCCGCGAGCTTGAGTTGGGCCAGATAACGCGCGCCGACGACTTGCCCGATTTTCCGCAGCGTATGGCGGTCGAAAATACCGGTATCCTGGTAATCCCGATACATATGCTTGTACTCGTTGGCGAGCCCGGCGCGGTTGATGTCGCTCAATGTCAGGGCAAGGCTTACCACCCGGTACTGGGGCCGCTCCCTGATGAGCACGTCGCCAAATGCCAGCGCCAGCGCCTGCTTGTCCTGCTCATGCCCGGTGGCGGTCGAGGGCGTAATGAACGCTATGCCGCCGCGTCTGATGTCGCCGGCGTTGAGCGAGATCGAGTTGTTCAGCTCGGACGAATGCACTTGGTTGGTCGAACAGGCATTGACCAAACTCATGGCCGCAAAAATCATGGCTGCCATCCCGATGCGGGTAATCGCCAGTCGTCCATGCATGCCGCGTGCCCCCAGTCGTCCACCAGACAGCGCTGAATTCAAATTATAGCCCATACCTGAATGGCGCTAGGTTAAGCCTGAAGCTTCTTAGGCCGGCCGCGCAACTTAATGTTTCGGCGCGCTCTTCGTCGGGGTGGTCTGTAGTCGCGGAGTAACCGGTAACTACGCGGCGTATTTCAACAAATCGGGAAGTCGTGTAGGTCGGAGCGCATCGGATTGGCTGCGAAGAGCTGTTTCCACAACCGCGGCGTGAGTTCGGCGACACGGCTGGCCGGGTGTTCACCGACTCGCTGCAGAACATCGACCAGGTAAGTATACGGGTCGACACCATGCAGCCGGCAGGTGACGATCAAACTCTGGATGATGCCGACGTGTTTGGCGCCGAGTTCAGTCCAGCAAAAAAGCCACGATTTGCGACCCATTGGGATGACACGCAATGCGCGCTCGATATGATTCGTGTCGATTGGGACGTCCGGATCGGTGAGAAAGATCTCAAGACCCACACGCCGCTCACGCACATAGTTCAGGGCCTGGATAAAGGGGTTCGTGGGCGTGAAGCCTTGACGCGTGAGCTGCTGATCGGCCCATTCGAAGAATTTCTCGACCAGCGGTTTACTGTGCGTCAGGCGATGCAGTTGTTTGGCTGCACCGACGAGTTTGCGTTCGCGGATCTCTTCTTCGATGGCGTATATCGCTTTGATTTGCTCCAGGGCGTCGGTGGCCCCGGTGGGTTCGGCATCCAATGACTCAAAGAAGCCGCGGCGGCCGTGCGACCAGCATCGAGCGTGGTTGATGCCGGTTTTTTTGGCGTATTGTTCGTACGCAGCGTAGCCGTCGGTCAATAGCACCGCATCGACGGCGTGCTTGAGGCCAAGCGCATGACAGACGAAGTCCCCAGAACGTGAGGTGTGAAATGGGAAACACACTTCATCGCGCTCCCCGTACACGGGCCAAAAGTAGCCGGTGTGCATCTTGCCGTGGCCGGCGCGCCCGGCCTTGATGGGGGTCTCGTCCATCGCCTTGACGCGGCTGGTTCGGATCGAGTCGAACTGGGCGTCGTAGATCGGCGCGAGCAAGCCGATCGATTGTTGCGCCAGCTGGGTCAGCCACTGACGGCTCACGCGAATGCCTGCGGCCTCCAGGCGCTGATGCTGGCGGTAGAGTGGCAGATGCCAGGCAAATTTATCCATCAAGAGCCCAGCGGCGAAACTCACATCCGCCCGGCTGCCCTCGAGGACCCCGACCGGCGCCGGCACGGTGAGGATCTGGGCGTTGTCTTTGCGCTTGATCACCGGCCGACGGTACTTGAGGACCTGGTAGCTGCCCGGGTGCTGGGCGATCCGGTAGGTCACCTTCTCGCCAATGACTTCGTACTGATCGGACGCGAGCCCCTTGAGGTCGGCATGCATCAGCACGATCGTCTGCACGGGGACCTTGGACTCATCGAAGAACTTCAGTTCCTCGCTGCTCTCGGCCCCGTCCTTCTGGGTCACGCGGCGGGTGTGCGCTGGAATGCGCTTATGTTCCTCCACCGGCTGCGACGGGACGGGCAATACTTCGCCCAAGTGCAGCTGTGCGGGATCGGGCTCGGGGGCGAAGCGCTCGCTCTTCTTCCCGAAGATCTGACGTCGAAACCAGTCGAGTTGGTGTTGCAGAGCGGCGATCGTCTCGGCCTGCGAACGTACCAGTGCAGAGAGTTCCGCAGCACTCATCGTACTCACCTCGGTGAGCTTCGATGGGACGGTGGTGGGCGCGCTTTGCATGAGACTGATCGTAGCACGATGAGCTCATGAAAGCGCTGTATTTATGGACTTTTGTGCACCTCTGGCGGCAGCGAAAATCGCTTGCGAACGCGCTTGCCCTCCAACCCCTCGAGCAGCAGCTTCAATTCCGTCCAGTCCATCTCGCGTGTGCGTACCGCGCGCCAATTGCTGATGAATCGTCCCGTCTCGAGCCGCTTGCCCCAGATGCAGAATCCGCTGCGATCGAAGTACAGGCACTTCATCTGCGAACCGCGGCGGTTGACGAAAATATACAACGCGCCATCGAGTGGGTCACGGCTCATGGCGTGGCGTGCGAGTGCTTGCAGGCCGTCATAGGATTTGCGCATATCGGTCGGCTTCCCGTACAGATGCACCCGAATCTGCGCCTCGGCGAAGAACATTAGCTACGCACGATGCTGAGCACGATCCCGGCACCCAGGTCGAGCCGTACCTCCAACCGAGGAGCCGCCGCCCCGATCCCGCCCAGGTCGATAAATGGTGCCGTGACTTCGACCGCAGGTTCTGCGCGTGCTGCCACCATGCCGCCGCAATCCCCGGCCTTCAATGCTGATCGCCATCGCCGAAATACGTTGGCATTGATGCCTTCTCCCCTGCAGAAATCCGGCACCGACAGTCCGCTGCTTGCTTGTCGAGAAAACAGCTCCCGCCATGTCTTCGCACTGCGCCTGACTCGCTTGATCCTCACCAGCGCTTGCTCCAGTTGTTGAAAAACTGGACCCCATTGTCCGCATCCTTGCGCGCGAGAGAAGAACGCTGTGTGGTTACCGGTTACGCAGTAGTGCACGGTAGGTTTTTGTAAACGGTTGATTCTTCCGGCATATGTGCCCGCCCGCGCGCATCCAAATTCGAGCAGAGTTAAGGTCCATAAAATCAATAGCTTGAGTATCGCTACCGTACGTTAGTGCAGGGAAATCAAGGCTACCCCTTATCCTGTTGTGAAATTTCGTTTATCAGAACGGTACACAATAAATTGTTCTGGGAACGGACATAGCTGGGCTGACTGCCTCCATAAGGCCGGAAAACTCTGTACGACGGCAGGCTACAACGTGGTGCAGAAAACAGGGGAATTCAATAGCGGCCCCCAGGGATCTCGGCGTTTCTTGGTCGTTCAGTGCAAGCAGCCTCGATCGTAGCAGGGCGCAGCGCAACCGTTGAGGCTTATGCGGCTTCCACGAAAACGGCAGTTCAGCTGACCATTTGCTCTTTTCCTTACTCCTGCACAGTGACACGAGAATTGAAGAGTGTGGAATGTCCACATTTAGGCAGAACGGCAGATCCCGACCCGCTCCGGTCTTTCCCCACTGTGGTCCAATTTTCTCCAAAGCTGACGTAGAAACTACGCAAGACGTCCGGATACCCCCGCTGACCAAACTACAGCACATCCAATGGACTGCGTATCGGGTTTTGCGAAGACATGACGTGCGCGTAGATCATCATTGTCTCCAAACTGCTGTGTCGTGCGCACCTGAACCGCGGCGTTAGACGTGATGACCGGAATCACTTTAGCCGGTGATGACATAAGGCACACATTCGGCTAGACTGGAGGCATGAAGCCGTTTCGTTGGAACCACGAGAAAAATGAACAACTGAAATCTGAGCGCAATGTCTCCTTCGAGGAAATTGTTCTTGCCATCGAAGCCGACGGATTACTCGATATCGTGGCGCATTCCAGCCCCGGGAAATACCCTAATCAACGCATGTTTATTGTAGCGGTTGAGCAATATGCCTATCTGGTTCCGTTTGTGGAAGAAGCTGACTACTACTTCATTAAAACGGTTATTCCCAGCAGGAAGGCCACCCGCGATTACCTGAAAGGTGGTGTTTAAAATGAGAAAGCGCAGAAAATCGTTTGAAGATCAAATTTCCGAAGATTATGAGAAAGGGCATTTCGAGTCCGTTGCTCCTTCAAAAGCCGAATTAAAAAAATACAGGGAAGCGGCCCGGGCTACCTTCATCAAGGACCGTAGGGTCAATGTTAGATTGTCCTCACCTGATCTGATGGATATTCAAACCCGTGCGGCAGAAGAAGGCGTGCCATACCAAACACTCATTGCCAGTGTGTTGCATAAGTTCGTGACAGGTCGGTTCACGGAGAAATCATCACGCCTAATAGTGCGTTCGAGCGGGCGCACCAAACGGCGGCGCGCTGCTTAACGCAAGCGTTGAAGGTCCGTTTCTGGATACTGCAAACGTCCGCTCCCGGGGAAAGTGAGTGACTGGAAGTGGCCGACTGCACGCATACGGCATCTTGCCAGAAAGCCGCCGGCCGCGCTCGGTAACACAATCATTAGGCCGTTTTACGTCGTGCCACACCAATCAGTCCTAGAAGGCCACTACCGAATAGCCATACCGCTCCTGGCAAAGGAACTGCACTCACAGCATTTCCAATTACAAATGTGGATTGTGTGCTTTCCATAAGTCCACCAGAAGTAATAGCAGCAACTCCAACAAGTGAAACTTGTGTGAGAATACCGCCATTATACCCATAGGGACCTGAAACAAATTCGATTGAGCTAGGAGAGGAAATGCCAGTGTTGAAATCAATTCTTGGCGATGAGGTATATGTTGTTTGACTTCCAATAATGAGCTGATCGCCAGAAACATAAAGATCACAACCAGATAGTTGGCATGTGAACCCATTATTATTCGAATCGGTTGTTACAGAGACCTTGCCCGAAACTGTAAGATTAAAACCTGTGATGTCAGATGCCTGAAGGGCACCTATCGCTCCATCAGTTGTGATTGTACCGGTCAGTGTATTTCCACCCACTAGATCACCGGATGTATCGATACTATAAGCTACCGAAGCGCTGGCTGGTGCAGATAAAACAAAGCACAAAGCAGCTAGCGATCCCCCAATGACGGAGCGCTTGGGGAAATATGTAATTGCAGACAAAGCTTTCTTAAGAGAATGGGCGGTCGCAGCCCGACGACGATGAAATCTCATGGAAATTTCCCCTAGTCGCTAAACATTATTGGGTCATCGTGAAAACGAGTGGGTAAAAGTTGCTCATTTTTCGATCAAATCGGCGGCAGCATCGAGGTCAGGATCTTCAGCCTGAGGTATTCCTCATCGCGAAGACCGTAGGCGCGGCGCTGCAGGACGCGGATCTTGTTGTTTAGTCCCTCGACGAAGCCGAGCGCCACCTTGTTTTCGGGTTTGCAGTAAGCCGCGATGCCGTCCCAGTGCCGCTCGATCATGGCGGCGAAGTGCTCGTAGGGCTTGAGACGCTGCCATTTGAGCTGCGCTCGCCAGTTATCGAAGAACTTCCGGGCCCACGTCTCGCTGCGGTAGTCCCAGAGCTGACCGAACGACTCCTTGAGTACGTACGCAGTATTGAGCCGCCTGTTCGCCGCGAGCAGCAGCTTCAGGTTCTTGCGGGCCGTACCGGTGAGGTTTTGCGGATGCGACAGCAGGGTGTATTTCTGTCCCTTGATGAAGTGGCGTTGCTTGCCCTCAAGGCGTGCGTACTCGGATTTTCTGACCTTATCCAGCGCCTCGCCCAGATGTTTCATGACGTGGAACTTATCGAACAGGATGGCCGCCTGCGGGGCGTGGCGGTGCGTGGAATTGCGGAATGCTTTCCACATGTCCATGACAGTCAGGCGCACGCGTTTGGCCTTCTTTTCCCCGAGAAATCGATAGAACTCATCCATGCTGTCTTCGCTACGATCCTCACCGCCGAACCCGGTCGGGCGACGGCGAATGAGGTCGCTCACCACGATGCGGTAGGTGTGTCCCTGAGCGGAAGAGACCTCATCGATCCCCAGGACCTTGGGTCCTGGAGTGCCTGCGCGCCGGAGCTGTTCACGCATAGAGTCCATCTCCAGCCGCTTGACGGTTTGCCCGTTGAGGTTGAGCTCCGCGGCGACGTCCCGGATGGTGCCAGCGCGACAGCGTCGACCGACGTACCGCGCAAAGCGTTTCGTGTGCACGGCATTGTCGAGCAAAAAGTCCAGCCGCTCGCGCTTCACCGTGCCGCACTTCCGGCAGGCCACCCGCCGCACCTCCAGGTCGAGGTAGATGCGGTAGTCGGCGCAGGCGAGATCCCGGACCCGACGGTGTCTGCGGTCGTACCCGATGTGATGGGCCGTCCCACATTCGCCGCAAATCGTTTTTTTCCCCGCCGCACGAGCGTGATGAGGCGCGCTTTGGGATCGCCGAACATCCCTTCGACACGTTGCAGCGGGCGGAAACCGGGGAAGGTATATGCGTCCGCCAATCGGCGGTGCTTGGGTAATTTAGCCATCCGCCCATCATGCCAAATTTCTGTGCCTTCTCAACAGGCATCAAACCCTGTAGAACTAGGCATCGCAGCGTGATTGAACAGCGTTTTTACCCATACGAAATCACGAAGACCCTTTTGAACTGCGCCTGAACGCGGCAGAGGGCATCGCCCGGGTGTTCTATTGTGCGGTCGCGGACCGCCACATCGTGATGCTGCACCAGTTCGTCAAGAAATCCGATAAAACCCCGCGGAAGGAATTTAGATATCGCCCACAAACGAATGAAAGAGGTGAAACATGGCTACCTGAGTGTGATCACCTAATTTGATGGTCTGATGTTCACGTTCGGCGAGGGTTGT
>DAHXOO010000035.1 GCA_027364845.1 Pseudomonadota bacterium | reverse complement strand
CTTTCGCTACGCGAGCGCGCGCTCGTTTTCGTTGGCATCCTGGTGGTGCCGATCGTCATCTCGATGAATTTCCTGTTCACGCCGCTGCGCAGCGAACAGCTGCGCCTGGAAAAGCAGATCGCAGGCCGGCTCAGCCAGGAGCGGGAGCTCGACACCGAAGGCCAGGCGCTGCTCGCCTCACGGATGGGGCATCCGGACGTTGCCGCTCGCGCGCAAATCGCGTTGCTGCAGCGGCAGCTGCGCACGAACCGTGGAACGCTCGCCGTCATCACGCGTGGCCTGGTGAGTCCGAAGGAAATGGCCAGGTTGGTGCGCGAGGTGCTCGCGAAGAATGGCGCGTTGCAGCTGGTATCCATCGAGAACCTGCCTCCGCTTCCGCTGGGCGGTTCCAGCCCTGGCCCGGGTAGCCAAGGGAACGCTGACTCGGCTGCGGCGGCTTCGAAAGCCGTTACGGTTGGCACGATCGCTCCGAGGGGCTCCACTATTCCAGTCCTCTACCTTCACGGCATGCGCGTGGTGTTGAAGGGTCGCTATATCGATATCGTGCGCTATCTGCAGGCGTTGCAGGCGCTGCGCTGGAAGATGTTCTGGGGAAAGCTGAACCTGAAGACGCAGCATTACCCGGTGTCCGAGGTAACGCTGGTGATCTATACGCTCGGGTTCAATCGGGCGTGGATCGGTATGTAGTCTCAATGGGTACATCGAGTTGGCATGATATTTGTAATGGCGCTTAGGTGCATGGACAAAGGCTATCTATCGGTCATGTTGTTGATGCTGCTCGCTGCCGGCGCGCAGGCACATACCAGTGACCCCTTGGCCGGACTCGCCGACCCGACGCAGCCTTATACCGCACATGCCGGATCGTATCGCAGGCATGCCGGACTGGTACTGCAATCGACGCTGGTATCGCCGCTGCAGCGCCTGGCTGTGATCAATGGCCATGCATTTACGGTCGGCGAGCACGTTGGCGGCGCCAGGATCGTGCAGATCCGCCCGTATGGCGTGATCCTGAACCGTGCTGGCAGGCGCCAGCTGCTGCGCCTGCTGCCGAAACTGAATATCGAGAGACGAAGCGATGAGAGCATGCTCCCTGCTGCAATCCGATAAAGTCCGCCACGCGCGCGTCCTCTGTGCGTTCCTCGCCGCCACTGTGCTTGCTGCCTGCCAGACCAATCCCTATCACTGGGACAAGGAGGTCGGCAAGCACATTGGTGCGAGCCTGGAGCACGCCAGCAAGACTGATGCGTCCGGCACCGCGGTTCCCTCTGCCGTGAGCCAGGCGCTGCTGCCGCCGCTCGAGATCCGCTTGCCGCATGGCCGGCGCGCGCCGCTCCAGCCGCGCTTCGACCTGTCGGTCAACAACGCACCGGCGCGCGATGTGTTCATGGGCCTGGTGCGGGGGACGCCCTACAGCATGGTTGTTCCGCCGGATCTCACCGGGACCATCACCCTGCACCTTAAAAATGTCACGGTTCCGGAAGCGCTGGACACGATCCGCCAGGCCTATGGCTACGACTACCGACGCGAGGACAATCGATTTTTCGTCTATGGCATGGGGATGCAGACGCGCATTTTCCATATCAATTATCTTAATATGGTCCGCACCGGGGAATCGGATTTGCGTGTGACCTCTGGCGAGCTCACACAGTCGGTGACCTCGGGAAGTTCGTCGAGTTCGACGCCCGGGAGCAGCTCAACCTCGAATTCTCAGACGATCCCCAGCATCCGGGTCAAGACGATATCCAAGTCCGATTTCTGGGGAACACTCAAGAATAGTCTGACCATGATCATCGGAACGGCCGACGGCCGCCAGGTGGTCGTGAACCCACAGGCCGGGATGGTGATCGTGCGCGCCATGCCACGCGAACTGGAAATGGTGCGCCGCTACCTCCGGCAGACCAGTCTGGCGGTCAACCGCCAGGTGATCCTGGAGGCCAAGATTCTGAGCGTCCAGCTCAACAATCAGTTCCAGACCGGCATCAACTGGGCGGCGTTGCAGGGCTCCTCGGTATTTGCGCAGACCGGCGGCGGTACCATCTTCGGTGGTCCGGGAACGAGCGACATCGCTGGAAACACCGGCACTGTCCTTCCTGGTGCGCCGGGGGGAGGCAGCAACGTTATCAACAATACCGCCGTCTCGGCGTTCGGTGGCGTGTTCAGTATCGCGACCAAATCCGCCGACTTCGCCTCGTTTCTGGAGCTGTTGCAGACCGAGGGAACTGTGCATGTGCTGTCGAGTCCACGGGTGTCGACGATCAACAATCAGAAAGCCGTGATCAAGGTCGGCGGCGACGACTTTTACATCACCGGCGTGACCAATACACCGCTGACTTCCGTCGGTGGGGCTACCACCGTTTCCAGCCAGGTGGAACTGACGCCGTTCTTTTCCGGCATTGCTCTCGACGTAACCCCCGAGATCAACGCCCACGGCGACATCATCCTGCACATTCATCCCTCGGTGAGCCAGGTGGTGCAGAAGGACAACACGTTTACGCTCGACGGCCAGGTTAACAACCTGCCGCTTGCCTCGAGTACGATCCAGGAATCGGATGATGTCGTGCGCGCCAAGAGCGGCCAGTACGTGGTGATCGGCGGCCTGATGAAGGAGGAGAGCACCGACAGCAATGCCGGCGTGCCGTTCCTCGACAGTGTCCCGCTGCTGGGCAATCTGTTCAAGGACAAGCAGGTCGTACGCGTCAAGAACGAGTTGGTGATATTGATCAAGCCGACCATCGTGGACAGTAGCCAGGTCTGGGAGGATTCTATCCAGGGTTCGAGCCGTCGCTTCCGGAGCCTGGATCGTGGCAGCAGCAGCCACTGACGAGCGCCTTATCATCCGTGCTGGGGGAAGATGAAGCATGTACACATCGCATTTCGGGCTGACCGAGCTTCCCTTCAGCATTACACCGGATACGAGTTTCTTTTACGGGCATTCGAGCTACCAGGACGCACTCAATACGCTGCTGGTGTCGGTACGTAGCGGCGAGGGCTTCATCAAGGTAGTGGGCGAGGTCGGTACCGGTAAGACGCTTCTGTGCCGCAAGCTGTTGACCAGCCTGGAAGAGGATTTCATCACCGCCTACGTCCCCAACCCCTATCTCGAACCAATGACGCTGCTGCTGGCCGTGGCCGATGAGCTGGGTGTTGCCTACGGAGCCGAGGCCAATCAGCATAATTTGCTGAAGTCGATCACCGCGTTCCTGGTCGGTGCGCATGCGCGTGGAAAGAGAGTGGTTCTGTGCCTGGACGAAGCCCAGGCCATGCCGATCGAGACGCTCGAGGCGCTGCGTCTGCTTAGTAACCTGGAGACGGAACGCCGCAAGCTGCTACAGGTGGTATTGTTCGGTCAGCCCGAGCTCGATGTGCGCCTGGACGAACCCTCCATCCGCCAGCTCAGGCAGCGCATCAGCTTTTGCTGCAACCTGGGTGCCATGAATGTCGACGATGTCGAGTACTATGTTGCGCACCGGTTGGGTATCGCCGGCTATCGGGGTCCTCGGCTTTTTTCGCGTGAGGCGGTGCGGGCGCTGCACCGCGCGAGCCGGGGCATTCCGAGGCTGGTCAACGTCCTGTCGCACAAGGCGATGATCGCCGCTTTCGGTGAAGGTGTGCATCAAATTGGTGTGCGGTACGTAAAGGAGGCGATCACCGATACCGAGTCAACGCGCCCGCGTATGACAGTGCACCGCGCTTGGATCATCAAGACCGCGGCCGCTGTTCTCGCCCTCCTGCTGGTGTCCGCCGGTGTGCTGATGTGGGAGTTCCACGCGTGAGTCTGATCAACAAGATGCTGAAAGATCTCGAGTCGCGCCAGCACGCGCCGGCCGGGCGCGGAACGTCTCAGCCTGTCTACGAGGACTTGCATCCGGCAGTCGCAGAGCGTACTCGCCACCGCGTTGTGCCGTTCGTCATGATCCTGTTTGCCGCGGCAGTGCTGGCAGCTGGGCTGATTGCCGGCTACCGCTGGCGTGCGTCAGCGTCCGGTGTCACCACTGCCGTCTTACCGGTCCGGCCGGCGCATGCCGTACCGATTGAGGTACAGCCCGCAATGCGGGCGCGGCGGATCCGACCGAACGCAATGTCCGACGTGGTATCCACCGCCGGAAAGCAACACCGCGTCGGCAAACCCCGAGCCGCGGTTCACCCCAGGATTCGGTCTACGTTGTCCGAAAGCAAGTTCCGGAGGGAAGGCAGTCGTCCTGAACAGATCGCAGCAGTCAGCCGGTTCACGGCGATTCAGCCATCCGTATCGGGGTCGTCTGCATCAGGCGATGCCGGAACGGACGCGCACCGGATTGAAGTGAAGGCGATTCCGTTGACAGCCGGACAGATCGCGGAGAATGCATATCGCCGAAGCGTCGCGCTGCTTGAGCAGGGGCGCCGGACAGAAGCGGAGCGCGCTCTGAAGACGGCGTTAACGAGCGATCCGCGCAGCGTAAGGGCGCGCGAACTGCTGGCCGGTCTCTTGCTCGAAGATGGTCATCAGTCCGAGGCTGGGACGCTGCTGGATCAGGGACTGACGGTAATGCCGCACCAAAGCGCATTTACCTACTTGCTCGCGCGTATCGACGTGGCGCGCGGCGCCGAAAGCGAGGCGATCGCGGTGCTCGAAAAAGGTCTGCCCGATGCCGGCTCCAATCCCAACTATCTGGCGCTGCTCGCAACGCTCGACCAGCGCACCGGACGCAATGCCGATGCCGTCAGCATGTTCAGCCGTGCGCTTGCCCTCAGACCGGTCGAGGGCAATTGGTGGATTGGACTCGGGATTTCGCTCGAAGCCCTGAAGCACTGGGCCGCTGCGCGCGAGGCCTATACCCATGCCAAGTTGACCCAGCTTGATCCGACGCTCGCGAAATATGCCGATGAGCGTCTGAACGCGATCCGCTTCCGCTGACAGGTGGCTGGATTTGAGGCCAGGCGGATTTCTGGGGAGTCGGCGGAAGATCGTGGTGATCCTGGCCCAGATAACAAATTATCCAAAAGCGTTGCTTTTAGGACGTCCGTGAAAGAGCAACCAGTTTCTCAATTAGGGGAGAATCGAGAATGAATCAGCAGAATGGAGTTTGCCATGGGGTTTTGGGCGGTGCACTGTGTCTTCTGATTGCGGCACCAGCCTATGCCGCGCCGACGCTCGATGTTCACGCCGGCACTCTCGGAGGAGGTCTGGGTCTGACTTTCGGAGTGGCCCGCAGCCTGGATGTGCGCGCCGGGTTTAATGCCGCCAATGCAGAGCGCACGGTCACATCGGGTGACATCCGCTATAACGGCCAGCTGAAATTCCAGACCGTGGGGGCACTTGCCGACTGGTATCCGTTTTATGGCGCCTTCCGCCTGAGTGCCGGCCTGTTCTACAACGACAACAAGGTCAACGTCACCGCGATCCCCAATGCCGGCAGCACCTATACGATCAATGGCAACACCTATAGTGCTGCCCAGGTAGGTAGCCTGGCTGGGACCGTTCGTTTCAATCAGTCCTCGCCCTACGTGGGATTGGGTTTCGGCAATCCGATGCGTGGCGGGCCATGGACCGTCATGCTCGACTTGGGCGCACTGTACCAGGGTTCGCCCAAGGTCGACCTGAGCGCCACTGGAGCCCTCGCCAACCCGCAGCTGGCGGCCGACATCTCCTCCGCCCGACAGACAGCGCAAAGCGATGCTGCCAAATATCGGTGGTGGCCGGTAGTGCAGCTGAGCCTGGGGTACCGGTTCTAAAAAGATTGCGCCGCAATCCCTATGAACTGTCATTTGACATTGAAGACCGTCCCGGCGCCGTTTGCTCCGCCACCGATGCTGGTTCCGTAGAAGTTCCCATCGCTGCCCTGGATGAGGCGGGCATACGGATTGGCGCCATCGGTGGTTCCGCCCCGGAAGGAATACAGCACCGACTCGGTGCCCGGGGCGCAAGTGATGCTGATGTTCGAGACGTTGGCGTGGGCGACGACGCCGGAACCGTTGGCGACGGTGCAGTCTTGGGCGGGAGGCTGTGTCGCGACGGTGACCGCATAGGCCGCCCCGTGTTCAAGGCGTCACATCGTACATTCTCCCATTGTGTAAATAATAACGCGGCTTGATGGTATTCCGCAGCGAACAGCTTCGGGCGGCTTGCGAGCTGACTTCAAAAGCCAGTGGCCAGGGCGGCGAAATTTTGTCCGCACCTGATGCAGCGTCTTGGGGTGAAGCTGGAAATGCAATGCCGACGCAAATTGCAATCTTACGATCTTGTACCTTGATTCGCGGCGGCCAAGGCACGTACGATCAAGAGCAACGGAAATCTACTACCCGGATCGCAACATCGGTTGGGCCAGGATGAGGTTGTGCGTTCAATGCCATGGCCGGCGCAGGATC
This sequence comes from Pseudomonadota bacterium, assembly GCA_027364845.1. Taxonomy (GTDB): domain Bacteria; phylum Pseudomonadota; class Gammaproteobacteria; order Acidiferrobacterales; family UBA6901; genus JAJYCY01. The sequence continues at coordinate 19,451 of DAHXOO010000035.1, read as the reverse complement.
ATGGGTTATGCTAGTCTTTAAGCATATTGGCAATAGGAATCTTTTTCACATACATCAGGCAGTCCGTTTGTGTGAAAGTGTAGCCAATCAGAACCGCTGTGTGTCACGGAGCGTGAAAGCATATCGTACTTGGGTAGCTTTGCGGACCTGCAATGCAGGTGGCTCGCGGTGCAAACCTACAGTGCCATTACATAGCCATTCCTGGTAAGTCAGCAATATAGGTCACAGACGGATGCTCAAAAAGCGAACGCACCAGCCGTGGGTTTTGGCCAATTCTCCGCAATTGTCGGTGGTGACAAGGGTTACGGTTGCACTACTATTGTCGTTGTCCATCTGGCTCATCGGACTGCGCGAAGCAGCCGCGTTTGAGACCAAGTATGATATGAATGCGGGTTATCGTACCGATAGCCTTAACTGGAACATCGCCAGCGACTTAAGTGGAACAACGACACCGAATATTCAATCGGAACTGACATGGAATGCGGTGCACATGACGCAGCTGTCAGGCGGGGTTCAGCTAACGGGAGCGGACGGGCTGCAATTCCGGGGATCGGCTAGCTACGGTTGGATTCACAGTGGGCAAAACCAGGATTCCGATTATTTAGGCAATAATCGCACGCTCGAGTTCTCACGTACATACAACGATAACACGGGTGACAACGTCTCGGATCTTTCCGTGGCACTCGGCTATCGCTTCCGGTTCGCGGAAGACGGGACAGCCGCCTACCTCACGCCGCTCGTTGGGTTGTCGCGTAACGAGCAGAACCTGCGAATCAGCAACGGTTATCAGAGCATTCCGGCCGGTGGCTCTTTTCCAGGGCTTAATAGCACTTATCAAGCCCGGTGGTCGGGTTCTTGGGTGGGAATTGAATTTCTGACGGATACGCAGAGCAACATCAACGGGTATCTCCGACTGGAACACCACTGGGCCAATTACTCTGCCCAAGCCGATTGGAATCTTCGGACGGATCTTGAGCACCCGCGTAGTTTTGAGCAGGCAGCGAATGCTACGGGAAATGTGCTGTCGCTTGGCCTGCTGATGGTTCCGAAATCAAGTCAATGGTCATTCCGAGTCGGGCTGGACTATCAGCGCTGGAATACCGATCCGGGAACCAATCAGATTTTCTTTAGCGATGGCACGACCAGCGTCACGCGACTCAATGGGGTCGAGTGGAAATCATGGACGGTATCGCTAGGATTCGAGCGGTCATTGTGAACGTCCAGATCCATCGCTTTTTGCGCTTGGTGATGATCCAGGAATAAGGGTCGATGTCTGGCAAGGAAGCCGTCGCAACTGAATAGAAATCCGGCGTAGACTCACGTATTACGTTTCCCAGACACGAAAAGACTGCGAGTCCGAAGTATCCAGAACATACGGGATGCTCCGAGTTTACTGATGGGCACCTCCCGGCCTGTCGTGACTGGTCTATTTTTCCGGCATATCGCGGATTTGCGACTCGAGTGGCGGCATGGCTCTGCGTGTTGTCTCCAAAAAGAACCCGCATACGTTGCGGGTAAGAGGAGAGAGACCGTGCGTTGCCTTTAAGACTGCTTTGCTGATCTTCTTAGCGATGCGTTGGGAGACTGTATCGGCGTAAACGTGATCGCAAATAGTGGTGTCTGCAATGACCGCAGATCGGTCAGCGCAACTGACAGTATTTGGTGATTGACATTCATCGCGGGCTCCTTTTTTGTTAAAAGCGCCCGCTGATTCAATGCCGCACCGCCGAATAGATTGACACCTAGAGCGTGATCGCCTGATCCACGCCACCGGCCTTCTGAAGTGCGCCGTACAGATTCGGAAAACAGCCGATCGAAAAGCCTTTGTGAATCCGGTCATCGATACGACGCAATTCGCAGCATTGGTCGCACCCCATGACCAGAATTTCGTGTTTCCGGGCGACTTCGGCAAGCCGCTCGGCCGTGGGGTTCCCTTCGGTAAGCATGTAGTTATTGTCGACAAAGAAAAACATGCCAACTACCGTCACCATATGTTTTCCCGCCTCGAGCTGCGGAAGAATCATCTTCTCCAGTATGTAACTGGCGTTATTCGTGGAAAATATGTATGCGACGCGCATCAAGTCCCCTTAATTAGGATGTGTTGATTTTATTTGATGATCCGTTGTTTTACGGACCAGCGCAATCCACAAAGCGGTCTGATCTTAACCACCGCAGGGACTCGGCGGCGGCGCACTTCCGCTGCTGCTTCCACTGCTGCTCGTTGTTCCGCCACTGCTCGTGGTGCTCGTAGTCGACGTAATCGGAGCGTTATAACTTCCGAGCGTAAGGGCCGTAGCCGCCCCTGGCAATACAATTTCGTCCACGATTGTGCGTGTTGCATGATCGATCACGTCAATATCGCCGTTGCGGATCTGGTAGAACTTCGTTCCGTCCGGCGAGAATATCCCCGTAAAAGCGCTCGGGATGGGAACGTACTCGGTAATAAGGTAGGGCGCAGAAAGGCCTTTCAAGCTGATGATCTGAAAGCCGTCGGCACCCACGAACGTCATCAGCCAATCCTCGTCGGCGAACATAATGGAGTTAGTTCCGCTGCCCTGAATGCGAGCGATATCCGGGTGCGACGTGCTGGCCCGGCCGAGCAGGCCGTTCAGGATGTATTCCGGCCCCGGGGCGGTGGAGGTAACCTTCTTGAGATACGCATGCGTGATGTTGTCCGCAGGCGTTGCACCCGTGAAGGTATCGCCGGGCAGAGAAACATACTGGTAGTTGACGCTTGTCGTGGCCCCTCCCGTGGAGGCGTAGTTCACGCTCACAGAGTATATCGTGCCATTGGTGAAGGCCGTCGGGCTGCCCGGAGTTTGCGTGGCGAGGTTCGGGGTCAGGACGTTTTGAAGGTTAGAGACAATACGCTCGATCTCGAACACGTTGGCCGGATTCGTAACGTCCCATAGCATCTGGGCGTTGTCGCCTTCATCCTCCACGCTCATGATGAACTCATTGCCGACGTTGCGATTCAGCAACGTGGCCATCCAGGGTCCGGTACGTTGTCCGGACGGGCTGCACGGTCCGCCGCTGGCGGGGCAAGTCGGAGCTGAACCCACACCGCCTGCTGTTGCGGGAGCGGATGCACTACTGATCGTAGGCACTGCTACCTGTACGACCTGTGGCGACGATGTCAGCAGGGCGTCGTCGTCCGTACCCGTGATCGTGTCGCCCTGCACGTCGGGCCACCAGGACCATACCTGGCCGGCCGCATTGCGCAGTGTTGTCGAGTCGCAGGGTTCGGTGTAGGTATTCTTGTCGACCTCGGATGTTCCGGACGAAATGCGGTTATAAAATAGTTTTCCAGGGGCGGTGCCACCTGCCACCGTATAGAGCCCGGAAAACTTGCTGACAACGGCATTGTTCTGGTCCTTGATCTCCCCGAGACGCGGGTAGATGAAACGCACCGGATAGCCGAAGGTGGGCGAACTCGGGTCAGTGTCTAGGAACAGGGCATGGTCACCCAACCGAACGCCAAACATTGTGAGATCACCCGTTGGGGTGGGGGCGATGTCGACTGCTGAGTAACCAATGTTGTAAAACGGTGCCGGCACCGGGATGGTAACCCCCAGAGCACTTTCTTTCGTCAAAACGCTGGGGTCGATGCCACCTGCAGAGGCTTGCACTGCACAGAAGTCAATGGTTTGGGCTTGCGCGACGGTCGCGGAAGTTTGCCCGAAGTACGGGCGCAGTGCAGCCACCTGGGCGGCCATCTGCGTAGTCTGGGTATTGCTGGTCTGGACCGCTGGCGTAGTCGTTCCTAAGCCCAAAGACCCAGCGACGACACTCAGGGCATTGACAACCGCAGACCCAATAGTCCCTTCGCGGTTGCCCTGGATTGAAGGAGCGACCGGTCGGGGTAGTACCTTCAATGTCGTTGGATCGATGCCCCACACCTCTGACCCGGAACTCACCCAGAGCGGGCCGTTATAAAATGCCTGATTGTCCGTCACGCCACTCGAAGCGCCTACGCCAGTTACCGCTGTTGCCATCACTGCGTTGGTGGTCAGATCTATGCGCGCAATCGCACTACCGATTCCGTCGCCAGTCGAATCGTAAAACGCAAACAGAGCCGGAGTCAGGGCGGTGGGTGTCGACGTTGGCGCTGTTGCGTGCGTGCCCCCCGTACATGCGTTGAGAAACAGGGTGGTGACAAGCATCGCCAAGGGTGTTCTTACGGGGCGCAGCTTGGATATGGAAAGGTTCAGGCAATTCATAGTTATCTCCCCCTCTCTCTGGGCATTTGTATTTCCAGTATTTCCGTGCCGCTGCATGAATCATACCAAATGCTATGAGGCGAAGAAGTAGCGCAAAAGCAAGCACATGCGTGAGAATAAGCGGGAGCCATCAAGGTCGGAAATAATGCAAAAAACGCTGCCTGGTGGTCGCATCGGTATTTTGCAACGAAACAGTGCCCGGCAACATCAAACACCGGATGGGAGTTCCGTGGCAGGGTATCGACATTCCTGCCTGGCACATTTGTTCAGTCGTCCTGGCCGTCGGATCCGTTTCATCGTTAGAAGTCATCCAGGATATGCGCTTTGCCTGCCGTAACGCCGCGTGGCGTGGGCGCACCAGCATGCGCTGCTCAGCTCGGCTCTCCGGTGTGGGTGGCAACCCGAAGTTGGTGCAATCGTTTCTCAAGCATCCCAGCGCTGCCTATATTGCTGGCGGACGAGTAACGATATGAGAATCATAAAACGTGCTGGATGCTTTTCCTTTGTCAGGGTATCTGTGAAGTCAGTAAGACTTCAGTTCACCCGGCCAGAGTCAGTGGGGTAGTATCGACAACATGAAGAAATTCGTCGTTTGGGCTGCGGTTGTTGCCGGGCTACTGATTGTCAGCGCCGTAGTTTACTTTTCATACTTTTCCGCCGGCGCGCTGCGTTCTCCTGTGCGTATGAGTGCAGTGCAGAGCGACCCCATTGGCGCGTTCCTTGCCAGGCATTGGGTTTATCCGTTGCCACCCGAAGGTGCGCCACCCAAGGAGTACACCGCCCTTGAGGCGTCACTGGCTCCGGAATCCTGCGGACAATGCCACGTCAAGCAGTACCGTGAGTGGCGAAGCAGTCTGCACAGCAGAACTGTGGGACCGGGATTGCTCTGGCAGCTCCCGCTCATGGATCAGCAATCAGCCAATCGCTGTATGCGCTGTCATGCGCCGCTTGCTGAGCAAAAGGCATTGATGGCAACCGAGTATGGCTGGTCCAGCGCATCATCGCGGCCTCATCCGTCTTACGTTCCTGCAAACTTGTTTCACGAGGGGCTTGCCTGTGCAGCTTGCCATGTACGTGCCCACAGACGGTTCGGTCCACCCGCACTGACTCCAGTGTCGGCATCCAACCATCTGGCGCACGACGGGTTTACCCCTAGTCTGGCCTTCGAGGACAGCCGTTTTTGCGCCGTCTGTCACCAGTTTCCCGAGTCAGGTACCCGTCTGAATGGAAAGCTGCTCGAAAATACCTATAACGAATGGTGCAACAGTGGCCCCGGCCGCGCCGGACAGTCCTGCCAGTCCTGCCATATGCCTGATCGCCGCCATCTCTGGCGTGGTATCCATGATCCGGTAATGACAGCACACGCTCTTACGGCGACGCTTCATCTCACCGTGCTCAATCGGGGGCGCGTGTGGGCAGAAGCGAAGATTACTAATACGGGGGCTGGCCACGATTTTCCGACTTATGTAGTCCCGGAAGTCGTGTTCACACTGCAGTTGACTGACCCCCATGGCCGATCAAAAGGCGAGATTGCACGGACCATCGTCGAGCGTCGGGTAAATATCGATCTTACAAAGGAAGAGTTTGATACCCGCATTCGCAGCGGCGAAAGCCGAATTCTGGAAGGGGAGTTCAGACGCCCGGTGGGAATCGGCTGGAGTGTCGCACTGAACATGGCGGTGTCCCCCGGGGCTCACTACGAACGCGTGTTTCAGTACGCCTTGAAACATACTGCTGGGTTGACCCCTAAGTCGCGGCGATTGCTACACGAGGCGTTAAGGCAGGTAAAAATGGCACACTACGACGTCACACTTGCGCGCACAGACATCCACGATTAGACATCGCCGGGGTTATGGTCGGACCCTAAATATCATTGCAAATTGCATAGTACGCGCATTGGCGTAGGGTTCTGCAATGTCATTACCCGATGAAAATGCATGAATTTATGGGGAAACATGGTGGTATGTATTATGCAACTGCTGCGCTTACAATAAGCAGGGATTTTGCGACAGGGATCCAGGCATCCTACCAGTGTGACGTCGGCCGGCCAGAGCAGTCACGACATATAGGCATTGCGAGACCGACGGCATGCGGGACAGTGGCAGCAGCCGTCGGACTTAACTCATGGGCCGGGAATAGAGTCTGCGATTTGGGAACAAAATGCCATTACGCCAACTCCGTTCGCTCATGAGAAAAGTTGGCGGAACGCATGATCGAAAGACCCAAGAGGTCATACGCCTGATGGCGGTGGTGCGCATGCTGGGGGGCGATGAGGTCACGGCGATAATGGCCAGCTACGGATTGTGTCGCGCCACGCGATACAAAATAAGATCACCGGATGTAAATCGTCAGGTCACTCTAACCGATAGCGCGTTGCATCGCGGTCTTAGTTCGGCAGCCTGCTAGGCAAGGCTGCGGCACAACGGAGATGGATACAGATTCAGTTTTGAGATGCAGGAGCAAGCAGTGACGGCGCTGGCGCATTACGTCCTTATGCAGGCCTCAGCAGTGCGGTTCCACTTCGGTGCCCTGCTGTTCAGTGTGCTATTGGCTGCGTTCGCAGTGCTGTTTTATCTTCACTTTACGTATCGGAAAGTGCTACGTGCCATGTACCGCAGTATCCTTCGTGCCCAAGAGGGCATTCTGTGCCCAGTATCCACTCGTCATAGCCCTGATCGCCTTCTGCATCGCATCGTATCGGACCACAATCTCCTGATGTCGCGTCTCGGCTCTACGTTCACTGAGATGGAAGGTTGTCAGAAGCGAGTCATCGCTGAGCGCAATCGCAATGAGGCGATCCTGCACAGTTTGCCCGGCGCTCTGATTTGTGTGGATGGAGATCTTAGGGTAAGTCTATCGAGCCGCCAGGCGGAAGAACTCTTCGGTTTTCCGCGGGACGTGCTTCTCGGCCGCAATTTGTTCGATCTGCTCGCTCTGGACAAGTCCAGTCTAGAAATGATGCGTGATGCCTTTCTCTACGAGCAGCCGATCGTCAATCGGGAAATCCTGCTGCATGTCGGGGGAAATGCGCGCTACTTCGCGTTGACCCTATCCTTCTTCAAATCGGTGAGTCTCAGCGAGACCGGTGCCGTTGTAATCATAGTGGACATTTCGGAGTACAAGCATCTGCAGGAGCGTATCTACACGGTGGAGAAGCTCGCGGCAATAGGACAGCTTGCGGCTGGTGTGGCGCATGAACTCAATACTCCTCTGGGAAACATCATCGGTTACGCCCGGTTGATGGATGAACCTGGTGTGGGTGCGCGCCAGGCCAAGAAGTATACACAAATTATATTGCATGAGACCAAGCGCTGCGCGCGCGTCGTCGACGACCTGCTGAATTATGCGCGCCGTGACCACTGCCAGCTGGAGGTCTGCGAACTGAATGCCGTCGTCAAAGACGTGGTCGACACCATCGTTGACTGCCAAGGAAAACGCTACGAGGTCGAGATATCGTTTTACCCCGGACCAGAGCTGTCGGTCAAAGGTTCGCCTGGGCAGCTCGATATTGTGTTAGTGAATCTGATGCTGAATGCCATCCAAGCCACGGCTGGCGGCAACAATCCGCGCGTAACGGTGAAAGTCCTGGAACAGGGAGAGTATGAGGCCACCGTTATCGTGGAGGACAACGGACCAGGAGTCCCCCCCGAGCTGCGCCGCCGCATTTTTGATCCTTTCTTCACCACAAAGGAGGTCGGCAAAGGGACTGGGCTCGGACTGGCCATCAGCCAGGCGATCGTAACCAAGCTCGACGGCGGCTTGCAGTACGATTCCACGTTTCAGCAGGGCGCACGGTTCGTGCTAGCTTTGCCCTTAGCGCAACCATCGAGGGCGGTGACTCATGTCAGCTGAAATCCGGGAATCGATGCCCGCTAAGCAACCTGATGAAAAGCCCATCATCCTCCTGGTCGAAGACGACACGAATATGCGCGAGCTGGTGGCGAGCATACTCGCCCCGCTTCCAGCTGGCGTGATTAGCGCCAAGAGCGCGCAGGATGCCATTGCGCTGCTCGAGGACACCGATGTTGCAGTGGTCGTGACCGACATGCGCATGCGAGGTTTGGGCGGGATGGACGTGCTCAAGTTTGCGAAGCAGCGTAGCCCGTCGACTTTGGTGATATTGATTACCGGATATGCAACGGTGGAATCGGCTGTCGAGGCTCTCAAGAACGGCGCCTACGATTACCTGCGCAAACCTTTCGAACCCGAGGAGCTGCGCTGTACGGTCGAGCGAGCGCTGGAGCATTACCTGCTCTCGCGTGAGAACATCCGGCTGCGCGCCGCCAACCGGACTCATTATGAAGGGGGATATGGTCTTATTGGCCACACAACGGCCATAGAGAACGTTCGTCGCCTGATCGATGCCGTCACAGACTACGACTGCTGTGTATTGATCACCGGAGAGAGTGGCTGCGGCAAGGAACTGGTCGCGCGTCAGATCCATTTGCAGAGCCGTCGCAAGGATAAAAATTTCATCGCGATCAACTGCGCGGCGATCCCGGAAAACATCATCGAAAGCGAGTTGTTCGGCTATCTGAAGGGCGCCTTTACCGGGGCGGACCGGACCAAGCCCGGCATGTTCGAAACGGCGAACGGCGGCACGCTCTTTCTCGACGAAATCAATAATGCACCGCTGCCGCTGCAAGCAAAGTTGCTGCGCGTTCTGCAGGATGGGAGCTTCTATAGGCTGGGCGACGCCACGCCACGCACCACCGATGCGCGCGTGCTGGTTGCAAGTAACAAGGATCTGCGCGAACTGATCGGACATGGACTGTTCCGCGAAGATCTCTTTTACCGACTCAATGTCATGGAGATCTTTGTGCCGCCGTTGCGCGAGCGGCACGATGATATTCCGATACTGACCAATTACTTCATCAACCGGATTTCAACCCAGCTTGGCAAGAACGTAAAGGGGGTAACAACATCGGTCTTGCACGCTTTTATGCAGCACGAATGGCCCGGCAACGTGCGCGAACTTGAGAACGTCATCAAGCGCATGATCATACTTACCGAGACCGACGTGGTGGACGTGGACGTGTTGCCGCCTCAGATATCGAAGACCCCGCAGGGTTTGGGCCGGGCGCTCGACTACCTTGTACCGCAGAGTCTCGAGGAGATCGAGGCCTACTTCATCGCCAAGACCCTGCGTGAGACCAAGGGAAACCGGGGGCTTGCTGCAGAAATCCTGGGAATAGACAAGTCTACGCTATGGCGCAAGATCAAGCGCTACCGGTTAGACGAATGAATCCCGCGGCGACCCTGCGTCGGGTGAAATGTTGGTGCATCGCGGCAGCAGCGGTTTTTATTTGCGTGTCCGCACCGGCCTGGGCGGCCGGCAAGGTATCGCCCGAGGGCGCATGGATCAAAAGTGCCACGGCGTTGGTGGCTATGGCCAAGGGCCACTCTCCGGCAGCTGGATTCGAGTGGGAAGTGGAGGAAAGTCGCGAACGGTTGCGTGAGATTGTCCGCCAAGCGGGTCCACACCCGGCGCCCCAGCGCCAGCAACTGTTCGTTTCCATGATCCTGCTCAACGCACTGCTCGAATCCGCCACCAAGTGTCACCAGGGGGGCGTAGTGGTGTGTTCAGCGAATCTAATTTGGCAATTGGATGCTCAAGTCAAGGCCGCGTCCGCACAACTCAAAGCATTGGGAAGTTGAGCGCAGGGGGAGGCCTTAGGGGTGGCAATGAACCAGACACTCGGGCAGATGGCATCCGTAGCCGCCAGTATCGTGATCGAGGCCGGCTTCTGGATCATAGTCAGCCTCTTTGTCGGCGGCTTGGTCCACGAGTACCTGCCGACCGCACGCTTGCGTACTCTCATGCAACGGTCAGGGGTGCTCGGTGTGCTCGGTGCCGTCGGGCTGGGCGCCTTGTTACCGATGTGCAGTTGCGGTGTGATTCCGCTTGCCGTAAGTTTTTATCTGAGCGGCATGCGTCTGGCAACCGTAATGGCATTCACAGTCGCTACTCCGGTGATCAATCCGGCGGCCGTTATTCTGTCGTATGCGCTGCTCGGACCCCAGCTTACGCTGGTGTATGTAGTTTTCGGACTGGTTGCGCCGTTTTTGATCGGATATCTCGTCGAACGCGTGAACGGCGCGCACGTGACATCGACCGCGGTGCAACTCGAGCCGTGCTGTGTTTCGGGCATATGCAGTACGCAGCAACCGGTTCCGGCACAGCCTTTGCACCGATTCGGTCGCGCGCTTCGCTGGGGTTTTGGCGAGCTTGGTCCCGCGATCGGACCCTACATCGGGATTGGGGCGGTTCTCGCTGCCGTGCTTTCGGTGGCGGTTCCGCCTGATTGGATCAGTCACTATCTTGGAGCGTCGGCACCGTTTACCTCGCTGCTTCCGATTGCGCTATTGGGTGCGAGTCTCTACGTATGTGCAGTCGGCCAGATCCCGCTGGCGGCGTCGCTGCTTGCCGCCGGCGCCGGGCCCGGGAGCGCGATCGTTTTCCTGGTGACCGGCGCTGCCACCAACCTTCCGGAGTTTTTCGCGCTGCAACGGGTGCTCGGCACGCGCACTGTGCTCCTGTACGTGGGCGGGCTTGTCAGCCTGTCGCTGCTTACCGGAACGCTGGTCAACCTGTGGTTCGGCGGACATCGGCCACTTGTCGATCCCCTGCGCAGTCTGGACTGGAGCGGTGTGGCGGCGCGGGTTACACCGGTGATACCACAGTCGGTTGCCATCGTGAGCGCAGTGGCTGTCGCGGCGCTGATTGCATTGGGGCTCGTGAAAATGGGTTACCGGGTCCTGCGCCGACTGAATACGATGTCCCAGCTGGTGGATGGATGGATGTCCAAATGAAGGTAGGGCGCTTCACTGAGTGCGGGCTTGCTCGCAACCGAATATATGGTTGATAGTTCGTAACGTAAAAGGAATTGACGATGGCGAAATCCATCTTTCTCAACATGTTTCATCCCCATGGTCTCGTTGAATTGCTGGGCCTAGGCACGTCAGAGCCTGCCACAGATATAACGGCGCTGGCGGGGGTGACGAGGGTGGCGGGGAGGTGGGTCGAGATACCTGATTATGGCTGCCTGCACGTCGCGCTGTCCCTGAACTTTATAGGAGATACATGTCTGCGCACCAACATGGTTACCAAGAAGGCACTTGCCGAGGTCAGGTGTGGAGATATTATCGAGATTGTCACCGATAACCTGAGTTCTATAGAAACCATTCATTTCATGTCGCCAAATTACAGCGGTAAGAACCTCGTTACTTATCGGGACGAAAAGTGCTGGAAGATCTACGTTCAGAGAGACACTACTGCAGTGTCCACGAAATAACTGGACAGTTCGTATCCTCCGTTTCTTCCGCAGAAAATCGGCGACACTCACGGCTGGCGCATGCGTTTTTCAAGTACTCTTCGGCCGCCTATATTGCTGACCTAAGAATCAAGTCACCTCGTCCACGGCGTTGAGGTGGTATGTGCCTTTGTGGCTGGACCGCCACGGTGCCATACAGTTCATTGGTTTTGGCCAATGCCTGAAGTTCCGCCGGCGTGTAGCGATGTGGGGGTGATGCCGCGTCCTAGTTCGATTCACTGCACCGGAATCTTCGGATCACGGGTTGCCTGGGTGCGGGAATACCGCGTTGCCGCCCGCAGGTAGTGGCGCACGACCCCTTTTTGTGATGGCCCCTAGGCAGCGTGGCGCTGGCGAAGCGGGCCCAGGCCACCCGTGTCCCGGTGTAGTGGGTGGCAGTGTTTTTGAAGTAGAACTCGACGGCCGAAGCAACGGCCAGAAAGGCCTTAACCCGTCCGGTCGTTTGTAGTGCAGTGGCGTTGCTCCTTCCATCATGAACGGAAGATACCCCTCAGCTCAGGATTATTCTGCATTGGAAACACGGCCTGAATTCCGGCTCATCATGTATTGGAAGAGGCTGGTCCTCGCGGGTCGTGCTCACAACGGATACACTGCCGTCCTTGTAGTCACCCATTAGTCGAATCCACGGGAATATGCCGTTACTGCGCCTCGACAAGATATCGCTCGCCTTTGGCCATAAGCCGTTGCTCGAAAACGCGAAACTCGAGATCCGTCGGGGCGAACGGGTGTGCCTGCTGGGGCGCAATGGCGAGGGCAAATCGTCGCTGTTGCGCGTGGTGAGCGGCGAAATAACGCCGGATGATGGGAGTGTCTGGGTCCGTCCAGGAGCGCGTGTTGCCTATCTCGCTCAGGAAATCGTCCTTGACAGTGATGACTCGGTGTTTGATGTCGTTGCCGGCGGTCTGGCAGAACTCGGCGAATTGTTGTCCGGGTACCACCACGCTGTAGCGGAGGTTGCGCATGCGCATACCGAGGCCGGCGCGCAGCGCCTAGCCGAACTGCAGCACGCGCTCGAAGCGGCCGACGGCTGGCGTCTGGAGCAGCGGGTCGAAACGGTGTTATCCCGCCTCAAACTCGATGGCGACGCGGTGCTGCATACTCTTTCCGGCGGCTGGCGGCGGCGCGTACTGCTTGCGCGTGCTCTGGTATGCGACCCGGATGTCCTGCTCCTGGACGAGCCCACCAATCATCTCGATATCGATGCTATCCGCTGGCTCGAGGAATTTCTCTCGGACCACGCAGGAGCGGTGCTTTTCGTCAGCCACGACCGCATGTTTGTGCGACGGCTTGCGACGCGCATCGTCGAGCTTGACCGCGGCATGCTAGCTTCCTGGCCCGGGACTTACGATGATTATTTGCGTCGAAAGGACGACCAGCTTGTGGCGGAGGCAAGACATCATGCGCTGTTCGACCGGAAGCTATCTCAGGAAGAGGCCTGGATCCGCCAGGGCATCAAAGCGCGGCGCACGCGCAATGAAGGACGGGTGCGTGCGCTCGAGGCCATGCGCGAGCAGCGCCGCCTCCGGAGGGAAAGGCGGGGTCAGTTGGAAATGAAGCTCGAAGAGGCCGAGGTATCCGGCCATCTGGTGGTCGAGGCTGAACATGCCGATGTGCGCTTCGGCGAAAAGACTGTGATTAGTGACTTTTCTGCGCGCATCATGCGCGGGGATCGCATCGGCATCATCGGGCCAAACGGCGCCGGCAAGTCGACCCTGATCCGGTTGCTCCTGGGGGAGATCGCCGCGACCAACGGTCAGGTGCGTCGCGGCACCAAGCTGCAGGTCGCCTATTTCGATCAGCAGCGCGCCCAGCTCGACCCGGCTGCCACCGTCATGCAAAGCGTTGGCGGCGGTAGCCTGACGGTGACCGTCAACGGCCGCGAACGGCACGTCGCCGGCTACCTGCAGGATTTCCTGTTCCCGCCGCAACGGCTGCGGTCACCGGTGAGCACTCTTTCGGGCGGCGAACGCAACCGCCTGCTGTTGGCGCGCCTGTTCGCGCAGTCGGCCAACCTCCTGGTGTTGGACGAGCCTACCAACGATCTTGACGTGGAGACACTCGAACTGCTTGAGGAACTGCTGATCAACTACCAGGGCACACTTCTTCTGGTCAGCCATGATCGCGCATTTCTCGACGCGGTGATCACGAGCACGCTGGTGCTGGAAGGCGGCGGGCATGTGAGCGAGTATGTCGGAGGTTACTCCGATTGGCTGCGCCAGCGTGAGGATGCTCGCACGCAGCGAGATAAACCGGCGGGCGGCGCCAGTCCCGCGCAACCGGCGGCTGGGCGCGCAGAACAGCGCCTTGCCAAGCGACCCGCCCGACTCTCCTACAAGGAGCAGCAGGAGCTCAAGGCCCTTCCGGGAAAAATCGAGGCTCTCGAGGCGGAGCAGTCGCGTCTGCACATAGCGGTGGGCACCGCCGGATTCTATCAGCAGCCCGGCGACGGGATCGCAGTGACGCTAGCGCGCATGGAATCGGTCGGCAGAGAAATTGAAGCTGCTTATCACCGGTGGGAAGAGCTGGAGTCACTGGCACGGTCGGTGGAATAACGGACAGCTCACTGCGCTGCCTGCAGCCTGAGCGCTTGGTCGGTTTCGATATGATAGCAGTTCTTGCCGCTACGCTTGGCTGTGTGCATTGCCGCATCCGCCGCCTCAAACAGTGTGTCAATCGTCTGGCCGTGGTCGGGATAAATCGCGATCCCTATGCTGCAGGTTACGGAGACGCGGGCGCCGGCGAGCTCGATCTCTGAGCCGACCGTCGAAATGATCTTGTGTGCCTCAGATACGACACGGTATCTGTTGATGGCCCCCAGGATTACCACAAACTCATCGCCGCCGAGACGCGCGACCAAGGCCCCTTCGCAAACGGATGACCGGAGCCGTGCCCCAATCGTTCGCAACAGCGCATCACCGCTCTGATGCCCCAAGGAGTCATTTATCTGTTTGAACCCGTCCAAGTCCACAAAGAGTAAAGCAAGGCGCTCACCGCGACCGTCTGCCTGGGCTATCGCGTGCCCGAGGCTTTCCATGAATAACCTGCGATTCGGCAGGTCGGTGAGTGTGTCGTGCTGGGCCATGCGTCTGAGTTGTTCCGCGAGCTTCGCCGAGTCTAGATGGGCAGCGCTTATCTGGCGGAGCAGGCTCGCAAAATACGCGGGCAGCAGTATCAGCGACAAAAGCATTCCTATCGCCGTATACCAGTGCGTCATCCAGTACGGGGTTGTGAGCACCATCCAGACATAGCTCGATATGCCGAGCGCCATTGCCAGATACAGAAAGCGGGATCCGTAGCGCAGGCCATTCCCGATGATCACCCAGAGGTAGACAAAAGCGAAGACTGACGCTGGCTCGCCGACAAGGTGCATTTGGATCGAGATGGTGATGAAATCTGCCACCATGCCGACGATACGGCGTGCGGGCGCCGGACTGGGGCGAGCCATGATCCTGGCCAGCAACAGGATCGAGAACAGAATGAAGATCGCGCAGACCAGTATTGCGCCTGAAATGCCTGCTTCACTGCTACCGGCGAACGCATAGCGATACAGAAAGAAGATCAGCGCCGTGCAGCCGATGAACAGTCTGATAACTGCCTGCTGGCGCTCGGTACTTGCCTTGGGTGTGATCGGAGTATCGAAATCCTGCGACGACATCGAATATTTGCGATATTTACAGTTGACGGAATTAGGCACCCCATTTTTTTAATGCCCGGGGCATACTCATTTTCAGTATGGCACAAGAATTCGCGGACGCCGCGGCTGTAACCTCAGTGTTGACCCTGACTGACCTGAACTGCGGGTGGAGAGCCGGTTCGCGGGCGCTTGTTCGGACCGATGTCCGATGGACAGGACCATATCCGGCGGCGGAAAAAGAGTTGTAGCTTTTTTTTTGGGGCTGGGGTACAGTGCCACCGTTGCAGCCTAATTCTTATAGTCAGTTCGGTAGTTCCTCCATTAACTTCGGTAGTACTTCCGTAATGCCCTATCCAGGAATGAACTGCAAACGATCGCAATTCAATTTTAACATAGAGGTATTTCCGTGATTACAGGAACAGTAAAGTGGTTCAACGACGCGAAGGGTTTCGGCTTTATCACCCCCGCGGACGGCGGCAAAGATGTATTCGTGCATCACTCAGCCATCCAGGGCAGCGGCTTCAAGAGCTTGGCTGAAGGCCAACAGGTTAGGTTCGACGTGCAGCAGGGACCGAAGGGTCCGTCAGCAGCCAACGTCCAGCCGGCCTAAGAGCCGCACATCGTTTAAGCTGATTTTTGTTCAGGACCCCGCCGGTTGGCGGGGTCTTTCAAATGCTCGACGCAGGCTTTCGTCCGCGTGGGCGCCATATGGTCTGTGCTGAAAGCCCGCGCGCGCTCAGGCGTTCGGCGCACTGCGTGGCATAGGCTATTACTTCCTTGCGCGAACCGCGCCTGTGTCCAACGATGGTCGACGAGCTGCTTTTCAATACATAGCAGTGCCAGTCCTGCCCCTCGCCACCGTCGGGTGCGCTTGACCTCTCCACCTGCACAACCTTGAATGCATAAGGCGTGGCCGCTCGCCCGTCTTTCAGCGTGTCGTCGACCGCGGAGTCTTTTATGTCGCTTGCAGGTTGCATCATGGTTAACGGTCCCGTCACAGGATGCCTAACGGCGCCTTCCCGGCCCGCGGCGACCGCGCGGCTGTTCTTCATTGACCTTGAGTGGCCGGCCCTTGAACTGTGTGTTGTTGAGCGCGGCGATGGCCGCTCGGGCCTCGTGGCCTTCCATTTCCACAAAGGCGAAACCGCGGCAATTCCCCGAGAATACGTCGATGGCCACCTTGATGGCACGTACCGTCCCGTATTGCGAAAAAAGCTCACGTAGTTCCGCCTCGCGTGCTTCAGGTGGAAGATTGCCTACGAATATCTTTAGCATGTGAGTCCTCGATCAATGAACGCCGCTGCAGCCGTGCACTTGCATTTGCGCGCGGCTTTTTCGGTGAACCGTCTGTCCAGGTCCGGGGAGCAGGAGACGGGTAGGAACAGTAACGAGCGAGCGCAGGTGGCTGACGGAAACTGCCTGTCTGGGGGCAATCAACCCACGCGGCGCCTAGCCGAAGCGTGCCGAAACAACCTGTGGATCACACTATATCACAACGACGGATATCCGACGATGCTGTTGTATATGCGTTTTGACCCCGAATCCAGGCTTTCCCGGCTCGTAGACCCGATTTAGGGCAGGCAATACCGCTGTATCAACACTGGCTGGATGCAGCGCCAGGCTGGCATGTGAAATCCTCACGAACTGAGCCTCGGCGGATGCAGGAAGTTAGTGTGGTCGCTGGCGCACGGCGGAACCGACCATTTAAGTGTTGCGGTGTCGGGAGCCAAATGCGTCCGCAAATCGATCATGGCTCGGTGAACCTCCGGCAGTATGCGGCATAGCACCGCTTGGCCGGTTGATTTACAATTCCGGCCCGCTCGACAGAATGTTGCCGAATTCATGTTAGGAACCCGCAATGGAAAAGACTCCCGCTGACGCCGTTACGGCGGTGCGCCATTACTATCAGTCGCTGACTGGTCGTCTGGCTGCCTTGCGCCGCCGCATCGACCGTCCTTTCACGCTGGCTGAAAAGATCCTCTATGCGCACTGGGAGGATAAAGGTGAAGAATTGCCGCAGCGCGGAGTAACCACCGTGGCATTGCGTCCGGACCGCGTAGCGATGCAGGATGCCACCGCCCAAATGGCCATCCTCCAGTTCATATCTGCGGGCCGCACTACGACCGCCATCCCCACCACCATCCATTGCGATCATCTCATCCGTGCCAAGGCCGGTGCGCGCGCGGATCTCGAGGTGGCCGACCAGTCCAACCACGAGGTCTACGAGTTTCTGGCATCGGCGGCAGCCAAGTACGGCATGGGGTTCTGGAAGCCGGGTTCGGGGATCATTCATCAGGTCATCCTGGAAAACTATGCTTTTCCCGGTGGTCTCATGATCGGTACCGATTCGCACACTCCCAATGCCGGTGGTCTCGGCATGATTGCGGTCGGTGTAGGTGGTGCGGACGCGGTGGATGTGATGGTCGGCATGGCCTGGGAACTGCTCTGGCCGAAGCTAATTGGTGTGCGGTTGGTCGGGGAGCTATCAGGCTGGACCAGCGGCAAGGATGTGATCCTGAAGCTCGCCGGCATGCTCACAGTCAGCGGCGGCACCAACAAGATCATCGAATATTTCGGACCGGGTACGCACGCCCTCGGCTGTACCGCCAAAGCCACCATCACCAATATGGGTGCCGAGCTCGGGGCGACCACTTCGCTGTTCCCGTTCGACGGACGCATGGCGGCATACCTCCGTGCTACGGGTCGCGGTGAGATCGCACGGCTGGCGGAAGCAGTGGCAGCGGAGCTCGTGGCGGACCCACAGGTCATGCGCACGCCGGAGAAGAGCTATGACGAGATCGTGGAGATCGATCTTTCCACGCTTGAGCCGCAGATTGTAGGACCCCATACGCCCGATCTGGCGCGCCCGGTCTCCAGACTCGCCGCCGACGTGCAGGCCCAAGGCTACCCGCCGGAACTCAAGGCCACTCTGATCGGCAGCTGCACCAACTCCTCCTATGAAGACATCGGACGCGCCGCGCATGTGGCACGCCAGGCCCGGGCGCGTGGCCTCAAGGCGCACGTGCCTTTTCTGGTGACACCGGGTGCGGAGCAGGTGCGTGCGACGATCGAACGCGACGGGCTGCTGGCGGACCTGGAGGCGATCGGCGCCACGGTGCTGGCCAATGCCTGTGGTCCCTGCATCGGCCAATGGGAGCGTACCGACATTGGGAAGGGCGACAGGAATTCGATTCTCACCTCGTATAACCGCAATTTCCCGCGGCGCAACGATGGCAATCCGGCAACCCATGCCTTTATCGGCAGTCCGGAAGTGGTGACGGCCTACGCGCTGGCGGGCCGCCTGGACCGCGACCCGATCCACGACGGTGTGGTCCTCGACGATGGTTCGGTGCTGCAGCTGGTTGCGCCTGTGAGCGATGAGTTTCCTAATCGTGGTTTTGATCCCGGCGCATCGGGCTATGTTCCGCCGACCGACAACCCGGCCGCTGCCGTGTTGCGGGTGGATCCGAAGAGTGAACGTCTGGCATTGCTTGAACCCTTCGAGCCGGCGGACAAGGTCACTGGTTACCGTGACCTGCCGGTGCTGCTTAAGGCGCGTGGAAAATGTACGACTGACCACATATCTCCCGCTGGACCGTGGCTGCGGTTCCGCGGTCACCTGGACCGGATCAGCGATAACCTTTTTTCCGGCGCGGACAACATTTTCTCCGACAAGCCGGGCACCGGATACAATGTATTCACTGGGACTGCGGGTCAGCCTCTGAACGAGCTGGCGCGTGATTACAAGCGGCGCGGCCAGGGCTGGGTGGCGGTGGGCGACCGGAATTACGGCGAGGGCAGCTCGCGCGAACATGCCGCCATGTCACCGCGTTACCTGGGTTGCCGGGTGGTTCTGGCACGCAGTTTCGCGCGCATTCACGAGACCAACCTCAAGAAGCAGGGAGTGTTGCCCCTGGTCTTCGCGGATGCCTCAGATTACGAGCGTATCGTCCGCGACGACCGGTTGAGTTTACGCGATCTCGACCGGCTGGCACCGGGGGAACCCGTGACGGTCGATATCAAGCATTCCGACGGTGTGATCGAGACCTTCGCGGCCAGTCATACCCTGACGGCGGAGCAGATTGGCTGGTTCATGGCTGGTTCAGCCCTGAACCTCATCCGGGGGCAGGTCTAGCAGGGGTTTCGGGATATAACAGCCCTTGTGCGGCAAAGCCATTGACGACCCGGGGTTTTTTCCAGCATAATGCGCGGCTTACATTTCGGAGGGGTTCCCGAGCGGCCAAAGGGATCAGACTGTAAATC
>DAHXOO010000034.1 GCA_027364845.1 Pseudomonadota bacterium | reverse complement strand
GTAATGAAATTGCCGTCGGGAAATGGGATTCCCTATGGTAAAGAAAACCGCCCGGAAAATCAGCCGCAATGATTACATTCCGCCAGACCCGCCTATGCCCAAACTCTGGATTAAATCGGACCCAGATCGCCGAGCAAACTGCCACCCGAAGGAGCACTGAAAGGATAGCGCGGACGAGGCAGGCGTCTTATAATACGCCCCGTCGTAAGGTCTGCCTCGGAAAATGTGGACGGTACGACTTTGGAACAAGGCAAGCAGCGCTGCCAGACGTTCGCCCAGGAAATCACCGAAGCGAATGACAGGAATTTCCCGTTTCCGGCGCTTTCAGTACCGCTGGAAACCTCCGCCCCAGCGGAAGGGACATCGACCTGCTGACGTTTGTAGATAAATTTGACGTGAAGAATTGGGCGATTAGCTCAGCGGTAGAGCACTGCCTTCACACGGCAGGGGTCGCAAGTTCGAACCTTGCATCGCCCACCATCTTTTCAAGTACTTACCGACTCTTCCCAGATCTACCACGCGGACGCTGTGATCGAAACTGTGATCACGCGCGCCGTTCCTATTTTTTTGCCCCTCATTCGTATATCCTGGCTATGCTATTCGGACCCAATGCGAATAATTCCTAAACCGATCCTACGGTTAAGTCCCTTGAACAGCCCTTGTCCGGTCTGAGGATATACTGACAAAATTGTCTATATACCAGCTGTTGAACCTCACCATACCAAATCAAGCGCTCGCTCAACAATGCACATATCATTCTGGAGCAAGCTCAGCCGCTTCTCATAGGCTCGAAGCAGAAGTACGAGAACAGAAAGTGGTTGGTAGAGACGAGCCTTGAAGCGGTAGCCCTTTGCCGAGCCTCGCCATTGGCTGACACTTTCGCGCCAGCGCCCTCACTGAGTGAGCGTGGCTTCTTGATCTCGTCCCCCTAAGCAGAACCCGCCGTGCGGATTTCCCGCAACGAGCTCCCCAGAGCGCATCCGCGTTCAGGCATTGGCATCAGACCTACGGATGGAGCGTTTTAGGAAGATATGGAAGCACGAACCATGCCCGACTCCGCACGGTAGCACCAGTACAGCCAGTGCCGCGGGCTTTGCCGTCGCAAGGTCCGAATCCACTGCTTTCGCATCTGATCCAGGATCCAGCCGAGCTTCGCCTGGCAGTGATGCAGAGAAAAGTACCGATAGAATCCGGTCAACATCACTGTGCGGCGACAGGTATCCTGACAGCGGGGGGTATCGCGCATCGGTCACGGTTCCGGCTGGAAGAAGCACGATACTCGCCCGGAGGACGGGGATTAGGCAAGACTACCCCGACCCACACAGAACCCTGAAGAGCCAAAACATTAGAAGACTCTTAAATTCTCGCTCCACCGTGCACAGACCCCTGCCGACCGACCCAGTCACCCTGCGCAGCAAGACAACTGCTTCACGTCCTTGGTAAACGTCTGGGCGGCAAGCTTAAGCCCTTCTACCATAGTGAGGTAGGGGAAAAGCTGGTCAGAAAGGTCATGAATCGTCATGCGCGCACGCAGTGCGAGCGCCGCGGTCTGGATGATCTCACCACCCTCGGCGGCGAGCACCTGGGCGCCGAGCAACCGGCCGGTACCCTTCTCCGCAACGAGCTTGATGAAGCCGCGTGTGTCGAAATTGGCGAGCGCCCGCGGGACGTTGTCGAGCGCGAGCGTGCGACTCTCGGCAGCAATATTTAGCCCTTTCGCCTGCGCCTCGGTGAGACCCACAGTCGCCACCTGCGGATCGGTGAAAACCACCACCGGCATGGTGGAAAGATTGAGTGCGGCATCGCCCCCAAGCATGTTGATCGCCGCGCGTGTGCCGCTTGCCGCAGCCACGTACACGAACTGCGGCTGGTTGGTGCAATCGCCGGCGGCGTAGATAAACTCGGCCGAGGTGCGCAGGTGGTCGTCCACCGCAATCGCGCCATTCTTTTCGGTTTTTACGCCCGCCGCCGCGAGATTGAGCTCGGCAGTATTGGGCGCCCGGCCGGCGGCCACAAGCAGAGCATCACCCGTGAGCGTCTCACACTCGAGGGTGACCTCAAAGGTGTTCGGCGCATGACGTACGGACTTCGTCTGCGCGCCGGTCAGGATGTGCACCCCCTCTCTTTCAAGGATTTGCCGCAGACCGTTACCAATCGCCTCGTCCTCGCGCGGCAGCAACCGCTGCATCAGCTCCACCACGGTCACTTGGCTGCCGAGCCGGCGGAACGCCTGACCAATCTCCAGTCCCACGACCGAGCCACCCAGTACGATGAGGTGCTCGGGCAGATGCCGGGCGATGAGTGCCTCGGTCGAAGTCCAATAGGGTGCATCTTTCAGTCCTGGGACCGGAGGCACCGCGGCCGCGGCGCCGGTCGCAATCAGAAAGCGGTCGGCGCTTACCGCCTTTTCCGAGCCGTCGGCAAAGGTGACTATCAGTGTCCGACTGTCCTGGAAGCGCGCTCTTCCCTTGAGCAGATTGATGTTAGGGTTGGCATCCATGATGCCCTGGTATTTCGCCTGACGCAGTTCATCGACGCGCCCCTGTTGCTGGGCGACGAGCTTGGCTCGGTCGACCTTCGGCATCACGTTCGCGATCCCGTCGAAAGGGTGTTCCCCCATGAGATGCGCAATATGCGCGCTACGGATCAGGATCTTCGAGGGAACGCAGCCGACGTTGACGCAGGTGCCGCCGATCATGTCCGCTCCCTCGATGAGGGTGACGCGCGTACCTTCCTCGGCGGCACGTATCGCCGCAGCGAACGCCGCCGAGCCGCTGCCGATGATCGCGACGCGCAAACTAGCGCTGTCTCGCGTTGTCTTCGAACCACTTGCCCCTTCGATCAGGCTCGCTCCGTAACCCTTGGCCTGTACAGCCTTGACCAAACGCCCCGGAGAAAGACCGATTGGCACCTCGACCTCGGCCAGTGCATCCTTAAATGATACCCTCGCCTTGACCTGGGGCAGGCTGTTCAGCGCACCTTCCACTGTGTGCGCACAGTGGTCGCAGGTCATGCCGGTAATATGCAGTTCAAGCGCCGTCATGGTAGGCACCTCCAAAGAATCCGTGCGCGGTTTCATGCGTTACTTCGGCCTCACGGTCGAGGGATAACCCGCATCGGTCGTGGCTTTGATCAGTGCCCCGACATTGGTTTTGGTGCTATCGAACGTGACAATTGCCTCCTTCTGCCTGAAATGTACCTCGGTCCTGGTGACACCGGCGACCTGGTTCAGTGCCTTCTTGACCGTGATCGGACAGACCGCACAGGTCATGTCTTTAACTACAAGTGTCACGGTCTGGGTCGCGGCAGCGGCGGTACCAGAAAGTACGAGAATGGAGACCGCAAATACGAGGTTAACGAGCTTCTTCATGAACAATTCTCCTTGGGGCGAATCTCAATAAAAAAATGGGGCCACATAGGGAAAGCTGAGCCCCACTCCGATAAGCGCCGCGACTACCCAGAATAAGATTTTGTAGACACGGCGCGTCGCGGGTACGGCACACACCTCGCCTGGCTGGCAGACCACGTCCGGGCGGAAAATGCGCCGGTAAGCGAAAAACAACGCGACCAGGGCCGTTCCCAGGAACCAGGATCGGAACGGCTCGAGCGCTGTCAGGTTCGATACCCAGGCCCCGCCGAGGCCGAGCGACACCAGCACGAGCGGCCCGAGGCAGCAAGTCGAGGCGAGGATGGCGGCAAGCCCTCCGGCGGCTAGGCTGCCGGTACCGATCTTGTTTTGAGGCATGCCATTTCCTTGTAACAGTGATTGCCAGTGCCGTAAGCTTAGGACCGTACTTGGGTACAGAGTCAAGGAGGGGTTTATGGCCGAAACAGGGTTTACGATCGGGCAGCTCGCCGCGGCAGCCGCGGTCAATATCGAGACGGTGCGCTACTACCAGCGCATCAAGCTCATGCCCGAACCGAAGCGCCCGCCAGGTGGTATCCGCCGTTACGGCGAGAAGGAGTTATCGCGGTTGCAGTTCATCAAGACCGCACAGGGACTTGGGTTCACCCTCGAGGAGATCGCCGATCTGGTCGAGCTCGATGACGGCACCAACTGTGCAAAGGCGCACGACATCGCGGTACACAAACTCGAGGTAGTCCGCGCCCGGCTGCACGACCTGCGCAAGATCGAGACCGTGTTATCTCGACTCGTGCGCCAATGCGAGTCACGCCGTGGGGCCATCCGCTGCCCGCTCATCGAGGCATTGCAGACGTAGGCACGATAGGCACGATAGGCACATTCCACTTATCTGGTTCTCTTAACCGCAACGTCGAAGGCACGGACATCTTGCGGCGGTTGACTATCAAAATTACTGTCGCAATTGTCTACCACTGTCGTTCTTATTGCCGTTATGTCGTGAAAGAGTCAATTTGATAGTCATTAAAATCCTAATTAATTCAACGGTGATCACCGTCAGAACTATCGGCGCCCGACAGCAGGATCCCAGTAAACTGCCGCCATAGTCTACGAAGTGGAAGATCACACATCTAGAAACGGCCATTCTCGAAGGACTATCTTATTCGAGATAAGACCGGTCGCCTGGGTCGAGTACTAGGCATATAGACCAGTCAACCTGAAAGACTGAAATGGTTCCCTTTTGGACTGGTCCGGACGGTGCCCGTAGCAGCCCTGGCGATGTGGCCTCAGAGTCGGGATCTTAATCACGGAGGCTCACTGTGCACACGCCTCCCCTTCGCACCCGAGTAATGTTCGGTACCCTCTCTATCTTGCGTCGTCTGGTGACTCCACCTTACCGACAACCGCCCGCGATACACGAAATCCTGTTCCTGGTGTCCTGTAAGGCGCTCAAGACACAAGACAACATCGGACAAATACACACGTCGGCAACCATGGAACGCCCACGCAGGCCGCCTGCGGCGGTTCTACGCCGAAGGAGGTCTCCCGGCACTGACGGAAAGTTTTCCTAAAATTTACACTGCAATGATGCTGCAAAAGCCTGATCGTCAACTGTCGGCTGCGTCAGATCGCCCCCCATGATTATTTGTCGACGTCTTGCAGCTTGTCGAACAACATCCGATGATGCGACGTTCACAAACTCACTCCGCGGCTCTGGAAGATATCCTTCACTGGCAAACCGCACCGCTTCCCATTGCATACTCAACCGGCATAGAAAAAAGCGCCTGGTAGTTACCGGCTACGGTTTATCGTCACTGCTATATGTGCGGTTGCGCACAGTACGTGCAGAGTTATGCGTATTAACTGCCAGATGAGGAATTTAATGTCCATTTCCACCCATCCTAAAATCACCAATAGCGTTTTGCGTGCCCTGTCGCCTAAGAACAGCCAGGATTTGCTCGCACATAGCAAACAGGTAAATCTTGTGTGTGGCGATGTCCTTTGCGAGCCAGGCACGTCGATACGGCATGTCTATTTTCCCAACAACGGGATCATTTCGTTACTGACCCCGGTCTATGGAAATAAAAGCGTGGAGGTTGGGCTGGTCGGTAGGGAAGGTATGGCGGGAATTGAACTCATTTTGGGCGTTGGTACTTCACCCTTGCGCATGGTGGTTCAGGCTGCAGGAACCGCGACGCGAATGAACGCTGCCTCTTTTCGCGTAGAGCTAAAGCGCAATCTGGTATTCAAATTAGAACTAAACAAATATCTCCTTGTATTCTTCTCGCAAGTCTGGCAAACGGCCGCATGCAATCGGCACCACAAGTTAAAGGAGCGCCTGGCGCGACGACTTTTAATGACGCTAGATAGGATGCAGTCAACAGATTTTTATCTCACGCAAGAGCTTCTCGCGCAAGTACTCGGGGTACGACGCGTCGGTGTTACCAAAGCCGCCGGGTTGCTGCAGAGACACAAACTAATCCGTTATAGCCGGGGTCACATCACGATTCTCGATCGGAAGGGGCTGATACACGCTTCGTGCCGGTGTTACGGGACTGTCAACAACATTTGTGAAAGTGTGTTGGGCGACCATCACGATAGGGCCTAAACGCGTTGGTGCCCATGACATCCCTCTCCATAAGCCATCAAAAATGCAAAGCGCCGCGGTGAGAAGCCCCAAGGTCACTACACCTAGCGTGATGCCAGCCTTGGCCCGCGCAGTACCGCTGTATCCAAAAACACCGCAGGGTGGCCGGGCTAACATCAATTCTGGTGTACAGCACTCCCAGCGCATCACATAGAGATAAGGCGGCGAGATTCTGCTGAGACGGCGTATTGGCCTGTACCGCGTTGCCATACTTGAATGTTACTTTCCTCAGCAACAGCGCCATTTTCTCAGACACTTGAATTTGACGTACCCGATCAGTTTGAATGTCAATACAGAAAACATCTCCCGCAAGACCCAATTGCACATGCGGGCCGCGCACTGGCGCACAGTGGAAAAAGTCGACTCGATCGGATTGATGGTGCGCAGATGCACCCAGTGCTCGGGATGGAATGTGGTAGAAGGTGATCAGTATGCGGCAGTTCGTGGTCAATTTCTCGACGGCCTTGGAATACCTGGCACCATAACCTACCACGAACCAGTCGAAGGCCAAGGTGTCCTCCTGACGCGTCGCTGCCATCCCGATTTCCGGAAAAGCGCTGTTGGCGCGAGCGTACTGCGATGTGGCAGGTGCGTTCAACGCCTTGCCCATCTTATGGAACCCACAACACTGGGCGCACATGGCGAGCAAGACATCCTTCAGTGCCATCCAAAATCCCACGGCAAGCAAGGGCCCATGCGGCAGGCCTCTTTCGTCAGAGCCGGTGTTTAAGCAGAAGGTATTCCGGTATGCGGCTCGCGTGTCAGCAGCAGGTGAAAAACTGATGAGTCAACCGGGACAATTAAACGTATCCGATCATCGATCCAGACTGAGACGCGATCGCCATAGGGGGTAAGACGCTTGAGCAGATACTCGAGTGGCTGTTGCTGGTCTGCGCGCAATGCTTCGATATACAGAGTCACAGTGGCTGTGGAGCGCCGCAGCATTTTCTCTAAGTGATGCGCTGCGCGCGTGAAGAACATGCGGCCGACGTATCCGTGCAGCAGGATTTGCAAATGGGCGCCGCGTTCACTGATGCGGCTGCCGATTTCAACGACTCCGCGATGCATGTCAGTCGCACACAGCTTGTGCAGCATCGTGGTAGTGATCTGAGCCAGACGCTGCTCCCGGCTGAGGTCGGTCAGAAAGTTGCGTTTTATATAGTCGTGCATGGAGAGTCCCGCGATCCAGTCCGCGAGCACCTGTGGCCAAGCCCGTGGCGGAGCGGCTATCACAGTGCGCAAGAAGTGGAACAACCGAATCGGCCCGCCAGATAGCAGAACATGCGTGGACAGCCTGCGCATAATCCCGAGACGCTGACAGAGCGAATATCTTCCCTGGTAGATGGGGTTTTTGAGATAGCGGATTTTGCTGCTGATGCGTCGGGCAATTCCGTAGTCGCTGAACAGGTTCTGACATAACGCCTGGTAATTCTGAACCATGGCCTCGTAGCCCATGCGCTTCGGGATGATATTGGTGTTCGGCTTGGTATTGTCGCCATGTTCGGACCCGGCGATCAGTCGACCCTCCCGTTGGAGGCGTTCGAAGAGCGGCGTGCGTGGAAGCGCCGTGAGCAGGCCGACCATGGAAACCTGGATTCCGGAATCTGTGATGAAACGGTACTGTTTGCTGAAAGTATCGATCGTATCATTATCAAAGCCGATGATAAATCCAGCCAGGACGTCGATGCCGTGCGCATAGAGAGTGCGTACCCCGGTCAATATGTCGCGGCCTGTATTCTGGGTTTTGAGAGTTTCCTTCAGGCTGTCAGCATCCGGAGATTCTATGCCGATGAAGACCCAGGCAAAGTGTGCGGCCCGAAACAGCTGCAATAACTCGGCATCATCCGACAGGTTGATAGATGCTTCGGTGCCAAACTGGAAGTCATAGTAGTGGCGTTTCTGATAATGCACCAGATATCGCAGCAACGCCTTTGCTTGTTTCTTATTGCCGATCAGATTATCGTCCACAAAGAATACGTTGTGGATGTTTCGGGAGCGTAGCACGTCGAGCTCGTGGCCAATCTGCTCTAGGGTTTTCGTGCGCGGCCGGCGTCCAAACATAACGATGATGTCACAGAATTCGCAGCGGTAAGGGCAGCCGCGCGAAAACTGCATGCTCACGGTGGTATAGCGATCTAGCTTCAGAAGGTCGAAGCGCGGCGTCGGTGAGTCTTCGAGATTGACAACACCACTCTCATGGTAGTGGGTCTTGGAAGTGTTCTGTTCGAAATCGCGGCAGAACTCGCGCCAGATATATTCGGACTCGCCAGAGACTATGGTGTCGGCCAGGCCGGCAAAGCGTTCGGGGCATAACGAAGCGAAGCTGCCGCCGGCCACCATGTAATGGCCCTGCTGACGATAGTAGTCAAGCAGCTCTTGTTGTCGACGGAACTGCACGGCCATGCCGCAGATGCCGACGATATCCACCTGGGGATGCAACGGTACCGGTTCAATGTTCTCGTCGATTATCTCCACCTCCCAGGCGGGTGGGCAAAGCGCCGCCAGCGTGGCCAGTCCGAGCGGCGGGTTGAGTGCGCGTTTGTCGGGAAGAATATTCTCCAGTGCCCAGCGGAAGCTCCAGAAGCTCTCCGGAGATCTTGGATTAATCAGTAGCAGGCGCACTTTACGGCCTGGCGATGGACTCAACATTACGGTTCAATCCATGCAGTTCTGGGTTCACTATCGATTCGCACATATGTTTTTTAATCCTTAGGAGCCACCCACTGCATTGATATGGATCAAATTGGCAGGACTGCATTGCAAGCCGCATGGCGTAACACATGTTTCCGTTTAGCGCCGTCGCAAATTTCGGCAATCAAGGATTTCCCCAATTTTGTCACGACAGAACCCCGCGCCTGTAATGATGCAGCAATGCTGGCCGGCGGTATTCTTCCACGGTGCCATGGTGAAGCGCATCGGCAGCCAGATCTGCCGTCAGGCGCGATCCCAAGCCCAGCGCCGCCCGCCCGGTGTCGACCGGGGAAACGACAGCTAATTGGGAGGCGGAGCGTGCAAGTGCCCTGGTGGCCAGAGCTGCTGTCCAGGCTCACACATACGGCGAATAGATAGGTGCGGTTTTGCGGTTTTGCGGTTTTGCTGTTTTATGCGCCTCGGTGTTGCAAACCGTTGCAATGCGGGTGAAGTCCATAGATATTTCGGCAGCGAGAGATATCGGCCCAGTGGAGGCAATTCTTTTCAATAGCTGTGTTCCCCGCTGCGAGGATGCTTCGCCTACAGCGCCATGCACGAGCGCAGGGGAAGCGCACCACAGACCTTGACGATCTGGCCGTTCCCCGCAACACTGAAGAGAGTGCGCCCAGAGAACAGCGCACACGACCAAAAGTCCGGCGCGCGACCGCTGCATGAATGAAGTGGGTACCAGCGGGGTTAGTACGGGCCGGGAACCTTGCCGGGCCTGGGACCGGAGTGCCCGAGTGCGACGATCATGAAAAATACTGCTGTACTTCTGTTGTCCTGTCCTGACCGCAAGGGACTGGTGGCGGCCATTGCCAATTTTCTGTTGGCACATGAAGCCAATATTCTGCATGCTGACCAGCACCAGGACGCAGAACTCGGCCTTTTTCTGATGCGTGTGGAATGGGACCTACATGGTTTTTTGCTGCCGCCGGCTGACTTTCCGGAGATGTTTGCGCCGATCGCCGAAAAATATCAAATGACCTGGCGCCTCGCGGAATCAGCGCACAAACCACGCATGGCGATTTTCGCATCGCGTTTTGACCATTGCCTGGCTGACCTGCTTTACCGCTATCAGAGCGGTGAGCTGCACTGCGAGATTCCCATTATCATCAGTAACCATGAACACGCACGCCGTCTGGCGAATGCCTACGGCGTGCCCTATCAGCATGTTGAACTAACCCGGGACACCAAGTACGAGGTGGAGCAGATGCAACTCTCCATGCTGAGTGACCGGGACGTTGATTTCATCGTGCTTGCCCGCTACATGCAGGTACTGTCCCCACATTTCACCGCATGTTATCCGCAGCGCATCATCAACATTCATCATTCCTTTCTGCCAGCATTTCACGGCGCCAAGCCTTACCATCGCGCGTTCGAGCGTGGTGTGAAGCTGATTGGTGCCACGTCACATTACGTGACCGATGCACTCGACGAGGGCCCGATCATCGAGCAGGATGTCACACGCATATCCCACCGCGATACCTTGGAGGACCTAGTCCAGAAGGGCGCCGACCTGGAGAAGATCGTCCTGTCGCGGGCGGTACGATGGCATATCGACAACCGCGTACTGGTGTATGCTAACAAAACTGTCGTATTCGATTGATACGTCCTGGAACTGACGCCTGATGCGAACTTTGACAGCGCAGCGCATAGTGACTGAACCGCATGTGGCCAGGATCTAACAGCTCGGCTGGCTTGCCTGGTGGAAAAAGAGCGGAAGACAGATTCGGCGCGCCAGCGTATTTCCTGAGTGGTGTCCATTTACATCAATTCTGAGTCGACCTGTCCGGCAACAGAGGCTAGCGCTGATGGGGAAGTCAAAGGTAACATGGTCTGTCCGCAACAGAGGAGAGACCGCCATGACGCGTGCCCGGAAAATGTGTTTACCCCCGAATCTACCAGCGCAATTCTGGGCTCTGGCCCGGAGCCGGCAGGCAGCGGCCGTAATCGCCTTTTTCTGCGCTTTGGGAGTGGCCCTTGCCATTCCAGCGCACGCACAGGAAGGAGATACAGACTCCCTCCGCCAGCAGGTGCAATCCCTTACGCAACGAGTCGACAAGCTTGAGACTGAGGTTCACGCCCTGCAGCATGTCCAGGCCCAGCAACCGGCGGCACCGGTTTCTCAGAGTTTTGACCCCGAGGCCTCACGGAGGCATGCCTGGAATGAGCTGAAAGAGGGCATGGCGGCGGCTGACGTAAAGAAAATCCTAGGTCCACCGAGCAGTCAATTCAAAACCGGCAATATCACCGTTTGGTACTACCATTACTCTGGAGTCGGCAGCGGTTCGGTCACCATCTCTTCGGATGGCAAGCTCAGCGATTGGCAGCGGCCTTCGCATGGATGGTGATAGCCGAAACCCCGCTGCTGGCTGGCTGCTTGCAGGAGTACGCGACGCAAAGGCCGGCCTCTTGCTGGACGGGAGTCCCACCACCGCGTTCATTTCGAGCCGATGGCGCCGACCCGCATTGCCCCCGATGGCAAATATTTCGAGTGACCACCGCTGGCAGAGTTCGGGCGGCCTTCAGCGCATGTTACTGTCAAAGTCGCCCGAGACACTGGCGTCTGCCAACACCGTTGGAGTGCAGCATTTCTGGGTACGCGCGTCGTAGCGTACTCGGATCAAACAGTGCCGACCGAAGCAAAGGTCCGGAGATCGACAGAAACGTGCCTCGGTCCTTGCGCGATTGCCGACTGTCAGGCGCGCTTCAGCATCGTTCTTTCAGCAAATCACGGATATCAGTCAGAAGCTGCTCTTCATTGGATGGCTTTTCCGGTGCCGCCTCTTCCTTTTTATGCAACTTGTTGATTGCTATCACCACGATGTAAACGGCGGCTGCAACAATAAGAAAGTCAATGACGGAATTGATAAACAGCCCATAGTTGAGGGTCGGCGCGCCGGCCTTTTTCGCCGCCACCAGGGTCGGATAGTGGGTGCCGCTAAGGTTGATAAATAACCCGCTGAAATCGACATTGCCCATGAGCATGCCGATCGGAGGCATCAAAATGTCTGTTACCAGCGAACTGACGATCTTTCCGAAAGCAGCTCCGATGATGATGCCAACGGCCAAGTCCACGACATTCCCGCGCATGATAAATTTTTTGAAGCCGTCTAACATGAGACCCCCTTTTGAATGATTCGGTGAGTGCCATGCGGATATTCGAACGATCGACCCGCGTTTATCAAGGCGAACAAAATAAGGCAAGCTCCATACTGTTAAGGACACAATGATCATCCTATACGCTGCCGTTGGCTGCAACCGAAATTTCTGGTCTATGAAACAGCGCGCAGGAGTGCTTAGGCGATTTTCTTACAAATTTAATTTACGGTGGCTGGGTTAGCTTCTGCCAATACCGATTCCATTCGGCATAGTCGGCCTGGTCTGGTTCCGTCAAGCTGCAATGCCAGGATCGATGCGGTCGCGTCGTTTGATCTGGCACTGAACAGTCAGATCCAGAATCTCCGTTCAAATGCGGTTGGCGGCAATTTAAGCGAAGTTCGTGTCGACCGGGTTGCTCCAGTCTTAAATGAAGCGCAACGCGGATGGCTACCTTGCCGTGCTGCAGCGACACTCCTGCCCGGTGGAGCGATGGTCGGAGCGGTGGATCGACGAAGATCAGCATGACGCCAAGTTTGATGGCGATCCGGTGATCTATCGGTGTTGGGATGCCACCCAGTACACTGAGTTCCCCTACCGCATAGCCGAGTGGGCGTTGGAAATGGAACTGCAGCGAAAAGCCAAATTTGCGGTTCGATATGATTGAATTGCGAGGGCCGTGGGCGAGCGATTCGACATGCACAGAGCCAATTTGACGACGTTTGTCCTGTCGTGTCGTGTCTGGACCACAATGGTACGGTCAGGAAGCACCGGCACAAGCGGTATGAGAGGCGGGTATCGAGGATCTGTTTGATTTCATCGAACGCCTCACGCGTAAAGTCCCGGCATCCGGTGACGCTTCGGCCGAAGCGGGTCGCAAGACCTGAAAGGCTTACGGTTTCGATCCGAAGGCATAATGAGGTATGCTGCTACTTATGTCTGTAATGATCGCCCCGTAATTCAACATGAAAACCCCGAAAAGTCTTGAATCTTTGATCCGCGATGGTCTCGTGGATGAGGTCATTCGCCCGCTCAAGAGCGGCAAGGAGGCCTCCGTCTATGTGGTCCTCTCCGGCGGTGAGATCCGCTGCGCTAAGGTGTACAAAGAGGCCAACCAGCGCAACTTTCGCCAGGCGGCCCAGTACACCGAAGGTCGCAAGGTGCGTAACAGTCGGCAAACGCGCGCAATGCAGAAAGGCACCCGCTATGGTCGCAAAGAACAGGAAACTGCATGGCAAAATGCCGAGGTCGACGCTCTATACCGTCTCGCGGACGCGGGTGTGCGTGTGCCAAAACCACATTGCTTCGTCGACGGTGTGCTGTTGATGGAACTGGTGACGGACAATGACGGAAATGCCGCCCCACGGCTCAACGATCTGGTACTTTCCGAGGCGCAGGCACATGACTACCACGACGTGCTGGTCAGGCAAGTGGTGCGTATGCTCTGTGCCGGTATCATCCACGGCGATCTTTCCGATTACAATGTACTGGTCGGCCGCGACGGACCAGTGATCATCGATTTGCCGCAGGCGGTTGATGCCGCTGGTAACAACAACGCATGTCGCATGCTCGGGCGTGACATCGACAATCTTGCTGCCTACTTCGGTCGCTTCGCGCCCGACCTGCTGACTACCGACTATGGCATGGAGATCTGGTCGCTCTATGAAACCCTCGCTCTGCACCCCGATGTCAATCTGACCGGCCGCTTCGAGCGCAGCCAGAAACTAGCCAACGTCGGTAGCGTTCTGCAGGAAATCGATGCCGCGCGTGACGAGGAGTTCGCGCGAAGGCGGCGCGAGCAGGCGAACCAGGAGACGGATTAGATTGCTGGCTATTTGCGCTGATGTGTGTACAATTTCGTAATTGCAGTCCTTTCCTCGTAGTCAGTTCGGAAGTTCCCTCCTGTTTTTCGGAAGTCGCTACCGCTAATTCGCTTTCAGGAACGACCTGCAGACCATCGCAATCCAATCAACAGAGGTAATGTACATGACTACTGGTACCGTAAAGTGGTTCAACGACGCCAAGGGCTTCGGTTTTATTTCTCCCCAGGATGGCAGCAAGGACGTGTTCGTCCATCACTCCGCCATTGCGGGAAGCGGCTTCAAAAGCCTGACTGAAGGTCAGCAGGTGAAGTTTGACGTGCAGCAGGGCGCCAAGGGTCCGTCCGCCGCAAACGTGCAGTCGGCGTAGGCACTAGGCTCTGCGAAAGCAGGCTTTTAAAGGCCCCGCCAATGAGCGGGGCCTTTCTTTGTGCGCCAGGCGTAGCACCTATAGCTGGCGCCGTCGGAACCACGATAATGGACACCCCGCCGGATAGAGGGCAAGCTTCCCGCAGTGAAAGAAAATTGAGATGCGGTACTGTGTGAAATTGCAATAGCCCGGGCGTTGGCCTTGGGGAGCTGGATCTTTCCATTAGTACCTTCGGCGACGGAATTGGTGACGCGGTGCTTCGTATAGGCTCGCAGTCCCGCAAGATGGTGTTGAGGGTCTTGGCGACGATGATAATCAGGGGAAGACGCGAATGGGTGGCCAGAAATACCCGCAGTCGCAGAACTTCCTCGCTGAAACCGTGTAGTGGTAATCCCCAAACTGGTTAAATGCGTCCTTGATCGTTCATGCCACCCCACCTTTAACGCTGCTGACAGATGTCTCCGACGTCATTTTTCCGGTAGGTTTTTGAGAAGCACGTTTACCAAGATCAATACACGTATGGTTACTTGCTGATTAGGATCGTAACTGTGGAAATTCGGGCAGTTCTCTGGGTAGAAAAAGGAGAAAAAATGCTCTGGACTATCGCAGTTATCTTGGTTGTCCTCTGAATTCTGGGCTTGGTCAGTTTTTACGCCATGAGCGGATTCATTCATGTCCTTCTGGTCATCACGATTGTTGTGATTCTGGCTCAGGTCATTCAGGGTCGACGCATGTAACGACTAATGGTCCAATAGCGCGGGGCGTTGGGAAGCGCATCCTGGGTTTTTCCAGTTACTCCGCGGTACACAGTTCGTGCTAGGATCCAAAGAATTCCTTAGAACAGGAGGCGACAAAATGAACGCAGTCAAGATTGCGGCAATCGTGCTGATTGTGGCCGGCGTCCTAGGTTTGGTATATGGCAGCTTCACCTACACCAAGCATACCCATGAGGCCAAGTTGGGACCGATCGAGCTTTCGGTCAAGGACAGGCAGACGGTCAACGTCCCGGTTTGGGCGGGCGTGGGGGCGATCGCGATCGGCGGTGCCCTCCTGCTTTTTGGAAGCAAGAAAAGTTAGCCATCGCATCGGCCGCCACAAAGCGGTAACCCATCGAATGATTGATTGAGGGAAGGCCAAAGCATGTCTCGTGCGAATGGTTTTGAATCAGTGGCGTTTGACTGCTCCCTGTCAAAACCTGTGCTTGACGAACTCTTAAATCACGCAGTCACCTGCGTGAAACAAACTGCGACAGAACGACCTCTTTAAAGTGGCATTCTAGACTGACCCAATTTTTTTATTTGGGTCTTCGTGGAAACGAGTGGGTAAAAGTTGGCCATCTTTCGTTCAAATCTGAGACGGTATCGCGGTGAGGATCTTCAGTCTGAGATATTCCTCATCGTGCAAGCCATTTTGGATGGGCTCGTGATCTAGAAACAAGAATTCCTTGGCGAGTGGAACTACATGACCGCATCACGAAAACAGAAGGAAAGAGTCAAAAAATCGGAAGCATTATTGTTTTACAGTCCCTTAATGGATCTACTGCTCACTAGAATATAACGCCCTCCTTTCTTGCGGGGAGCAAGCGACCATATTCCTTCTTGACTACCTCATAGCATTCGCACACCTGCTTCTCCAATCCGTTCCGATCGAGAATCGTAATGCGGCCACGGACATACTGAATTAGACCCAGAGCTTGCAGCTTTCCCGCCGCCTGGGTGACACCTTCGCGCCGCACCCCCAGCATATTGGCAATCAACTCCTGGGTCATAGTAAGTTCGTTGCTCGCAAGACGATCGAGGCTTAGTAGCAGCCAGCGACAGAGTTGCTGCTCTACCGTATGGTGCCGATTACACACGGCTGTCTGCGACATCTGCGTGATCAGCGCCTGGGTATAACGCAGCAGTAGATGTTGCAGCTCGCTGTGGCGATCGAATTCCTTCTTCAGAATACTCCCTTTTAGCCGAACCGACGCGCCGGCGCTTTGTACAATTGCCCTGCTAGGCGTGGTGTCACCGCCCATGAACAAGGCGATACCCACCATGCCCTCGTCGCCGACCACCGCAATTTCCGCCGAGGACCCATCCTCTAAAACGTAAAGCATCGAAACAATACAACCTGGGACGGGAAAATAAACATGCTCCAACTGGGCCCCAGATTCGTAGATTACCTCGCCAAGAGGCATCGTGACCGGCTTCAGGTCGGGAAGCAGACGATTAAACACTTGCGTCGGTAACGCGGCTAGAAGGCGGTTTTCTTTTGCCGCCCCTTCCACTTCTGGTGCTAGACTGGTTGATGAAGTCATGGTTTTTTCTCTTGTAAAATACTCTCGCAGCGGCTGCGGGAATATTTTACCCGAAAAACGGCTGGCGCTATGTTCGTTTGAGCACATAGCGTACTACACACATAATGTCGATACAAATGTCCTGAATCGACTTATCGCAAATCGGTAATTGCGTGCCGGACCCTGGTATATGCGACGGGAACCCAAGAGTGATATCGCTTCATTGCTGTTATGTAAGATATCCGAGTAAATAGCCCAGTAATCCTGGAAAATTTTACCCCGCGCGTCTCACAGATCCGTGCGTGAATCTCTGGATTCAGAAAATGTGGTCGACCACATATTTTATATGGCTCATGTCATCCGCCGAAGGCTACCGCCGTCCGCTCAGATTGGTGTCGCTGCACGTCAAATTCATCCACCCGTTCGTGCAGAACAACAAGACCGATGCTACTGACGCGCGTGCCATCTGGACCGCTGTCCAGCAGCCGAGCATACGCACCGTAACCGTGAAGACCGCGGTCCAACAGGCGGTGCTGGGCTTGCGCCGCGCGCGCATGGCGGAATTTTCCGGCATCGTACCGACCTTCCTGTTAGACGCGGTCAACGAGCAGCCGGCGTGACTGAAGACGATCGATCAGGAAATGCGGTCGGTCGAGCAACGCATCAAGCGCTGGCAGCAACAGAGCGAAGGCGCCAGCGCGATTGCTGACATCCCAGATATCGGCCTGCCACCTCGGCGGCATCGGTTGCCACGATGGGTAATACAAGGACTTTGGAGTCGCGTCGGAAATTAGCTGCTTTTTTTCTCGGGATCGTGCTCCGTCAACGACGGCTGCGGAGACCCTCTCCAGTTGAGCCTTAACCGCAAACGCGGCAATATCTATTTGCGGAGGCTGCTGATCCGCGACGCGTGTTCGGGGCCGATCAACGTCAAGGAAAAAGGCGCCGGGGTCGAGGGATTCACGAGTCGCACAACGTGTGCGGTCGTCGCAATGACCAACAAGATCACGCGAGTCGCCTGGGCGATGCTCTCGCATGGGCGGACGGTTCAGCGGGACTAAGTCAGCACACGACCGGCATAGGGGGGTCAATTTCAGTTTTAACGAAGAAAGCCATCAAACCGTTACCGAGGTCGATGAACATACGCTGCGAGCTAGGGAAGGTGCGAAGCACCGAGGCGAGTAGTCCGCGGGAGGCGTAGGGTCCGGGCGGGTGGCGCGGCTCGACCGCAGGGCGGCCGCGGCGTGCCGCAGCGGATGCGCACGCACAAAGAGTGCGCCGAGACCGAGTACGCGAGGGCGACTTGGACGTCCCGTCGCGTTTCGCGAGGGCCGGCGCACATACGTTAAATGTTTGAAAAAAACGGTCTTCAGTGCTCCGTGTGGGCGCCTAACCGAATGGTCATGGCACACAGCCTGAAGGATAGAGATCAAGGCCCCCGCAGTGGAAGAGAATGGCAATGCGGTATTGGGCGAAGTTGCGATAGCCCCGGGCGTTGGCGTTGAGGAGCTGGATCCTGCCAAAGAGGCTCATCGATCACAACGCGAGACAGACGGTCGTCCGTCTGCTTACGACCATCAGAACGTTGTCACCCGCCGGCAGGGTGGCCGAAAACAGGGTGGATGATATAAAATCAATCTGTATAACGCCGCCACGTAATCCCAGGATGAGGGCCTATGGCCAATGGCACTTCCTTAAGCCACCCATTGCCGCCGCTCCTGCCGTCGACGCAGTCGTGCGCGCAGCACGTGCCGCGGTTTCTGCATCCATGTCGTCCAGCGCGGTCGTCGCTTGACGACACGCGGTTCCACGCGGTGTGGGCGCTCCGGCAGCTGGCATTGAGCGAGCGCCTTAAGCAGAATGGCACAGCGCTCTGAAAGCGCGCCCCGCGGAGCGTGCCGTAAGTTTATCTCAAAGGCGTTGAGCAGTTGCAGGGTGGCCTTGAAACTCAACTGCCGCGGTCGTTGATCACTCATCGCCGCGGCTTGGGCCATGACGGCACGCACGAGATTGTAGGCCAGAAAGTGCACAGCGATCTCCTTCTCGACCATCGTGGGCGTCTTGCAGCGAAGGATGTCCATCTGCATGACGGTTTTGATCGCGCGCAGGTCAAGCTCGAGCTGCCAGCGTTGCCGGTACAGCGCAAGGAGTTCCTCTTTATGTACGTTCTTCACCGCCGTGAAGGTGCTGACGAGCGTATAGCCACCGACCCGTACCTCGCGAAGCGTGATCGTTTCGGGCATCGCGGCGTAGGTCGCCTCGTCCATCCAGCCGGGGCGCGCCGGTCGCCTCCAGCGCACCCCATGATCGCGCACCCCCAGCTTCTCTCCTCGGCGAAAATCGGTCTTTCGGCTCGCCTGCTGGCGAAAGACGACATCGACGCCCTGGACCAGAAGGGCGGCGATGATGAAAAAGCTCGTGTAATAGCGATCGGCGATGACCACATTGCCCGGGCGAAGATGTTCTTTTAAGCGCCAGAACAGGGCCGTTTCCCCGGTGTTTTTGCCTTCATACGGCGAGAGTGCCCACTCGAGAACGGCCCCGCAGGAGAGCGAAACGATCGCCACGAGCCGGACGATCGGAAACCCGCAACCTCGCTTTTGGGATTTCGGTTGAGGAAAGCGCGCTTGGTTGGCGTTCGTATCCGGCATCGATACCGTCGTGCCATCGATCAGTTTCACCTCGCGTCCCCGCCAACGCCAGTGGGCGGGCTGGGCGGCGCACAACCGCTCGCCCACCTTCCGGGCCGCGCGGGTGGGCAGCGCCGGCGGCAAGCGGGTGCGGG
This sequence comes from Pseudomonadota bacterium, assembly GCA_027364845.1. GTDB lineage: Bacteria > Pseudomonadota > Gammaproteobacteria > Acidiferrobacterales > UBA6901 > JAJYCY01. The sequence continues at coordinate 7,106 of DAHXOO010000034.1, read as the reverse complement.
CCTTACAGTAGGCGCCGGTAGGTAGACTCGAGGGCGACTGCCCGAGGGCCACGCGGTTGCTTAACCCCCGTGCCACCGTATCTTGGCAGCTGTGATCGGCGGACAGCACCTGCTCGATAAAGAGCATCAGAGTCGAAAGGGGCCCATAGAGGCGCTCCCGATAAGGCCCCACCTCCCCCGCGATCCAGTGCATCAGGCGCTCCTTGGAGAGCGCTTGGCCGAGGGCGAAGGAACCCGATTGCGCAAATCGTGCGCGAAACCGACCGACCTGTGCCAACAGTTGTTGCTTTTTGTTACCATGCATCCGGGCTGATCCTCGTTATGGGTTACCGTGATACGGCGTCGAGAACCGCCATGATAACCGAAGAGGATTCAGCCTTGTTTTATTGATGAATTGGAAAAATGATTGTCTTAAGGAAGTGGTATTGGGCCTATGGCTAGTTTCCCACCAGACTTAACCGACTCCACTGACACCGACACAGCCGGTGCCATGAGTGACCTCTACGCCGTCAAGATCAGATCCATCTGGGCTGCCGTCAAGCGCGAACCTCTGTCATTCTGGGCCATCAATCTGTACCTGCTTCTGGAGTATGTCCGGCCGCAGACGGCCTATCCCGCAATCAACGTCATACCTTGGGACAAAGTCGCATTGATTGGCGCGCTCATTGCGCTCCTGGGCGAACCGCGCACCGTTCAGGTCAGAAACGGCGCAGACAAACTGATGGTGTTCTTTCTTTTTGCTGTCCTCGCCTCTTCAGCGCTGGCCACATACCCAAGCGTGTCGTTTTCCAATCTCACCGAATTTACCGACTGGCTGGTAATCTATTTTATCGTAACCCGAATCATCACGACGGAAGCGCGGTTCTTCATCTTTTTTCTCGCCTTCCTTGTCTACAATTTCAAGATGTCGCTGCACGGATTCTGGAGCTGGGCGGGCCGCGGTTTCGCATGGGAGAGCTGGGGTGTCACCGGTGCCCCAGGATTTTTCCAGAATTCGGGCGAATTCGGAATTGAGCTCTGCATCTTTTTCCCGATTTGCTATTATTTCATTGCTGCGCTGTGGCCAAAGTGGGGACGGGTAAAGCGCTTGTTTTTTCTGCTTTTTCCGTTTACCGCAATCGCTTCGGTAGCTGCCACTTCCTCACGCGGCGCCGCGCTAGGTCTAGGCGCCACCGTCATTTTCATGACGTTGCAGAGCCGCCACCGGGTGAAGGCACTGATCATCGCCGCAGTAATTCTCGGCTCCCTCTACTATCTGATACCGCCACAATCTTTGGCCCGCTTCCATACAGCCGGCACGGACAAGACCTCGATACAGCGGCTTGTACGCTGGAAGGATGGCCTAAACATGTACGACAACCACCCATTTTTCGGGATCGGATACTTCAACTGGAACAAATATTATTCGTCCCACTACTCGACGGTAACCGGAAAGTACGGCCTTCCTCACAACATCTTTATTCAAGCCGCTGCCGAACTCGGCAGTTTCGGTCTTGGTGTATTCATCATGCTGATCATCGCCACTTTCGTGAACAACCACAAAACGCGAAAGCTTGTGCCGCAACTCGAAAACCCGTTCATATACAACACCGCGCTGGCACTGGACGCGGCGATGATCGGACTGCTCGTCAGCGGCTCGTTCATCACGGTACTATATTATCCATACTTCTGGATCGACCTGGCGTTTGTCGTGGCCCTGAGGACGGTGGCCGAGAATGCCGCCCGACACGCACCGGTGCTGTCAGATGCCGCTACCGAAAGCATCGAATCCCTGCCACCGGCATTTTAATTTGACCACTGCAGGCCGGGCTTGATCGATCTGCCCCCTGCCCTGGCGCACCTGTTATCGGATCGCGGTCATCCATGAAGCCATTACCGACCTCGACCAAATACCCTGGCGTGCTCATTCTGGACGGAAATCAGCGCAGCGCGCTGGCCGCGACCCGCTCGCTCGGCCGCCGCGGTATTCCCGTCACCGTTGCCGATGAGACCCGCCGTTCGCTGGCTGGATCATCGCGCTACTGTCGCGACTACTTCAGCTACCCATCGCCCACCGAACGGCCTGACGATTTCCTCGCAGCCATTCAACACAACGCGTCGGCACACGCAGTGCAAGTCATTCTGCCCATGACCGAGGTGACAGCTTATCTCCTTGCCAGGAATCGTGGCCTGCTCGCACCGGCTTCGGTTCCCCTGCCCGACGCCGACAACTGGGATTTGCTTGCCGATAAATGCAGACTGTTGCAAGCGGCGCAACAGCTACAGGTTCCGGCGCCGATAACCCTCTTCCCGGACAATGCGAACGAACTTGTTGCCGCGGCCGAGCAACTCGGTTTCCCGATCGTCCTTAAACCCTGCCGATCAAAGGTGTGGAGCCACGATCGCTGCACTGCTACGGCCGTGCACGTTGCCCACAACCCGGCAGAACTCGGCACGCTCACGGCAACATATGGCTACCTCAGGGATTTCCCGCTTGCCGTACAGGCATATGTCCCTGGTTCGGGACTGGGGATCTTCGCGCTCTATGACCACGGAAAGCCGATTGCCTTCTTTGCGCATCGCCGCATCCGGGAAAAACCGCCACGCGGCGGTGTGAGCGTGCTCAGTGAAAGCATTGCCGTTCGTGCCGACATGCAAACCTATACCACCCGCCTTCTCGATCATGCCCAGTGGCACGGAGTGGCAATGGTGGAATTCCGCGGCACCGAAGATGGAATCCCGCAGCTTATGGAGATCAATCCCCGGTTCTGGGGATCCCTGCAGCTGGCGATCGATGCCGGTGTCGACTTCCCCGGTCTGCTCTACGAATTGGCCCTTGGCAGGCTCCCAGCGGTGCCACAGGGCTACCAGACCGGCATCCGCAGCCGCTGGCTCCTTGGGGATCTCGATCGGCTATACCTGGTACTCCGGGACCGCAACACGAGCGGTTCCCACGCTTCGCGGCTACGCGAAATTCTGCAATTCATGAAATTCTTCGACGGCAACACACGCTATGAGGTCAACCGCATCGACGATTTCAGGCCGTTTGTCTTCGAGCTCAGCCGTTACTTGCATCAATTGGTCTCCTAGAACCCGTTGCAGATTCCTGTTCCGGAACCAGGTCTTCGTCGTTATCGCCCGATTCGCCTGCCCACCGCCGCCCCCCGCCCGAGCAATTCGTCGTAAAGCGCCCGGTACTGCACCAGCATCGCGTCCAGCGTGTATCGAGACCTCGCTGACTCCAGGGCATTCGCTACCAACGTTTGCCGGAATCCGGCGTCCTGTGTGACTCGTCCGATAGCCTCCGCCAGTTGCGATTCCGCCTGGACGTCGACCAGAATCCCGTTCACTCCGTCGGACACGATCTCTTCCGGGCCGCCACTGCGTGTCACGACAACGGGAACCCCGCACGCCATCGCCTGGACCGTAGCCAGCGAGAAACCTTCGGTAATCGAGCTCAATACGAACACGTCCAAGCTGTTCAACAGGGTCGCAATATCGTTCCGGAATCCTATGAAGTGCACAGCGTCATCCAGACCCAGCTCCCCGCGCAGCCGCAGGAGCTGCGGCGACAATGCATTGTCGCCGTCTCCGATCACAACGAAATGGTAGCGGGAATTCCAGCCACGAAGCAGCGCTGCCGCCCGCAGAAACGTGGCGTAGTCCTTGCTGGGCCGGATATTTCCCACCGCCCCGATGATGATCGCGTCATCCGCCAGTCTCAGCTCCTGACTCAGTGCTGTGTTCCTGTCCGGGGTGAAAACCTCCACGTCGATCCCATTATGAATGGTGACCGTCCTCGACCGGCCGATTCCAGAGCGTTCAACGATTTCCTCACGCAACGCATCCGAAACGAATACACAGCGGCTTGAACCCTGATTCAGGGCGAACCTCTTCAACGCGAGATGCCTTTCGGTGCTGCCGTAATCGACCGAACCATGGAAAGTGGACACCACCGGCACACGGCAAATCATACCGGCCAAGCTACAGTACACATTTGAGCCCAGCAAATGGGACTGAATCAAATCCACCCGGTATTTGCGGATGAGACGGACGAGGCCATAGAAGTACCGGATATCGAACGAACCCGATACTTCAAGAACATGCGCGTTCACGCCGCGCCGGTGAAGTTCATCCTGCACCCACCCGCTTCCAGTGATCGCGACGATGTTATGGTCGTTCGAACCGATCGGCCGCGTGGCCAACTCGACAAAAACCGTCTCGGCACCGCCGGGTCCAGTGGTGTCGATGGTATGGAGAATCCTGCGCAATGGCCGTCCATCATCCATCGTATTGGACCGCTCCGAATCCGTCACTGCCCGTTGTGCTCATGTTCTGGACGCCCACTGACGATCGGCCCGCTGCATTCGTCACCAACGATGCTGGCTGCCCTCCTGCCCCTGATAGGATCCCGGCTTTCATGGCCGGGCACACCAGTCGGAATCCCGCGCCTGCGTACGCCCCATAATCTCGCCAGCGCGATCCAACGCCGTAAAAACCGCAGGCGGCTTCACGAAGCGGCATCGATGCCACCGCCACGCTGACCCGGGGTACCGGTACCACAGCTTGTATGCGCAAAACAGGCGCGCATGTGCTGAATATCGCGCGCCCTTACCCGGCTGTGCACGGGAAGCGTAACGATCTGACGGGAGAAGGAATCTGCGTGAGTGCAGGAAACACCGCCGAAAAGCCGCTCCAGTCCCGACACCCCAGGCAATGCCGACGGATACATCGGGGAAGCTCCCAGGCCGCGCCGCCCGAGACAGTCGAAAAGACGCTGGCGTACATCCGGATCACTAACCAGTATCGGATACCGCAGGAGCCGGAGCGTAGTCGCATCCCGAGCACAGACACCCGGCAGATCCACGAAGCGGTTATCCGCCAACTCCCCCAGCATCCCGTGAATCGATCTCTGGATGTCGTCACCGCGCGTCCAGTGGGCCCGGATGTTGGCAGGCAGCCATCCCATGAGCAGCGGATCCGCCGCCTCGATCAAGGTGAGCGGCCTGTAGCGGGTCTCACCAAGCCCAAGGAAAGGCAAACCTGCCGGCAGCCAGTACAGCCACGCCGACGACAGAAGATTGTAGAATCTGGCACGCCACACCATCCCTGATTGCCCGCGCCTGGCTGGCGTCTGTAGTGGTGGCAAGGGCAGCGCCCGCGACAGCACATCGTCGCGCGCCAGTACCGCCCCGCCGTGAAAAAGACTCACCGGCTTACCACGGCCAAAGCTGAGGACGACATAGTCACCCAGCCAGCGCGCATCCACTGGTCGTGCCAGCACCTGCGCGCTGTCCTGAACTAGCACAATGCCAGTTCTGGAAATGATCTCGCGTATCGCCGAGTAGCGTTCTGGAATCCCGAACAGATCGACTCCGACGACCGCAACAGTGTTAGGACTAAGTGCGGCGCGCAGTCCATTGAGATCCATCCACGGTCGATCGCGCTCCAGATCCACCAGCCGTGGGCGCGCGCCGGCGAACAGCACAGCACTGACCAGGGCGGGACATCCGTATGCCGGCAGCAGCACTTCAGGCGACGGGGGGCGCGCACGCGCGATCGCCGCGCCCAGCGTTGCAGCCAGCGCCGAAGTGGCCGATCCGTAGAAGCTTGGCACATAGGGGGCAAACAGCCCTCCAAGGTCGGATGAGACGGGAGAATCCCCGGGAACAATGACCGGCTCTCCCGCAGGTGGCAATTGATAGAACATTCAGCGCTTGGAAGGTTCCCACATCGTCATCCGCCGCCCGGCTAGAAACAGCAGAGACGCGTGAGCAATGGCGATATTGACCTGCACGAAGTAGTAACCTATCCGCAGGAAGAGGCTTTTCCGCAGCCATGGAGCCATGAACGCCGCACCAACCCCGAGATAGAATACCAGCTGGGCCGAAGCGGCGATCCTGAAGAAAACCTGTGAACGCCACAGTAGCAGAGAGCTGGCAAGGGTGACGAGCATGAACCAGGGCACCAGCCACCGCATTACCTTATGACTCCAGATCTGAACCGCAAACAGGCCGAATTCGAACGGGTTCAGTGTCTCCCGGTGTCGCGCAAGACCAACGATTCCACGCAGAACTGTGCGCAGCTTCCTGCGGTACTCCTTGCGCGCGTCCTTTATGTCGGCATAGTATCCGACCACGCCCGGTTCGGTCACAGCAACCAGGCCCTTGCGTGCGCACCCGATGGCGGCGTTGAAATCGCTTGGCGTCCCGGCATCCCATGTCTCGCATACAGTCCGACGCGCGGCGAAAAAAGAACCACTCAACCCGACCAGCCCGGCATGCTCCGACTCGAGCCGCCTGAGCCACATCTCATATTTCACGTACACACCCTCACCGACAAGCGAACCGTCGCGGCTCACGAACCGGTCTTCGCTTGACACCGCTCCTATCATTGGGTCGGAAAACCGGTCCGCCAGGCGCATGAGTGCTTCGCCTGGGATCTCGGTCCCAACGTCCGTGAAAACCAGAATCTCGCCGCGGGAGTGGGCGATGGCAAGCAGCTGCGCATGCTCCTTGCCCTGGCGCACGTCCGAACGCAGAAGCTCTACACCACGATCCCGATAGCCCAGCACGATCCCGTCCATGCCGTCGCTGGACGCGTCGGAGGCAACAATGATCTCGAGCTTATCGCGCGGATAGGCCAGTGCAACCGTGTTCTCCAGCTTTTGAACGATCCGCGCTTCTTCGTTATGCGCAGCGATGATGAAGGATATCACCGGAATCTCCGGTGCCGCACCTGACCACCGCTTCCTGCTTTTCGGCACAAGCATCAAAATCACTGGATATATCAGGTAGCTATAGAGGCATCCAGCAACCCCGATCCAGAAAACCATCTCCACCGAGTACCCTCCTCGTCCGCATTATTCCAAGGCGGCGTGTCCACCCGACTAGCCGACTCCCGGCCGATGGTACAGCACCCGTCCGATCAGCAATCGGAAGCCACTTCCGCTGGCTGGCATCTCCCGCATCCGCGACTGCAGGCTGTCCTATCGCTCAGGATATGTTCCTGACTGAAGCACACCAGAAGCGGTTCGGCAACCTTCGGGCACAGCACCGCATGCTGCAAAAACTGGCCCAAAAATCGGCCGCACCGCGGCATAATTGTAACCGATGATCGTCCTAAAT
>DAHXOO010000033.1 GCA_027364845.1 Pseudomonadota bacterium | reverse complement strand
ACCGTATCCTGACCGTGTTGATCAAGGTCTCGGGGTCGATCATTGCCACCACACCCGTATCGTATTTCCTGCCCGCGACAGGATAGTTCAGATCCTGAAATGCGACCGTATACGTGGACGCACATGACGTCAAAATTACGAATCTCCTAACACACACACCTTAACGACGTTCTTCACGGCATCTTCTTCTGCGATTGAGTTTTAGTGTTTGGGCTTTTTATTCAATTCGTACTTCATTGCCGCTGACGGTCGGCTCGGGGTAGGTCTAGTATCTCAACCAGCGGTGACCAGTCCGCTGGGTATCAGCACTGAAGTCTCGGTATCCTCGCATCGACAATGAGGCGCGACATCCACCTAGATAGAAAACTTGTTATCGTTCCCTGGGGGCGCCGCGCGTGGCCCGGTATCCGTTAGGTAGGGAAACCGCAATTTCGAAGGCTAGGAAGCTTACGTCTGCGGCTGGAGTTTGCGGTAGCGAAGCGATGGCGCTGTTTCGAAAGTCGAGAGCGTGCAGCCCGGCACGAAAAACCGGGATTGGCCGATGCTAGATTTCAGGTCTTGCTGTGGGCCGATACACTGCTGCCGGCTTCGTACCAGCCGCGGGTACGGGTCACCACCCACACGACCGCAAGCATGACCGGCACTTCGATCAGCACCCCGACCACTGTCGCCAATGCAGCGCCGGAGTTCAGGCCGAACAGACCGATGGCCGCGGCTACCGCGAGTTCGAAAAAGTTGGAAGCGCCGATCAGTGCCGAGGGGCAAGCCACCGCGTGCGATTCGCCCAAGGCACGATTGGCCAAGTAGGCGAGTGTGGCGTTGAGCGCCACCTGAGCCAGGATGGGTATAGCGAGCAGGATAATGACCAGCGGTTGCGCGAGTATTTGCGTTCCCTGAAACGCAAACAGCAGTACCAGGGTGGCGAGTAGCGCGGCCATCGAAGGCCGGGTGAGCGCGCGCATCGCAGAGTCGAAGCGGGCAGGACCACGTGCCAGCAGGATGCGGCGCGCGGTCTGGCTAATGGCCAGCGGAACAAGCAGGTAGATCATCACCGATGTTGTCAGCGTCATCCACGGCACGGAAATCGATGATAGCCCCAGCAGCACGGCTACGATGGGGGTGAAGGCGAACACCATGATGGTGTCATTGAGCGCGACCTGGCTGAGAGTAAACAGCGCATCGCCGCCTGCCAGTCGGCTCCAGACGAAGACCATCGCGGTGCATGGTGCGGCAGCCAGCAGAATCAACCCGGCGATATAGCTGTCGATCTGCCCCGCCGGTAGCAAGGGGGCGAAGACGTGATGGATGAACAGCCAGGCAAACAGCGCCATGGAGAAGGGTTTGACAAGCCAGTTGATTGCGAGGGTCACTGCGATGCCGCGGCCATGGCGGCGCACTTCGTGCAGCGCGCCGAAGTCCACCTTGGCCAGCATTGGTATGATCATCACCCAGATCAGTACTGCCACCGGCAGGTTCACCTGGGCTAGTTGGAGCGCCGCAACTGCGGTGAAGGCCTGCGGAGCGAGCTTGCCCAAAACGATCCCAACTACAATGGACAGGGCCACCCACAGGCTGAGATAGCGCTCGAACCGAGACATCGTCCCACTGCCGGCACGGTTGGCTACTTCGCATTGCACGCTCACCGGTAGTCCCCCAACCGGCCGGGCGTGGCCTGGGCCTTATCGGCGCGCGCGGGAATCGCCTGCAATTCACGCCCGAGTGAAACCGCATCCAATTTCTCCAGCGGCAGTGTGACAAGCATTTCGATGCGTCGGCGCAGCACCGTAAGAGCTTCCAGGAAAGCGCGGCGCTTGTCCTCCGCGCTGCCTGATACGGCTGCCGGATCAGGTAAACTCCAGTGGGCATTTGCCGGTCGTCCCGGCCAGACCGGGCAGGTTACGCCCGCGGCTGAGTCGCAGACTGTGATGATCAGGTCCATCTGCGGTGCGTCGGCTTGCGCAAACTCGTCCCAGGATTTGCTGCGCAGTCCATGATCGGACCAGCCCATACGTCGAATGATCTCCAGGGCGAACGGATTGATCTCACCCGCTGGCTGGCTGCCGGCTGAGTAGGCATGAAAGCGTCCGTCGCTTAGGACGTTAAGGATGGTTTCAGCCAGGATGCTGCGTGCTGAATTGCCGGTGCAAAGGAACAGCACGTTGAGGGTTATCGGATTCATCGGACGATCTTGCGTAATTTAAGGATGGTGTACGCAGCGCGGGTCAGCATGCCCCAGTTCCGCAACCGGGAATCCCAGCCAGCGGGTGCTTGACGAAAATGCGGGCAGGCGTTCACCAGCAGGATGAGTCTTGTGGGGGATACCCCATGGGGGAGTTGTCGAGGGCCAACATGGAATCAACGCTTCGATCCTAAAAGACCGCGTTCGACTGCAGCCGAACCGCAAGCGAACAGAACAGTCTTGGGCGTCATTCAGTACCATCCTGGGCGGTGGCAGGAGGCGATTCGACGCAGCAGGGCGGAGTGGACATCGGTAAACAGGGATTTCCGCCGCAACAGTTGTCGGTGAGGTAGGTCAGCAGATCATTCATCGCATCGAACACTGCGGCGTAGATCACATAACGCCCTTCATGCCGGGCACTGATGAGCCCGGCATGGGCCAATTCCTTGAAATGAAAAGATAGCGAAGACGGTGCGATGCCGGTGATCTCGCCGACTTTGCCGGCCGCCAGACCGACAGGCCCGGCCTGGACGAGGGCGCGGAATACCGCCAGACGCGACGGATGGCCAAGGGCGGAGAGCGCAGTAACAGCGGTTTGTATTTCCATGTTTCATATATAATTGAAATATTGAAACGAGTCAAGAAAGGCCGGCCGTAAACATTTAACGTCTATGTATGTCGGCCAAGCAGCGTCTAGGCACTGCCGGGACCCGGCATGCGCCGTATGCGAATAGCGGGTGCGAGTTGCAGGGCCCGCGGCGTCAAGACCGGATCCGGCGTGACGTTCAATCCGCATCAATACGAAACAACCGGATGCAATGGCCGTGGTGATGGGCGATAATTAAATGACTCACCGCCTCAATGACGATCGGGCGAAGTGGTTTCGTTTCTTCGGCGCGCCCGGGACTTCCGCTGTCCGGCTACGGAATTCGGCCCACCTCGTTCAGACTCATTGCCACATTGGATGTGACTGCACGTGGGCGCGAGTTGCATGTAAGCTGAAGAGGTGTTGGCATGCGAGTGTTGGCGGGCGACATCGGTGGCACCAAAACGCTGCTTGAGATTGTGGACGTCACTGCGGGTGGGCGCCGCGTCGTTGCGCAGGGACGCTATGCAAGCACTGCGTACGACGGCCTGCTGCCGATGATCCGGGAGTTTCTGGGCACGGCCGGCGCTGGCGTTGCGACCCCCCTGAATGGCGTGTGTTTCGGAGTTGCCGGGCCGATTGTTGACGTTGGCACCGGGCAGTGCGCCAGGCTGACCAATCTGCCGTGGGAGGTCGATACCGCGGTCCTTGCGCATGGACTTGGTGCCGGGAACGTACGGCTGATCAATGACTTCCAGGCGGTGGGCTACGGCATCGAGGCGCTGGCGTCCAAGGACCTGGCGGTCCTGCAGGAGGGCAGCGAAGTACGATGGGCACCGCGGGCCGTGATCGGCGCTGGAACCGGCCTCGGTGTCGGCATCCTCGTGTGGCAGCATGACCACTATGAAGCGCTTCCGACCGAGGGGGGGCATGCGGACTTCGCGCCGACGAGCCCGCTGCAGATGGATCTGTTGCGCAGCCTGATGGACCGCTTCGGCCGTGTTTCCTATGAACGCCTGCTCTCTGGACCGGGGCTCGTCAACATTTACTCCTTTCTATGTGCTGGCGCCGGTGAAACTGCAAGCCTGCGCGCGGTGATGGAGGCGCAGGACCCGGCGGCAGCCATTACGCATGCCGCACACGAGCAGCGCGACGCGCTTGCCGTCGGCGCCCTCGATTTGTTTGCGGAGATTTATGGCGCCCAGGCCGGCAATCTTGCGCTGACCTGTCTAGCACGCGGAGGGGTATACATCGCTGGCGGTATCGCTCCCAAGATCATCGCCAAGTTGAGAGAACCGGTATTTGTGCGCGCCTTTAATGACAAGGGCCGCATGTCGGCATTGACGGTGGCCATGCCAGTGCGTGTGGTGATGAACCCAGAGGTTGGGATCATTGGCGCCGCGCTTGCGGCAAGCCGGCTGTGAGAAGCTATTCCCGGCGACCAAAGAGGATCAGACAGCTGCCCGCTGACGGGCCTGCTCTCGCAGACCGTGTCGGATAAACGGGGCGACGGCGTAGCTGCAGGGTGCGCCGATGGCTACGGCCAGCGTCGTGCCTGGAATACCCGGTAGTCCATGTCGGGGAACAGGTTATCGCGTGCTGTCACTTCGCGCAGGTAGCGTTCGTCATAGCGCGTCTGTTCCGCCATGTCCGCGAACCGATGGAAGCGGTGGATGTGTGTTTTGAAGCGGTGGACCGCGTAATCCACGGCGGAGCCGGTTTTCATGATGAAAGCCCAATCGCTTGCCTGGGCCAAGAGCAGTTCGCGCGCCGCCTGATTGAGAGTCAGGCGTGCCATGCCGGATGAGTCCGGAAAGCGTCGCCGCAGCGCGCTCATACGTTCGACGGCGGCGTGCAAGTACGGGTAGATCCAGTCGTTCGAACCGTTGAGCCATACTTCGTGAAAGCCGCCGGAGCCCCAGCTGGATTCCGCAGGTGTGGCTGTTTGCAGACGCTCGCAGTGGCGATCCAGATACTCGGCAGGAGTTATGGTCTCGATCTCCGGCTGGTCGCATGCGATCTTGCGCAGCAGGAAATCGAGCCATTGCGGACCTTCGAACCACCAGTGTCTCAACAGTTCGGCGTCGTAGGGCGCAACCACGATCGGTGGCGCATCGCACGATGGCGCCAGCCACTCCACCTGTTTCTGGCGATTGAATATGAAGTTTCCTGCATGCTGCGCAGCCTGGTCGCGTGCCCATCCAGGATGGTAGGGTTCCTTCCATTCCCCCTTCCCGGTGATGCGGTGATATTTAAGGCCGGTGAAACCTTTTATGCCGGCGTGCCGTAGTGGCAGCATGTGCGGCGCGTCGATGTCGAAACCGGCGTCACGGTAGAAATCGCGGTACAGGAAATCCCCCGGGTAGCCGTCGTCGGCTGACCAGACTTGTCTCGATGATTCGAAGTCGCGCCCAAAGACTACTGGCCCGGCAGGCGTGCGCAGCGGCCGGTGCACGCCGTGGCGCGGCCGCGGTTCGGCATTCAGGATTCCGTGGGAGTCGAGGAAGAAGTGATCGAAACCGAACTCGTCCAGGATGCGGTCGAGTCCAGGCAGATAGCCGCATTCAGGCAGCCAGATGCCGCGTGGCCGGCGTCCCAGAATGCGCTCGTGAGTACGTACCGCCATGGCCAGCTGGGCGTAGAGGCTGTCCGGCTGGGCAGCAAGCAGAGGCAGGTAGCCGTGGGTCGCGCCACAGGTGATGATGTCGATGTGACCCGATTCCATCAGCCGACGGAAGGACTGAGTCACGTCCTCCTGCCCGATGAAGCGCTGGCGTAGCCGCTCATAGCGTTGCGTGTAAAAAATTACCACCGGATGGAAGCAGTGATCCCTTCGTGTCCGGGTGCGTTCGCCCGCGAGCGCAAGCAGACGTTCATCGAGATAACGCACATACCGGCGCTGCAGCAGCACATCGGTCATCATTGCGAGCAGGGTAGGCGAAAGCGAGATCGTAATGCGATAAGGCACGCTGTCGCGCTCGAGCTGTTCGAACACCTCGAGCAGCGGCAAGTAGGTCTCGCTGAGTGCCTCGAACAGCCAGTCCTCTTCGAGGAAACGGTCGTGCTCGGGATGACGCACAAACGGCAGATGCGCGTGCAGTATGAGGGCGAGGTAGCCTTTCGGAATCAAGAAGCGCGGATCAGCGGCTACTGACGGAAGCCGACCACACCAGGCGAGGGCCGTCGATGCGGCCACCAGTGCGAACGTACATTTTCCGGAATTCGGCCTCGCTGATCCACCAGTCCGTGTCTGTGTGTGTCGACGCTTGCGGCGATGGCAGGCGCGCAATTCCGCGGCCGATGGGGGTGATAAATGTCCCGTCTGTGTGGTAGTAGCCTAGCTGGGTATAGAGCTGCGCTTCCGACGCCAGGTCGCCGACATGAAAATACCACCGGCCGCTGTCGCTTGGCAGGGGGATCTCATCGAGTACTTCCAGCACGCGATCGCGGATGCGGCACAGTCGAATACGCAGATCCGGCTGGCGCTGCAGCGTGCCGGGTTCGAGGGCCCAGTAGCCGTGCAGGATACCCGGTTTCTGCGGCAACAATCCGATCAGAGCGTCGGGAAGCGGTGGCAGATCGCCATCTTCATCAAGGTCGGCTGCAACGAAAGGCACCGGTAGTTCCACGACGGGCGGTATGGGCGCATATTTTTCCGTGTTGCCGCGCAGCTTGCCAGCGCGGTCCTTCGGAGTCTGGACGTGTGCATGCGACGCAGTCTTGCGTGCGGACGTGGTGCTTGGCGACGTACGGCGTGGTCTCTTCGCGGCGACGGTCGAGGTGCTCCGGCGCACACCGGCGGCAGCGCGTTTCCGTGATTTCGTGCCCCGCCTTACGGACCCGCGGTAAGCGGCCTTGGGTTTGGCGCGTTTTGCCGCCGGCTTCGGCTTGGTACGGTTGGACATTTTCTGCGCAAGCAGGCGAAGCAGCTCCTTCTTGCGCAGTCGGGAATATCCGCTGCGCCCCTGCTTGCGGGCGATCGCGCGTAGTTGTTCTAGTGTTTTATTTTGCATCACGCTGTCTTTGTGCTGTCATACCGCAGGCATCCTCTATCTTTCCCGCGGCCAAACCGCCTGGACGCCGTCTCGAAACCCACGCAATAATCCTCCCATCCTGCAATTGAATTGTATAGGAGGATGGCCGTTCTGTCGCTGGGTCGGAGTGAACAAGTCCATTGTCGGCACGGCAGACGCAGACTCCGGTTGATCGGCGTCAATGTCTGCAAAGCGCCGTGCCGGCATCATGATGCACTAGATACGGTGGTCGAGAATGATCTGGCCATCACTACGGCGAATTGCTGATTTGCGTGCGATCCCGGTGGCAGGAGGAGATTCGTGTTTCTGAGACATAAGGTTAACCATGATATCGTCGAGATCCTGGACCTCGATGCGCTGTTCGACCCGTTTAAGAACCGGGTTGCCGGGCGCTACCATGCCGGCGAGGAAATGCAGGATCCAATGATGTTCAAGAAGCCGGAACTCGTCTTCCTTTCGGGGGAGGCGCTGCCGCGCTGCTGGGTGGATGCGCACTATCGCGACGACGCAGTCGGGTCCTGAAACTCGGCACCGCTCAGTGGTGCAGTTGCCGGGCCGAGTGGTACAGATCGATATAGCGTTGCGCGCTCGCGCGCCAGCTGAAGTCCTGCTGCATGCCACGGACCATGAGGCTGACCCAGCGGTTCGGGTCGCGATACAGCGACAGTGCGCGGGCCAGTGCGGCAACCAGCGCCGCCGGGCTGTCGCCGTCGAATACGATCCCGGTTGCCGTGGCTGCGCGCTGGTTCTCTTCGGTGGCATCGACCACCGTATCAGCAAGACCCCCGACGCGCCGCACGATCGGCACGGTGCCGTAGCGCAGGCTGTACAGCTGATTGAGGCCGCAGGGCTCGAAACGGGACGGCATGAGGAACATGTCGGCGCCGCTCTCAATACGGTGGGCCGCGGCTTCGTCATAGCCGATGCGCGCTGCCACCCGGCCGGGATGGCGTTTGGCGAGCGCCTGCAGGGTATTTTCGTAGTCGCGATCGCCAAGTCCCAGGAACACGAGCTGCGCTGGTCCCTGCAGCAGGTATGGTACGGAAGCCAGGGCCAGGTCGACACCTTTCTGCCGTACCAGGCGGCTGACCATGCCGATCAGGGGTGCCCGTGGATCCGGGGTAAGACCGTATTCGACCTGCAGCGCACGCTTGTTGGTAAGCTTCTCGCGGATCCGATTGAAGTCGTAATTCCGGGAAATCTGCGGATCATGCGCCGGATCCCATTCTTTGTCGTCGATGCCGTTGAGGATACCGACGAGCCGGTCGGTGCGGTACCGCAGCAGGCCGTCGAGCCCGAAGCCCAGATCTGGAGTCTGAATTTCTCGCGCATACGTGGGACTTACGGTGCTCAGCATGTCGCAGAAGACCAACCCCCCTTTGATAAACGAAAGCTGGCCGTGAAATTCGAGCGCCTGCGGTGTCCAAAGGGATTCAGGCAGCCCCAGTCTTGCCAGCATGGCCTGATCGAACAGGCCCTGATAAGCGAGATTATGGATCGTGAACACGGTCGCGGGCCGTTGCGCAGCATTCATCATGAATACCGGAGTCAGACCCGTCTGCCAGTCGTTGGCGTGGACCACGTCCGGTTGCCAGGAGACGCCGGCCTGGCCGAGCGCAATGGCGGCGGCGACGTGCGCGAGCAGGGCAAAACGTTCAGCGTTGTCTTCCCATGGGTGGCCCAGCGGATCAAGATAGGGGCCTCCGGCGCGGTCGTAGGCCGGACCATAGTCGGCCAGCCAGGCCGTGACCTCGGTGTCCGGCAAGCGGCATTCAAGCAGGTGGATGTGCCCTGCAAGCTGCGGCGAGGCGATCCGCGCCACGGTTGTCACGGGGCCGGCGCGCTCGATCGCTGCACGATATCCAGGCAGGAGCAGGCGTACCTCGCAGCCCTGCGCCTGCAGCGCGGCGGGCAGGCTGCCGGCGACGTCGCCGAGGCCACCAGTCTTGATCAGCGGGTGCGCTTCGCTGGCGACGAACAGGACTTTTAGCATTGGATGTTTCTGGAACGACCTCGGTGAACGAGCGTGCAGTCTACCCGAGGCGGCGTTCGGTAATCCACGCCGCACTTCGGTGCTCACGCGTCCCGGGTGTAGGGTGGTGGTGCATTAGGTCCAGGCGGGCGGGCTTTTCTGTCCCTTGATATACACGCGGGGAGTCCGTATTTGTGTTTCAATACGTCTTGGCCTGACCCATTTGCGACGCGCAGACCGGGCAGGGTGTGCAGCGCGACCGGGAAGCTGACCCGCTGGCGTGCCGTGCGCCGGTGTCAGACACCATAATATAGGGAATTGACCGGATGACCAAAGAGACTAATGCGCGGTTCGTCAGCCGGCTGACGCGTGACACGCTGGCACTAATCCTTGCGGGCGGGCGCGGCAGCCGCCTCATGCAGTTGACGGAATGGCGCGTCAAGCCAGCCGTGCCCTTCGGCGGTAAGTTCCGCATCATTGATTTCCCGCTGTCCAACTGTATCAATTCCGGCATCCGCCGCATTGGTGTTCTTACCCAGTACAAGTCCCACTCGTTGATCCAGCACATTCAGAAAGGCTGGGGGTTTCTGCGCGGTGAATTTGGCGAATTCGTCGAGCTGCTGCCGGCGCAGCAACGCATTGAAGCGTCGTGGTATCTGGGAACGGCCAACGCCGTGTACCAGAACCTGGACATCATCCGTAATCACAACCCGAGCTACGTACTGATACTGGCCGGTGATCACATCTATAAGATGGATTACGGCCCGATGGTGGCGTGGCATCTCGAACACGGCGCCGACATGACGGTCGGTTGCATCGAGGTGCCGCTGGAGCGCGCCAGTGCCTTCGGCGTGATGGAAGTCGACAGCAATGCCCGAGTCTCGCGCTTTCTGGAGAAGCCGGCGGATCCACAACCTATGCCCGGGCGCACCGATGCGGCGCTAGTGTCGATGGGAATCTATGTATTCAACACCGATTTTCTTTACGAGCAGCTCATTCGCGATGCCGACACCCGGGATTCAAGCCATGATTTCGCCAAAGACATCATCCCGGCGGTCATTGGACGTTATCGTGTCGTCGCCTATCCGTTCCGTGACGTGCAGAACGGACGACAGGCCTATTGGCGCGACGTCGGAACCGTGGACGCGTTCTGGCAGGCCAACATGGAGCTGATCGGGTTGACGCCGGAGCTCAACCTGTACGATGAGGAATGGCCGATCTGGACCTACCAGGAGCAGTTGCCGCCGGCGAAGTTCGTGTTTGACTTCGATGACCGCCGCGGCATGGCCGTGGATTCGATGGTCTCGGGCGGATGCATTATTTCCGGCGCCACGGTCCGGCATTCCTTGCTGTTCTCCAACGTTCATGTCGAGACTGCTGCCGTCCTTCAGGATGCTGTGGTGCTCCCGGACGTGGAAGTCGGAGAAGGATGCCGTCTGCGTCGTGTGGTCGTGGACCGGGGATGTAGCATCAAGCCGGGTACAATTGTCGGTGAGGACCCTGAGAAGGACAAGGCGCGCTTTTACGTTACGCCGGGCGGAATTACGCTGGTCAGTGCCGAGATGCTGGGCCAAGGGCAGCACCATGTCCGCTGAACCGCGTCTGCGGGTTGTGCTTTGCTGGCACATGCATCAGCCCCAGTATCGCGACCTGATCAGCGGCGAGTACCGGCTACCGTGGACCTATCTGCATGCCATCAAGGATTACGTCGACATGGTCGCCCACCTGGAAGCGATACCCAACGCGCGTGCGGTCGTGAACTTCGCGCCGCTTGTTCTCGAGCAGATCGGCGACTATGCGCGGCAGGTTGACGGGTTCCTGAATAACGGGCTGGCGATTCGCGATCCGATTCTGGCGGCGCTCGGAGCCGCGGCCCTGCCTGCGGACGCAGACTCGCGCCTGCGTCTGGTCAAGGCGGCGCTGCGTGCCAATCGGCAGCGCATTATTGAGCGCTTCCCAGCGTTCTACCGGCTGGCCGAAATGGGCGAGTGGCTGGTGGCCCACGCTGGTTCGATCGGCTACGTGAGCGACCAGTTTCTAGCAGATATCGTTACCTGGTATCACCTCGGCTGGCTGGCAGAGAACGTGCGGCGCAAGGACGCGCGCGTGCAGCGCCTGATGGCGAAGCCCGAAGGTTTTACGCTGCACGATCGCCGCCAGCTGCTGGAGATCATTTCGGGGCTGCTGGCCGGGGTTATTGAGCGCTACCGGCGCCTGGCGGAATCAGGGCGTGTCGAGCTATCAGTGACGCCCTATGCGCATCCGATGGTTCCACTGCTGCTGGATTTCAATGTGGCGCGCGAGGCGATGCCGGAGGCGCATCTGCCGCTGCTCGATCGCTACCCCGGCGGCGCCGAGCGGGCGCGATGGCACATTGATCAGGCGATTGCGGCGTTCCAGCAGCACTTCGGATTCCGGCCTAGCGGCTGCTGGCCTTCCGAGGGCGGTGTGAGTGCAGCTACGCTGGAACTGCTGGCTGCCGCGGGATTCCGCTGGACAGCGAGTGGTGAAGGGGTACTGCGCAACAGCCTGTCCAAGGCCGCGCCGAACGCGGCGACGGATAAGGCGGTGGACGCTGCGGAAGCTCCGCAACCGTGCCTGCATCGCAGCTATCAGCTCGGAGCCATTCCGATCCGCTGTTTCTTCCGCGACGACGGACTGTCGGACCTCATTGGATTCACCTATTCCGACTGGGCGGCAGACGATGCAGTTGCCAACCTGGTGCATCATCTGGAAAACATCGCTTCGGCCTGCCATGCCGATTCCGGCGCCGTGGCGTCCATCATCATGGACGGCGAGAACGCTTGGGAGCATTATCCCGAAAATGGATATTATTTCCTGAGTGCGCTGTATGAGCGCCTGTCCTCGCATCCGCAGTTGGAGTTGACCACCTTCTCCGCTTGCCTGGACGAAGCGGCCACGCCGGTCGTGCTGCCGGGTCTTACGGCAGGCAGCTGGGTCTACGGCACTTTCTCGACCTGGATCGGGCAGGCTGAGAAGAACCGGGGCTGGGACATGCTCGGAGACGCCAAGCACGCCTTCGACGCAGCAGTCTCGGCACGGCGGCTGAGCGGCGAGCAACTGCGGATCGCCGAGCAGCAGCTGGCGGTATGCGAGGGATCGGACTGGTTCTGGTGGTTCGGCGACGACAATCCGGCGGAGACCGTGACCGATTTCGACTGTCTGTATCGCATGCATCTCGCCAACCTGTACCAGCTGATCGGCCAGGAACCACCCCAGTATTTGTCGCAGTCCTTTACCCGTGGCGGCGGCACCCCCCGGCACGGCGGTGCGATGCGACCGGGCAAGCAAAGTTAGTTGCCGGCCTTGTGTCCCATTGCTTGTGGGGTTTGCAACATGATGCCGGCCGGGGCGGGGATCGTTGCGCCTGATGAATCCGCAACCTGAAGCCTGCAATCGGAGTCCGCTGCTCGACCGGCGCCGTGCCGGTGTGCTGCTGCATCCGACTTCGCTGCCCGGTGAGGGCGCCAATGGCGATCTGGGTGCCGACGCCTACCGCTTTCTCGACGTACTAGCCGAGTGCGGCATGTCGGTATGGCAGACGTTGCCGCTAGGGCCCACTCATGCCGATCTTTCACCCTATCAGTGTCTGTCGGTGCATGCGGGGGATCCGCGTCTAATCAGCCGTGCGCGCCTGGAGGAGTGGGGATGGCTCAGCCGCAGCACTTCCCCGCGGCCTGGCGGCTGGCTCGCGCAGGCGCACGCGGAGTTCAGAAGAGCGTCGGGCGCGGCTGAGCAGCTTGCCTTGGACAACTTTGTCAGCGCGCACGGTTACTGGCTCGAGGACTATGCGCTGTATCAAGCGCTGCGTCAGGAGCAGGGCGGGCGGCCATGGTGGCTGTGGCCGGAAGTGCTGCGCGATCGGCACCCGGCGGCGCTGGCACTGGTGCGTGATCGCCTCGCCACGGCTGTGGCCCTGGTGCGCTTCGAGCAGTTCGTGTTTTTCCGGCAGTGGCAGGAATTGCGGCAGCATGCCGCGCAGCGCGACATACTGTTGTTCGGTGATGCACCGATTTTCGCCGCGCACGACAGTGCCGATGTCTGGGTATACAGGCGTTACTTTGCTCTTGACGATGATGGCCAGCCGCGTACCGTGGCGGGCGTGCCGCCGGACTATTTTTCCGAGACCGGCCAGCGCTGGGGCAATCCGCTCTACCAGTGGAAGGAAATGCAGGCTGACGGTTTCCGCTGGTGGCGCGAGCGCCTGCGTACCCAGCTCGCGCTGTTTGATCTGTTGCGCATAGACCATTTCCGCGGTTTCGAATCGTACTGGGAGATTCCGGCACACGAGCCCACGGCAGTCGCGGGACACTGGGTGGCGGCACCGGGCGAGGCGCTGTTTCGCGCTCTCCGCGAGGAGTTCGGCAAGCTGCCGCTGGTGGCCGAAGACCTGGGACTTATCACCGATGAGGTCCGTGCCCTGCGTGAAAGGTTTTCCCTGCCGGGCATGCGCGTGCTGCAATTCGCCTTCGACGGTGGATCCGACAATCCATATCTGCCTCACCGCCACGAGGTCGACACCGTAGTCTATACCGGGACTCACGACAATGACACCACGCTCGCCTGGTACAATGCGTTGCCGGTCGACAGGAAGTCCTATGCCATGGACTACCTCGGTGGCCCGGCCGAGGCAATGCCCTGGCCGCTCATGCGCGCCGCCTTGGCGTCGGTCGCGGTCCTTGCCATACTGCCGATGCAGGACGTGCTGGCGCTCGGCGCCGGACACCGCATGAACACTCCGGGTACCACGACCGGTAATTGGCGATGGCGCTTTAACTGGGATCAGCTGACCACGCAGTCCATCGGCAAGCTGCGGCATCTGGCGCAGTTGTACGGCAGGCAGGCGGTGGGGCGCTAGCGCGGCAGGACTGAGTTGATGCGACCGGCCCAGCGGGATTTTCGCTCGTTGGACCCGCTTACAGCCAGATCATGCAACCTGTTTCGAAGCGGTGCGCCAGCGCGGGGTGGAACGGGAATAGGCGTATCTTGTAACACTGCAGGCCGGCCAGGGTCGGCCGCAGGTCGAGCTTGAAAAGGGTTTCGCCCACAGTTGGAGACGGTTCGGGAGTAAAGATGTAACTGTGACGGGTGACAAACCCACCCTCTTCGGACTCGATTCCCACCAGGCATTCCATCAGCACGTCGTCGGCGCCGAGCTCATGGAGCTCCACTGCGATGCGGATATTGATCAAGCTTCCCGCCCGTATTTCGGTCGGAGCGATATCTAATCGGCGCATTGTCACGAGTGGCCAGCAGCGCCTGACGCGCTTTTTCCACTCGGCTACGTCCTTGGCGCGGGCGAATCCATTTGCCGCCAGTACCAGCGCCTGCTTTCTTGCGCGCCCGTAGTACTTGCGCATGTAGTCCATGACCATGCGCTCCGCGTTGAACCGGGGAAGCAGAGATTTCATGGATGCCTTAGACTTGCGGACCCAGCCCTCCGGAAAACCATGGCCATCGCGCTTGTAGTAGAGCGGAATGACCTGCTTCTCGAGTATTTCCAGCAGCTCCTGGCCCTCCTCGCGATCGCGATAGCTGGGTTCAAATTCCGGTCCGTGGGGAGTAATCGCCCAGCCGTTGGATCCGTTGTAACCCTCGCCCCACCAGCCATCGAGCACGCTCAGGTTGATGACACCGTTGATGCCGGCCTTCTGACCTGAGGTCCCGCTTGCCTCCAGCGGATACTCCGGGGTGTTGACCCACACGCCCACCCCGGTTACCAGCTTGCGGGCGAGCGCCAGATCGTAATTCTCGAGGAGGATGATCCTGCCCTCGAATTCTGGGCGGCGCGAAAATTCGTGAATCACCTTGATGAACTGCTGGCTCGGCTTGTCGCTCGGATGGGCCTTGCCGGCAAAGATCAGCAGCACCGGATGGTCCGGGTCATTGAGCAGGCGCGCCAGGCGTTGCGGATCCGAGAACAGCAGGGTAGCGCGCTTATAGGTCGCGAAACGTCGCGCGAATCCGATGATGAGCATGTCGGCCTGGTGCGGAGTCAGGTACTGCGTCAGCCGCTCGATCAGTGCCTCGCTGCAGCCGCTGCGTCGCAGCTGGGAGGTGGTGCGATGCTTCGTTTCCAACAACAGCTCTGCACGTAGCGACTGCAGGGTGCTCCAGTAACTGTGGTCGGGTATGGTGTCGATGCACTGCCAGTAGTCATCGTTGAGCAGCTCGTTGCGCCAGCCGCTGCCGAAGCGCATGTCGAACAGATTGATCCATTCGCGCGCCAGGAACGTTGGCACGTGCACGCCATTGGTTACATAGCCGACCGGGTTTTCCGACGGCGGAATCTGCGGCCAGATGTAGCCTTCCATGCGTGATGCAACCTCGCCGTGGATGCGGCTTACGCCGTTGTGATAGCGCGAGCCACGCAGCGCGAGGGCGGTCTGGTTGAATCCGTCCAGGTTGGCTGGGCTGTTTCCGAGCTCAAGGAACCGATCCATGTCGATCCCGAGTTCTTTCACAAAATCACCAAAATAGCCGCTCATCAGGCTGTGTTCGAAGATGTCGTGTCCAGCGGGAACCGGTGTGTGCGTGGTGAACACCGTGCCCGAGGCTATGAGCTCAAGCGTGCTGTCGAAGTCCATCCCTTGAGTTGTGTATATTCGGCAGCGCTCCAGGATCTGGAACGCGGCATGGCCCTCGTTGATGTGCCACACGCTCGGCGCGAGGCCGAGTGCCGATAGCGCCCGCACGCCGCCGATGCCCAAGGCGATCTCCTGCTGGATGCGGGTGTGTACGTCGCCGCCGTAGAGCTGATAGGTAATGGAGCGGTCGGCATCGGCGTTGTCAGGCAGGTCGCTGTCCAGCAGGTAAAGGTTGATGTGGCCGGCTTTCGCCTTCCAGACTTTCAGTACCACGCGCCTTCCCGGCAGTTCTACATGTACATGGATCTCGACCCCGTCCGGGCCAAGCGCCGGAACAATCGGCAGATCGTCGAAGTTGGTGGGTACATAGTGGGCCACCTGGTTGCCGTGGGTGTCGATGGTCTGGGTGAAGTAGCCTTGGCGGTACAGCAGGCCCACGGCAACGAACGGAATCCCGAGGTCGCTTGCGGCCTTGCAGTAATCGCCGGCAAGGATTCCGAGACCGCCGGAGTAAATGTTGAAGCTTTCGTGGAAACCAAACTCGGCGCAGAAATACGCGACCAGATCCTGCCTCGGGTCCAGGTAGTGCTCGATGCCCGAAGCAACACGCCGCTGGCTGTAAGTATCGTAGGCGGAGAGTACGCGGTTGTACTCCTCGATGAATACGCGGTCTTCGGCCGCCTCATCGAGCCGGCCCTGCGACACCCTGCGCAGAAACACCTTGGGATTGTGGCCGCTGTCGTCCCACAGATCGGGGTCGAGGCGGTAGAATAGTCCGCGCACCGTCCGGTCCCAGCTGAACAGCAGATCGTTGGCCAGCTCCCCGAGACGCGCCAGGCGCGTGGGTATCGACGGCTGGACCTCGAGTATGAAGCGTGTTCCTGGCACTAACTCAGTCCTTGCAGGCGGTGGAGGCTGTTTCATCGAACTAGGGTCAGGACGGTCAGGTCTGTGGTCAAGGCAGGCCGACGCCGGTTACAGTAGAGGGTTCGCGGTGCGTTTGATGCATGGCCAGACAATACACCGTGTTCTTCAAATCGATTGGTACCGAGGGTCGGAATCGAACCGACACGGTGTCACCACCACCGGATTTTGAGTCCGGCGCGTCTACCAGTTCCGCCACCCCGGCCCGCTGATTGTGCAGTATAGCTATTCCGGCCGTCGGATCATAGGCCAGCCGCTGCTGCGTGGATGTACCGGGTGGCTACAGGGGGGTTCAGAAGAATATGCGCAAGTCTGATTTTCATTTTGATCTGCCCGCGGCACTTGTGGCACAGGAACCGCCGCCGCAGCGCGGCGCAAGCCGCCTGCTGTTTCTCGAACGTGCCGCCGGCGCAGTGGGCGATCATGTCTTCGCTGATCTGCCGCAATTGCTGCGGCCCGGCGACTTGCTCGTGGTCAATGATACCCGTGTCATACCGGCGCGCCTTTACGGCGTTAAGGCCAGCGGCGGCCGGATCGAGCTCCTGGTCGAGCGTGTGCTCGACGAGCGTCGTTTCCTGGCGCAGTGCCGCTCCAGCAAGCCGTTGAGGATTGGTCAGTTGTTACACCTGGACGAAGGGGTGGTGGTGCGTATGGTGAAGCACCAGGACGGGTTCTGCGAACTCGAGATCGAGGCAGGTGGCGCGGTTCTCGAGGTATTGGACCGGATCGGACACATGCCGTTGCCACCGTACATTGGTCGCAGCGACCGGCCATCCGACCGGGAGCGCTATCAGACGGTGTACGCGAGCCGGCCAGGCGCGGTCGCTGCCCCGACCGCCGGCCTGCATTTCGATGCGGCGAT
This sequence comes from Pseudomonadota bacterium, assembly GCA_027364845.1. GTDB lineage: Bacteria > Pseudomonadota > Gammaproteobacteria > Acidiferrobacterales > UBA6901 > JAJYCY01. Next base: position 10,030 of record DAHXOO010000033.1, on the reverse strand, counting down.
GATCGAGCGCCTGCGCGTGCTCGGTGTGGAAACCGTGGCCGTGACGCTGCATGTGGGGGCTGGCACCTTCCAACCGGTGCGTGTCGATGACCTGCGCATGCACCGCATGCACCAGGAGCGCTTCGAAATCAGTGTGCAAGCTGCCGCGCGGATCAACACCGCCAAGTCGGCGTGCCGTCGGGTGATCGCAGTCGGCACCACTGTGGTGCGCGCGCTCGAAAGTGCGGCGCAGGCCCTGGAGCCAAGCGAGGGGGTGACCCAGTCCGGCATCGCGGGCGGGATGGTGGCACCGTGCAGCGGCGAGACCAGTATTTTCATCTACCCGGGCTATCGCTTCCGAGCTGTCGACGGACTGATCACGAATTTTCATCTACCCGAGTCGACCCTGCTCATGCTGGTGTGTGCATTCGCCGGTACCGACCAGGTTCTGGCGGCCTACCGCCACGCGGTTGGGCACGGCTACCGCTTCTTCAGCTACGGCGACGCCATGCTGATTGCCTCCGGGTCATGCACGGTTCCGTCAAAGTCGCCCCCTTGAGGGCAGTGTCTAGACTGTCGAACGCCTGAGTGTTACCGCCGACTTAATTTTGACCATATAGCGGTCATTGTACAGGTTGAAATTTGACCAAGTAACTCACGTATCCTGCTTGATATTTAGGCAGGAGTAAAAGGAGTGATTACCACCGTCATATACGCCAAGATCCGGCGGATGTATTTCCGCGAACACCTCACTATCAATGAGATCAAACGACGGACGAGTCTGCCACGCAGTGCCATCAGGAAATGGCTCAAGGAAGCCGAGGAGCCACAATACCAACGGCGTAAATGCGATGGCAAGCTGACGCCATTTGAGCTCCTCCTGAAGCAGGCGCTAAAAGCGGATGTGCACTGCCCCAAGCGTGATCGTCGCTTGGGTTCAATTCTCTTCGAGGCAATCCAGAAGGGCGGGCATACCGGTTGCTATGCGCAAGTAACCAAATTTCTCCGCAATGACCGCAACCATGCTGCAGTCACCGGCGAATCCGCTTATGTGCCGCTCAAGCTCGAACTGGGTGAAGCCTTCCAGTTCGACTGGAGCGAGGGATGGCTTGTGATGGGTGGCATCCATCACAAGCTGCAAGCGGCACACACCAGGTTGTGTGCCAGCTGTGCAGTCTGGCTTGCCGCCTATCCTACGCAAAGCCACGAGATGCTTTTCGATGCCCATACCCGCGTCTTCACGGCGCTGGGCGGTGTCCTAAAGCGCGGCATCCCAACAACATGATGGGTGGTCACGGAGGCAGAATATGCACCCACAGCTGTGTAGTAATTTCAGACCTCCTGACATAGCCCCTTTCCTCGGCGGAAACCCGGGCTTTTTGCCGCCCGGGGTGCGAACCAATACCTGTCCGGTTTTTTGGCTTGGCCGTACGTAAGCCCCGGAAGTAGCGGGCTTTCCGATCAGGGGGTTGCGAACCAATACCTGTCCGGTATAGGGGAGGGCTATGAACACGCAATTAGCCCTGCAGCTGTCCTCGTCAGCGTCCCCGCACACCGTGGTCATCAATGCGCGCTGCACAGTGCGCACGGAAGGGGATCAGCGCATCGTCGTCGTTGGGGGCCTGCCGGTGTATCACTATTGCGCGGCCGATGGGGTGGCCGAGGCGTATGCGATGGTGATGTTGGTTGACAGTGGCTTTGCCCAGCAGACGGAAGTAGCACGTAGCTTCGGCAGATCCGAGCGCAGCATTCGCCGGTACCGGGAGCGCTATGGGCAGGCTGGGATGGCGGGACTGGGTAGACCCGGTGGTTGGCGCCGGGGTCGGCGCCGTATCTCAGGGAAACGACGACGCCTCGTCGAAAGGCTGAAGAGCGCGGGGTTGAGCAACCGAGCGATCGCGCAACGACTGGGCGTGAGCGAGATGGCCATCAGGAAGCTGGTGGGGCCGTCGAAGGGTGAAGAGGCGGAGCAGCTTGCGTGGGTGTCGGTTCCGAAGGCGCCGTGGCTTAAGACCCCGCCGATACCGCAGGCCTCTATCCTCTCCATCGGGCCAGTGGTCGATCAGGAACGGGCGGCGACCGAGGGGGTGCCGGAGCCGGGGGTACTCGAGGAGCAGGCCGAGGAGGACGAGCCGGTTCCGATGAGCCTGGACGCGGATGCGAGCGACCGGACATTCGATCGGCAGATGGCTTATCTGGGCTTGCTCGATGATGCGGCGCCGATGTTCCGTGACGGGGAACGGATACCCGGTGTTGGGGTGCTGCTGGCAGTGCCGTATCTGGCGCACAGCGGGCTGCTGCGCATCGCACGCAAGCTCTACGGTGGCATCGGTCCGGCTTTCTACGGACTGCGCACCACGTTGCTGACACTATTGCTGATGGCGCTACTGCGCATCCAGCGTCCCGAACACCTCAAAGAGCGCGACCCGGCGGCCTTCGGCCGACTCTTGGGGCTCGACCGGGCGCCCGAGGTGAAGACCTTGAGGCGTGGGCTCACCCGCCTCGCGGCACACCAGCGCGCCGAGCAGTTGGGGGCGGAGCTCGCGCGGCTGCGCGTCGATCAACGCGGGCATCTGATGGGCTTCTTGTACGTCGACGGCCACGTGCGCGCCTATCACGGCCAACGCACTATTTCCCGAGCGTTCGTGGCACGGCGCCATCTGGCCATGCCCGCCACCACCGACTACTGGGTTAACGATCGCATCGGCGACCCGCTGCTGCTCATCACCGGGGATGTCAACGCCGCGTTGACCAAAGCCTTCCCCGATCTGCTTCGGGAGGTGCGCGCCGTGATCGGCGAGCGGCGCGCGACCATCGTCTTCGACCGCGGTGGGTGGAGCCCGAAGCTGTTCCGCACGATGATCCGGGACGGCTTTGACATCCTCACCTATCGCAAGGGCAAGGGCCGTCTCGTCCACGAGCGCCGCTTCGTGCACCGCCGCGCCAAGCTTGACGGGCGCTGGGTGAGTTATGACCTGCATGATCAACCGGTCCGCTTCCTCAAGGGCAAGCTGCGGCTGCGGCAGGTCACACGGCTGTGCGACAACGGCCATCAAACCCAGGTGATCACGAATCGATGGGATCTGCGCGACATCGAGGTCGCCTACCGCATGTTCGATCGCTGGCGACAGGAGAACTTCTTCAAGTACATGCGCGAAGAGTTCCTGCTCGATGCGCTCGTGGATTATCGGATCGAACCGGAAGATCCCACCCGTACCATACCCAATCCCGAGCGCCGCGCGCTCGACCAGCAGATCCGCGCCTGCCGGACCGATCTCGCCAAGATCGAACGCGAGTACGGCGCCGCCGCGGCCGACAACACCGAGCAACGCCGCCCCACGATGCGCGGCTTCAAGATCGCTTACGGCAAGCTCGGTAAAACCTTGCGCGCTGCACGTGCTCGCGTGGCCAGGCTCATCGACAAACGCCGCAACGTCCCCCAGCGTCTGGAAATCCGAGACCTCAGTGCGCCCGCCGTGGTCAAACTCGCCACCGAGCGCAAACACTTGGCGATAATTCCGCCGGCGGAATTAGCGTCATTATTCCGGCACCCGGATTATTCCGGCAACGGGCGAGCGACGCGCGTATTTCCCGGGGAATCGCGTGATCGCAGGCGCATGATGGGCGGAATAATCAGAGGGAGTTCAGGAAGGCCAGAACACGGCCGATAGGGCGGTAGTGAAGGGACCGTCACGAAATGAATGATGCCGTAATGCCGTGAATTCATGGGCCGAGCATACAGAGTCGATTCCGATCTCGATGTTGCAATCGCTCTTGAGTTCGACTCTCGTCTCCGGTTGGGGATCTTCCCCCAGCTTTGAGGAGACGGACGATGAAGATCGATCGCAAGAGTGCTGTAGCGACATCAATCAAACCTGTGTGCGCTGGGCCAATCGCCACTTACATCGATAGATTTGCGGAGTTCCTCGCCGGCGAGGGTTACGTTCCGGCCACGATAAAGACCCAGTGTTTGCTGACAGCCGATCTCAGCCGCTGGCTCAAGCGGCGCCGATTGTCGCTCGCCAAACTGGACGAGGCGAGGCTCGCACAGTTTGACGCCGACCATCGCCGGTCAATGAGGCGCGGCGATGCCTCTACGGGCCATCAGCTGCTGGCGTTTTTACGCGGCCTCGGGGTGATCCCTGCGTTACCGCAAACCATAGACCGGACCGCCTTGGATCGGCTCATACGAGATTATGAGAGATTCCTGGGCTCGGAGCGCGGCTTGGCCCACACGACGGTGATGGGCTATCTACCCATCGTGCGGAGATTTCTGACCGAGCACTTCGGGGGTCAGGCCTTGCGCCTTCAGGATCTGCGGCCACGGGATCTGCATCGCTTCATTCTTCGTCAAGCGCGGCGCGTCAGCCGCACTCATGCCGGCACCACGGTCACCGCGCTACGCTCGTTTCTGCGCTTTCTGCGCCAGCGCGGAGCGATAAAAACGGATCTGGCTAGCGCCCTATTCGGGGTGGCTCGCTGGCGGTTGTCGCACCTACCCAAGTCGCTCCCGCCCGAACAGGTCGAGCGACTGCTTCGCTGCTGCGATCGCCGCACGCCGTGCGGTCAGCGTGATTATGCGATCTTGATGCTCTTGGCTCGACTCGGGTTGCGCGGTGGAGAAGTACTCGCCATGACCTTGGACGACCTGGACTGGGGGCGCGGCGAGATCACTGTGCGCGGAAAAGGTCAGCGATTGGAACGATTACCGTTGCCGAAAGACGTAGGCGAGGCATTGGTCCGCTATCTGCGCCACGTTCGTCCTGCGTGTTCGACGCGCACGGTCTTTATCCGAATGAACGCTCCGTGGCACGGCCTTCGCTTAAGCGCCATTTGCTGTGTGGTTCGTCGCGCCCTCAAGCGCGCCGGATTGAACCCCGATTTCAAAGGGGCGCATTTGTTGAGGCACTCTCTTGCCACCACCATGCTGCGCCGTGGCGCCTCGCTCACCGAAATCGGTCAACTGTTGCGCCACCGGCAGCCCACGACGACGCAGATCTATGCCAAGGTCGACATCAAGGCGCTGCGTCACATTGCTCTGCCATGGATGGGAGGTGCGTCATGAGCGCATTACGAACCGCATTCGATGAGTATCTCGCCGTGCGTCGCGCTCTGGGACACAAGCTGCGCCTGGAAGGACGACTGTTGCGGCGATTCGTCGACTTCGCCGAACGCGCGGGCGCCGATTACATCACCACCGAACTGGCCTTGAGGTGGGCCACCCAACCGGCCCACGCCCAGCCGTCCCAGTGGGCCAACCGCTTAGGGATGGTGCGTCGTTTCGCGCGGTACTGCCTTCCCAATGATCCGCGTACCGTGGTGCCGCCGCCTGATCTGCTCCCCCACCCGTACCGGCGGGTGGCACCCCATATCGCCAGTGACGAGGAGATCCTCCGGCTGCTCAAGGCGGCACGGCAGTTGCCCTCCGCGATCGGCTTGCGACCGCACACCTTTGCCACGCTCTTGGGGCTGTACGTCGCCACCGGTCTGCGGGCTAACGAGGCCTTGCATCTGGATCGGGACGATGTGGACCTCATCAACGGCGTGCTGACGATTCGGGATACCAAGTTCGGAAAAACCCGATACGTCCCCGTACATCGTTCTACGCAACGCGCTTTGCAACGCTATGCCAAGATTCGGGATCGCTTGTGCCGCTGCCCCGGCAGTCCCCGTTTTTTCCTCTCCGATCGCGGAAACGGCGTGACGTATGACACGCTGCGGTGGACGTTCGTCAAACTGTCTCACCAGAGCGGCCTGCGCGGTCCCGGTGACTCGCAGGGACCCCGTCTGCACGGGTTCCGTCACCGGCTAGCGATCCATACGCTTCTCAAGTGGTATCGACACGGGGTCGATGTCGAGCGTCATCTGCCTGAGCTTTCCACCTATTTGGGGCATGCCCATATTACCGACACGCAGTGGTATTTGACGGCGACGCCGCAGTTGTTGCGCTACGCGCTAAACCGGGTAGAGCGATCCGAGCGGAGGACCCGTCTATGAACGGAGCCAGCCCCTTTCCCGCGCTGTTGGAGTCATTCTTCATGGATCGGCTGATGCGACAGCGGCAGGCCAGTCCCCACACCATTGCCAGCTATCGCGATACCTTTCGCCTGCTGCTGCAGTATGCACAACAGCGACTGCGCAAAGCGCCCTCGGCGCTGGCGGTGTCCGACTTGGATGCGGCGTTTATTGGCGCGTTCCTCGATCACCTTGAGCAAAAACGCGACAACAGTGCCCGCAGTCGCAACGTGCGTCTCGCCGCCATCCATTCCTTCTTCCGCTACGTTGCCTTGCATGCGCCAGAGTACGCTGCCGTGGCGCAGTGCATCCTCGCGATGCCCAGTAAACGCTACGTGCGTCGACCGATCTGCTTCCTGACACCGGCCGAAGTCGATGCTCTGCTCGCCGCGCCCGACCTCATGACCTGGATCGGGCGGCGGGATCGGGCCCTGTTGCTGCTCGCCGTTCAGACGGGACTGCGAGCGGCAGAGCTCACCGGCTTGCGCTGCGAGAACATCGTCTTCGGCGCCGGGGCGCACGTACGGTGCCTGGGCAAAGGCCGCAAGACACGGTGCACCCCGCTTCGCAAGGAGACCGTCATGGTCCTACGGAACTGGCTACGGGAACGCCAGGCCCAACCCTCTGATCCGGTCTTCCCCACCACGCGGGGTCAGGCCTTGGGTCATGACGGCTTGGAATACCTGCTGAACAAACATCTGGCCGTCGCCCGCCGTCACTGCCCCTCGTTGACCCAAAAGCGCATAACGCCTCATTCCCTGCGGCACTCACTCGCGATGAACCTGCTTCACCACGGCGTTGGCACCTCCGTCATCGCGCTGTGGCTGGGCCACGAGTCGGTGGAAACGACCTCGATTTACCTGCAGGCCGACATGCAGCTTAAAGAACAGGCGTTGGCGAAGACCGCAGCCACCCATTCGGCCCGCGCCTCTCGCTACCGGCCCAGTGATCGTGTTCTGGCCTTCCTGAACTCCCTCTGATTATTCCGCCCATCATGCGCCTGCGATCACGCGATTCCCCGGGGCCTACCCACGTCACCCGCCCGTTGCCGGAATAATCCGGGTGCCGGAATAATGTCGAAGATCATGAATGCGTGGCCCATTGCGCTCACCGGGGCGCCTGATCCCGATCTGTCGTGACAAGCGCCAGAAGACACGATAGACATATTGATGCAGTAGTCGACCACCACGTTCGGCCACGAAAAAATACTCGCTGCATTGCGATCGTAAATGGGCGTCCCGTCGTTTGGCGTAGTTGGCCAGGGCGTCGATCGTGGTCGGATGCAAGGGCACGAGGCGAGACTTGCCAAACTTGGTCTCGCGAATCGTCAGAATCCCGTCCTTGAGATCGACATCATTGCGCCGGAGGTGGAGGACCTCGGAATGTCGAAGACCCGTCACTGCGATCAGGCCAAAGAAGCAATGGTAGGTCCACCGACGAAGCCCGCAGGCTGGCGGCAGCTGCAGTGCTGCTGCCAGGAGTGCGCTGATCTCCGCGTCGCTGTAAATATAGGGCTTGGCGCGTTGAAGCGGCGGAAGCAAGTTGACCGGCGGGACCTCCGTTCGCGGGTCGATATGGACAACATGGCGCGCGAAGCAGCGCACATCCGTGAGCCGTATCGACCACGTGGGATGTCGATTAGGCGGAAAGGTCGCCCAGGCCAGCGCCAGCTTGGTGGTAATGGTCTCGGCGCTTTGCTGCTCCATGAAGGCGACGAAATCCGAGAGCCTTTGGGCCGGTTTGCGGTACTTGTATCCCAGCCCCTGCCGGATGCTGACATAGCGCTCGAGCGCGGATCGCAGACTGGTCATTGCATGCCTCCCGGCCAAGGAAGGCTCAGTTGGCGAAGCGCATCAATATCGACCTTGGCGTAGATCCGAGTGCTGTCTGTGCTCTCGTGCCGAAGCAGCTGACCGATCTCCGAAAACGTGGCTCCGGACCGCAGCAGATCTGTCGCCAGGCTGTGACGAAACAGGTGGGCACCTCGGTGCGCGTAACCGTGAATGCCGGCTCGATCCAGAGCCTGCTTTGCAAGCATAGTAATCGCGCAACCTGAGGCGAAGCCGACGTGGGGCGCCAGCATACGCAGGAACAGCCGCCGGCAACTCGAATGTGGGCGACCATCTCGCAGGTAGGCGACGATGGCAGCACCGACATCGGGCGGAATCGGCATCACGGATTGTCGTCGCCCCTTTGCGTGGATCAGCATCTCCCCGGAGCGCCAATCAATATCATCCAGGGTGAGAACCGCGACCTCGTTGGCTCGAAGGCCGAGCTTAGCCAGTACCTTGAGAACGGCGTAATCCCGTCGTCCCAGTGCGGTCGACCGATCGCACCTGTCGAGCACGCGCTGAACCTGCTGCGCGGACATGTAGGTTGGCAGGCTCGAGAATTTCCATCGCCTGATCGAAGGAACGCAATCGGCCAGCGCGAGGGAAACCAGGCCCTTGAAATAGAGATATCGGAGAAACGCCCGGAGTGCCCAGCACATTGCCCTGCCGGTATCGGCGCTCCAATCCGAAGCATGGCGCTCAATGTATCGGATGATGTCTTCGTGATCGAGCTTGCCGAAATCAGCAGCACCCGAGGGACAGAGCTCCTGCAGAAACTGACGGACTACCGGCAAGTGCCTCAGCACCGAGGTGGGCGCTAAGCCGCGCTCCTTCGCGAGATAATCGCTGAACGCCTGGAAGATCGCTTCATGCTCGGTCGGCTGGGGAATCTCTGCCGGCGCGACCAATCCCGACTCTCGAAGTGCCGATAGCAGGCGAGCCAGTGCTGCGCGGTCGCCCGGTTGAATGCCTTGTCGCTCAGCCCTGAACCTGAGAAAGGCTTCGATAACGTGCTCATTTAGATCCGCAGGCGCCGACTTATTGGCTGCTGTCCAGCGCATAAGATCGCGAAACAGGTTCAGCGATCGCCAAATACCTTGTTGACGAAGCCCGTCCCTGATCAATCGTGATGCGAAATGACTGGCATGCTGCCCGTGCGGTCCGCTGCTCAGCCGCCGAAACAGGCGGCTTCTGTTCAGATAATCTGCTGTGGTCATCATTCTCTCCTTCGCACTGATGTGCGCAAAGAGAGGGTAAACTATGCCGATTGGTGTCCATCCAAGTCACGGAAAACGCTCGGAAATCTGCTTCCCTTCGGCATAGTTCGGCCTTCGGCATAAACCTGCTTATGCCGCGCGCGGCATAAGCAGGTCGCGATCAGGCTCTGGATGATACCGACCTGCTTGGCCCCGAGCTCGGTCCAGCAAAAAAGCCAATTGCGCCGTCCCAGGGGTATGGGGCGCAGCGCCCGCTCGAGATGATTGGTGTCGACCGGGACCTCGGGATCCGAGAGGAACACCTGCAGGCGGACGCGACGTTCGCGCGCATACTTCAATGCCTTGCTGAGTGGATTGCCGGGTATTAAATCCGGCCGGTGGCACTGTTCGTCACACCAGCGCCAGAAGGCCTGCGTAACGGGTTCACTGTGTTCCGTGCGATAGGCGAGCTTCTGCTCGCCCTCGAGGTGTCTGTCCCGGATGGCTTGCTCGTGCCGGTAGAGCATCGCGATCAGGGCCAGGGCTTCGGCGACAGCCGCGGGTTCGGCTTCTTTCGCCCCTTCAAAATGACGTCGGCAATGCGCCCAGCATTCAGCGTGGGTCACCCCGGCATGGTTGCGGGCATAGGCGGCATAGGCTTCATAGCCATCACTCAGCAATGTGCCGGTGAAGGCTCCGAGGAAGGTCGGTACCTGGCTGTGTGAGCGCGAGGTGGCGAAGGGAAAGACGACTTCGTGGTCCTGCCCGGTGATCGGCCAGAAGTAGCACTGCCGCATCCGGCCCTTCTCCCTTCGCCACGCCTTGATCGGTGTCTCGTCCATCGCGAGCACCCGGCTGAGCAAGATATGCGAGAACTGGGCCGTGTAGATCGGCTCCAGCAGATCGATCGCCCGAGCCGACCAGTTCGTGAGGCTGCCCCGGCTCACCTGAATGCCGGCCGCCATCATGCGCTGGTGCTGGCGGTAGAGGGGCAGGTGGTAGAGGAAC
>DAHXOO010000032.1 GCA_027364845.1 Pseudomonadota bacterium | reverse complement strand
CCGGAGACGCCCGGCTCATCGAGAAACTGCGCCGCGAGGAACTCATCCCGCTGGGCAGTCGCATCCGCACCCGGCTTGCCACCGAGTTCGCCAGCCGCGAGGAACTGCTGGCCTGCCTCGATCATCTGCTTGCCGGTGCCGGCAACGCCAGCCTCATGACACCGCAACTGCGTCATACCCTGTGCGATCACGCTGCCGGCAATTACCGCATCCTGACCACGCTGGCCGCCGAACTGCTCGCCGCCGCGGCGCAACGCGACCTGCCGGTGCTCGATGAGAAGCTCTATATGGATGTCTTTGCACCACCCACGCAGCCCACACCGCGCCGTGCTGCGCCGGGCCGTTGATCATTCATCGAGGAAACCCATGGGCTCCGATCCTTGCCACCACTGCATCCGGCTGCGGCCGCTGTCTGACGAGGCCGCTGTCGAAATCCTCGACTTCCTGCAGGTCTTCACGACGGAATTTGAGATCCGCTACGGCGATCAGATCCGTCGTTACTACGACGAACGTTCCCGCCACAATATCGTTCAGACTCACCCCGTCCGAGCGACCGACGATCCTCCGTTCTGATCAGCGGCACCACGCCACAACAAACGGTGCCAGCAGGGAAGCTGACGCCGGTTTGCTTGAAATTCGCTTCCTGACAACCCTCGCCGAACGTGAACATCAGACCATCAAATTAGGTGATCACACTCAGGAATGGAACCCTTCCGGCTGACCGCTGAATGGGTCTTCTCGACAAGAAATGTGCCGAAGCCACTGCCCATCTCCTACCATCACGGCGTGCTCGAACCAGGTACGCCCATGCCCATCGAGGAAGCCAATACAGTCGCTGTGTGCGGATTCTTCGGGTGCGATCTCAAACCATTCAACCCGCTCATCTCGGCTCTACCCAGAATCCTACATTTGCCAGCCACGCGGGCAGGTGACTGGGTTTCCAGGGTGATCGACCAGGCCGTCATGGAGTCGAACAACCCGAGGCCAGGTGGGGACGCCGTGCTAGAAAGGCTGTCCGAAATGATGTTTGTCGATGCGGCGCCGGTACCTCGATAGGTTGCCTGACGACGCCACCGGATGGCTGGCAGGGCTTCGAGACCGCTTCGTGGGCAAGGCCTTGGCACTCATCCATGAACGACCCGATCACGACTGGACTGTTGACAGTCTGGCCCATGAAGTGGGTCTATCACGATCTGCGTTGCATGATAGATTCGTGGGTTTCCTCGGCCAGCCGCCCATGCAATACCTAGCTAACTGGCGCATTCAGTACGCCAGTCGCCTATTGCGGGAAACCAACCGTAATGTGGCGACCATCGCGCTCGACGTCGGCTATGAGTCCGAAGCGGCGTTCTCGCGTGCGTTCAAACGGCTTGTTGGCATGCCACCCGCAGCATGGAGAAAGACACAAAACTCTCCATAACGTCTGCTTGGGCCGACCCGCTACCCGCCGAACAGTTACACGGGGCGACTGCTCCACTCAGATACCTGCCATTGAACCAACGCTGCCTTGAACGGCCGGAGTGGGTCGGGTTCTGCCCTAGATTGAAGGTCAAAGCAACCGTTCGAGATGGTTCCCTAGCCTATGTCCGGTGACTTTTTCATTCCAGCCGTTGTTATATCAGATGGTCACCGGCAGCATTGACCAGTAGCAGACCTCCATGGCCAGCGATCTGGCCGGTGGCATCAGAACTGCGATTGCGCTATCGTCGCGCGTCGACAGCGCGACAGAATCCAGGCATGAACGTAAAGAGCTGGCTGAACCGAGCAAGCGCACGCGCGGTGAATTCTCTGCGTGCTGCCGTGGCTCTGGGGACCTGCGGCGGTCTGCTGCTGATCCTGCAGGCCTGGCTTCTGGCCGGAATCGTCAACGACGCGGTGTTCGGACGCCGCACCCTGGCGGACATGATGCCGATGCTGTGGTCGTTGCTTGCCGTGTTCGCGCTGCGCGCCGGGATCACATGGGCTTCGGAAAGGATGGCGTTCCGCGCGGCCGCCGGCATCAAGCTTGACGTCCGCCGGCAGCTGCTGGAGCACCTTCTAACCCTCGGTCCGGTGCGGATGGTCACGGAACGCGCTGGCGAACTGGCCAGCACCGTCACTGACGGCGTCGAGGCCTTGGAGGCTTACTACGCGCGTTTTCTGCCGCAGATGTCTTTGGCAGCTTTGGTGCCACTAGCGATCCTGGCGGTCGTTTTCCCCGTCGACTGGATTTCCGGCCTGGTGCTGCTCGTGACTGCGCCGATGATTCCGCTGATGATGATCTTCATCGGACGGAACGCGGAGGCCCTCAACCAGCGCCAATGGCGCCGGCTGGCACGCCTGAGCGCCCACTTCCTGGACGTCATCCAGGGACTCACCACCCTGAAGCTGTTCAATGCCAGTCGGCGTGAGGCAGCGGTTGTGGCGCAGCTGTCCGATGATTACCGCAGTAGCACGATGGCAGTGCTTCGTGTCGCATTCCTGTCATCTCTGGCCCTGGAATTTCTCGCCACCGTGAGTATTGCCTTGGTCGCGGTGCTGATCGGGTTCCGGCTGCTGTGGGGGGAGCTTGGGTTCCGGTCGGGCTTTCTGATCCTGCTGCTTGCACCCGAGTTTTATCTGCCCTTGCGCGCTCTGGGAACCCACTATCACGCGCGCATGGAAGCGATCGGCGCCGGCGAGCGCATAGTGCAACTGCTGGAGACGCCAGCACCACGTCGTCCACAAACTGCGGCTGCACTGCCCGCGACCGGCCGGATCGGCATCCGCCTGCAAGACGTGCGCTGTGCCTACGAACCTGGGCGGCCGGCCCTGGACGGCGTATCGATCGAGATCAGCCCCGGGGAGCGCGTCGCTCTGGTAGGTCCGTCAGGAGCGGGCAAGACCACAGTGATCAATCTGCTGCTCGGGTTCGTGCAGCCTGAGGCCGGACAGGTACTCATCAATGGCATGGCACTCGACAAGTTCGACCCGCAGCAATGGCTGAAGCACGTCGCCTGGGTACCGCAAAGCCCGCGGATCTTTCATGGGACCGTGTACGACAACATTTGCATGGGTCGCGTCGGCATCAGACCGGAAGCGGTACACGCGGCGGCTCGCATGGCACTGGCCGACGAATTCATCGAAGCGTTGCCATGTGGTTACGACACCGTTGTTGGCGAGGGCGGCCAGGGACTGTCGGGAGGCCAGGCCCAGCGCATGGCGCTGGCGCGCGCCTTTTTCAAGGATGCGCCGGTAGTACTGCTCGATGAACCAAGCGCCAATCTTGACTTGGAAAGCGAACGCAGGCTGATCGCCGCCATTGACCGCCTGGCCCAGGACCGCACCACGATTATTATCGCGCACCGTCTCAACACCGTGACTCACGCTGACCGCATCGTTGTGCTCGATCACGGACACATCGCAGAGGCAGGCACACACCAAGAGCTCATGGACCGGCCGGGCCTGTACCGGCGACTGGTTCGCCGCTATGTGGAGGCGGGATGAAGCTGCTGTGGCGCCTCATACGCCTGTTCCTGCCCTACTGGCGCTGGATGGGGCTCGGGGCGCTGATTTCTTTGGTGGTGGTACTGGCCAATATGGCGTTGCTCGGAGTAGCCGGCTGGTTCCTAGCCGCGATGGCGGCCGCAGGTGCCGTAGGCGGCATCATGAACTACCTGCTACCGGCAGCCGCGATCCGCGCCTTTGCTATCCTGCGCACGGGCGGGCGCTACCTCGAGCGCCTCGTGACCCACGAAGCCACGCTGCGCTTTCTCTCCGGCCTGCGGGTATGGTTCTACCAACACGTCGAGCCCCTGGCGCCGGCGGGGTTGCAGAGCTACCAGGGTGGCGCCCTGCTGAGCCGCATCGGCGCGGACATCGATGCCCTCAACAACCTCTACCTGCGGACGCTAGTACCCATGGCAGTGGCGGTGATTTCTGCGCTGCTGGTCTTTCTCTTCCTGAGCCGGTACAGCCTCCCGATGGCCGCAATCGACCTCGTGTTCCTTGCGCTAGTCGGGGCCGCGATCCCCCTGACAGCTCAGCGCCTCGGAAGCCAGCCCGGGGCGCGCCTGGTGGAAACTTCCTCGCGGCTGCGCCTGGCGGTGGTCGATGGAGTGCAGGGTATGGGCGAACTGACAGTATTTGGCGCCGCGCGTGCTCACTTGGAGCAGACTGACCTGCTCAGCCACAAGTTGCGGGACGATCAGAACCGTATGAGCCGGATAACGGGTTTCGTCTCTGCCGCTTCGGGTCTGATGACCAATCTCTCGGTCTGGCTCGCTACAATGCTGGGTGTAGTCCTTGTGCGCCGCCAACAGGTTGCGTCCGTAGACCTGCCCATGCTGACGCTTGTCGTCATGGGAAGCTTCGAAAGCGTCGCACTGCTGCCCCAGGCCTACCTGTACCTGGGACATACGCTTGCCGCGGCGCGGCGTATCTTCGCCGTGATCGACACACCATCCCCGATCGTCAACCCGCCGCGGCCGTCTCCTCGGCCCCGGGACAGCGGACTCGAGTTCCGGGGCGTAGGTCTGCGCTACACGCCCACCGGCCCGTGGGTGCTTGCGGATATCGACCTCGACCTTCCTCCGGGCCGGCGCGTTGCCATCGTCGGTCCCTCGGGCGCCGGCAAGAGCAGCTTGATCAATCTGCTGGTTCGCTTCTGGGATTACCAAAGTGGCGAGATCCGCCTCGGGGGATACTCACTGCGGAACTACCTGGGCGAAGACGTGCGCCGCATGATCAGCGTTGTGCCGCAGCGACTGCATCTGTTCAATGCCACTGTGCGTGAGAACCTGTTGCTCGCGGACCCCAAGGCAGACCATTCCAGGCTCGAGGCTGCCGCGAAGGTAGCGCAGATACATGAGGACATTACGGCTCTGCCCGAGGGTTACGACAGCATCGTAGGCGAGGCAGGTTTGAAGCTCTCGGGCGGACAAGCACGGCGGCTGGCAATCGCCCGGGCGCTCGTGAAGGATGCACCTATTCTCATCCTAGACGAACCTACCGAGGGACTGGATGCAGCCACGGAGCGCGCACTTATGGATAGTCTGCTCGCGGCCACACGCACGCGCACGCTTCTGCTCATTACCCACCGCCTGAGCGCGCTCGAGCGCATGGATGAGGTGGCAATCATGGAGGGAGGTCGCATTATTGAGCACGGCGGCCATGCCCACCTGATGAACGGCGACACCCGCTATCGCCAGATGCATGCCGTGCTGGCATCCTCGCCCTAGGCGGCCGTGCTCCTTGAACGGGCACCCACCGGAAGGCCGCAACACTCACTGACCGCTTTGCTTTGCCTCTTCCTGAGCGTCCAGCAGCGCTCCGCCAGCCGCCGCAATCAGCACTATCATAACGGTGCCGAGTACCCACGCGAAATACCACGCTCCTCGTTGGCCGAGCAGGATGACCAGAAATAGCGTCACCAGTGATATTACAAGGTACAGCAACATGCGCAATAAGATCATGCCAGCCCCCTCTCAATAAGCGTGGTCGTTGCCTTCGACGTGCGCCGGCGTGACCTTGCCGCGCATGATCCAGAACGCCCAGCTGGTATAGATGAGCACAATGGGCACGAACACAATTGTCCAGCCGAGCATCCACAGCAGAGTTGTTTGGCTGGATGAAGCATCCCACACGGTCAGACTCTGAGACGGATTGCTGCTCGACGGCATCATGAACGGGAACATGGCCGCTCCGACCGTGCCGATGGTGCCGATCCAGCCCAGCGCTCCCAGCCACCAGCCGAAGTGAGACCAACCGCGGCGCAACGCCCAGACACCGGCTAGTACACCGACGTAGGTCAGCCCCGGCACCAACCACAGCACTGGATAAGCGCTGAAGTTATGCAGCCAGGCGCCCTGCACCATCTCCACGATCTTGCGCAAAGGCATCGCCGGTCCAGCTGGATCGTCCCCGGAAGTCACCACGTAGCCGGACAACCGCGCTACCCAGAAGCCACCGGCGGTGAACAGCGCCAGGGCCAGAAGCCCTGCCCAGGTTCCAAGTCTGCGCGCCCGCTCCCGCACCGCGCCCTCGCCGCGGTTCATGACCATGGCCGACCCCTGGTAAAGTGCCAGCAACAGCGACATGAGGCCGCAGAGGATCGCAAACGGGTTGAACAGGGAGATGAAACTGCCGGTGTACCAGGATTCCAGGTACCAATTGAAGTGAAACGGCACCCCCAGCAACATGTTCCCGATGGCGGCGCCAAAGATCACCATCGGCAACAGGCCACTCACGAACAGCCCCCAGTCCCAGAGGTTGCGCCAGGAAGGCGACGGCAGCTTGCTGCGGTATTCGAATCCAAGCGGCCGTATGATCATGCTCCACAACAGCAGCAGCATGACGATGTACAGTCCGGAAAAGGCCGTCGCGTAGATCGTCGGCCAGGCTGCGAATACGGCCCCACCCCCAAGAATGAACCAGACCTGGTTGCCATCCCAGTGCGGTCCGATCATGTTGAGCACCGCCCTGCGCTCCCCGTCGGTGCGCCCAAAATAGCGCAGCGCAGCGCCGATACCCATATCCATGCCGACCATCACGGCGAGCCCGATCAGAAGCACACCCAGAAGCAACCACCAGGTTATCTTCAGTACTGCGTAAAGTTCCATGGCCCAATCCCCTCGTGACTCAGTGCAACGGCGCCGCGAGGCGGCCTTCGTCCGGCCCCTTGCGGATAAACTTGAGCATCAAATATGCTTCCACCACGATGAAAGCCGAATAGATCAAGACGAAACCCGTCAATGAGAACACCAAGTAACCCACACTGTGCGTGGACACCGACATCCAGGTAGGCAGAACGCCATACACCGTCCACGGCTGGCGCCCCATTTCCGCGACTAGCCAACCCGCCTCGCACGCGATGAATGGTGCCGGGATCAGCCAGGGCGCAAGCTTCAGCAGCCACCGGCGGTCCTGTACTCTGTTGTTCAATGAGCAGTACGCGGCGACGCCCAAGTAGAACAGCATAGAAAACCCAGCGAGCACCATGACCCGGAAGGACCAGAATATGACCGCCACATTGGGGATCACGGCGCGCGCCGCCCGCTGGTAGTCGGCGGGCGTGGCCGCCCTCAGGTCTGGTGCGTAGCGCTTCAGCAGCAACGCGTACCCCATGTCCTGCTCATGCGCCTTGAACTGGGCAAGCGCCGGCTGGTTGGTCGGGTCAGCGCTGAGCGTCTTAAGCGCGAGCACGGCCGGGATGCCATCCTTCATCCGCACCATCGCCTGGTTCTCTACTTCGTCCGCACCAGGAATGACCGTGTCCATGGTACGGGTCACTAGTGGCGTGAGCAGCTTGGGAATCTGGATCTCGTACAGATTGCGTTGCTGCTTCTGCGACGGGAACGCAATAACGTTGAATCCCGCCGGCGGCGTCCTGGTCTTCCACATCGCTTCCATGGCCACTAGCTTGGCGGGTTGCGCGCCACCGTCGATGAACCCCAGGGCGTCACCAAGACTAATCACGCCGATGCTGGCAAAGACGCCGAACAGTGCCGCCATCCGGAACGAGCGCTTGGCCAGCTCCATGTGGCGGTTGCGCAACATGTACCAGCCGCTGATCCCGGCAACGAACATCGCAGCGGTCACATAGCCGGCAATGCTGGTATGCACGAACTTCGCCTGGGCATCGCCACTGAAGATCAGATCAGCGAAGCTGGTAAGCTCCAAGCGCATGGTCACCGGGTTGAACACCGCCTCGCGGGGTGACTGCATGAACCCGTTTGCGACCAGGATCCAGAGGGCAGAAAGATTCGACCCCAGCGCTACCATATAAGTGACCAGCAGATGCTTGCCGCGGCTCATGCGGTCCCACCCGAAGAACATCAGTCCGACGAAGGTGGATTCCAGAAAGAACGCCATCAAGCCTTCGATCGCCAGCGGTGCGCCGAATACATCGCCCACAAAGCGCGAATACTGCGACCAGTTGGTGCCGAACTGGAATTCCATGGTCAACCCGGTGGCCACCCCAAGCGCGAAGTTGATGGCAAACAGCTTTCCCCAAAACAAAGCCATGTCCTTGTAGATCTTCCGACCGGTGGTAACGTACACGGTCTCCATCGCAGCCAGCAGGAAACTCAGGCCCAGGGTTAGTGGCACGAACAAAAAGTGATACAGGGCGGTGGCGGCAAACTGCCAGCGCGACAGATCCACAACGGTCTGGAGACTATGCATGGCGCGACCCCCCGATAGTCATCGATATACACGCGTGCGGAGATACCGCTAACGGCCCGGCGGCGGAACTTTCCGGTCCTCTACGGCCGGACAGACATAGCAGATTCTGAACAATTCGAACGGAGCTTGCCTCCTGACGGACATCCATCGACATGGGCATCACGGAGTTCTTCCGTAACGCGGTCATTGAAATGACAAACCTGTCCGGCACTGCACGCTATATAAGTGTCGAACACTCATGCTACCTCCACGCCACCGTAGCCGATGTGATTAATTTGTGCAGATCTTATGTCTCGATAAATTCGAATGTTTTGATCTGCATCAACGTTTGACACCGGTCCATGCACCGCAAATTCGAACTTTGTCGCGGAGCTTTCTGATTACAAATGGCAATTCGCCTAATCTTGACATCCCGGCAGTCGGCCCGCGCCCGCAACCGACGAAAGAGAAATTGCCCGCTTCTGCAAGCAGAGGCTGCGTTAAAAAAGTCCATGATTCTTCCACTGGCAGCACAGCGATGCACATGCCAACATACAACCCGTTGCGGTTCGCAGTAAATCATACGGCTCGGACCTGCACCGGCGCCATCCCTTTCAATCCTATCTGACAGGCAAGACTGCGACGCCGAGAAGCACGGCTGCCGCAGTCAGCCGCAGCCCGAACCGGCCTAACCGGACTCCGGCCCGCGCGGCGAAGCAGGCAAAATCCAGCCAGGCGGCAGGTCGCGCACATGAACGTCGCGCTGCGGAAACGGCATTTCGATAGCATGTTTTCGGAACTCAGCATCGATCGCGAAATTGAGGTCGCTGATCACCTGCTGTCGCTGGCCAATGTGGCCAATATGACATTGCAGCTCGAAATTCAGGGAATTGTCACCGAAGGAAAGAAAGTACACCTTGACCGCACGATCGGGGTCATCGCGGATTACAAGCGAATGCTCAGCACCGATCCTCAGCAGCAGTTCTTTGACCAGCGCGGTATCGCTCCCGTATGCGACTCCGATTGGAACACGTACCCGCCCGCGCGGGTCGTGCAACATCCAGTTCGTCACCTGCCCGGAGATCAGCTCCGAGTTCGGCACGATCACATCGGCGCGATCGAAAGTCTGAATCTGCGTCGATCGGATACGTATGTGTCTGACAATGCCTTCTGTGTTGCCTACCACGATCCAGTCTCCAGTCTTTATCGGACGCTCGAACAGCAGAATCAGACCGGACACAAAGTTGTTGACGATGTTCTGTAGCCCAAAACCGACGCCAACCGACAACGCACCGGCAATGATCGCCAGATTGCTCAGCTGGAGGCCCGCGACACTCAACGCGACCACAATAGCAATCGAGGTGCCGGTATAGCCGCTGATGGCCACTATCGCCTCGCGCGCGCCCGGCTCGAAATGTAACTTCCCCAGCCAACGCTTCTTAAGGCGCGCACGTACCGATCCGCTGGCGGCGAACAGCACCACAAAGGTTACAAGCGCGAGCAGGATGCGTATCGGAAACACCTGCAGCGACCCTACCGTGAAGCCGCCCACCACGTTTCCACGCACCTCGAGCAGTGCTGCCTCCGACAGGCCCCAGACCCGCAACAGCACAAAGCCGAACGCCGACCACAGCAAAACGAGGGCCACGATCCGCAACCAAACCAGTCCTGGTATCGGCTGTCCGTCAGCGAGATCCAGAGTCTGGCGCAGCCGCTGGTGCCAGGCATGCCGACCCGCATTCAGCCGGTCGAAAAATTCTCCGATCAGCCGGCTTGCAAGAACGAGAAGCCCCGAAGCAAGCAAGGTGCCGGTAACAGCGCGTAACACTGCAACCGAGAGATTGCGATAGCCGAGCACCTCAGCCACCATCGCCCCGATCAGCGCCAGAACCAAAAGAATGCGCAGCCCGCGCAATCGCGACAGCCGGCCGATATGAGCAATCAGCCAAACAATCCAGAGGATATTAAAGGTAACGGCGACAAAAAATACGCCGCGCGCCAGCAGCAGCGCTGGCACGGGCAGGCTCTGGGCGAGCAGAGTACCGAACCCGAGATATCCAACATAGCCGAGCAGCACCAGGACTCGCAGCCGCACCGCCAGGGACCGGGCGATTTCGGGGGAGAATGCGACGAACGGCCGCGCCGGAGGCGCCGGCGCCAGGAACATGCGGACAGACGCCAGCGCCAGCAAACAGGCCGGCAAGCCGTACGCTGCAAGGTTGGCAAATGGCAGCGGTACCAGATTGCCGATTGTCAGCCCGAGAAACACGGCGACGGCTGCACTCACGAGCAGATACGGCAGATATTGGCCGATCGATGTCGTCAGCGACATCCCGATATCGCCGGAAAAGCCACCTTCCCAGCTGCGATGCGCCGCCCAGTAGGAAAGACGTCGCCGAAGCAGGATACCGATGGCTGCGGTCACAATGACAAGGATCACCAGGATCCAGAAATCGTCGGCTGCAAGCTGAGCGATGCCGCTATGCTGGCTGAGGAAGGCTTCGGACGAACTTAGCCAAACTCCCGGCTTTCCCCAGTTGTCCCGGAGCAGGCCCGCAAACGTCGCTCCCCGCCCGAAGAATTGCGCCGCCAGCAACTCACGTTGCCGTCGAGCAATGCGATGCAGCAGCTGGTCGGCGCGCGCACTCAGTGCCTGGCAGGTGGCAAGTCGGTCCTCTTGCACAAGGCGCTCCTGACGCAAGAGTTCGCGCTGATTGGTCACATGCAGCGCCTCCCCAGGACGAAAGCGCGCAAGACTCGCGAGATCCTGGTCGATCTCGTTCGTATTCTGGGTGCTGGCTGAAACGCACTGATCGGCCTGAGCTTTGATGCGGCTTGTGTCGTTCACCCATACTGCAAACCGGCTCAGGTCGGAGACCTTACCCGTCAGCTGACGCTCAATCCGGTCGAGCTGCGGGTTCATAGCCGCCAGCTCGTCGCCCGCCGAAACCGGCCCAGCCGCCAGCACCGGTCTGACGCAAAGCAGCGTGGTGGCAAGCACCGCACCCAGCACCCGTGCGGCAATGCGCCGCCATGACCGCATGCGGAGCGCGTAAACCGCCCGGGTGATGTCGCAACGGCCTGGTCGCTTCATAAGTATGTGGTTTCGAGCAAACCTGTCCCGACGCCGGCCCGAGGAAGCCGGTGGCACTGCACTCGCGTAGATGTTCGACCGCGCTGCCAGCAGCGGTTGGAGTGTAAGAGGTTTCGTGCGACTTAACAACCAAATGGGCTCCGGGTGCGACTTCAGCCCTTCAGGATGCAGCAGTCTGCGCCCGCAGCAGCCCAATGATTGTCTTCGCATCCTGGATATCACCGGAAAGGGAGCGCGCCACCGCCTGGGCCAGCGGAAGCCAGTGCACCTCGATAAGCTCATGCTCTTCGGGTTGGCTGGGCTGCGATTCGAGATCGCGCGCCAGAAACAAGTATATGGTCTCGCTGAAGACTCCCGGAGAACTGAGAATCCTCCCGAGCGGTTGCCAGCCACGCGCGCTAACCCCGGCCTCCTCCTTCAGCTCGCGCTGGGCGGCCGTGAGCGGCGCTTCGCCACTGTCGAGCTTGCCTGCCGGAAGTTCCCATACCCAGTCTGCGACAACGTGCCGGTACTGGCGCAGCAGGCACACTCGCGCATCCCGATCCAAGGCAACCGTGGCGGCGCCACCAGGATGGCGCACAACCTCGAATTCTCCGGTACGACCATTGGGAAGCTGCGCCACTTCGCGGCTGACGGTGATGATTCTCCCCTCGTAGATGATGGTCTGGCGGGCGGTCAAGGGTTTCCTCCTTCCGGTTCTTCTGCCGCGGGCGGCACTGACTGCGCTCCGGACGTCGGAACAGATCCGCTTCCTTTCCGCAGCCGTGACGCAAAGACCACTATACGCTGGTATGCGCCTAGCGGTAGGGTGCGTCCGCTTCGCGATCTCTGGCAATACTGGATTCCATGCGGTCGCCTATGGCCAGCAGCTGCTCTTTATTGATGATTTCACTGCCGCGACTTTCGTAATGGAACTCGAAAGTGCGCGTCTGCACCACCGCATCCACTGGACAGGCCTCCTCGCAAAACCCGCAGTAGACACACTTGAACAGGTCGATATCGTAGCGAGTCGTCCGGCGCGTGCCATCGGCACGCTGTTCGGACTCTATCGTAATGCATGCCGCCGGACATACCGCCTCGCACAGCTTGCAGGCGATGCAGCGTTCTTCGCCATTCGGGTAGCGCCGCAGCGCGTGCAGGCCCCGGAAGCGCGGCGACTGCGGCGTCTTCTCCTCTGGATAAAGCACCGTGATCTTGGTGGCGAACAGATGCCTGCCGGTTTCCGCCATGCCCGCAAGAAGTTCCCACAATAGAAAAGTCTTGAGATAACGCCGGATTGTCTGCAGCGTTTGCGCCATAACACCTCCTCGGTTCTCGCTGCCGCCCCGGTCGAGTCGCGAAGCCCGGAGTTCAAAACCGCAGCGATCCGGACTGCGCAGTCCGGTCAATCCCAGCGGTCGTCCCAGACCTCTATACGCTGCTCCCGAATGCGCACCGGGAAGCGGTGTAGCGCCTCGTACGCCGGCGGTGCCGTAACCTCGCCTGTAGTGATCCTGAATCTCGCTCCGTGCCTCGGGCAGACAACTTCGTCCCCCTCCACGCGTCCGCCGCTGAGCGACCCGCCGTCATGGGTACAGATATCGTCAACAGCAAAATAGTCTCCGTCCAGATTGAATACCGCGACCATCGCCCCATTCACTTCCACTACGCGAAAATCCCCACGCGGCACCTCGTCAACCGCCGCGACATCAACCCATTCGGACATGTGCACCCCTGCGCCATGCAGACTCCATCCCGCAGCACCACGGCCTACGGTGCCTGCCGTCGTTGGCGCTCACAGCAGGCCCAGTTCCAATTTTGCCGCCTCGGACATACTGTCGCGGCTCCACGGCGGATCCCAGACGATCTCCACCGCCACATCCTTGACACCGGGAACTTCACGGACCGCACATTCCACTGTGCATGGAAAGCTTTGCGCAACTGGACAGGCTGGTGTGGTCAGGGTCATTTTGATATGAACGCTGCCCGCAGACTCGTTGATATCCAGATCATAGATGAGTCCGAGATCATAGATATTAAGCGGAATTTCAGGATCGAAAACCGCGCGCAGCGCCTCGATAACGCATTTCCTGAGCCCGCTAGCACCGGGATCCTGCTGTTCAGCAAGTTTTTTCAGATCGATAGTCATGTGGCATTAAGTCTCATCAGGCAGGCCAGAAAATCCACCTACTGCGGATATCGCGGTAACCCGCGCCGCAATCATTCAGTCGATACGGTTCCTTGCTCTTTCCGCAAGGCAGCCTGCAGGGTGTGCCAAGCAAGCGTCGCGCACTTCACGCGCGCTGGATACTCACGTACGCCGACAAGCACCTGCAATTTTCCAAGATCTCCGGCACTCCCCTGCTGGGTGAGCATTTCATGCACGGATTCAAACAGCGCCTTGGCCTCCTCCACAGTCTTTCCTTTTATGCTCTCGGTCATCAACGAAGCTGACGCGGTTGCTATGGCGCAACCTGCGCCGTCAAATCCGATGTCCGTTACGATTCCGTTCTCCAGCCGCAGACTAACGGAAAGCTCGTCGCCGCAAAGCGGGTTGTACCCGTGGGCAACGTGATTGGCAGCCGGCGGAGCGTGCTGAAAATTGCGCGGGTTGCGGTTATGATCGAGGATCACTTCCTCGTAGAGGGAACGCAGGTCAGTCATCATCCGAACACCTCCTTTGCCCTGTAAACCGCGGCCACCAGCACGTCGACCTCCTCGCGGGTGTTGTACAGCGCGAACGAGGCGCGCGCCGTGGCAGGTACCTGGTAACGCTGCATGACAGGTATTGCACAATGGTGTCCTACACGGACGGCGACACCCTGCATATCCAGAATGGTACCCACATCATGCGCATGGATGTTTTGCAGCACAAAAGACAATATCCCAGTCTTTTCAGGCGCTGTACCGATGATGCGCAACCCCGGCATCCCGGCCATCGCCGCGGTGGCACGTGCAAGCAGGTCCTGCTCGTGCCTGCCGATCGCTTCGATGCCGACCGCATCAACGTAATCGATCGCTGCGCCCAGACCAATTGCACCGGCAATGTTTGGTGTGCCAGCCTCAAACCTTAACGGGGGATCGTGATAGATGGCATGGTCAAAACTGACGTGCTTCACCATTTCGCCGCCGCCCTGATAGGGAGGCATATCCTGAAGCAGCGCCATCTTTGCGTAGAGCACGCCGATCCCGGTCGGCCCATACAACTTGTGGCCGGAGAAAGCGTAGAAATCGCAATCCAGATCGCGCACATCCACCGCAAGATGCGGCACCGCCTGGGCCCCATCCACCAACACCACGGCACCCGTCTCGTGGGCCAGCGATATCATCTGCTTGACGGGATTGATGGTTCCGAGCGCGTTGGAACAATGGGACACCGCCACCAGGCGAGTGCGCTCGCCCAGAATCTGCGCATAGCGCTCGACCGAAAGCTCCCCATTATCCTCGGCTGGCACAACCCGCAGCTTCGCGCCTGTCTGCCCGCACAGCATCTGCCACGGAACGATGTTCGAATGATGCTCAGTCTCTGTGATTACGACTTCGTCGTTGGGACGCAGATTCGCCCGGCCCCAGCTCTGCGCCACCAGATTAATCGCTTCCGTGGTACCGCGTACGAACACGAGTTCTTGCGGCGACTGCGCGTTCAGAAATTTGCGCACTTTTTCGCGCGCGGCCTCATAAGCGGCGGTAGCCCGCTCGCTGAGTGCATGCACACCACGATGGACATTGGCATTGTCGTTGCGGTAGTAGCTATCCAGCACCTCGATGACTTTCAGCGGCTTCTGGGTTGTCGCCGCATTGTCCAGATACACCAGCGGCTGACCATGCACGGCCTGATGCAGGGCTGGAAAATCCGAACGTATCCGCTCCGTATCGAACACATCGACCGGCACCGTATGCAGCAAGATTTCTCTGGCCGGCGTCATGGGTGCACCTCGTGGAGCGCACCGCGCTCCCGCAAGGCGGCGGCAAGCCGGTGTTCTACCCGCACCCGCAGCGGCGCCAGACGCACGCGGTCCAGCACTTCGCGCGCGAAAGCGTAGGTGAGCAGATCACGCGCTTCGGCATCGCCCAGGGCACGTGTACGCAGATAAAAAAGCGCATCCTCATCGAGCTGGCCGACCGTTGCTCCATGGGAACACATGACGTCATCGGCGTAGATTTCAAGCTGCGGCTGGCTGTCGGCCTCAGCATCGCGTGACAACAGCAGGTTGTTGTTCACCTGGCGCGCGTCGCTTTTCTGAGCATCTGGGCGCACGACAATACGTCCACGGAACACGGCACGACCGCGCCCGGACAGCACACCGCGGTAGAATTCACGGCTTGTGCAGTGCGGCTGCGCATGATCGATGTGCGTATGATTGTCGATGTGCTGCCTGTCTGCGGCGAAGTAGAGGCCGTTGAGATGGCACTCGCCCCCGGTATCCGCCAATACCGCGCGCAGATCATTGCGCACCAGTCGCCCACCCAGGTCCAGGGCGTGGGAGATAACCCGGCTGGATCGGTTGATTTGCACGTGCACGCCGCTGACGTGGAACGCCGCGCGATTCTCTTCCTGCACACGGTAATGCTCCACTGTGGAATTATCCCCGGCAAAGATCTCGGTCAGGCTGTTCGTAAAATAGGCCATGTCCCCCACCGCCGCGTAGTGCTCGATGATCGTGACCTCGCTGTCCCGCTCCGCAATGATCAGATTGCGCGGCAACAACAACGCCGCGCCGGCCGTCGTCAGATACAGCACATGGATGGGTTGCTCAAGCCTTGTCCCAGCACCGAGATGGATGAAAGCACCATCGGCCAGCAGTGCCGTGTTCAGCGCAGCGAAACCGTGGCCATCGGCCGGAAGGTAACGCCCCAGATGTGCCTCGAGCACCTGCGGCTGGCTATTCAGGGCATCGGCGAGGGTCGTTACCGTAGCGCCTTCAGGCAGCGGGCCAACAGCAGAAAGCGACGCACTGAAGCGGCCATCGATGAACACCACGCGCGGCCCGGAAAGGCCATCGAGCCGGAATTGTCCGGCAGTGGGAACCGCAGGCAGCGCCGCATCCTGAGGGAGCGGCATGAATGCGGCACGCTCGATGGGCCGCACATCGGTATATTTCCAGTCCTCTTCCTGCAGCATTGGAAACCCGGTTTCGGCAAAACGTTCAACGGCCGACTGCCGGAGCGCGCGCAACCATGTCGCTTCGCGCGCGGCGCTGTTACGTGTGCGCATGACATTCAGGTATCTGGTTGTGGTGTCAGGCGTAGGGTTGTTCATTGATCGTCTCCCATTTCCGGCTAAACGGAGGTCGACGGCTGGGCTACACCGACGTACCCCTGGCGTTCGAGCTCGAGCGCTAGGGAGCGGTCTCCGGACTTGACTATCTGGCCACCGACGAGCACATGCACCACATCGGGTACGACATAGTCGAGAAGGCGCTGATAGTGGGTTATCAGAAGAAACGCCCGGTCCGGACTCCGCAGCGCATTGACGCCGGATGCCACGACCTGAAGTGCATCAATATCAAGCCCGGAATCCGTTTCGTCCAGGATCGCGAGGTGCGGCGTGAGCACCGCCATCTGCAGGATTTCGTTGCGCTTTTTCTCGCCTCCCGAAAAGCTTTCGTTGACTGAACGGTATAGCAGTTCCTCTTTCATCGCCACGAGCTGCAGCCGGTCCTTGACCAGGGCAAGGAAATCCATCGCGTCCAGCTCGGGCTCGCCGCGGGATTTGCGCACCGCATTGAGCGCAGCCTTGAGCAGATAGATGTTGCTCACCCCGGGGATCTCCACGGGATACTGGAACGCGAGAAACACGCCTGCGCGTGCCCGCTCCTCGGGCGACATCTGCAGCAAGTCGGCATCCCGATATATCACCGCACCCCGGGTCACCTGGTACCGCTCGCGGCCGGCAAGTACGTTCGCCAGCGTGCTTTTTCCGGAGCCATTCGGGCCCATGATGGCATGTACTTCGCCGGCATTGATCTGCAGGTCGATGCCCCGCAGTATTTCCTTGCCGTCACAACTCGCATGCAGATCAGTGATAGTTAGCATCCTGTTCTCCTGTGTGCCGCAATCGGTGCGGCACCTACCTTGCTAGCCGACCGCGCCCTCGAGACTGACACCAAGCAGTTTTTGTGCCTCTACGGCAAACTCCATCGGCAGCTCCTTGAATACCGTCTTGCAGAATCCATTGACCACCATGGAAACCGCATCTTCGGCCGCGAGGCCGCGGCTTTGAAGGTAGAAGAGCTGATCCTCACTGATCTTTGAAGTCATTGCCTCATGTTCAACTCTGGCCGTGGGATTGCGCACTTCCACATAGGGGAAGGTGTGTGCCCCGCATTGGTCGCCGATGAGCAGCGAGTCACACTGGGTAAAGTTTCGCGCGTTTTCTGCTCCCTTCAGCACTTTCACCAGGCCACGATAGGTATTCTGTCCGTGACCGCTGCTGATGCCCTTGGAAATGATAGTGCTGCGCGTATTGCGCCCGATATGCAGCATTTTCGTGCCGGTGTCGGCCTGCTGCATGTTGTTGGTCACCGCAACGGAATAGAATTCCCCTATGGAATTGTCGCCCTCGAGAATCACACTCGGATACTTCCAGGTGATCGCCGAACCTGTTTCAACCTGCGTCCACGAGATCTTGGCGTTTTCACCGCGACACGCGCCGCGCTTGGTCACAAAGTTGTAGATGCCGCCGCGCCCTTGTTCGTCGCCCGGGTACCAGTTCTGGACGGTGGAGTATTTGATTTGCGCATCCTTCA
Source organism: Pseudomonadota bacterium (assembly GCA_027364845.1). GTDB lineage: Bacteria > Pseudomonadota > Gammaproteobacteria > Acidiferrobacterales > UBA6901 > JAJYCY01. Next base: position 9,513 of record DAHXOO010000032.1, on the reverse strand, counting down.
GCGCAATCAGCTCGACGACCGCCGCGTGCAGCTGATTCTCGTCGCGCATGGGCGCAGTGCATCCCTCGAGATAGCTCACATAAGCGCCCTCGTCGGCAATGATCAGAGTGCGCTCGAACTGGCCGGTCTTGGATGCATTGATGCGGAAATAGGTGGACAGCTCCATCGGGCAGCGAACGCCCTTGGGTACATAGACGAAAGAGCCGTCGCTGAACACCGCTGAATTCAGCGTAGCGTAGAAATTATCGGTGTAGGGAACCACGGAACCGAGATACTTCCGCACCAGCTCGGGGTGTTCCTGAACCGCCTCGGAGAACGGGCAAAAGATGATCCCCATTGTCGCAAGCTTTTCCTTGAACGTTGTCGCCACTGATACGCTGTCAAACACGGCATCAACGGCAACCCCGGCAAGCATCTCGCGTTCCCGCAACGGAATACCGAGTTTGTCGTAGGTTTCCAGCAGCTTCGGATCGATGTCCGCAAGGCTTTTGGGTCCGTCGTCTTTGGATTTAGGAGCCGAATAATAAACAATGCTCTGGAAGTCGATCGGCGCAATACGCACGTGGGCCCACTGTGGAGGGCGCATCGTGAGCCATTGGCGATAGGCCCTGAGGCGCCACTCCAACATGAAGTCAGGCTCGCGCTTCTTCGCCGAAATGAGACGGATTACGTCCTCATTGAGCCCGGCCGGGACCGCATCGGCCTCTAACTCGGTGACAAAACCGGCCTTATAGGCCCTGTGGACCAGTGTTTCGATGTCGCGACTTGGAGTTTCCATGACAACCTCCGAAACGACCGAGGCCCGCACAAGGGCCGGAATGGATCGTGACCTGATACCGGGCCGGGGAGAATTCCCGACCTTATCGGTCAGGAACCAGCATACAAAGCCTGACTATAACAGTCAACTATTAATTAGGAAGTACACTGGGCAATATGGCTGGCAGAAACAAGGCATTTTGAATCAACATCTTGGACAGGGTTCCTCTTTGTGCGAGAGGTGAGTTGCGGGGTTGCAGCAATACATCCGATACCGGGGGTCAATTCCCTGGCGTATTTCGTCCTCTGGGGTGGCTGGCCCGGGATCAGAGCATCCACGCGCCCGCTCTGGCTTGCCTGGAAATCCGGTTCAGGAGTTAGAGGTCACGCGCCAGAATGATGGCGTCTTCTCGCCCCTTGCGCGCAGGATAGTAGCCTCGGCGCATGCCGATTTCATGGAATCCGAGTTTGCTGTAAACATGATACGCCACCGGGTTCGATACGCGCACCTCCAGCAACGCCGTCTTCGCATAACGCGTGCGTGCGATATCCAGAAGCTGCGATGTCAGCTCGGTGCCGTAACCCTGTCCTTGGTACTGTGGATGAATGCAGATATTGAGCAAGTGGCATTCGCCGGCACCGAGCGACATGATTCCGTGGCCAATAACGCCGTTGTTGCCACTGAGAACCTTACAGACATAGCCGAACCGGATGCAGTCCCGGAAGATGCCGAACGTCCACGGAAATTCATAGCCAGCCAGTTCCACTTGCATGACCGCCGGAAGGTCCTCTTCGCGCATGTTGCGCAACTGCATCTGCCGCATGAAGACGACGGCGGCACTCACGGCCCGGCCTCTACGAGCTTACGGCCCAAACACAGATCTTCCCAAGCCTTGCGCTTGTCGGCCGGGTTGCGCAGCAGGTATGCCGGATGGTAAGTCACGATCAGCGGAATGCCGTGATAGTTCAGCCGCTGGTTGCGCAACTTGCCAAGCGCCAGTTCCGTCTTGAGCAGGCTGTGCGCGGCATGTCGGCCAAGCGCGATGATCAGTCGCGGCTGGATCAACGCGATCTGGCGTAGGAGATACGGTTCGCACTGCCGTGCCTCATCAGGTTGCGGGTCGCGGTTATCGGGCGGGCGACACTTGAGCACATTGGCGATGTACACTTCTTCACGCTTAAGGCCGGTGGCGTACAGCATGGCATTGAGCAATTGGCCGGCGCGCCCCACGAACGGCTCGCCCTGCCGATCCTCCTCGAAACCCGGCGCCTCTCCAACGAACATCCACCGTGCTTGGCGGTTTCCGGTACCGAAGACGGTCTGGGTCCGCCCCAGATGCAGGCGACACAGAGTGCAACCACGCACCGCCTGCTCCAATGCCTCCCAGTCCATGTCGGCCACCGCCGTCGGCCCAGCGCTTTCAGCCGGCTGCGGCGGAAGTTGTTGTCCGTCGGCACGCGCCAGCTCATCGGGCGCGAACCCGAGGTCCGCCCCGGCACCAGCACCGGAATACCTTGCAGGCGGGCGACGCCTTTCCCAAGTCCGGATGCCCATGGCCGCCAGATATTGTTGTCTGAGGTCCTCGCGCAAAACCATACAATAAGGATAGCTCCGGCCACTGAGGAACACAAAGCCGGCGGGCGCGCGACCCCGCGCCTATCGGCGGCGCCCGCTGGCCAGCTGTCAGCGGAAAAAAGTACACGACGGCGATGCAATCAGGCCGGGTGGTGGTTGCCGGATTTTGCCGCCACCCCGATCGCCGACCCTGGAATCCGGAAGCGCCGGATTACCTGGATGCCGGACTCAGAATGCAGCGCGGCTGAGCCGCTCCCCATTCCTGGCCGGCAAGCGACAGCAGACGGTCTATTCAAATTTCTCCTTGATCGGAGCAACGCGCCACCTGTATTGATGCCATGATCATTCGTTTATGGCATCCGAACTGGAGACTGCGGCCCGCCGTGGTCGCAGCCCAAAATGGCCGCACCCGGTTCAGATCGGCGTTCCACCCTGCGGATGCGCGCGCTCGGACGGAAGCAGCAACTTGTTCAGTGCGTTGAGGTAAGCTTTGGCCGATGCGATGACGATGTCCGTGTCAGCCCCGTGGCCATTGACAACCCGACCCGCCCGCTCCAGACGCACCGTCACCTCCCCCTGCGAATCGGTGCCGCTGGTTATGTTGTTGACCGAATATAGAAGCAGCTGCGATTTGCTGGCGACAACAGCCTCAATGGACCGGAACGAGGCGTCGACGGGACCGCTGCCTTCCGCGCCTGCAGACTCCTGCGCTCCCCGGACGGAGATGGTTACCGTGGCATGTGGCTTAACACCGGTTTCCGAACAGACTTTCAGGCTCACGAGCCGGTACTGCTCGTCGACACTCTCCAGCCCTTCTTCCGTAACCAGCGCCTGGATGTCCTCATCGAATATCTCATGCTTCTTGTCCGCAAGGTTCTTGAAGCGCTCAAATGCAGAGTTGATCTCTTCGTCGGATTTGAACCCGATGCCGAGCTCCTTCAGACGCGTACGGAACGCGTTGCGTCCGGAGTGTTTGCCTAGAACCATGCGATTCGCGACCCAGCCGACATCCTCGGCGCGCATGATTTCGTAAGTCTCGCGCTTCTTGATCACGCCGTCCTGGTGGATTCCAGATTCGTGGGCGAAAGCATTGGCACCGACAATCGCCTTGTTCGGCTGTACGGCAAATCCGGTGATGTTCGACACCAGGCGGCTGGCAGGCACGATCTGGGTCGTGTCGATGCGCGTGTCACAGGAAAACAGATCACGGCGGGTACGGACCGCCATGACAACCTCCTCCAGCGCGGCGTTGCCAGCACGCTCCCCGAGACCATTGATGGTGCACTCCACCTGACGTGCGCCGTTAAGGACCGCAGAAAGCGAGTTGGCAACAGCCAACCCCAGGTCGTTATGGCAGTGCACGGAAAACACCGCCTTGTCCGAATTGGGCACGCGCTCGCGCAGGGTCTTGATCAGGTCACCGAACTGGCCGGGCAAGTTATAGCCTACCGTATCAGGGATATTGACGGTGCGCGCGCCAGCGGCGATCACGGCTTCCAGCACGCGGCAGAGAAAATCGGTCTCCGAGCGCCCAGCATCCTCCGGCGAGAACTCCACGTCGTCCGTGAGCTGGCGCGCGTGCTTGACCGCCCTCACCGCATTCTCGAGGACCTGCTCCGGTTCCATGCGCAGTTTCTCCCGCATGTGAATCGGCGAAGTCGCGATAAAGGTATGGATGCGACCGGAACGGGCCGGCCTTATGGCCTCTGCAGCCCGGTCAATGTCCTTGCCGATCGCGCGCGCAAGCGCGCATACCGTGCTGTCCTTGATTTCCTGCGCCACCGCCCTGACTGCCTCGAAGTCCCCGAGGCTAGCGATGGGAAAGCCTGCCTCGATGACGTCGACGCGCAGACGCTCGAGATTCCTGGCAATTCGCACCTTTTCGTCGCGAGTCATCGATGCGCCGGGGCTCTGCTCCCCGTCGCGCAACGTCGTATCGAATATAATCAAATGGTCGTTCATCCTGCACTCTCTTTGCAGACATCCTTTTCGGATCCTGCCGGCATTCGTTTTGCAACGGGTGTTTGGTCGCGTGTTTTAGTCCTCGCCAGGAACACGTCGGGGTCTTATGCGCTTGCGCGCAGCAGTCGGCAGGAAAGCAGGAGGGAATTCAAACGGGCGCAGCCAAGGCTGCAGAGGTGAACTGCCGGATTGAAACTCTGGGGTCGGGTGACATGGGTGACCATAAAGATGAATATAACCCAGAGAAACCGATTTTTAAAGCCTCGGGCCACCCAGCTCGCGGTGGCTCATGCGACGGTAGAGCCGGAAAGCCGCCAGCAGCGGGCCTGACAGAGAGTAAAACAGAAATATTATAAAGAGTACCTGCGGCGGATCGAGCGAGATCAGAACGAACACGAGTACTACGGCGAGAATTGCGACGAACGAAACACGTCCCTTGAGATCCAGATATTTGAAACTGAAGTAGCGGATGTTGCTGACCATGGCGCCAGCAGCGAAGACCGTGAACCCCAGAGCCACGAAGCTCCAGTCCTTGCCCGGCACGCCGTAACTGTGCAGCATCCATACCAGTCCGGCCCCCAGCGCCGCAGCTGAGGGGCTTGGCAGCCCCTGGAAATTATGGCTGTCGGCGTGACCCAGCTGCGTATTGAAGCGTGCCAGCCGCAGCGCCGCTGCCGCCGCATAAAGAAAGGCGGCCAGCCAACCGAGCTTGCCCAAACCCGACAAAGCCCATTCGTAGATCACCAGCGCCGGCGCCAGGCCGAACGATACCATGTCCGAAAGGCTGTCATACTCGGCACCAAAGTCGCTCTCGGTATGGGTCCAGCGCGCAACCCGCCCGTCCAGACCATCCATGATCATAGCGATAAAGATTGCGACCGGTGCATGTCCGAAGCGGCCATTCATCGCCTGCACGATGGCGTAGAAACCCGCGAAAAGACTGGCCGTGGTGAACAGGTTGGGCAGTATATAAATGCCCTTGCGCTCGTGCTTTTCGTTCACCCCGTCTCCCCGCGCGCCGTCTGCCTTCATATCAAAGAATTTAGCACATAAAAGCTGCGCGCCCGAATGTCCCTGGTCATTCCGGGAGAAACGCCAGGATATCCCGACCACCCGCGACCCGGTCGCCCAAGCTGACCTGGACCTGGTAAGCGGTCGGCAGGTAGACATCGACGCGCGAGCCGAAACGGATGAAGCCGAAGCGTTCGCCGCGCTGCACCCGGGCACCTTCCTGAACGTAACACAGGATGCGGCGCGCGATGAGTCCAGCGACCTGGACAACCACAACCTCGCTGCCGTCCTCGGTGTGAATCCACAGCGCATTGCGCTCATTGTCGCGCGAGGCCTTGTCGAGGGCGGCATTGAAAAAGCTGCCCGGATGATACCAGCGGCGCTTGATCACCCCTGATACCGGAATGCGGTTAGCATGGACGTTGAACACATTCATGAAAATACTTACGCGCCTGGCGGTGCGCTCAATGTAAGGATCGCGGACCTCATCGACTGCAATTATGCGACCATCGGCTGGGCATATCACCGCCCGCGACGCCTGCGGAATGCGCCGCGGCGGATCGCGAAAGAACTGAACGACAAACAGGCTCAGCAGCCACAACGGCAGTGCCCACATCCAGCCCGCAAGCCACTGGACGATCGCGGCGGCACCCACCGCGACGGCGACATGAACCCAGCCCTCCCGGGCCACGATCCACTGGCGTGGACCCTCAGTCATTGGCGTATCCGCCGGCGTAAAGGCAAAGCGGATATTTCAATTTTTGGTTTTGTCGACGATCTTGTTGGCCTTGATCCAGGGCATCATGTCGCGCAGATGCGCACCTACCTGCTCAATCGGATGTTTGGCAGACCGTGCGCGCATCTCGGGGAACCGTTTGCCGCCGGATTCGTTTTCCGCCATCCACTCCTTCGCGAATTCCCCGGACTGGATCTCCTTCAGGATCTTCCTCATCTCGGCCTTGGTCTGCTCATTGATAATGCGCGGACCACGGGTGTAGTCGCCGTACTCAGCCGTGTTTGAGATCGAATAACGCATATTGGCGATGCCGCCCTCGTACATGAGGTCGACGATGAGCTTGAGCTCGTGCAAACACTCAAAATACGCCATCTCCGGCGGATACCCGGCCTCAACCAGGGTCTCGTAACCGGCCTGCACCAGATGGGAAGCCCCTCCGCACAGGACCGCCTGCTCGCCGAACAGGTCAGTCTCGGTCTCGTCCTTGAATGTGGTTTCGATGACACCGGCGCGACCACCACCGATCGCCGAGGCATAGGACAAGGCGGTAGCGCGGGCCTTACCCGAGGCGTCCTGCTTGACCGCGATGAGACAGGGTACCCCGCCTCCCTGGACAAAGGTCGAGCGCACCAGATGCCCAGGACCTTTGGGCGCGATCATGATTACGTCCAGATCCGGCCTGGGCTGGATGAATCCGAAATGGATGGAAAAACCGTGCGCAACGGCAAGCGTCGCACCCTTCCTGAGGTTAGGCTCGATGCTTTGCGAGTAAAGCTTCTTGTGCTGCTCATCCGGAGCCAAAATCATTACCAGATCGGCGTCTTTCACCGCTTCCGGAATATTCTTGACCGCGAGGCCGGCGTTCTTCGCCTTCTGAATCGAACCGGAACCCTCGCGCAAGGCAACAGTCACCTGGACGCCGTTTTCCTTGAGATTGAGCGCATGGGCATGTCCCTGGGAACCGTAACCCACGATCGCCACCTTCTTGTCGCGGATGACAGAAAGGTCAGCGTCTTTGTCGTAATAGACCTTCATAAGAAACCTCGTTGCAAAGTATTGTAGATCTCAAGCCTCGCAGCCGACCCGAACAGCGGAACCGAAACGGCAGGGCATGGCTCTTCACTCGGGAAACGGACCGCGCTGCTTAAAGGTGCAGCCCCTTGTCGCCCCGGGCAATGGCGGACGGCCCGGACCGGACAACCTCGATTATACTGGCCTTTTGCAGAGTCTGGAGAAACGCGTCCAACTTGTCTCCGGTGCCGGTAAGCTCGATCGTATAGGCTCTTTCCGTGACGTCGATAATCCGGCCTCGGAATATGTCAGACAGACGTTTGACCTCCTCGCGCGCACCATCAGCTGCCTCGACCTTGATCAACAGCATCTCGCGCTCGATGTGCGCCCCTTCCGTCAGGTCTACGAGCTTGACCACATCCACCAGCTTGTTGAGCTGCTTGGTGATCTGCTCGATGATCTCGTCCGACCCGCGCGTCACCAACGTCATGCGCGAAAGTGTCGGATCCTCGGTTACCGCAACGGTAAGTGATTCGATATTATAGCCGCGCGCCGAAAAAAGCCCGGCCACGCGTGACAGTGCCCCCGATTCATTCTCAAGCAGAATCGATATGATGTGGCGCATCATGCAAGCTCCCGCTCAGCGGTCGAGTCGCGATGGCAGGGTGACAGATGCATCTCGTGCTGGCCCTTGCCGGCGGCGATCATCGGATAAACGTTTTCCGTCTGATCGGTGATGAAATCCATGAAAACGAGCCGGTCCTTGAGCTTGAAGGCCTCTTTCAGGGCACCCTCGACGTCAGAAGGCTTCTCAATCAGCATTCCCACATGACCGTAGCTTTCTGCAAGCTTTATGAAGTCCGGGAGCGCATCCATATACGAATGCGAGTAGCGGCGATCGTAGAAGAATTCCTGCCACTGGCGCACCATGCCCATGTAGCGGTTATTGAGGTTCACTATCTTGATCGGCAGGCTGTACTGCTTGCAGGTCGACAACTCCTGGATGCACATCTGGATGCTGGCTTCCCCGGTGACACAGACCACGGTTTCCTCCGGATGCGCGAACTGCACCCCGATTGCCGCCGGCAGCCCGAAACCCATGGTCCCGAGGCCGCCGGAATTTATCCAGCGCCGCGGCTTGTCAAATTTGTAGAACTGCGCAGCCCACATCTGATGCTGGCCGACATCGGAAGTAACGAATGCGTTCCCCTTAGTCAACTTGTAAAGATTCTCCAGCACCGACTGCGGCTTGATCAGCTTGTCACTGTGCTCGTATTTCAGGCATTCGAGACTGCGCCACTCGTTGATCTGCTTCCACCACACCTGAAGCGCTGCTTTGTCCGGGCGCTGCTTGCCCTCCTTGACCAGCTTGATCATGTCCCTGAGGACGTTGTCCACCGATCCTACGATAGGAATCTCCACGGGGACGTTTTTAGAGATGGAAGAAGGGTCGATATCCACGTGGACAATGCGCGCGTGCGGGCAGAACTTGCTCAGATCGCCGGTGACGCGGTCGTCGAAACGCGCACCTATGGCGACCAACACGTCGCACTCATGCATTGCCATATTGGCCTCATAGGTCCCATGCATCCCTAGCATACCGACGAACAACGGGTCGGTGGCAGGAAACGCGCCCAGACCCATCAGCGTATTGGTGCAGGGGTAACCGAGCAGACGCACCAACTCGGTGAGCTGCCTCGAACTCTCGCCAAGGATCACACCTCCTCCGGTATAGAACATGGGGCGCTTGGCCTGCAGGATGAGGTCCACCGCCTTTCGGATCTGGCCCGAATGTCCCTTGGTGACGGGAGAATACGAGCGCAGCGAGATCGCCTTGGGATAGTGGTACTCGGTCTTGTGGGCGGTGATATCCTTAGGGATGTCGACCAACACCGGTCCGGGACGGCCAGTGGTGGCGATGTAAAATGCCTTTTTGATGGTAACCGCCAGGTCCCTCACGTCCTTTACCAGAAAATTGTGCTTGACGCAGGGGCGCGTGATACCGACCGCATCGACTTCCTGGAACGCATCGTTGCCGATCAGGCTGGTGGCAACCTGGCCGCTGAAAACCACGATCGGAATCGAATCCATGTAGGCGGTAGCGATGCCGGTAACAGTATTGGTCACGCCTGGCCCGGACGTCACCAGCACCACGCCCGGCTTGCCGCTGGAGCGCGCGTACCCGTCCGCCGCGTGGGCAGCGCCCTGCTCGTGCCGAACCAGGATATGCTTTACCTCATCCTGCTTGTAAAGCGCGTCATAGATATGAAGAGACGCCCCTCCCGGATAACCGAACACATACTCAACACCCTCGTCGCGCAAGCAGCGGACAAAGATCTCTGCACCCGTCAATTCCACGACACGTCCTCGGATGGGTCACGATGCCGGCGGAAATGCGCATCAACCCGGATTTTTGGAAACAAGTATGAGAAATTTCTTATAAGCGTCCCCAGGGTCAAGC
>DAHXOO010000031.1 GCA_027364845.1 Pseudomonadota bacterium | reverse complement strand
GAGTAAAAGTTGTCGATGCCCAACGAATCGAATATCGTTCGGGCCATAATTGGCAATGATTTCCGTCAAAGGCACGATGCGCAAACAGGCAGCGGTCGCGATCGGCGTGGTGGCAGCGATTGTCGCACTGGTAGCGGTATGGCAATACCTGGCGGAGCTGCGCCTGCCATTGCCCGAAGGCGACGATCAGGGATCGCGGCTCGCGTTCGCTGCACGTTGGCTGCTTCTACCCGCGGTTGCACTTCTGGCCGGAATTGTTGTAGTGGCCATTCAGCGGTTCTTTGTGGCGGACGCAATAGATGGCGCGCGCGTTTCGCAGAGCCGGCTGTTAGAGATCACATTGCGCTATAACCTGAATACGCTCTGTCATTTCATCCTGATCACACGAGATCTTCCCGCACCCGCTCAATGAGCCACTCCATGAGCTGGCGGCTGGCCACCTGTACATCGACACCGGCATGAACCTGGGCATGCCAGACCCCCGCCTTACTGTCTGATAAACCCTGTTCCTCTAGAAACCGCGTCACTGGGCAATCCGGCAGGCTGCGCGGTGATGCCTGCACACCCATAGCGATACGGCGCATTCCCAGCCAGTGATGGGCCAATACTCCCAAATAGGTCTTGATGCTGTCGGGGCGAATCGACAATTTGAAGGATTGGCTCCAATCGAAAACCTGATCGCCCGGCATCGGCCTGGCCAGGCCATAGCCCTGACCAAGAGGCGCTCCCAGGACACGGGCAGCTTCGATCAGTCCATCATCCTCCAGCCCTTCAACCACCACTTCCCGATCGAGGTCGAGCCCCACCTGGATGATGGCTCGCACCAGGCTCAAAGTATGGATGGGATCCTTGCGAATACGCAGAAGCAAACTTTTGTCGATCTTGATGGTTTCAAACGGCAAGCTTGCGAGACGTCTTAAGCTGCTGTGACCCGAGCCCAGATCGTCCATGGCCAGGTTCACTCCGAGCTTTAGCAGCCGATCGAGTGCTTCGGCCTGCAAGGGGTGATCCATACCCTGGCTTTCGAGCAACTCGAACGTTACGCGGCGTGGGTTGATGCCATAACGTTGCAGGGCATCTTTCACCCAGCCTGGGCAATCGGCATCCAGAAGCGTACTGGGTGGCAGATTGACAGAGACGTCATGGACCAAGCCTTGCGCATCCCAGCGCACGAGATGTTCGAGGACGTTATCCAGCCCCATGCGAAATAACCGGTCGAGCTCGGCATCGCCCAGCAGTGGTAGGAATTCCGCAGGCCGGATGATCTGCTCATCGGGGCATTGCAGCCGGGCTAAAGCCTCGACCTTGACCAGGCGACCAGTGCGCAGATCGACCACCGGCTGCATATACATGCGCAGCCCTCCGGTAAACAGGTTCTGGCGGTACCGTTGAGCAACCACCTGGGGCAGCACGGTCTGAGAGACCAGCACGCTGCAGCGCTGCCAGAGCTGTCCCCAACGTTGCTGCAGGCCGCGGGAAAACTGCTGCATCCAGTTGGCGTTGAATTGATTGGGATAGGCGCCATGAATCGCCAGGATCAGCACCGCACGGCCCCGATCATCCAGCACTGGCACAGCCAGCATGCTGCGCACCCCCATCGCAGAGAGCCTGTCCTGCCAGAGCCGGGTACGCTCATCATGGATGAAAGAATCCGATTGCTGCAAGGTTGCGCTGCGCCAGGCGGCGGCTACCAGGCCGCGGCCGCCCGGTACCTGGGCATCGAGCACTGGTTCAAAACCCGGGGTACGAAGAATCTCAATCAGTTCCTTGGCAATCCGGCCCTGGCTCGCTTCGATCTGGAATACGCCATTTTGATCCGGTCGCATGATTTCGCAGGCCAAAACACCTGGCAGGGCCCATAGGTCACCCAGTTCAGCCTGGGCCGCATCTTTCCACAGCGTCCCTCCGACTGGTAGCGGCGCCGCCAATATATGAAGGTAACAGTCCATGATGCGATCGCCTTCCAGCATCTCCGACTGAATGTCATCCTGCAAGCGCGCGTCGGTAGCAAGCAGAAGTCGGTAACGATCTCGCGCGGTGAGGTGGACCAGATTGAGGTGTTCGCTTAATAGCCTCCGGTACAGCGCCAGTGACTGCACCAGCAGGGCAGGGCCGATTCCAGTGAGGGTGTGCAGCTTTCCCAGGTGGCGGGCACGCTCCAGGTTCATTGGGCGGGTTGTGCCGGGATCAAACAGAAAGCGCAGGTGTTCGCCCTGCCGGACCATGAGGGACTGCCTCTCTGCTTCGCTCAAGGTGGACAGGATGGTTTGCGCAGTAGGGTTGTGTGCAAGCTCGGCATAAAACTTCTCGACGAACTGGTGCGTCACCCCCCGCAAATGGGATTGGATCGTACCTAGTAACGCAGCAGCCTCTTCGCCGTATACATCGAATACCGCCTCGCGCTCCGGTTGAGCCGCGCTGGTGGCGCCCAGGCGCCACCAATGTGCACGGTCATGTTTGTGCAGCTTCGCTTGGTACATTGCTGCATCGGCCTGACGCAGGAGCGCATCCGCATCTTCGCCATCAAGCGGAAACAGCGCTAGCCCCAAAGTCATATTCAACCGGGCCTGGTGTCCTCCGTCGATATCGAAGGGGATTTCGACTGCCTGGTGCAGACGATTGAGTAGCGCGATGAGCTGCTGGGTGGGCTGCGGTTCATTGATTTCCTCGATGATAACGACGAACTCGTCGCCCCCGAGTCTGACCAACAGGTCAGACTCCCTCAGCCCGGACTGCAGACGCCCTACCAGATCCTGCAGCAGGCGGTCGCCGGCCTCGTGACCCCAGGTATCGTTGATGGGCTTGAAATCGTCCAGGTCGATCATCCCTACGGCAAGTCTGTTGCCATTGCGCTGAGCTCGGGCGATGGCCTGCGGCAGGTGGCGCTCTAGCGCGCGGCGGTTTGGAATCCCAGTCAGAACGTCATGCAGTGCCTGGAACTCCATCCGTTCGCTCAGCTCCCGTAAATGAGTAATGTCGCGCAGCACACCCACAAAATGGGTGATTCGTGCCGCAGAATCACGCACCGGGTCGATTGTGAGCAGGCTCCAGAATGTTCTGCCATCCTTGCGGTAATTGAGGATCTCACCCCGAAACGACTCACCCGAATTCAACTGACGAGTGCGTTGCGCAATTGTTTCAGGGTTCGTTTCTTCTCCTTGCAGGACATGCCAGTCAAGAATGCGCATATCGTCTGCGGTATAGCCGGTAATCGCAGCAAAGGCGTCGTTCACGAAAGTTGTGCGCTGCTGAGCATCACTGATGATGACTCCGTCGCTGACTGCAGCCAGAGCATTGGCCAGGAGCGCCTGGTTCTGAAGGAGATCGAGTCGATCCAGTCCGTGAGAGATGTCCAGGGCCAGTTCTTCCAGCAGGGCCTTGAGTTCGGAATCAAAAACTTGTTTTTCGGTGTCATACACGGAAAAGACCGCCCAGACGGCGCCATGTCTGCGAATGAGTACCGATGCGCTGGATTGCAGCCCGAAGCGCCGGGCACGATCCTGCCAGGGTCTCTGAAATGGGGTTTGCGCGATGGATTGGACGTAGTACGACCGACCTTCTCTCCACGCACGGCCGGCCGCCCCCTGTCCTTGTGGGATGTCCGGATCGATGGATATCACGAGTCCGTCCGTGTAACCCGTCTCTCCGGCTGCCGCAAGTATAGTGAAGCATCCCTGGGGATCCGGCTGTGCGATGGAGGCGACTTTCAGCTTCGCGTATTGCACGGCCAGTTGGCAGATCGACTGCAGCAGACCTAGCTCATCCTCTGCGCCGGCCATGGCCTGATTGACTTGGGCCAGCAATGCATTGAAATCCGCCAGGCGTTGCACGTGCCAGGCGGTGACCTCGCGCTGGCGCATGAGAGCCATGATGCCGAAGGCCGCGGCGCTGAGCAGCAGAAGCGCTGTGCCCTCAAGCGCCCAGCGTGGTGAAGCGGTTTGCAGGTAGGTCTGTTGCTCCAGTACAGGCGACCAGTTCGCCAGCACCACCAGAGGATAATCGGGAACCACAATCCGCACGCCCTGGTAACGTTGATGCTTGGTTGCGAATTGTACGTGCCCTTTATTCAAAAGACCAAGAATATGGCCGTCGCGCGCATCGAGCACACTAAAGACCCATCTCGAATGTGCCCGGGGATCGCTGAGCAGTTGATCCAGCCGGTAGGGCGTGCCCACAAAATACCGGGTGTGACCGTTAGAGTCACTGACCCGGACCCGCATGGTCAGAACATGTGTGCCAACGCGGGCGGCATATCGATCCTGGCCCAGTAGGAAGTCTGGGTTGCTGGCCAGCGGAAGGAACGCCGAGCTTAAATTGATGGGTTTGCGATTTTGTGCCTTGGTCGACCACAGGATAGTGTTGCCGCTCTGTGCCTCTATGTTGAAGGAGTAGAGACTCGGATGCAGCGCCATGAATCGGCGCAGGGTCTGTACGACCCAGGGAGCAGGGGATACAGGGTTGGCCTTGGGGCCTAGCAGGGCAACGGCGGCTAACTGCAGTTCGTTGAACTGGGTGTTAAGCCGGCTGGCGATACGGCTGGCGTAGCTGGCGGCGGCGCGCCCCGCTTCCTGCTTGATCTCTGCCTGGGCCTGCTGGAACTGCTCGTGTTCGGTCCAGAGACTGCCGGCCAGCAGGATCGCTGCGGGCAGGGCCAGGAGCAGGAGGCGCCAGGCGCGTTCCTTAAGCAACACTGGATGTAACCGGCTCACGAAGCTGGAGGCAACTGTTCAAGAGGCTCGATCCGTCAGCAAAGAGAGCAGGAGATTTCCCGGTGTTCGTGGGTTATTCTGACTGGGAACACTTTTATGATAGCCATGCCAACGGCTGCTTTTTGAGCAGATCATCGGGATTCAGCTTTGGGCAAATTGTCCGGCATCCGAATGAGTCGCAGTCGCTGTTTGTGTTGATTGACAAAACGCTTGGTTTCGCTCGATCGATGCACTGGATGCTCGTCGGTGATCAGATAGATTCTCCCATCGAACTGTTTAAGCAGGCGCTTCATGAACCCCACGAAAACGGACGCTTCGAACTTGCCCCGAAACACCATGAAGGAAAGTGCGCCTTTGTTGGTACTCGCCGAGATCATTTTGCAGCCGAAGCGATGGCCGGCGGCTTGTATCACGGGCGTTTCACCGGGGGGGACAAAACCTGTCCCTACGATGTGATCACTGCACAGCCCCATTTCATCACCCCAATAGATTGCCGCTTTTTCCTGCTTGGCCTGCCGGGTAATCACTGGGTAGGCATGTGTCAACAAGCGCCGAATCCCCGCCTCGTCTCGCCGGTAGGTGCGCGCAACGGGTTTCTGCGGGCTCATGCCCTAGGCGTGGAGGTAGCGCCCCACTGTCACGAGCGATACCTTGATGCCGAATTCGCGATGAATCAGACTCGCCACGGCGGCACGCGTCCAGAGATAAAATGGCAGCTTCAATTGATCAGGCATTGTATCGATGATTTGCTGTCGAATACGTTGCGCTGGTTCGCCGCGTAGACGGCCCGCCCCCAGCCGTCGTCCCCGGCGCTTGAGCAGCAGGGCGCGCAATCCGCCATTACGGTCGATGTGCATCCATTTGTTCACTGCTCGCAGGCTTGCGCCAAAGGTACGTGCTGCCTCGGTCTGCGACATTCCGGCACGTACCGCCTGCACCACTTGTCGGCGCAGCAGCTGCAGCGTCGGCGATTCCAAATTCCTGGCATCGCGTGGTTTTCGCATGCACAAAATAATAGCATATTACGCACTATTTAGTGATCTAAACAGTAATTCAATTCTGCGCCAGACTCACCCAACGGTTGCTCGCAAGACCGGGAAACTTTCTTGACGGTTGAGAAAGTTGAGAGGCCGCTAATCATTCCGGAAGTTCGCGTGCCGATCCCATTGGATAGATATAGGTGGCTGTCGCCTGCTGATAATCGTCAAGCCGGTCTCTTTACGGTCCGCGACGACGAAGCGGCACGTGTTTAAGTCAAGACGTAGGCCGCCATTCAAAGCCCTAATAAAATAAGGGGATGTTTTGTTCCACTGAAGCGGAATCAGCCTAATCCTGCGCAATCCCATTTTGTAGATGCCCGTTCGTATACGTTGCCTGCCACAAAAAATAGCAGCCGTTGTCAATTTCAGGCTTATCTAGTGCGCCTTTTTGCAGTGGGCTGCGGAGATTTCCCTTTCCACGGGTGATCACCCGAGCAGCAATGAGCGCGAGCAAGCTCCTGTTTGCGCAGTTCAAATGAGTCGCGAACGGTCGCCGGCTTGGCAGCTGGCATAATTCCTGCATTCTTTATTTCAAGAGAACCGGGCCACCATCGGGTCTGTGTTATGGCCGCATTTCGGCAAACAGACAGACCCCGTTCTTGGGCTGACCGACCCGGTGAACGTCGCCAGGTAACCGCTCGATGCACGATTTCCGGCAAATGCATGCCCAATAACGATCTCCAAGCCAACCGCGGTCAAAAAAACGGGATAGCGGACCCTGCCGAGGCGCCGCCCCGCGTTTTCTTGGGCCGCCAGCCCATCCTTGATTGCAAGGAGCAGCTCATTGCCTATGAGCTGCTGTTCCGCCACGCCGAGGCGGCAACCGGTGCCGTTATCGCCAATGAGATGCAGGCCACAAGCCGTCTGCTGGTAAATACCTTTAGCCACTTCGGCGTCGAGCGGGTGCTCGCGGGAAAGCGGGCATTTGTCAATGTGTCCGCCTCCATGATCGAAAGCGAAGCAATTGAAGCGCTGCCGCACGAGACTTTCGTGTTGGAGATTCTCGAGAGTGTGCGCCCGAACGCAGCAGTTGTTGAGCGTTGCCGCGCGCTTCGGGCCGCCGGCTATACGCTGGCGCTCGATGACTTTGTCTACCGCGAGGAGCTTGAACCGCTGCTCGCGCTCGCCCGCTACGTCAAGCTTGATGTCCGGGCGCTTGGCCTTGAAGGCTGTGCGCAACAGATGCGGAAGCTGCGCGCGCGCGGCCTGACGATTATCGCGGAAAAGGTAGAGACGCGCGAAGAATGGCGCGCCTGTCGTGACCTGAGGGTCGATGGGTATCAGGGATATTATTTCGCCCGCCCCGAAACGCTCAGTATGCACCGCATTGACCCTTCGGTGCAGCGGCTAATGCAGTTGTTTAACCTCATCCTGGGGCAGGCAGACAGCGCGCTGATCGAGCAGGAGTTCAAGCACGATGTCGCCTTATCCTTCAATCTGCTGCGCTACATCAACTGTGTGGGCTTCAACCTGCTGCACCGCGTCGACTCGATCAAGCATGCGCTCGTGGTCCTCGGGTACGTGCGCCTGGCGCGCTGGGTGAGCCTGCTGCTGATGTCGCACGGCCGCAGCGATCAGCCTCGGGCGCTATTCAAGACCGCCCTGGTGCGTGCCCGCATGGTCGAGCTACTCGGACGAGCGCATTTGCCACGTACTGAACACGATTTTCTATTTATGACAGGGATGTTTTCTCTCCTCGATGTGATCCTGGAGATGCCACTGACCAACGCGCTTGATCACCTCCAACTGCCTCAGGCGGTATGCGATGCGCTTCTCAATGACTGCGGCCCGTATGCCCCGTACTTGAGGTTGTGCCGCGCCAGCGAGGATCCAGATCGCGTATCACTTTCGCAGGTGATCCAGACTTCGGGCCTCGACCTTTCCGAAGTGACCGCCGCTCACCTGGAGGCGCTTGCGTGGGCAGAGGGGTTTCGGGAGTAAGCAACTAGATGGCAGGTCTGTTCAATCGAAGGTCGAGGCCCCGGTCCCGGAGGAGTTGAAGGGTTGGCTCAAGGCAATGCCCGACAAACGCGGCACGTTCCGGATTGGAGCGGGCGGCACGCGCCCAGCTGCTACCCGGAGTCAGCCCAGCGATCTCATATAGCGCCGGAGTAGGGTAATAGAATAACTCAATAAACTGGCTGATCATTTTGTGTGCGATGGGTTTGAGGACGAAGCGTGCGAGCGCCGGAAGGCGCACCAGACGCTCCTTGAGTACTTCGAGCGCATAGGCGATGTGGCGAGCCTCGTCAATGACATGGGCGGTCGACATCTCGACGATGGCCGGGCAGATATCAGCGCTATGCCGGCGCAGATAACGGTTCAAGCGGTCCGGCATCTCCTCGCCGATCAGAATCGCCAGCCAGAAGCCTGCGGACTCCATCGGTGCGTGGCGCCCGAAGATGTCGGCCAGCAGGAACCGTGGGAACCGGCGGGGAGGGCTGGCAAGCCCGCTTCGCTCCATCAGTTCTACGAACATCAGGCTGTGCCCGGCTTCCTCGCGTAATTCGTGCAGCCGGTATCTGAGTGTAGCTCGATTATTACAGCGCGAACGCATGGTGTGTATGATGCGTTCCATGAAAATGCCCTCGAGCCATAACCCGGCATCTACAAAGTTCAGAAACTCGTACTGTGAAAGGCGGCGGCGGGTCTCTGTAGGGAGGGCCATGAAGGCAGGGACACCGTTCAGAGATATTGCTTCGGGCGGCAGCCAGAATTGTCCGGTGCTGAGAAGATCCCAGTGGATTTTCGCCAGCGGGTCAAAGTAAGGAGTACTGTTGCGGCTCAACTGCTCCACAAGATTTGACGGGGAGTAGGGCTGCATGCGCTAAACCTTCGGTTGTTCCGACTCCCCAGCCCGGTGAAGACTATACTCCATTGCGCCAGGGGCATGAGTAGTTTACCCTTGCCCGTCCTTCCGGGGTATCCGGCCCTAGATTTTTTTTGGAGAGGTGTCCGAGCGGTTGAAGGAGCACGCCTGGAAAGTGTGTGTACGTCAAAAGCGTACCGAGGGTTCGAATCCCTCCCTCTCCGCCAGTCAGTCAGAAGCGAACAGCCCGTTCTCCAGTTACCAGAGAAAGGGCTGTTCGCCGGGGCTTTGCTTCCGCAACCCGAATTAGAAACACGGGAAGCTCCGGACAAATTTCCAAGTGCGGCAGTACGGGCGGCCACGACATCCTCCCGTGAGCTGAAAGCTCATTTCGAATTTCGCTTTCCTCGAAAGCCGGTGTCTTTCCGCGTTGGCGCCCTTTCTGAACAACATTTTAACAATATCAAGATCTCCGCGACCCACTGCATACATGAGCGGGGTATCTCCGAGGTATTCCTGCGGCTCGTGCGTGCCGCTGCCGCCGAAGGTCGTCTGCCGCCACATGCGCTGGCGGCATCACCCGTGTATGTCGAGTTCGCTCGCGTTCTAGATCAACTGGGGCTAACCGCTGAGCTTGCACAGCCAAGTCCATGAGCTGGCGATATAGATACGCGTTGACGGATGCTATTGTGGCTGTCGGAGGACAGAGTGCAATGAGGATGCCGAGAGAAAGAGTCTTTGGGCGCAATTTGTGTCCGATGGAGCGATGCGCTGATCTCGACGCGCGGGGCAGGGTGTGATTCAATAGTCATCACGGTTGTTCGGACGTCTCGCGTCCTGCGGGTTACATCGCAGCGATCCGGCGGATGTCAGGAGGCGACCAGACATGCGGCCAGGTATCGGGCATCTCGTTGTGGCAGCCCTTGCCATGCTGGTGCTGTGGGTTGTTTCGCTGCAAGCGTTTTCTCAGGTCCCGGCATCCGCGGGGGCCCAGCAATATAGCGCCGCGCAGCTCGATCAGCTGTTGGCCCCCATCGCGCTTTATCCCGACGGCTTGCTCGGGCAGATTCTCATGGCGTCGACCTATCCGCTGGAAGTCGCCGAAGCAGCGCGCTGGATCCAGGATCCGGCAAATGCTGCACTCAGGGACAATGCGTTGGCGAGTGCGCTGGCGCCGCTCGACTGGGATCCCAGCGTGAAGGCATTGGTGCCGTTTCCGTCCGTCCTTTTGATGATGAGCAGCCAGCTCGGCTGGATGCAAACGCTGGGCGATGCCTTTCTTTGGCAGCAGTCAGACGTGATGGATGCAGTGCAGAGGCTGCGCCGGCAAGCCGTGAACGCCGGTACGCTTGTGTCCACTCCGCAGCAGACCGTCACCATCGTGGACGGTTGGATCTACATCGAGCCCGCCTCCCCCGACGTGCTGTATGTGCCTGCCTACGATCCCGGCATAGTCTATGGGCAATGGCCCTACCCCGAATATCCGCCATACTTTTTTTTGCCGCCGCCCGGGTATGACTATGGGCCGCTGTCGGTCGGGATCGTTTTCGGCGTCGGATTTTACATTGTGCACGTATTCTGGGGATGGGACCACTTTGATTGGCTGCACCATCGCGTTGACATCGATGCACCGCGCGTGAACGTGATCAATCGCTACTACATTGAGCGCTTCCATCGTCCGGAATTTGAGGGTCGCGAATGGAGACACAACCTGCGGCATCGCGTAGGAGTTCCGTACAGAACCCCACAGGTACGCGAACGGTTTGAGCGCAAGCAGCCAGGGATACCGCAGGGCCGTTACGAATATCGCGGCTACCAGCAGATGCCGCCGGCCAGCCGGCCCCAACCGGCGCTGGCGCTACCGGGGCGCGTCCTGCCGGGGAGGGTGGAGCGGTCCGCTCCTCCGGTGATGGAACGCCCGGCTGCGCCGATCTATCAGCGGTCGCGTAGCGGTGCTGAAGCGCGTGAATTTTCCAATCGTGGGCGGCAAAGTCGCCAGTCGATGCCGCGGCAGACCGAGCCGCAGGGCCGCGGGTCGCAGAGAGAGGGGCGATCCCGCGGCGACGAATCACCTCGGCATTGAGATGTCTGAGATTTCGACGGGACGGTGGGTCGATATGAGGAACCGGAAACATAGTGATGTTGGTGCCGCATCGGGATGCGCCGTTATGTTTGGCGTCGCTGCGTTTCTCGTGTGTCTGGTCCTGCCGCCCCCCGCCGCTGCGGGCCAGCGACAGTTCGCGTCGCCCGAGCGTGCCGTCGCGGCGCTTGTCGCAGCCTTCCGCTCGGGACGCATTGCGGAGCTGATCGCGATTTTCGGTCCGCAGTCCAAGTCGCTGGTCGAATCCGGCGATCCGGTCGCCGACAGGAACGGGCGCGCCAGGTTTGTGGCCTCATACGACCAAGGCCATTCCTTCGTTACGCAGCCCAACGGTGAAATCACCTTGATTATCGGCAAGGACCGCTGGCCATTCCCTATCCCGCTCGTGAAAGTGGGCGGCTCCTGGCGCTTCGATACGGCGGCTGGGTTCGAAGAAATCGTTGACCGCCGCATCGGCCGCAATGAGTTGAGCGCGATCAATGTATGCCGCGCGTACGTCGATGCGCAGCGCGAGTATTCCTACGCGGACCGAAACAAAGACGGCACCCACGAGTATGCGCAACATTTCATGAGCCGTCCGAATCAGCATGACGGGCTCTATTGGCCGGCGAAGCCCGGCGAGGAACCTAGCCCGATGGGAGCGCTGGTCGCTCGTGCCCGGGACGAGGGTTACGGAATCACAGGGAAGCACGCGAAGCGCGAGCCATACCACGGTTATTACTACCGCATCCTCAAACGCCAGGGATCGCACGCGCCCGGCGGTGCGCACGATTATATCGTCGGAAAGCACATGATAGGCGGATTTGCGCTCGTGGCGTTTCCGGCGCAATTCGGTGCCTCGGGCGTTATGACGTTCATCGTCAATCAGGACGGTGTGGTGTATGAGAAGAATCTCGGCCCGGATACGGAACGGGTTGCGCGGCAGATGAAGGCATACGACCCTGATTCGAGCTGGAAAGCAAACTGAGCCACCGACAATCTCAAGGATGCCTTTGCGCCGTTCCTAGGTTGCGAATTCCGGGACCCACCGTTGCAATCAATGCTGTCCAGGATTACGGTCTCGTCACGGCGTCCCTGGGAAAGCAATCACCTGGCAGGTTTGCGCGGGATAATTGCAAATGAGTCAAAGGCATCGCGCACACTGATCCGGGGTTGGGATCAAGTCGTAGCGATAAGAACATGATGTCCGATGGTTGCTTTTTATGGGACAGGCCAACATAACCTGCGATCGAAGACGGGAAAGCCGATTCCTTTCACCAGAAAACCAGCATCATCGCTCGACCCAGCCGCCGGGAGTTTTGTGGTAACGCCGTTTCACGGCAGCCCAGGCTACGCGATGAGCGATTTCCTCGCGCTGTACCATCCCCCGGGCCGAGTAGCTAATCCAGGCGCTGTTGAAGGCGCTGCGATAGATCTCCTGCGCATGCAGTGGCAGGTGTTTTCGCACCGACTCGGGAAGCTCTTCGATCGAATTGAAGGGCACGGCAGGATCTCCGTGTTCGGCAAGCAGTCACTGGACTCTGGCCAGTATGCTTTGCGTGCGGTATGGTTTGCACGCTTTCGCTGACGAGTGTAGTTCATGAAAATTCCTTCACACGCTTTCCTGAGTGCTGCCGTGCTGTCGGTGCTGCTTGTGGCGAGTCAGACGGCATGGACGCAAGATGGTGCCGTGGCGACTGTGTGGCGCCATCGCCAGGACGGCGGAATCGAGGTTGCCGATAGCTTTGAGGTTGTGTTTCCTCGCTCCCGTGCGTTGCCAAATGCACGGCTTACGCCCGGGACACTTAATTCCGTGGTGACGCAGGCGACGCTGCGCGAAACGATCTGCCGCCGCGGCGGTTACACCCGGTCCATTCGCCCTGCGGAGCGCTATACCGAGGAGCTGAAGCGTGAGCAAATCCGCGAATATGGGTACGGCGACCGCAGGTTGCGCGACTACGAGGAAGATCACCTGATCAGTCTGGAGCTGGGTGGCAGCCCGGACTCACCGAGGAATCTCTGGCCTGAACCGCACCACGTCGTTGGCGGATGGGGCAGCTACGCTAAGGACAGGCTCGAGAACCGGCTGCACTGGATGGTGTGTCACGGCCAGATTCCCCTGTCCCAGGCCCAATACTTGATTTCGCACGACTGGATTGCCGCGTACCGCAAATACCTCGGTCCGGAGCCGTATCGGCGTCGCAGGCATCGTCATCGTGCCTATCGGTGAGTGTAAAACGGGAGGGGGCGATCAGACCGGATCCAAGCCAATGTTTAATAATAAAAAAATAATGAAAATCCTGAGTGAAGCGTGCAAGCGTCGGGGCCAGACACTGTGGCCCGTTTAGGGCCGTAGCCGGGTATGGTCCCAATATGCTTGAAACCGGTAAGGGTGCTGTGTACGCTAATAAGTGCGTCAGCCAGAACCATCGCTCATTAAGTCTTACCAACTATAAGAGTAAGAGGGATTACGGCATGACAAACGAGTCGACCAGTCGTGGCAGTAAGCTCTGGTACCTGTTGCTCATTCTCCCCTACATCGGTGTGCTCTGGGTCCCGTTTTACAATTCTCTGCAACCCGAATTCAACGGGATACCCTTCTTCTATTGGTACCAGTTCCTGTGGGTCATCATCAGCGCAGTCCTGACCTGGATCGTCTATCGCGCAACGGGATAGAAATCCACCAGAGGAGGGCCAGCGCCGCGTTGTCATAACAATGCTTGGCGCCGAAACAGTACAAGAACATTTAGGAGGGCTCTGTGAACTGGACCGCACTGATCGTCTTCATCCTGCTGTTCGCATTCGTTACCGTGCTGGGATTCGTCGCCGGTCGCTGGCGCCATGGCAACCTAGATCAGCTGCATGAATGGGGGTTGGCGGGACGGCGTTTCGGAACCGTGGTTACGTGGTTCCTGCTGGGCGGCGACCTGTACACGGCCTATACCTTTATAGCCGTGCCGGCGCTGGTGTTCGGGGCCGGCGCCATCGGAATGTTCGCGCTGCCCTATACCATCGTCGTGTATCCGTTCGTGCTGATGGTTTTTCCGCGACTCTGGTCGGTGGCCCACAAACACGGCTATATCACCGCGGCCGACTTCGTGCAGGGGCGCTACGATAGTTCCGGATTGGCACTGATCATCGCACTCACCGGAATTCTGGCGACCATGCCGTACATTGCGCTGCAGCTCGTCGGCATACAGGTGGTGATCGGCGCAATGGGCTTCCATGGCACCGGGGTGATCGGCGACCTGCCGCTGATTATCGCATTCGCCATACTTGCAGCCTATACCTATACCAGCGGTCTGCGCGCGCCGGCCATGATCGCGGTGGTAAAGGATACGCTCATCTACATCACCGTGATTGTTGCTGTCATTGTTATTCCCAGACAGCTGGGGGGCTACGCCCATATCTTCTCCAGCATACCGCCGGCGAAGCTGCTGCTTGCGGCACCGCCAGCCGGAAGCTGGGGTGCCTACAGCGCCTACGGCACGCTGGCGTTTGGCTCGGCGCTTACGCTTTTTCTCTACCCGCACTCAGTGACCGGGGTGATGAGTGCAAGCAGCCGCAATGTCATCAGGCGCAATTCGGCGTTGTTGCCGGCGTACACTTTTCTGCTTGGCCTGATTGCGCTGCTCGGATACATGGCCCTTGTTTCCGGGGTGCATGACATGCCCAAGTATGCGCCATACTTTAAGCAGTACGGCCCCAACTTCGCGGTGCCGGCGCTGATGCTGAATTCGTTCCCAGCGTGGTTCGCTGGCTTTGCATTCGGCGCGATCGCCATCGGCGCGCTGGTGCCGGCAGCTATCATGTCCATCGCCGCCGCCAATCTCTATACGCGCAACATATACCGCCCGTACCTGCGCCCGAACTGCACTGACAAGCAGGAGGCCACGACCGCCAAACTGGTATCGCTCGTCGTCAAAGTCGGAGCCCTGGCATTCGTCATCTTTCTGCCGCTGAAATACGCGATACAGCTCCAGCTTCTCGGCGGAGTATGGATCATCCAGACGCTGCCAGCCATCGTGATCGGTCTTTTCAGCCGCTGGCTGCATCGCTGGGCGCTGATTCTGGGTTGGGCTGCCGGCATGGTGACCGGAACCTGGATGGTGGCGTCGCTGGATTTCAAGGGCACGGTGTATCCGTTGCACCTGAACGGGCTCACGGTGCCAGGTTACGCTGCCCTTTATGGCCTGATCGTCAACCTGGTTGTGGCGGCCGTATTCACCGTAGTGTTCAACGCGCTGGGCGTAGCGCGCGGTAAGGACCATACATCCAAAGCCGACTATGAATCGGATGTCGATACGTCTCCGAACAGGGCGGCGGGTGCGTCCGGCTTCGAAGCGCCGTCGCTGCGCGGCGGGAAAGGTTAGAGAAAGCCGGCGCCTTCGCAGGCCGTTGCAGCCGGCGGCGTGAAGCGAGAATGCCTTGCTTGTGCGCCGTGCTGGCCCGCCTTGATTGCGAGCGGCTGCCGAGGCAGTGTGTCGATATGAAGGCTGCGCGCCGCGGGACCTTAGATCTGGATTGTTGTCGCAGAGGAAAGACTAAGGTGCCGGGCCAGGTATCATCATAACGGATTGATCGGCCGGGCGTGCGGCTCGAAGAGCCGTCGTAAAGAGTAGAGCCAGGCGCCGTTACAGCATGCAGTTCGGCGGAGGGTACGACTCCTGCGTGGTGTTCCGATCTCGAGTCGCATGAACTCACGCGCACCTCGGCCACGGCATGTCAGTCTCAAACAGAAGTATTTATTAACGCGTACGTCGGATTATCAGGGCAACCGTTGCCGCTCGGTGCCTGATTGGTCGCCGGTCCCGGCACCGCATGCAGCCGGGGTTCAGGAAACCATTCCCCTGCCGTCATCGATTTCCGAAAGCATCGTCCATTGCATTGCTTCGGTATAGGCAAGGCCCCGGGTTTGTTGTCGATCGCCCACCCACCCAGGGAAAAGGGCATGAGAATGGCCATCGTTACCGAAATATCGATGACGTTGTGTCGGGACGCCTGAACCGCGCCATGAATATATCCCATCGTCGCTGTCATTCGCGGTGGAGGAGGGAACCATCACAGTACCGGGCCCGGGCACACCACGCATTATTATGGAAGGTATGCTCGCAAAGCGAGCTGTGTTCCGCATCTTTGAGAAGCGCACGTTGAACTGGCTAACCGATTCTGGTCTTCGTAGCGTTTTGGTGGTCCAATAACGCTCAGTGCGCGATCGAAAAACAATGAGAATCGTTCAAAGAACTGGCTCAGATGTTTCCTTGCGGCAAGATGAGTATTCGCGGGGCGCAAGCGCGCCATGCAGGTGTCGCGCCGTCGCAGGTTTCTCACGCCGATCCCCTGGACCGGAAGTTAGGAGTGTTCCCGCGGCGCTGTGGGGAAGGATTTCCTCAATCCCGTTCTTCGACACTACTGCAGAAATAAAAAGGCCATGATTTCCCGCAAGCGTCTCGGCATCATCGCACTCATCATCGTGATCTTCGCTGTTGGCGCTTTTCTGCTGTGGAAACCGCTGAGACAGCTGCTCTTCGGTCCGCCGTCCGGACCGGGGACAATCACGGTTTCGGGCAATATCGAAGCGCATCAAAGCGTGTTGAGCTTCACGCAGATTCAGGCACCCATCGTTTATCTTCCTTTTGACGAAGGCCAATACGTCAAGGCCGATACCGTCCTGGCCCGGGTCGATGATCGCTACTACCGGCAGCAGCTGCAGATCGATCGCTCTAACCTGAACGTAGCTGGGGTACAGATCGCCGTGGTTCAAAACAACCTTGCCGCGGCGGTCAGTACGGTCGCGAGCGATCGGTTCAATCTTGTGCAGACGCAGCAGGATCTCAATCGAGATAAGGCTCAGTTGAAATACGGCGCCATTTCGCGTCAGGTTTATGATCAGGCGTTCACCGCGAAAGGTCAGGCGGCTGCCGCGCTTGCCCGTGATCAGGCCCTGGTCGGCGTGGCCCGGGAAAACATCCGTCTGGCACGTGCCAACCTGGAGGCGGCCAGGGCCAAGGTGCAACTTGATCAGGTGACTCTGTCGTATACCACTCTGCGGGCTCCGTTTAGCGGTGTGCTGGCGGTGCGCGAGGCCGAGCCGGGTGAGCTGGCGGCGCCTGGGGTAGCGATCTTCACGCTCGACGACCTCGACCATGTGTGGCTTCGCGCCTACGTGAACGAAACCAATCTGGGCCAGGTTCGCCTGGGCGAGCCGGTTACCGTGACTACCGATACGTACCCCGGAAAGGTATATCACGGCCGGATCGCATTTATTTCCTCCGAGGCCGAGTTCACCCCCAAGACAGTACAGACGCATGCCGAACGGGTTGCGCTCGTTTATCGAGTACGCATCGATATCGCCAATCCTGCGCATGAGCTGCTCCCAGGCATGCCAGCAGATTCGACCATCGCACTGCTGCCGGCAGGAAAGTGATGGCCGCGCCCGGCGAAGCCGCAATCCGGGTCCATGGGCTAAGCAAGAGCTTCGGTCAGGTACAGGCAGTGCGCGCGATCGGTTTTGACGTTTCGCAGGGAGAGATTTTCGGGCTGGTGGGCCCGGACGGGGCAGGCAAGACCACCACCATGCGGATGCTGGCGGCGGTGTTGCAGCCCGACGAGGGCGAGATCGTCATTGATGGCGTCGATGTCGCCGCCGAGCCGGAGCTCGCGAAATTGCACCTCAGCTATATGCCCCAGCGCTTCGGACTCTATGAGGACCTCACCGTTTCCGAGAACATATTCTTCTACGCCGAGCTTTTCGGCGTTTCGCGGAGCGAGCGTATGTCCCGCAGCGAGCGATTGCTGAGCGCCGCTGGCCTGCTGTCTTTTCGGCGTCGGCTGGCAGGGCAGTTGTCCGGAGGCATGAAGCAGAAGCTCGGCCTGGTCTGTGCTCTGATCCACACCCCCAAAGTGTTGCTGCTCGATGAACCGACCACTGGCGTCGATCCGGTATCCCGGCGCGATTTCTGGGCCATTCTCTACGACTTGCGGGAGAGCGGAGTGACCATTGTGCTTTCCACCGCCTACATGGACGAGGCCGAGCGTTGCTCGCGTCTGGCGCTGCTGCATGGCGGGGCGATCCGCCATTGTGATACGCCATCGCGACTCAAGGAGTCCATGCCCGGTGCGCTGCTGGCCATTCCTGCGGCCGACCCACGCGGCATGCGTGATGCCCTGGTCGGCAAGCCGGGCGTACTCGGTGTTCTGCTCATGGGGGACCGGGTGCACGTGCGCGTTGACGACGCCGCGAAGCGTATCCCCGAATTACATGCGCTGCTCGAGGGCCATGGCTTTCCCGGGGCCGTGATCGAGCCTACCGAGCCAGGCATCGAGGACGTCTTCGTCGCACTGCTGGGACAGGGAAGCGCATCATGATACGTAGGCCGGACGCAGCGCAGCCGGGCCGGTATCTTGCGCTTCGCGGCAGGCCGGTATGAACGCTGAAGGCGACATGCCTGCCGTCCTCGCTGAAGGCCTGACCAAGCGATTCGGCGATTTCACGGCTGTTGACCATCTTGATCTGGGGATCGAAAAAGGCCAGGTCGTGGGGTTCATCGGACCCAACGGCGCGGGCAAGTCGACCACCATACGCATGCTGTGCGGCTTGCTTCTGCCGACTGCCGGCCGGGCTTTGGTGTCCGGTTTCGACGTCGGTCGCGAGCCGGAAGCGGTGCGCGAACACATCGGCTACATGTCGCAGAAATTTTCGCTCTACGGCGATTTGACGGTCCGCGAGAACCTCCGGTTCTTCGGCGGCATCTACCGGGTCCGCAGGGAAGACTTTGCCGAGCGTATGCACTTCGCCATTTCCATGGCCGGGCTCGAGGGCCGGGAGGACGTTCTGGTGCGCACGCTCGCTGGGGGCTGGAAGCAGCGCCTGGCCCTTGGTTGTGCCATTCTCCATCGCCCGCCCGTCCTATTTTTGGATGAACCCACTTCCGGAGTGGAGCCGGAGGCGCGACGGCAGTTCTGGGACCTGATACACGACCTCGCGGCAGATCGCGTCGCCATCCTGGTTTCAACCCACTACATGGATGAGGCTGAATACTGCAATCGCGTCGCACTCATCGATCGCGGAAAACTCGTTGCCATAGGTACTCCAGGCGAGTTGCGCGGGCACCGCCTGAGCGGCGAACTTTACGAGCTTCACTGCGCGCCGCTCGGCGCTGCATTGAAGGTGCTAGCGGATGTGCCCGGTGTCATCGAGGCCGCCATTTTCGGTGACAAGCTGCACGTGGTGCTCGCGGACGGCGAGCGCAATGCACCCGATCTTCCTCGACTCCTTGGCGCGCACGGGGTGCAGGCCGATCCACCCCGCAGGATCATGCCTAGCCTCGAGGATGTCTTCGTCCAGCTGGTCGCGCACGGAGCGGAGCAGAGGGTGACGCCGTGAATCTCCGCAGGCTGCTGGCGATGGCGTTCAAGGAGACCCTGCAGGTCTGGCGCGACCCGCGCAGCCTCGCCGTGGCCCTGCTGATGCCGCTGATGCAGATGGCGATCCTTGGTTACGGGGTCAGTCTCGACATCAAGCACGTGCCACTGTGTGTCTACGACCAAGAGAACAGCCAGGCGAGCCGCGCCATCGTCGACCGCTTCGTGTCTTCGGGCTGGTTCTCGGTTGGCCACGTGATATCGCGCGAGTCCGGTATTCGCTACGCCATGGATCGCGGCGAATGCATCGCTGCGATCGTGATCCCGGTGAATTTCTCGCGTACGCTTGCTGCAAGTGGCAGCGCACCGGTGCAGGCTATTTTTGATGCGACCGATGTCAACACCACAAACATTGCACTCGGTTACGCACAAGGCGTGGTAGCCCAGGCTAATGCTGCCGTGGCAGCGCAGTGGAACTCGGCGCACGCCGCACAGCCGTCACTGGTTGGCCAGACCGAGATCGAGCCCAGTGTCTGGTTCAATGAAACTCTGGATAGTCGCTACTTCATCGTCCCTGGCGTAGTTGCAGTAATTCTTGCGCTGGTTGGCGCGCAGCTCACTTCGCTCACCATCTCGCGCGAGTGGGAGCGCGGGACCATGGAGCAGCTGATTTCCACGCCGATTACGGCGCTTGAGGTCATGCTGGGAAAACTCATACCCTACTTTGTCATCGGCATGGCCGACGCCACGTTCTGCCTCGCGGTTGCCATATTCTGGTTCAGCGTTCCGTTCCGCGGTAGCGTTGGAACGCTGTTCGTTACGACCGCGCTGTTCAATGTCGTGGTGCTCGGGATCGGTTACCTGATATCCGTGCGCATCCGCAGTCAGCTCGGCGCAAGCCAGGTTGCCCTGCTGGTGACGATGCTGCCCACGACCTTGCTGTCGGGCTACACATTCCCCATCGATCAAATGCCGGCGCCGATCCGTGCCCTCACCTTTTTCGTTTACC
This sequence comes from Pseudomonadota bacterium, assembly GCA_027364845.1. Taxonomy (GTDB): domain Bacteria; phylum Pseudomonadota; class Gammaproteobacteria; order Acidiferrobacterales; family UBA6901; genus JAJYCY01. The sequence continues at coordinate 8,506 of DAHXOO010000031.1, read as the reverse complement.
CGCGATACTATGTCACCATCCTGCGCGCGATATTCCTCAAGGGCAGCGGCCTTGCCGACCTGTGGGCTCCGCTGCTTGGCTTGTCGCTCTATGCCGCTGCCATAATCTGGCTGGCTGCCCGGGCATTTCGCAAGCGACTATAGATCATGTTCGAGCGCCTGTCGGTGATGCTGATGAAGGAGTTTGTCCAGCTCCGGCGCGATCGCTGGTCGATGTTCCGCTTGATCGTTCCATTGTTTATCCAGATGATCGTATTTGGTTATGCAGCCACATTCACCGTACATCACGTTGCAACTGCGGTCCTGGACCTAGATCAGAGCCGGGCGAGTCGCAGTCTGATCTCGCATTTCGTCGCCACCTCGCGCTTTGACATAGTCGATGTGGCCAGGAACCAGCGGCGGATCACCAGTGACATCAATAACGACAAAGCAGCCATAGCGATAGTCATCCACGCCGGATTCAGCCGCGATCTGGAGAATGGGCGCAGCGCTCCACTTCAGGTCATTGTGGATGGAACCAACTCGAACACAGCGCTGATCGCGCTGGGCTATATCAGCCAGATCGCGGCGCAGTTTTCAGCCGAGTGGGCGGGTCGCGCGGCTCCTGTGCGAGCGGGTCCCGCGGTTCCCGCCGCCGGCATCGCGCTTCAGCCGCTGCCCTGGTTCAACGAGGGGCTAAACGAACGCTGGTTCTTCATTCCTGGCGTCATTGGCACGCTGACGCTGCTTCAGGTGGTCAGCCTGACAGCGTTCGCCGTCGTGCGCGAGCGCGAGGTTGGTACACTTGAGCAGATCATGGTGAGCCCGATCCGGCCTTTTGAATTTATCCTCGGCAAGACCGTGCCCTTTTTCCTGATTGGCTTCGGCGATATCGCTCTGGTGAGTTTATTCGGTATTCTCTGGTTTCACGTGCCGTTCATCGGGAGTCCGTGGGTGATGCTGGCTGGGGCATCGCTCTTCCTGATGGCAGCGGTCGGGATGGGGCTGCTGCTCTCGACCTTCTCGCGAACGCAGCAGCAGGCGTTTGCCCTGAACTTCTTTCTGCTCAACCCGTTTTTCATTCTCTCGGGTTTTGCCTTCCCTATCGCATCCATGCCGAAGGTCCTGCAATGGTTCACGCTGATCAATCCTCTGCGCTATTTTCTCGTCGTCATACGGGCGGTGTTTCTAAAAGGAGTCGGAATAGAGGTGCTCTGGCCGCAACTGCTTGCAATGGCGCTGCTTGCAACCGTGATGCTCACAGTCAGCGTGCTGCGCTTCACAAAGTCACTTGACTAGCCGCGCGCTGACCGGATCTGTGCGGCAGATGTCGACCTCTCACTGGTTCGCTTCACGCGCCTGATGCCATTGTTGCAGGAACTCCAGCAGCGCATGTGGCGGCTGTAGCCAGCAATGCGCGTTGCTGGGGCGGGGCCGCGGGTGCACCAGCACGCCCATGCCTCGGCCTTGGAGAACGCGGAAGGCATCCTCGTCGGTCTCATCGTCACCGAGATAGGCAATGGCTGCCTCTGAGGTCATTTCGGCAAGCACAGCCTGCACCGCATATGCCTTGGTGCGTCCGGGGGCGCGCAGCTCGATGCCGCCGTCGAAATCGTGCCAACTGAGATGCTCGCTCAGGCGCAGGTACCGCCATTGCTCGAGAACGAGGTCGCGGATGGTAGCGATCTGATCATCCGACAGCCCGCGCCAGTGGATGGCAAGGCCGGCCGGTTTGTGCTCACAGCGCCCTCCGGCCGCCTCGATCTGCACGGTCCAGCTGTCGGCATTCACCAGCGAGTGCAACGCCGCTTCGCCGATGGACGCCGTGCGGTATTCACCGTCCGGTTGCAGCAGTTCCCAGCCGTGCGATCCCCAGATTTCCGGAGTGTGTTCTAGGCCAAGCAGCGGCAGAAGATCCTTGATCCAGCGTCCGGTTAACAATACGACGCGTGTACGGCCCTGGTCGATGATGCGATTCAGCAGCTCGCGTATCCCCGGATAGGGCAGTGCCATGCGCGGGTCGATCTGAAACGGCGCGAGTGTCCCGTCGTAATCAAGCAGCAGCGCTGATTCGTGTGCCTCGCGCAGGTTCTGGAAAAATTCTTCATATCCGTCCCGTTGTGGAAGGGTTTGGGTCATGGCGTCTGCTTGCCTCCATGTAGATTTGCGATGTGCCATGAACGGCGTTGTCCATGGTGCAGTGACAAACTGAGCGCCGTGGCGTTGGCAAGGCGATTTTGCCCAGCAGATGCTCACTTCGCCTTCTGTCGCATGCGGGACGGGATCCCGCATTGATCGGGCCCGAAGACCGCCACCGTCGCGACTGAAAATCTCAGCGTGGTTGGCGGTTCGTAACTTTACCTTGAATGTTTACGGTACAGCTCGGGTACGGCTTCGGTTTGCCCTGATTGACATCGTTGCGATGTCTCGGACGCACCGCGAAGGGACGTTTGCTTGCGTGGGTCATTTTAATCAACGGATCAGCGTCTGGCAACCCGCCTGCCCGCGGAATCGACGTGCCGGGTCATTGCGTGCGCAGAGCGCCTCCCAAGCACATGCGTGCTGGTGAATCTGACTGCCACATGGTCGTAGACGCGGCGCCCATGTGCATTCGCCGGGCCGCCGAAGCTGTTGCTTGCCAGGGGATGCAAGAAACACCATTGCCTGTGTGGATTTGACGCAAAGGAGCCTCTGCGACGATGCGTGCGCGAAGCGGCAGATCTCCAATGGTGTCCAGCCGCCGGCGGATACCCGCGCACATGGAGACTCATCAAATTGCAACCGGGACTTCCGGATCCGGATCGCAGCGCAAGGCTGTGGGCGGGTCTCGGTGGGCGGATCGATATGCTTCCGGGCCACCCGCAACATCGGACCCAAACCCGACAATGGCCTTTACGTTTACCCGGGAATCCCAGACAGGTAAACTCTCACGTTACCGTTAAGGCCGGCACGTGCCGGCGAACACCAATATACTGTGGTTATGGCGGTGACGGTCGGTCCCTCCGTGACGAAGGGTTGTGAACCCGGTCAGGTCCGGAAGGAAGCAGCCGCAGCAGCCCGTTCGGGTGCGGAGTGCGGCCGGCCGGAACCGCCACCCTTTATTATTTAGGATTCAGGATTTAGGATTCAGGCAGGTTCGAATGGTCAGGAACGATCCGGTATGAGCTACCAGGTGTTGGCACGCAAGTGGCGTCCCCGCCAATTCGCGGACCTGGTTGGCCAGGAGCACGTGGTGCGTGCGCTGGTCAACGGCCTGGACCACGACCGTCTGCATCATGCGTTTCTTTTCACCGGTACGCGCGGCGTCGGTAAGACCACGATCGCGCGCATCCTGGCGAAATCCCTGAACTGCGAAACCGGTGTGAGCTCCCGGCCTTGCGGCATCTGTCGGGCATGCACGGAGGTGGATGAAGGACGATTCGTCGACCTGATCGAGGTCGACGCTGCATCGCGCACGAAGGTCGACGACACTCGCGAGTTGCTGGAGAACGTGCAATATGCCCCGACACGCGGGCGCTTCAAAGTGTACCTGATCGATGAGGTGCACATGCTGTCGACCCACAGCTTCAATGCGCTGCTCAAGACCCTGGAGGAACCGCCGCCGCACGTCAAATTTCTGTTTGCGACGACTGACCCGCAGAAGCTTCCGGTCACCGTACTTTCACGCTGCCTGCAGTTCAACCTCAAGCGTCTCTATCCGGCGCAGATCGAAGCGCAGCTCGAGCGGATACTTGCGGCGGAAGGCATAGAGTTTGAAACGTCGGCGCTCGCGCTGTTGGCGCAGTCCGCGGATGGAAGCATGCGCGATGCGCTGAGTCTGGTGGACCAGGCAATCGCATACTGCGGCGGCAAGGTTGCCGAAAGCGAGGTACGCGACATGCTCGGCACGATCGATCACGCCGTGATCGAACGTCTGCTCGGCGCGCTCGGCGCAGGGGACGCGCACGGCGCGCTGGACACGATTGCTGATGCCTCCGAGCACAGCATCGATTTTGACGGTCTGCTGCAGCAGCTGCTGCTCGAGCTGCATCGCATCGCGCTGGCACAGATTGCGCCGGATGTGCTGGAGGCTGGTGCGGCGGATACTGAGCGTCTGCATGCCCACGCCCGCAGGATGACGCCCGAGGACGTGCAGCTGTACTATCAGATCGGGCTCATCGGGCGGCGCGAACTGACGCTCGCACCGGATCCCCGTAGCGGCCTGGAGATGGTGTTGCTCAGAATGCTGGCCTTCCGGCCGGTGACAGCAGGTACGGTGGGCGAACCGGGCACGGTGCGGGGGGATGCATCGCAGCACGAGACGCGTACCGCCGCCTCGCGCCCGGCGCCGGAAGCCGCCGTTTCCGGACCACAGACCACCGTTTCCGGTACCGGATCACTTACGATCGGCGACTGGTCGGCTACCATTGCGCAGCTCAGGCTGGCGGGGCTGATGCGTGAACTGGCCAGCCATACGACGCTCGACTCGAGCAGCGCCGATACGCTCAGTCTGACCTTGGATCAAGGTATGGGGCATCTACTCAACAAGGATCGGGAAGCGGCATTGCGGCAGGCACTTGTGGAACATCTCGGGCGACCCGTCACGTTGCGTGTGCAGCTTGGTGTGCCGGCATCGGAGACGCCGGCGCAGGCGAAAAGTCGTGCGTCCGAGGAGCGCCAGCAGGCAGCAACACGCGCCATCGAAGACGACCCGAACGTGCGGGCATTGGAAGAGACGTTCAATGCGCGTGTCAGCCCGGGCTCGATTCGTTCCAAACTGTAATGTTTCTGGATATTGACGAGAGGTAGATGCAAATGAAAGGCGGATTGGGCAACTTCATGAAGCAGGCCCAGATGATGCAGGAGAATCTGCGCAAGGCGCAGGAACAGCTTGCGCAGATCGAGGTTACCGGCGCCGCCGGCGGCGGGTTGGTGACGGTCACGATGACTTGCCGCCACGACGTTCGGCGCGTGCATATCGACCCGTCGCTGATGCAGGATGACAGGGAAGTCCTGGAGGACCTGGTGGCGGCGGCGATGAACGATGCCGTGCGCAAGGCTGAGCAGGCTAGCCAGGAGAAGATGGCGGGTCTGACTGCCGGCCTGAACATCCCTGGCCTGAATTTCCCGCTCTGACGACAAATGTCCGATTCCCCTGCAATCGAGGGCCTCAGGCAGGCCCTGCGGCGGCTGCCCGGCGTGGGCCCAAAGACCGCGCAGCGCATGGCTTTTCACCTGCTGGAGCGCGACCGTGACGGCGCCCAGCTGATCGTGCAGGCGTTGGGCGATGCACTCGAGCGGGTCCGGCGATGCCAGCGCTGCAACAATCTGAGTGAACAGGACGTCTGCGTGCTGTGTTCTTCGCCACGGCGCGATGCGGGGCTGCTGTGCATCGTGGAATCACCGGCCGATCTGATGTCTTTGGAGCAATCCGGAGTCTACAATGGCCGGTACTTCGTGCTCATGGGCCACCTCTCGCCGCTCGATGGAATCGGACCGGACGAGCTCGGCATTCCACGACTGGAAGCGCTGCTGGACGCCGGTGGCGTCACGGAGGTTATTCTGGCGACTAACCTCACCGTGGAGGGTGAGGCGACGGCGCACTATGTCGGAGAACTTGCTCGTGAGCGCAAGATCTTCGTTACGCGCATTGCGCACGGCGTGCCGCTCGGCGGTGAGCTCGAGTACACCGATCGTGGTACCCTGGCACGCGCATTCAGCGGCCGGCGCGAAGCCTGAGGCGATGGCGCGTCGTGGCTGCGCGCATCCGGATATGCACGTCAACGCCATCAGGTTAAGATGACGTCGCGGCGTCAGTGCAGGGCCGCGGACCGACCTCCAGGTCGTAAGCCGCGCGGCGCGTTGCCCAATCCATCATTGATCCGGACCAGCCTTTTCCATTCACACTATGCCGCCCGATACCCGGTCACAGCCCGCCGCTGCAGCAGCCTCACCGGCAACCCGCTCGCGCGCCGGTGTGCGGCAACTGGCGCCGATCCTGGGTTTTCTCCGGCCTTACCGCGCACGGGTGGTCGCGGCCTCGGTTGCGCTGGTCATTGCCGCCGGCACCGTGCTGACGGTGGGTCAGGGACTGCGGCTGCTGGTGGATCGTGGCTTCGCCGGTGGCAATCCGGCCGTGCTCGATCGGATGCTTGTCGCGCTGCTCGCGGTGGTGGTCGTGATGGCAATCGCCACCGGCGCACGCTTCTACCTGGTTTCGTGGATCGGGGAGCGCGTTAGTGCCGATATCCGCCAGGCGGTTTTCAGCCACGTACTGAGCCTCAGTCCGGGATTCTTCGAGGTCACACGCACCGGCGAGATTCTTTCACGTCTGACTGCGGACACCACGCTGCTTGAGACGGTCGTGGGTTCGTCCGCATCTTTGGCGCTGCGCAACCTGCTGCTGTTTGTCGGCGGTACAGTCATGCTCGCGGTAACCAGCCCCAAGCTCACGGCGCTGGTGATGGTCGGTGTGCCGGCAGTCGTAGTGCCTATTCTTTTTTTCGGGCGGCGTGTGCGTCGGCTGTCACGTGCCAGCCAAGACCGCATTGCTGATGTCGGCGCGTACGGCGAGGAGACCCTTCACGGGATACGTACGGTACAGGCCTTCTGCCATGAAGACATCGACCGTAGCCGGTTTCGCATGCGTGTCGAGGCGGCGTTCGCCACCGCCACCCGCCGCATCAGGCAGCGGGCCTTGCTTACCGCGTTCGTGATCCTGGTAGTGTTCACCGCCGTTGGTATCATTCTCTGGAGCGGCGGCCAGGATGTGATGGCCGGACGCCTCAGCGCCGGGGATCTGTCGGCATTCGTGTTTTATTCAGTGCTGGTGGCAGGCTCGGTCGGTGCAATCAGCGAGGTCGTCGGTGACCTACAGCGTGCAGCCGGCGCCGCTGAACGGCTGATGGAGTTGCTCGCCATGCGATCCGATATCGTCGCGCCGGCGCAGCCGCATTCTCTGCCGGAGCCGCCGCGCGGCGAGATCGACTTTGACCAGGTCGTATTCCATTATCCGACGCGTCCGGAGGTGCCCGCGCTTGATGCGTTCAGCCTGCACGTGCGGCCGGGAGAGTGTCTGGCGCTGGTGGGGCCGTCCGGGGCGGGGAAGACCACCGTATTCCAGCTGCTGCTGCGGTTTTACGATCCACAGGCCGGGTGCGTGCGCATGGATGCCGTCGACGTCCGCGAGGTGCAGCCGGGCACTCTGCGCAGCCGCATCGGACTGGTGCCGCAGGATCCGGTGATTTTTGCGGCTGATGCCTGGGAGAACATCCGTTATGGGCGCCCGGGAGCAAGCGACAAGGAGGTGCGCGCAGCAGCGGATGCGGCCTACGCCACGGAGTTTCTCGACCGCCTGCCGCAGGGCTTCAGCAGCGAGCTGGGCGAGCGCGGCGTGCGCCTGTCCGGAGGCCAGCGACAGCGTATCGCCATTGCCCGCGCCATCCTGCGCAACCCGGTGGTGCTGCTGTTGGACGAGGCTACGAGTGCGCTCGACGCCGAAAGCGAGCGCATGGTGCAGCAGGCGCTGGAGCGGCTCATGGTGGGGCGTACGACGATTATCATCGCACATCGCCTGGCAACCGTGCTCAAGGCGGATCGTATTGCGGTGATGCTGGAAGGCCGAATCGTCGCCAGCGGCCGGCATGAGCACCTGATCGCGCAGGGCGGGCTTTATGCGCGTCTGGCGGCACTTCAGTTTGGTGATGCCATGGCAGCACCGGATAGCTCGGGCAGTGCGGTGATTGCTTAACGGGAGCAAGCGCAATGATTGAGGAATCTGGAAAGCGAATTGGTGATGGCGAAAGGCGCCGCCTCGCGGAAGCGGTGAAGGCGGCCTGTATCCGTGCGGCGGTTTCAGGGTATGAGGATGCTGGCGTCAGCGGCCTGTGTCACGACGGTGCCCTGGAGTATGCCCTGGACGCCATCCGTATGCTCGACGTCGAGGCAGTGATCGACAGCCTGCGCGAGGGCTGATCCGTCCCCGCCTGAACCCGGAGGTTCCTGCGGCGCAGCCCGCTGCCTCAGGGAGTCGATGAGCCTAGGCGCTGTCCTGCAGACGGTTGATCTTGGCGGCGCAGATGAAGTCGTTCTCCGACAAGCCCCCTACCGAGTGGGTGCTGTAGCGCACATGGCAGCGGTTGTATCCGACTTCGATGTCCGGGTGATGGTCTTCGCGGTGCGCCACCCAGGCGAGCGCATTCACGAAGGCCATGGTCTCGTAGTAGTTCTTGAACCGGTAGGCGCGATCGATCCCGGTCGCGGCCTCATTGAGTGACCAGCCGGGGATGTGTGCGAGCAGTGCCTGTGCCTGTTCGCGGCCCATCGCGGAAGCGCCGGTCTCGCACGCTTTGCAGTGCTTCTGGCTGAGTTCCATGGCGACGATGCTAGAACTTGTAGTACTTGTCGTCCAGGTATTTCACTATGTCGTGCCGCTGGCTGCTGCTGAGCTTATGCTCGATCTGGGTACTGCAGCTGTCAACCTGACGGTACAGGCCTTTGATGCTGTGGACGTGGCGGCACTTGCGTATGAAGATCACCGACCCGTCACC
>DAHXOO010000030.1 GCA_027364845.1 Pseudomonadota bacterium | reverse complement strand
GGCATGAATAAAAACAGCCCGCCGCAGCGGGTGGTGAATTGTGTCCCGGGTGTCAGCCTGAAAGTGCGCACGTCCGCTACCGGTTCCGCCGTGGGGTGCGGCTGAACCGGCCGTTCCTCGTCCAAGCGCCGTGGCAAGGGCGCGAAACCTTCCGCACGCAACGCATCGCGCACCGCGGTGGGGCTCAACGGTATCGCGCGTTCTGTCAGTGCCGCTGAGATCTCATACACTGAGTGGTTTTGCTTGCGCAACGCGATCACCAGATCGTGCGCCTTCGATTTCTGTGGCTGCCTGTGCGGCCCAGGGGTCGGGGAAACGAAGAATTGCGGATCACTATCGCGGCGGAACTGGTGGCAAAGCACACGGAACGAACCCGCGCTATAACCGAAGTCGCGCGCGACTTCCTGCGACGGGCGACCTTCCAGAAAATAGGCGCGCAAGGCCTCGTACATGCGCTGGCGCGGGTGGGCGGGTTGCGTGAAGAAGCGGCGGCATGCTGTTAGGTCTTTTGGTGCGCCTATACCCATAGGCGCACACTGCCACATACATTCCCTGGTTGTCAAGGGATAGGGCACCACTATCCCTGGTGGGCTAAAAAACCTATACATACAGGATTTGGCGCGAGTCCTTGTGGCAAACCTGCGCGCGTCCAGATGATACCGGCCGACATAATGGGCAGGCAAATGCCCCCGGTAGGCGCACCATCAGTTAACGGACACCCGGCAAAACGGAGGAGTGGTGAGGGAGAAAAGCGATCCGGCGCCCTGGGCCGTGTTAGGCTAACCTTGGGCTGTGGAAATCCAGGCTAGCAAAAACTCTAGACATTAGATATCTGGTTCCTGCGTGGTACAGAGACTACATTCCCAGCGTCATATTGTATGACAAAGAGGTCGTGACGAAACTCCCCGCGTATCGCGCACCTACGACGCCACGCGCGATCCAGCGTGTACCCAGAGAAAACGGCAGGGGGGATTCAACACACCATGGCAAATGCGGTGACCGGCGTGTTCGGCCGTTAGCCAATCAGTGAGGAGGGGTAGCCAATATGAACCGAAAGACCGTAACACATTTGCTTATTCTAGGGGCGATGGTCGTGTTTGCGTTGCCAACCTTGGCGCGTGCGGACGGTTCCGAAGGTCAAGGCGCGCAGCAATGCCCGGTGGGTCTGGTGAGTGGCATGACGCTTGACCAGGAGTTCGGTCAGGGTGCCAGCCTGATTACGCGCTGCATAAAGAAGCGTCACCATGTGCGGGTATTGTTCCAGATCAATCGATTCTGCGCTAACAGCACGGTCGATAATGAGACGATGTCGCCCTTCAAGAGTACGTGTACTAGTCCATACGCGCTCGGCGAGATGATGAATGTGATGCATGACTACGAAATCACCGAGGGCATGAAGCCGGGTGATTTCAAGATGATTGCTGTGGCGTATGGAAAGGGCGGCTTTCTGCTGCTCAAAGGAAATCCGTATCAAAGCCAGGTGGAAGCGCTTATGAAAGATGGTGTCCACTTCTACTTTTGTCAGAACACTGCGCGCGGCTTTATCAAGGGTGGACTCCTGCCCAACCCGCAGACCACCGGCATGCCGGCAGCGAGTGGGCTTATTGATGGCGTCACGTACGTGACCGCCGGAGTTTCAGCCATACTTGATTTCCAGGCTCTCGGGTACTCGTCAGTTGCTCCTTAATTTAAATTTGTCGCGAAGTTAAGTTTGTTGCGCATGGGGCTGGCTGCAGCGCGCAGCCAGCCCCATGCATTTATTTTTGTTCGGCAGTTCGAGATGGAGTGACATCGGACGCCGCTCACGCGAAACTGTTAGAGATTATCCCTAGGAGGATTGCCGCATAGGTTAGCGGACAGACGCGCGCATAAATCTGAAAAATTGCTGCATGCAGCTGCTGACGCCGAACGTCGTCAATATGCGGTTGAAACGCAGCGCGGAACCTTGTTCCGAACGCAGGCCGATACCTCGCCGCGTTCGATTTCCGTGACAGCTATCGCGAAATGAGCGACAAACTGCGCACCGCCTTCAAGTCCAGTGCTGTCGTTGACGGCTGCCTGATCCCGCTCTTGTTGAAGGATGCCGAGGTCAGAACGACTGATCTGACTCCATCCACAGAGGCCTGAAACCAGAAGATAACGATTTGCCGACGGCGGAAGGGGCAAGTCATAGCGTGCAGCGGTTCTCAGTACGGTGTTCCATCTTTGTGCCTGAACCGCCATTTTCCGTCGTCGGCCAGTACCGCCAGCAGGTCATCATCCGGATACGATGCGGCATCGCCGGCGGTCCGGTCGCCTACCTCCAGATAAAGAACATCCCGGTTGGTGCGGTTGACAAGATGATGGGCGTTTCCGCTGCCTGCCTTGAAGCCGGCGCACATACCCGGAGAGAGTGCGGTCTCGCCTTCATCGGTGATCAGAACCGCATTTCCCGACAAGATATACACGAACTCGTCCTGCTTTGAGTGGGCATGGCGAAGCGCAGAGATTGCTCCTGGAGCGAGGCGGGTGTGATTCACGCCAAAGTTTGTCAGTCCGAAGACTTCGCCCAATGGGCGCTTTTCGCGCCCTGACATGCGCGAGGCGAACGGCTCCGGGTAGCTCGAAGATCGGGTCCGCGGTGCTGCCTCCTGAGCGATGATGGATGTTAGCGACTTAATGTTCAACATAGGAACCTCTGGATGATCAACGGTTACCACGTTCATCGGTCGATGCGGATCCGAGTCGTCGTCCGTGGACCGTCAGCGTGTGCGTCTCGACTGAATGGATTGCGATCAGCTGATTGTTTTCGCCACGATAAGCTGGATGGAGCCCGCTGGCAACTTCCAAAATTAAATGACATCGCATCCTGGCCCATTATCACTTGCCACCGCCGGACCTATCTTCGTAGCCCGCAGCTTAGACACAGGGCAGGCGATACACTGGCAACTGGTGGCACAGTCCTTTGTTGATAGTTTTGCAGTCAGTGCTGGCTACGGATTTTCCCCATTTCGAAGCTCATAGCGGCATTGGGTATGCAGTGACAATGGGTGTGAGCGCAAGCCGCAGTTTTAGCAGTTGTGACATCGTCGTTTATCGCTATCGGCTGTGGTATTACGGAGAACAATTCGATCGTGCAGTGATGTCTCCAGCCGGGTTGTGACAAGCGCCATTTGAGTCTCTAAAGACAGAACTTCGTGATCGGAGCGATTCGTTACGGCCGAAACCCCATCAGACGGCTACCGCCGCTATACCGTGGAGTCGGCGGGTATCGGCAGACGGCTCTGTTATAGCCAGGCTATGAGATTTAAGGGTGGTGCCAGAGTGGGTCTGTGCTCGAACCTGTACCTAGACGGACACCGAAATGACGCACTCCTCCCGAGGTTCGCGGTGCGTTACGCATAGTCCGTGTTGGCAAAAGCTCTTTAATTTCCGAACCTCTCACGGTGCCTCCGCCAATGCCGGTACAGTCATGACCTTCGACTTTGGGTTGAGTCCGCCGATCAATGGCCGGTTCACCGTGACGCGCTGCTTCGACCATTCCAGGTTGGCAGGCCGCCCGATTACGTCATATCATCCGTTTTGTGAAGCAGCCATTGGCTAATGCCGTGGATGGAGTCATCAACTGACTCATCACGATCACGGACAATCGAGCCTCAGGGTTGTGCCCGCTCGATCATCTCATTGGCCCGGTCGCCATCTCCATCACGGAGCCAGATTTGCCAGCGCATGGCGTGCCTGGCGCCTGGGGAGGAACCGGTAACGACGTGGCTGCAGACTCGGGAGACTGCGCTGGCAACTAGCAGATATAACCTGAAAATCCACCGCCTGTCGGTCGACGACGCCGTCCGGAGTCTGGAAAGCGCCAAGCAAGGGTTGTCAGCCGCCGAAGCCCGACGCAGGCTCGGAGAATACGGCCCGAACCGGGTCGAAGAGGTAGCGCGCGAACCGCTGGCGCTGCGTTTCATCAAGGAATTCACCCAGTTCTTTTCAATTATCCTCTGGATTGCCGCAGGACTCGCGTTCCTGGCCCAATGGTATGAGCCCGGGCAAGGTATGGAAAAACTCGGATATGCCATCATCGTGGTCATCCTGGTAAGCGGCATTTTCTCTTTCTGGCAGGAATATCGCGCGGAGCAGACGCTCAGTGCATTGCGCAAGCTGCTTCCGCCACAGGCCAAGGTGTTGCGCGAGGGCAGGGTAATCCCACTGCCTGTGGAGCAGCTGGTCCCGGGGGATGTCGTTTTCCTGGAGCAGGGAGATCACGTTCCAGCGGACTGTCGGCTTATTGAAGCCTTCGGGGTGCGCGTTAACAACTCTACAGTCACCGGGGAATCACTGCCGTTGGTGCGGGAAGCCGGACTTTCTCAGGAGGAAGACATTCTTTGGGCGAAAAATATCCTGCTCGCCGGCACTTCGATGGTCTCCGGTCAGGCCACTGCAGTCGTATTTTCCACCGGCGCATATACCGAATTCGGCAGAATTGCCCACCTCACACAGACTGGCAGGGAGACTGTCTCTCCGCTGCGGAAAGAGATTGCATACCTGAGTCGGCTGATCATCGTCCTGGCGGTGATTATCGGGATCATATTCTTCACGATCAGTTGGTTAGCAATTGGCGTCCACTTCTGGCGGGCCTTCATTTTTACCATCGGAATTATTGTCGCCATGGTCCCCGAAGGGCTGCTTCCGACGCTCACGCTGGCGCTCGTACTGGCCACGCAACGCATGGCCAAGCGCAATGTTCTCATCCGCCATCTGCCTTCGGTCGAGACCCTCGGGTCAACGACGGTCATCTGCACCGACAAAACCGGCACGCTCACCCAGAACCGTATGCTGGTAAAGCAGCTCCTTCTGGAAGACCAGTTCATTGCGGTGGAGGAGGTGGTACGCGCGCAATCTTCGGTGCAGCGCTATCGGCCTTTTTTTCTGGCAGCGCGCTTGTGTCAGGATCTCAAGGAAAGCGTTGTGCACGGAAAGACGGTTTTTCTCGGTGATCCCATGGAGATCGCGTTGGTTGAGATGGCTCAGGCATCCCAAACCGAAGCTCCTGCGGGCCGACGGGCGGACGAGATTCCGTTCGATGCCGATCGCATGCGGAACTCCGTGGTCTACGAAATGCCGGACGGCGCCACACTTTATTGCAAGGGCGCACCCGAAAAAGTCCTGCCGCTCTGCAGCGGGATCCTGATTGGCGGTGAAAGTCGTCCATTCTCACCCGAACTGCTCAGCAAAGTAATCCACGCGCAGGAGTCGATGGCCGGGCAGGGCCTGCGGGTACTGGCATTCGCGTATCGCCTTCTGGGATCGCCGTGGCAGCACGAGCGCCTGGAGGAGGACCTTATCTTCGCTGGGCTCGTCGGCCTGGAAGACCCGCCCCGCCCGGAAGTCCCCGAGGCGATACGTCGATGCTACGAGGCCGGCATCCGGGTGATCATGGTCACGGGTGATCATCCGCGCACGGCCGTTGCGATCGCGCGCGAAGTCGGGATCGTGCGATCGGACGCTCCGCGCGTGATCACTGGTGATATGCTGCGCAATCTATCTGAGATAGAGTTGCGGATAGCTTTGGACGCTGCTGAGGTTGTCTTCGCCCGGGTCAGCGCAGACCAGAAGCTCCGCATTGTCGATGCGCTGAAGGAAAAGCGGCAGGTGGTGGCTGTCACGGGGGACGGCGTGAATGACGCGCCCGCGCTTAAAAGTGCCCACATTGGCATCGCCATGGGGATCAGTGGTACGGACGTGGCCAAGGAAGCCGCCGACATGGTGCTGCTCGATGATAACTTCGCGAGCATTGTCAATGCCATCGAGGAGGGGCGTGCTGTTTTCCAGAACATACGCAGGTTTCTGACCTACATACTCACACACAACGTTGCTGAACTGATCCCCTATCTTGCGTTCGCGCTGCTCGGAATTCCGCTGGCCTTGATTCCCATTCAGGTTCTCTCGATCGACATGGGCACTGACTCGCTTACTGCCCTCGGCCTCGGGGTGGAAAGACCTGCCCCCGAGGTCATGCGTCGTCCGCCACGATCGGCGGGCGAGCGGTTGCTCAATCTTCCTCTGGCGTTGCGCGCTTACCTGTTCCTCGGACTCATCGAGGCAGCTGGCGCCATGGCCGCATTCTTCTTTGTGCTTGAGAAGGGAGGCTGGAAGTGGGGCCAGGATCTTGCGCGCGGTAACCTGCTTTACCGGCAGGCGACGACCGCCTGCCTGAGCGCCATCATCGTGATGCAGATCGCGAATGCGTACCTGTGTCGAAGCGCGACCCGATCGGCGTTTTCGACAGGATTTTCTGGGAATCCTCTGATTGCCTGGGGTGTGGTACTGGAAATCGCATTAATGCTGCTCATCGACTATACCCCTTGGGGCAATGCCATTCTGGGGACTTTGCCTCCGGCGCGCGAGGTCTGGCTCATCGTAATCCCGCTGGCTGCCGGAATGGTGTTGCTGGAAGAGTCTCGTAAGTGGTTCGCCCGCAGGCAATTGAGGGATGGCGCGCAGTATTGGCGACACCGCGATTGATATGACCGATAAAGTCCACATGTCCGACCTTGAATGTCCCATGACTTGGTGGGAGATACTTTTCAAGTATTCCCTCTTCGAGGCCGGCGATTCTTCCTGGTCTCTGATCATCGTTTCGACCTACTTCGGGACTTTTCTGCAGGTGGTGCTCAAGAAGCCGGGGGCCGATTTTGGCTGGGCAGTCACCACTGGTGCTCTGATCATCGCGGTTGTCTCGCCGATTCTGGGGGCGGCCGCCGATCACAGCGGACGGCGTCAGCCGTATCTGCGGCTTTTCGTCTTCTCAGCAGCTGCGGCAACTGCCGGCCTCGCCTGGACGAACACGGTCGGCGCCGCGATGCTGTTGTTCATCATTGCCTATGTATGCATCAATGGGGCATTCACCTTTTTTACCGCGATGACCCCGGCGGTGAGCACCGAACGCAATGTGTCCACGGTAGTGAGCATGACCGTGGGGGTAGGCTACGGCGGCGCGTTGCTCTCCATGCTTGCCTTGAGTCCGCTGGTCCCGAACGACCTGCTTGCTGGCCGGGTTTTTCTGCCGATGGCTTTAATCTATTTGGTGTTGGCGATGCCTGCGATGTTTCTGGCGCCGGACTTTGTGCGCAAGAGTCGGGCCATGGTAGACCTCGCCGCCGCCTATGGCCGGATGCGAAAGACTTTCAATGAAGCTAGGCGTCACCGAAACCTGTTCCGGTTTCTGATTGGCGATTTTCTATACGAGAACGCGGTTGCCTCGGTAATTACCTTGATGGGGCTTTATGCGCGCAATGTGATGGGTTTTCAGGCAGGCGAACTCGCGGCGCTTTTCGGACCCGCCATCGTGGTAGCGATGCTCTCAGCCTGGTTCGTATTCGGTCCCCTGGTTCGGGCCATCGGCCCGAAACGGGCTGTGCTCATAGATCTGGCAGTCTGGCTGCTGCTATTTGGTGCAGTGCTGGCCATCAGGCCAGGCCAGTCGCTGGATCTGGGCGCCTTGCATCTTGATGACAAGCAGCTGTTCACCGCAGTTGTCGCGCCATTGGCCGGTATCGGGCTTGCCGGGGTTTGGACATCCAGCCGCGTACTGCTGACCGCCCTGACCCCGGTTGAAAAATCCGGTGAGTTCTGGGGGCTGTACAATCTTTCCGGACGTACGGCGAGCGTGCTGGGGGATGCGACCTGGTCCTTCGTTCTGACGATGTTGGGGGAGCGGATATTGGGCTACGAGGTGGCCGTCGCGGCGCTGGCAGTATATGTGCTCTGCGGAGGTGCCCTGATCGCAACGATTCCCGATGTTCGTCCTTCGGCAGCGAATTTTCTGCCGTGACATCGAACTACTCGCGGAATGATGGGAAAATGTTGCCGATTCCCATGTTAGCCGCGCTGCCTGACCCGTTTTCCTTAGAAGCATTCTGTCACGAAATTGTGGCGATGCGTCGATCGAACAAGGCGGGCATCTTCCAGAGTGAAAGCTAGCCTTCCCCTATTGGCGCAGTGCCGGTGGAACGGCATGAACGACGGGTCCACCGACCGCTGCGCCTGACCCAGTTTTTTGGGCAGGGGCGCCGTCGTTAGGTCTGACGCTCGGAGCGCCGATGTCACGTGGGGCGCGTGAACCGCCGGCCCAGCGACGAAATCAACTATCCCGACGGATGTTAGCGCTTCAGCTCCTCTGCCTGGCAGAGCACAGGTAGTCGATCTATAATTTTCGAAATCCAATCTTGAGTTTACCGAAATGGCTTCTCTCCCGTAATTGGCCTGCCATTGTACAGAACTGTCCCGACCGGATCCGGAGAGAAGTTGCACCAACGATCGTAATTCCTCAGAATTTGCCATACTGGCCTGGCGGCGGCAGGCTGCATCCCCAATATCGGGCGCCCGGAGCCGCAGGAATGGAAGGGCGACATTGCGCTGGCATGGCGCGTAATCGAAGTCGGTCATCGAGGTGCTGTCCGGGTTAAGGGTCTTTTGGAACCCCGGCGCATGCGGTGACCCGGCAAGCATACCGAAGGAGTACGAACCGATGGATCGCAAATACAATGTGGCTGTCATCGTGGGCAGCCTGCGCAAGGGCTCCTATAGTCGCATGATGGCGCGTGCCGCCTTCAGGCTCGCACCGCAGTCGCTCGTCCTGAACATTGTCGAAATCGCAGACTTGCCGCTCTATAACGAAGACCTTGACGGAGCGAATTCGCCCGCGGCCTGGACTGCATTTCGGCAAGCCGTCAAGAAATCCGACGCGCTGCTGTTCGTGACGCCGGAATACAACCGGTCCGTCCCAGCGCCGCTCAAGAACGCCATCGATGTCGGCTCGCGCCCGTACGGCCAGAGCGCATTCAGCGGAAAGCCGGGTGCAATCATCAGCCTCTCGCCCGGCGCGATCGGCGCTTTCGGCGCCAATCACCATCTGCGGCAATCGCTGGTTTTCCTGGATGTACCCGTATTGCAGCAGCCGGAGGCTTACATCGGCGGTGCCGCGAATCTGTTCGATGAAGCAGGAAACCTGAAGAACGACGGCACCAAGGAGTTCTTGCAAAAGTACCTTCAAGCCTTTGGCAGCTGGATCGGCAAGCATGCACCCGCCTGAGCCTGTGCGTAGCGGGTGCCCGCGGCGCCGGAATAGTGCCACCTCCATGCCGGCCGGCAGGAGTCGAGACACCGGCACTCTGTGCCTGTAGTCGAATTTCCGGCAGAGCCGCAGCATGCGCTGTGCAGGCTAGCCGAGGACCCAGGAGGACACAGAGTACCGGTCGTGAACGACGCGCGCCTACTTGACGAGTCCTTCCTCCTTCATGGCCTCTTTCACCGCCGGGCGGGCGGCGATGCGGGCCATGTAGTCTTTGAGTCGCGGCCATTTCCCGAGATCGATATCCAGGAATCCGGTCCAGTTGAGCACGGTAAAGAGGTACGCGTCCGCGATCGTGAATTTTCCGCCGAAAAGGTACTGGTTGCCGTCAAGTTGTTCCGACAAGTAGGTGAAGCGGCGGCCCAGGGTATTCAGCTGATTCTGTTTCCATTCTGCGGTGATCTTGGGATTGAACATAGGGCCGAATTGCTTGTGGACTTCAGACGCGATGAAGCTCAGCCACTCGATGACACGGTAGTGTTCCATTGTCCCGGCGCGCGGAGCTAGGCCGGATGCCGGCTTCTGGTCGGCAAGGTACTGAAGGGTTACGGCAACCTCGGTAAGCAGCTCACCATTATCGAGCCGTAATGCGGGCACATAGCCCTTGGGATTGATCTTGTAATAGTCCTCGCCGGTGTCGGTCTGATGTTTGGAAAGATCGACCTGTACCAGCTCACAGGGAAGATCTGCCTCGCGCAGAACAATATGTGGCGCCATGGAGCATGCGCCGGGGGTAAAATAGAGTTTCATTTATGCGGTTCCTCTCGCTTCTTTTGGAATTGGTTGCTTCCGTCTGCCGGATCAGGCGCAGCACGCAGCGTGCGGGTATGCACCTGGACCCGGTCCCGAATCATACAATTAGATCTGGCCCAGAGGTAATCATTCCCGGCTTTGTACCATGCGGGCGCAAGGCCGATCGCCGGCACGGCGGCGAACGGCCCGCGGAAGTGCGGAGCCGGTCGGTTTGCCGCCACGGACGCGGAAAGCTACCGCTCGAGGCCGGAGCGGCGGTCTGCCGCAACTGCGCATGTTCGGGCTCCGGGTACCTGGCCGCAGAGTCCGGTAGTGTCCTCTGGCGCCCGACTTGGAGTGAAAACGAGTCTGGAGGCCTGCCATGCGCATTACCCTGGTCGATGCACGTGTGAAGCCGGAACATGTCGCCGAATTCATCGAGGCCATGCCTGTCAACCATCTTGTGTCGGTCCGTGAATCGGGGAACCTGCACGTCGAAGTCGTGCAGTCGCCGCAGGATGTGAGCCGCCTGCTCTTGTGCGAGGTTTTTGAATTGCCCAAGGCGGCCACGGCCGGCAGACAAACTGCACACTATCTGAAATGGCGCGATGCCGTGGTGGACTGGATGGCGGTGCTGCGTGTCGGCATCCATTATTGCAGGCGGTTCTTGCAGGCTGCGGAATTCCTATGATCCAGCCGTTTGCGATCAGCGGTGTGCCGAACATCCTGTTTGGCGAGGGGCGCTTCGCCGAGCTGACGGCGCTTGCCGGGCGGCTCGGGCGGCGACTGCTGATCGTGACGGGAGGCCAATCCCTGCGGGAAACGCCGCAGTGGCCGCAGTTGCTGGCAGCCTTGCATGCCGCCGGGCTGGATTTCGCGGAGTTGAAAGTCGATACCGAACCTTCGCCGCAGCTGGTAGACGCCTCGGTCGCCGCCCAGCGCGGGGCTGGAATTGATGTCGTGGTCGGGATCGGGGGTGGCAGCGTACTCGATGCCGCCAAGGCGATTGCCGGACTCTTACCGCATGGCAATTCCGTGATGGATCACCTCGAAGGAGTCGGACCGGAGTTGCCGTACCACGGACCGTCCACGCCGTACCTTGCGGTTCCGACGACTGCGGGCACGGGCAGTGAGGCGACCAAGAACGCGGTGCTCAGCGTTTGCGGCCCGGGCGGCTTCAAGAAGTCGTTTCGCCATGATTGCCTTGTGCCGCAGTATGCCATCGTCGACCCGGTTCTGCTGAAAGGTTGCCCTCCAGGGCTGATTGCGGCCAACGGAATGGACGCCCTGACCCAGCTCCTGGAGTCCTATGTATCGGCCCGTGCCAGCCCGTTTACCGATGCCCTGGCGTTGAGCGGCCTCACGGCGGCGCGCGAGGGTCTACTGCCGTGGTATGAGCAGGGGCCTGGAGCATGCGCGGCGCGTGCTGCCATGGCCTATGCGGCTCTGCTTTCGTGGATTACGCTGGCCCAGGCGGGCCTGGGTTCGGTGCACGGACTGGCGTCGCCGATCGGCGCCTATTTCCAGGTCCCGCACGGTGTCGTTTGCGGCACTCTGGTGGCAGCAGCCACTGCGGTGAACATTACGGCCCTCGAACGGCGCGCGCCGTCCCATCCAGCATTGTCGAAGTACGCGCGCGTGGGCCGGTTGCTGAGCGGCATCGATACCTTTTCCGATGGCGATGCCCGTCGCCAGCTGGTCGACACGCTCGCCGACTGGACCCGAAGTTTGGCTTTGCCGCGCCTTTCCGCGTATGGAATAACGCCTGAGGATTTCGACACGATCGTATCGGGCTGCCGCGGTAGCAGCATGAAGACCAACCCGGTGGTCTTGGAGGACCGCGAAATCAGGGAAATTCTGCAGGCGCGGACATGAGCGCACCCGACCGCGGTACGACCGTCCGGTCGCCGCAGACCGGTGCGCTTGGCTTGCGATCAGTTATTGCTCGTCGCCCAGGTGGCGAATGAATGTGTAATACGCGGGGTGCTTCACGAACGTATCAAAGGCTATGCTCACGCTGCGCGCAGGAAGCGATAGCGGTAGTGATCCGACGAAGATGACGGATCCCGCGACCATTTCCACGAATCCCACTGGGCGCAGAACAAGCAGATCAAGCAGTATCGCGCCACCATCACCCTCCTGGTAGGCGTAGGCCGGTGTCGCTAGTCCCATCAGAAGTCCGGCCAGTACGGTGGCTCCGACCAGTTTTCTCGATTTTCCCATTGATTCAGTCCTCGCTGTGCCGAGCTGCCCGCGGGCCCGATGGGGTTGCCTCATTGCGACAGTTCGATGGACAAACATACCACTATTTAAGAATCCGCATGAACTGCATTTCTCCTGACAATATCCGCTATTTATCGGGTTGCACACAGGCCGGATTCCGCGCTGGACGACCAGACCGGCGGCGGTGTTTTGCCGGTGGGGCAAGCCGGCCCGATTCAGGTATATTGGCCGTTCTGAATCCGAAAGGTGGTGCAGCTTTGTGGATGAGCGATTCGTGAACCTACCCGCCAGACAGGCTATAAATATGGACCCTGCCAGTGGGCTGGTAGAGGGCGCCCGCTTTGTTTCGTCCCCGAACTTTGACGCCCGCCCCCCGGACTGCCCGATTGAGGTCCTGATCATCCATTCGATCAGTCTGCCGCCCGGGAAGTTTGGTGGCGCTGACATTGAACGGCTGTTCTGCAATACCCTGGACTTCTCTTGTCATCCGTTCTATGAGGGACTCAAGGGTCTGAGGGTTTCGGCGCACCTGCTGGTCCGTCGCGACGGCGAGCTCGTCCAGTTCGTTCCTTTCTCCGCCCGCGCCTGGCATGCTGGGGTATCGTGCTGTGAAGGTCGCGCGCGGGTGAATGACTTTTCAATCGGCATCGAACTTGAGGGGGCGGATAGTGTGGCGTTCTCGGATATCCAGTACCAGGTTCTGGCGGCGGTGACCCGGTCCATAATTCAGGCTTATCCGCGCGTAACGCCGCAGCGGATCTATGGCCATTCCGACATTGCACCGGGGCGCAAGACCGATCCGGGGCCATCGTTCGATTGGTCGCGTTACAGGCAATCGCTGTAGCATATATAATGCGATAATGTGATTTCGATCTGTGTCGACGGCAGAGGTGGCGGCCGCCGATTGCCGATGGTTTCCCGGGGAAGGCGATGATCTACATTCTGTTCACTATCCTGCTGGCGATCCTACTGGACCGGACAGCGCCCAACCGCAACGGCGTGCGGCTCTGGTCCTGGTACAGTGACTGGACTGAATCGATCGAGCAGCGTTTCAATGGTGGCACGCGCATCCAGGGGCTGAGCGCCGTGTTCATCGCGGTGGTGCCGCTGCTGGTCGCCGTGTTTCTGGCCGACTTGATCCTCGAAGAGATCGTCTGGGCGCTGAGGTTCATTTTCGACGTCGTGGTGGTCTATCTGTGCGTCGATCTCTATAGACTCGGCAGTTCGGCCCAGGCCGTGTCTACAGCGCTCGACAACGGCGATATCGCCGAGGCGGTGTCGCATTTGCGCGAGCTGACCGGCAAGGACACTGTGGAACATACTGACGCCGGTGTAGCCCGTGCGACGGTCGAGGCGGTATTGAAACAGGCCAATTCACTGGTAATTGCCCCGCTGTTCTGGTTTGTCGTGCTGGGGCCGGTCGGGGCGGTGCTGCAGCGCATGGCATCATCTCTAGACCGGCTGTGGGGCCACCGAAGCGCGCGCTTTGCGGAGTTCGGGTGGGCGGCCGCGCGCTTGGACGATCTCTTGGGCTGGATTCCTGCGCGCATCACCGCCCTTAGCTACGCCATCATGGGAAGCTTCGAAGATGCGCTGCACTGCTGGCGCCGCCAGGCGGGTATGTGGTCGGATATCAACAGCGGCCCGCTGCTCGCCTCCGGCTTTGGTGCCATGCATCTGGAATCCTGTGAAGAGCCGGAAGAGGACGCTTATGGCAACAAGATCATATCCCGTACCACCACGACCGACGCGGGCGATGTGCGTCGCGTGGTCGCGCTGGTGTGGCGGGTGCTGCTTTTCTGGCTCGGCGTGGCCATTCTAATGCTGGGCGCGCATCTTTTCGGATTCTTTGTGCGCTGATCGTCGTTGTGTCGGCCACTGGCCTTTCCCCTCACCACGCGTGCTTCCCGCCGTGAAAATCCCGACCAGGCCGCCTGTTGATTGCAGATGGCAGTGGCGAAGACTGCAGGGGGGTCAATGATGAGTGGACTTGGCACAACTCTCGTTGACCTGATCCGGCATGGAGAGCCGGTCGGCGGCAAACGCTACCGCGGTCAGACCGACGATCCTCTGAGCGAGACCGGGTGGCGGCAGATGCGCTCGGCGGTGGACGGGCTACGGTGCTGGGACATCATCATCACCTCACCACTGCTGCGCTGTGCCGAGTTCGCGCTTCAGCTCGGTGGCCAGCTGGCGCTGCCGGTGCACAAGGACTGGCGGCTCAAGGAAATCGGGTTCGGCGTATGGGAGGGATGCAGCCCGGATGATCTGCGTCGCGTCGATTCCGATGTGCTACAGCGGTTCCGGCGAGATCCAGTGCGCAACCGTCCGCAGGGCGCCGAAACGCTGGCGGACTTCCACGCGCGGGTGCAGGCTGCCTGGCAGGATCTGACCGAAAGGCATGCGCACCAACGCATTCTTATCGTGACACACTCCGGCGTCCTTCGCATGATCATCAGTATCGTTCTGGGGCTGCCGCGAGAGCACGTCTTCCGCATTGCTGTAAATAATGCCGGCATGACGCGCATCCGTATCGAGCATGACGGCGCCGGCACATTCCCGGAGCTGGTTTTCCACGGTGGAAGGCCCTGAGGTGCGCGCGCTGGCCGGGGTTTCTGCTGGCGCTGGTCGCAGTTTGCGCGCCGGCGCGGATCCAGGCCGGCGACGACCAGGGAACGGAGGTCGCGCTGTCAAGACCGGCGCAGCGTATCGTCAGTCTTGCGCCTAACGTCACCGAGCTGTTGTTTTCTGCCGGTGCCGGCAGTCATGTCGTCGGGGTGTCGGCCTATAGCCGCCACCCACCCGCGGCGCGAACGCTGCCGCGTATCGGGGACAGCAGCCACTTGGACCTGGAGCGCATTCTGTCGCTACATCCCGATCTCATTGTCGGGTGGGCCAGCGGCAACAGGCCGGAGGACATTTCACGTCTGCGGCGGCTGGGTCTGCCAGTGTTTCTGACGGAGCCCAAGCGCCTCGACCAGATTCCCGGACTGATTGAGAAGCTGGGGCGTCTGGCGGGAACCGAGGTACAGGCGCAGCATTCGGCAGCGGCATTTCGCGCCGGCCTGCGGGCGTTGCGAGAAGATTATGCTGGTCAACCGCGCCTGACAGTTTTCTTCGAGATCTGGTCGCGGCCGCTGATGACATTGACCAGCCGGCAGATCGTCAATGACGTCCTCGCCCGGTGTGGCGGGAAAAATGTGTTTGCAACGCTGTCGGGCATTGCTCCGGAGGTCGGGCGTGAGGATGTCGTGCGCGCTGATCCGGATGTCATCATCATCAGCGAACCCCGCGCCATCGCGGCAGCGGACCTCGCGCGCTGGCGGCGCTTGCGGGCGCTACGCGCGGTGCGCGAAGATCATCTGTACGTCGTGAAGCCGGGACTGATCACGCAACCGGGACCGCGCATTCTGGCGGGAGCGCGCCAGGTCTGTGCCGACCTTGATTCTGCCCGCAACGCGGGTCTGCATTGAGGTGCCGGAAACCTCAGCGGTCGGCATCTTCACGCTGTGTCGGTTGCCACAGTACGTCGCCCACGCCGTCCGTTTTGTTCAGAGTGCGGGCGAGCACGAACAGGAGGTCGGACAGCCGATTCAAATAACGCAACGCGACGGGTGAGACGGTTTCCTGGTGGAAGAGGGTATAGACGCGGCGCTCGGCCCGTCTGCAGACGCTGCGTGCCAGATGGCAGATTGCGGCAGGACGGGTTCCTCCGGGAAGGATGAAGTCCTTGAGCGGTGCTAGCTCGTCGTTCCAGAGGTCGAGCAAGGCTTCCATCTCTTCGATCCGGCGTTCTTGCACGATCCGGTGGCCTGGCACCGAGAGTTCGCCGCCCAGGTCGAACAGGGCATGTTGAATCCTGGTCAATGCTTCGGTAATCGCAGAGGGGAGCCGCTCGGTGAGCAGCATACCCAGCACGCTGTTGAGCTCATCCACCGCCCCGAGCGCTTCGATCCGCATGCAGTCCTTGGCAACGCGCGCGCCATCACCGAGTCCGGTCGTCCCATCGTCGCCGGTTCGTGTATAGATCTTGGTGAGGCGGTGGCCCATGGGGACGTAATACCTTAGCTTTCGGTCAGCCTATACACGATCGGCACGAGTACGTCAAAGCCGCCGCCGTTTGCTGGCATGGTGCCATCCGGAAGGTGGGTGACCCGCCTGAGACTGTGCAGTGCAGCCGCATCCAGTACGGCGTATCCCGAGCTTCCAGCCAGCCGCATGCGGCTGAGACGGCCGTGCAGACCGACCCGTAGCCGTATGGTTACCCGGCCCTCCCAGCCCTGCTCGCGGGCGAGCAACGGATAATGGAAGTAGGGCGCCGATGCGCGCAGTATCTGGCGCACCAGCCGGTGACCGGTCGCGCTTGCCGGCGGACGGGTGCCAGCTAGATCAGCGCGCCGCGCCGCTGTCTGGATTTCGGGCGACGAGTTCGCACGTACACTTGCCGCGCGCGAGTCGCTGGCCTCGGTCATGGATCTCGGTGCCGGTTCCTTGACATTACTTGCCGCTTTGACCGGGATTGCTGTGCGTACCGTATGCACGGCAATGCCAGGGTTTCGCGGCGCCGCGCCGGAACGGGTCGCGATGCTCGGTGGCAAAAGGGTGACATCCAGGGTCTGGCCCACAGACGCAGGAATTGTGGGCACACGCAAGGCTGCGATCACCACTGCATGCGCCAGCAGTGACAGCAGCAGAAACCTTGGTAGGCGCGTAGGCATCGCTGTCAGCGCCGCGGCGCGTAGCGCAGGGTTACGAACACCGAGCGCGTCGGCGTATTGTAGCCAGAGACGAGCTGATAGTGCTGGTCGAGGGTATTGTTCAAACGTGCCTCCACGGTCCAGCTGTGCGCCAGCGGATATGTGCTAAAAAGGTCCACCACTGCATACCCGGGCACATCCATCGTGCTGTAGGTGATGTTGTTGATATCGGCGTGGTACGAGGCGGCCAGGAGCTCGGCGCCCAGATTTGTGCGCCGGGCGAATGACCTTTCCAGCATCATGTACAGCTTCCGGCGTGGTCGCCGCAGCAGGTCCTGGCCAGTGGCGTCGTCTACGGCCTTTTGCAGCGTCGCGTTCGCAGTGTAATACCATGGCTTCCTCCGCCATGAATACTGCAGTTCCAGACCACGCATGCTGGCACTGCCGATGTTGACCGCCTGATCGTTCATTCCAGTGAAGTCGATCAGACCCTTGATCTTAGTGTAGTAGATGCTCGCGCGCAGACGCTGAGCCGGCGAAAGGCGGTAGCGGGTGCCGATCTCGGTGCTGCGCGAGGTTTCCGGGAGCAAGCCGGGATTGCCAGCGAAAAAGCCGCTGTAGCCGGGGCTGAACAGCTCGTTGAAATCAGGGGCGCGGAAGGCGGTACCATAGGAGGTAAACCAGCGCCACGCCTGGCTCGCATCCCAGCCCCATCCGATCTGGCCGGTCGTGTGTCCGCCGAAACGGCTGTGTTGATCCTGACGCAGGCCGAACTGCAGCTGTTGGCGCCCGAATCGGCTCAGGAGATCGGCAAACACGGCATTGTCATGGACCGATTCATCGTATGCCACGGCGTTCGTGAAGTCGTTGGAGTTGCCGATGTCGTTGACGAAACTGTACCCGACAGTGAGCAGGTTGCGCTGACCGAGGCTGAGGTCGTGCTGCCAGTCTACGGAACTGCGGTGCGTGCTGATGCTGGAAAGATCGCTGCCGAACGTGTTCAGGTCTACCAGTGCGTTGCCTATGCTCAGCGTCTGCACCCAATCGGGACCGGTAATCTCCTTCAGGTGCAGGTTCACGACCCGGTTCTCTGCATGACTGAAGTCGCCCGCAGGGTCGAATTGCGTGCTTTCGAGCGAATCCCAGGCAGTTAGTCCGACGGACCCGTTCGCGCCCAGCGGTGCATGCATACCGGCAGTGACGTTGTGCTGTTGGTAGCCGTCATTCTCCGGGCTGTAGAGGTACGGGCCAGCGGAAGGGTTGGTCGCAGGGAACCCGCTTGCTCCGCGGTACGAAGCATCCGCAAAAAAGCGGGTTTTGCCGCTGGTGCCGTCGCCGATTTCGGCGCCGTGTGTGCCGAAGCTGCCGAGCTCGAAGCGCGCGACTGGTCCGCGTGGCTTGCGCGTGAAAATCTGGATGACTCCTCCGATGGCATCGGCGCCATACAGCGTCGCTCTCGGTCCGCGCACGATTTCGATGTGGTCTATCTGCGAGGGATCCAGACTTTCCCAGGAAAAACCGCCACTGGTGGTGTCGGCGGCGCGCACACCGTCGATCAATACCAGTACATGGTTGGAGTTCGTGCCGCGCAGAAACACGCTTGTCTGGGACCCGGGGCCGCCGCTGCGTGCAATGTCGATGCCGGCTACCGAGCGTAGCAGTTCGACCATGTCGGTCGACTGGCTGCGTTCGATGTCTTTGCGCGTGATGACCGTTACGGAAGCGAGCGCCTGGTCTTCAGTCTGGGCGACGCGGGATGCAGTGACAATAATAGGTTCGGACGTGGAATCGTCGGCGCGGGCACGGTTTGCGACGGACGTGGCAGCCAGAATTACTCCGGACAGGACTGCAATAAAGGTCTTGATGGACAAAATTGTTCTCCCCGCGCACCCACCGTGCGCAATTCTTGCTAATGGCGGATGGAAACGCAGGAAAACGGACCGATCGAACACCCGAAAGGGCGCGACCGGCTGCCCTCCGCAGCGTTGCCACGTGGCTCAGGCCGGTCTCCGGGCTTACGAGCGATTCTTGCGAACCGGGCAAATCGCCTTCCCGCGTCGTGTCCGCCGTAATGGCCGGGGTCTTGATACACGCAGTGGCTTGATGATTTGCCGCAACTCGATCACCGTTGCGGGGGCAGCGCTGGAATTATTCCGCGGGGTAGTCCCACGGACCTCACCAGCTTCCCGTTTCACCCCGCAATCTTGATGTCTGCGGGGCACCTGTAGCTCGTGCGGACGATATGCGCTTGGTTGAAGGCTGTCAAGAGTCAGATCGAAGCGCGACGCAGCGCCGGCGTGTTGATTCCGGCATGCGCCTGCGGACTAGCGCTTGTGCAGGATCTGCGGCAAGCCTAGATGCCAGCCCTGGGCGTTACGGATGCCCATTTGCAGCAGGGCATTGCGTGTATCTTCGTTTTCCACGCTTTCCGCGATGGTCTCGATGCCGAAGGATACGGCAAGCTCGTGGATGTGCTCGACGATCTTGCGGTCGGCCTCATGGTCGAGCATGCCGCGCACGAAGGCGCCTTCGATCTTGAGGTACTCCGGGCGGAAGAGGTTCAGGAAATGGTAGGTCGAATACCCGCTTCCGAAATCGTCCAGGGCGAGCTTGCATCCCAGACGACGCAGGGCCTGGATGTCGGCCAGCAGCGTGTCGGTGATCGTGACGTTTTCACGTTCCGTGATTTCGATGACGATGGGTTTGCCGGACCGGCATGCTGGCCCGACCAGCTCTTCCAGTTGTGTGACAAACCCGCGGTCGTTGAAGGAGCTCGGGTCTAGGTTGAGAAACAGCCCGTAACCGACCGGGGCGAGCCGCAGCGCCTGTTCGATGATATGTAGATCGATTTCACGCGTAAGCCCCAATTCTTCGGCCACAGCAATGAAGTCACCGGCCTTTATCGTTGATCCCCCATGCTGCATGCGCGCCAGCGCTTCGTACGCAATCGGCTTGCCGGTGCGAATATCGCATATCGGCTGGAAGGCAGGCATCAGGTTGCCTTGCTCGAGCGCGTTGCGCAGCTGGAACCCCTGGCTGAAAATGGACATGAGCGCGCGGCTGATGTCGGGGGACAGGACTTCCACCCGGTTGCGCCCGCGGCGCTTGCTGTGATACAGCGCGACATCGGCGGCGCTGACCAGGTCCTGTGCCTTCTGTCCGTGGGTGGGCGCCTCCGCAACCCCGATGCTGCACTGCAGTTGGATGTGGCCCACCGGCAGGTCGATATAGGTCCCGTTGATCGCGGAATGCAGCTTCAAGGCAATATTGGTGGCGTCGGCGACACTGGTGTTCTTGAGTACCATCGCGAACTCGTCTCCGGCCAGGCGTGCGACGTAGTCGTTGCGCCGGATGGTCTTCTTGAGCAGGCCGGATATGGCACGCAACGCGTCGTCGCCAGCCGGATGTCCGTAGGTGTCGTTGATGAACTTGAAACCGTCCAGGTCCACGATCAGCAGGCAGACCGACTGGTTCTTCGGGAGATACTCGGCAAGGATGGCTTCGAGTTGGGTGTCGAAATGGCGCCGATTGTACAGCCCGGTCAGCGGGTCGGTGACGGAAAGATAGTATAGGTCATCCTGGTATTTGGTAAGCAGCCTGTTGAGCTCGACGCCCTGGGTGATGTCTCCCAGGGTGCCAATCACCCCGGTGAACCGGCCGGAGGAATCATGCTGGGCATCGGCATCCAGGTGGACCCACAGGCGCTTCCCGGCCGCGCTGCGCAGGCAGATTTCGCGGTTCTTCTCGTGCATTCCGGCCAGGTTCTGGGGGGCGAAATCGGCTGCGACCTTCTTTTCCATCACGAAATCCGCGAATGGCCGGCCGACCGTGTCCTCGGTCTTGAAACCTGTGAGGACTTCCCAGGCGGGATTGAGAAAGCTGATATTGCCGTCGCGATCCAGCTCGAACAGGATCTCATGCATGCCGTTTACCAGCGTGCGCAGGCGGTTCTCACTGTGCTCCAGTAGTTCGCGCGTTTCCTCGAGGTTGCGGATGTAGTGCCGCATTGCGGCAGAGCTGTCCGCGAATGCCTGATTGAGCTCCTGCAGTTCACGGCTCCTGGATTCGATCAGCTTCACCTTCGGCGTCCAGTTTCCGCGCGAAACCTGCCGTGCCATTTCGGTCAGCGGTTTCAGCGGCGCAGTGAAGCGTTTTAAAAGTGAATAGGTGATAGCGAGGGTGGTACCCAGGAGCGCACCCAAAAACAGGATGCTGTTGAGTATCAGCCTGAACACGCCTTCATTGAGCGTGCGGTTCGACAGGCTCAGGTGCAGACCGCCGTGCTGTTGGCCCGGCAGCTTCAAGCCGACCATGACGGTGCGTTCTCCGCCAGCTCCGGTCGTTAGGCGTATCTGCCAGCTGAGAGACTGCGGGTGATGGCCCTGCCGGTACAGGACCGCGCCGTCGTTGCCGGTGATTTGCGCCTCCGCGATGCCCGGCGCACCGGCAATCTTGCGCAGGACCTTGTTGATCCCGGAACGGTCGTTCGCCTCGATCAGTCCGTTCAGTGCCGGTTGCTCCAGTTTTGCCAGTCCGCGGCCTGCCTGCGCCTGCGCCTGTGCCTGGTAGTTCGCGAAACGTGCCGCCAGGTAAATGAGTGCAGTGAAGGCGGCAAAGGTCATCAGTGCCGACAGCGTCAATATCATGCGTGTGCGCAGCGATGCCGGAAAGCGCCAGGCCCGCAGGTTCAAAGAAAACGGAAAGGAGGAGCGAAAGGGAATACGGGATTCCGCCAGCGGTTGGCGGCCGGACCCGGAATTTGGTGGTTCGGACACGGGTTTGAAGTATACATGAATTGTTTCTGCGTCCAACACTTCATTCAGGAAGAAATGCGCGGTCGCCAGAGGAACCGATCTCACGGAACGGACAGCAGTAGATCTGCTCGAGTACCCGAGTGTCGAGAACCTCATCGAGAGGCCCATGGTGATGATTACCATTAGCCAGCAGCAGCAGGCCGTGGCTGCAGAAGCGCATTGCGAGGTTGACGTCGTGCAGCACCATGACATTCAGGTGTCCGGGACGCTTCGATCGTGTCGCAATCAGATCCAGAATCTTGATCTGATAATGCAGGTCGAGGTGATTGGTTGGTTCGTCAAGCAGGCAGATAGGTGCGTCTTGTGCGATGAGTGCCGCGATTTCGACGCGTCGCCGCTCGCCGCCCGAAAGTGTCGCAAGCGATCGCTCGGCGAATTCCTTCAGGTCCACGGCGGCCAGTGCCGCGCTGGCCATGCGGTGGTCCGCGGGGCTCTCCCAACCCCACGGGGACAGGTGCGGATGGCGGCCAGTCAACACCGTCTGCATGACATCTGCGGCCAAACCCGGTTCCGATTCCTGCAGGAGTACGCCGCGCCTGAGCGCCACAGCCCGCGGCCGCTGTGACCGGATGTCACGCCCGTCCAGGCATACCTGGCCTTCGGTCGGTACGCGCAGTCCGGACAGGGCGTGCAGCAGCGTGGTTTTGCCGCTGCCATTGGCGCCCAGAATGGCCCAGTTCTCGCCGGCGTTCAGTGCCAGATTCAGGTCGGTGCAAAGCGATTTGCCACCGATCTCGAGGCGGATGTCTCGGGCCTCCAGGCGCGTCACGGGAATCGGGCCCGCGTGAGCAGTACCAGGAATATGGGAACGCCGAGCAGCGCCGTGATCACGCCGACCGGCAGCTGCAGCGGTGCCATGGCGCTTCGCGCAAGCGTGTCACAGATCACCAGGAAGCTACCACCCAGCAGCGCCGAATCCGGAATCAGCCGGCGATAGTCGGAATCGCCGAGCAACCGCAGCAGGTGGGGAATGATGAGACCGACGAACCCGACGCTGCCGGCCAGCATCACTGCAGTTGCGGTCATGACGGAAGCGAGCACATAGACGGTGGTGCGGATGAGACCGATATTTGCACCCAGCGCGGCTGCAACGAGTTCGCCACGGGTGTACAGATTGAGGCCACGTGCGAGCGGTAGTGACAGCAGCAGGCCTGCAGCCAGCGCCGCATAGGCCCAGCCGATGTGGTTGGCGTAGGACAGGTCGCCGATGAGCCAGAACAACATACCCCGAACGTCGCTGCCGGGCGAGATCGCCAACAGGAAGCTGATGGCCGCGCCCCAGCCAGCCGCGACCACCACTCCGGTCAGCAGTAGCCGCGTCTGCGTCCAGGGGCCGCGCATGTGGCTGAGCCCGAAGACGACCGCCATGGACGCCAGGCTGCCGATGAACGCGTTCAGTCCGAGCCAGGCGCTGCCGAGGCCAAGCAGCATCGAGCCCAGTGCGGCCACCGCTGCGCCGCCGGAGATGCCGAGCACATATGGATCGGCCAGGGGATTGCGCAGCAGTACCTGCAGTAGCGCTCCGGACAGAGACAGGAGCGCCCCCACCGCGAACGCCGCAGCCGCACGTGGAAGACGCAGGGTCCAGACGATGGTTGCATCCAGCGCTGGCGCGTTGCCGGTCAGTGCACGCCACAGTCCGGCCCATCCCAGGTGCACGCTGCCGGTGCCGATCGCGAACAGCAGACTTGCCGGCGCCAGTACGACTAGAAAAGGTGTCACCCCCGGCCGCCGCATGCGGTTTCAACCCAGGTTCATGACCGGCCATCCGCGCACGCGCGCATGGCTGGCGAGCACTGTATCGGGATTCACTGCCACCGGGTGGTCCACCAGTTCGAGCAGAGGCAGGTCGTTATGCGAGTCGCTATAAAACCAGCTGTCCGAAAGGTCCTTATGATGGTCCGCGAGCCATCCGTGCAGGCGGGTCACCTTCCCTTCGCGGTAGCTCGGTACTCCACGGACCCTGCCGGTGAATCGGCCACCGTTCTCTTCCGGTTCGGTGGCGATAAGATGGTCGATGCCGAATTCGGCGGCAATCGGAGTAGTAATGAAACTGTTTGTCGCGGTGATGATCAGCAGCGTATGTCCCTGCTCGCGGTGACTTTCGACCAGTGCACGGGCCGCCGGGACGATGAGGGGCAGGATCTTCGTGCGCAGAAAGTCCATGCGCCAGCGTTCCAGTAACGCGCGATCAATCCGGGCCAACGGCTTGAGCTGGTGCTGTTCGAGAAATTCAAAGATATCGAGCGTTCCATCGAGATAGGCTTGGTAATAGCGGTCGTTGTCGCGCATGAACTGGGCACCGTCCACCGCCTTGTGCTCGACCAGATATTCGCCCCACGCATGATCGCTGTCGCCGCGCAGCAGCGTGTTATCGAGGTCGAAGATCGCGAGAGTCAATGGCTGCTCCTGTAGCAGGACCGGTTTCGGGGCGCCTAGGATAACAGGCGCGTGCGCCGTTTCCGAAGGGGTCAGCACCGGCCGGGCGTATCGGCGTCGCCGCAGTGGTGTTTTCCGCTCCAACCTGGTCTGACTCAGGGCCGGGTAGTTTTCGGGCGCTGCCTGCGGCACGCCCGGTCGCAGCCGCGACCGGAAAGGACCCTGTGGAGCGTGGACAACGCCGCAGAATCATTAGGAAAGTGGGGATGGTTGCAAGATGGTCCCACTCATCGGCCGGGCTCCCGTCTCGGAGGCCGCCGTCGCGGCGCATTGCCGCTGACTGCGGATCGTGGAAGAATCCGCCTGATATCTTACATGTGATCCAGGCACATCCTTAATAATATATATGATCGACGAGAACGGTTACCGGCCTAACGTCGGCATCATTCTGTGTAACTGTGAAAACCGCGTGTTTTGGGCGCGCCGCTGCAGTCAGGATGGATGGCAATTTCCGCAAGGCGGCATCAAGCGCAGTGAAACCGCCGAACAGGCGCTGTTTCGCGAGTTGCAGGAGGAAGTAGGGCTAGGTCGGAGTCACGTGCAGATCGTCGGTCATACCCGTGACTGGCTGCATTATGACATCCCCCGGCGTTACCTGCGTGCTACCCGCCCAACGCCGTTTCGCGGACAAAAGCAGATATGGTACCTCCTGCGGCTGATCGCAAACGATGAGAACGTCCGGCTGGACATGACAGCGGATCCCGAATTCGACGAATGGCGCTGGGTGGACTACTGGAGCCCGCTTGAGAACATCGTCGAATTTAAGCGCCAAGTATACGAGCAGGCACTCACCGAGCTTGCGCCGCTGTTGTCCGGAACACCGAAGTGATCGAGTGTCTCATTACTCTGCGTGACCGCAGCATTTACCGTCTGGCAGAGGAAGGTGCTGCGGCAGTTTATTATCTGGCGGATGATGTCGCCGGCGGTGTGCTCATCAACACGCCTCGCTACCGTGCGCACCTGGCGGCACGGCTTGCCGCACTCGCCCGGCTCCGCTTTCTGTTCTATCCAAGCCGGGTCGGAGCTGTCGATGTTGACCGGTGGCGTATGGCTACCGGGGCCGAGAGCCTTGCATTTGCCGCCGAGACTGAGGCTATCGCGGGCAGCGTGGACATCGTTCTCGACCGGCAGAGCAAGCTCACCCGCACGATCGATTTCCTGCCAATGCCGGGGCGAACAGCGGGAAGCGGCGCGCTGTACGCACGCAATCTGCCCGGGGTGCTGTTTCTTGGCCCGGTACTTAGCCCTGGTGAATCTGGCTGGCCGACACTGGCGCAGCAGCCGGATGACTTTTCATATGAAGACCGCCTGTTCGGTTGCCTCGGCCTGCAGGATCTGCGCTACGAATATGCCTTTACCGATGTCTTTGTGCCGGGCAAAACCCGTTTTGGCCCCGACGCTTCGCGGGCGATCCGGCAGGAGCTCCATCATGTCCTGGCTTAGACTGGTTTGAGCCGCTGTGTCGTCTCGATCCTAGGGACCTGTCCCCCGGCGGGTGGTGGGGATCGTAGTTTCGGTTGCCAATCCCGGAGGCGCGTTTTGATGGCAAAGCCCGATGCAGCCGGAAGGGGTTCCTTCCTCTGCGCCTTGATGCCGCTTCGTAGCGCGCATGAAACCCAGGCGCGCCGGCCATGTCTGGCGGCAGGGTAAAGTCCCCACATCCCCGTCACCCCGTCGCGGCAGGGGCGTTGCTGGCCGTGGTTGCGCTGGCGGGAGTGTTTGCATTCGTCCGCCTGCGCCTCAGTGTGCCGCCGCATCTGGATCGCCCCGCAGTACGGGTTTCGATCCGCGATCCAGGCGTACCGTTATCGATCATGGATCGACGCATCGCCGTCCCGCTGTTTCATTATCTCTCGCGGCTTCGCAATCTGCGCGACGTGCGTAGCCTGAGTAGGGAGGGTGACACACGGACCACCCTGGTTTTCGAGAATACTGCTGGGCTGGACCGGTCACTGCCGCGATTGCATGCCTTGCTAGCCCGTACCTTGCCATTGCCGGCATCCGCCGGCCGGCCTGTAGTCGTCAGATTTCCTGCGCCGGACGCGGTGGTGGCACAGGTCCTGGTGACTGCCCCGACATGGCCGTTGGCGGACATGCGGCGCTGGACCGAAGACAAGTTGATGCCGCAGTTTCTCGGACTCACCGGCGTTGCCGGTGCCCAGGTTGAAGGCGGTCCGGTTCGCGAGATCCGGGTGGTACCCGATCAGCGCCGGCTGGCGCGATTGGGGCTGGCGCTGGACGATGTGGTTGCTACGGTGCGCGCGGGGGAGGCGCAGTCGCCTCCAGGCTATCTGGTCGCCGCCGCAGGCTCCGGTTCGGCGGCCGTTGCGGCGCTGCCGGTGAGGCTTCCGAGCGGCAACCTTCTGTCGCTGTCACAGGTTGCAGCGGTGCGGGCGGACAGCCACGCTGGTCCGGACGTGCGCCTGAATGGAACGCCGGCCGTGCGCCTGGTGCTGGCGCGTGCACGTGGCAAGGATCCGCTTGCAGTCACCGACGCGATCAAGGCACGTACCGACTGGTTGCGTGCCAATGGCCTCATACCGCGGGACGTGCAGGTACATGTATTGTCGACCCAGGCGCGGGCGCTGTCAGATATGCTGCGCCGGTTTTACGTTATGGCCCTCGGCACATTGGTGCTTGTCCTGGTTGTGGTTCTTTTTCCTGCTAGAGGAATGCACGTGGGCATCCCGCAGTTCCTGGTCGCGCTGGTCGCGCTACTTGCCTCGGGCACTTTCCTGCTGATTGCAGACATGACCCTCAACCTGATGGATCTTGGCGGGCTGCTTGTCGCCGTCGGCCTGTGTCTGGGTGCGCCGCTTGCCATGCGGCGATCCGCCCCGGGGCTGGCCAGTGTGCGCGACGACGGCTACGGCGTGCGTTTCGCGCTGGGCGTCATTCTGCCGATGGTCATGGTGTTGCTCGTGCTGCTGGCTGTGCCCGGACCGATCGGTCTGCTGTTTCGTGACCTAATCGCTGTGGTCATCATCGCGCAGTGTCTATCGTGGGTGCTTGCGGTCACCGTACTCGGCGCCTGGCCCGGTGCCGTCGCTCATCCCGTGATTCGGCGACGCGGCGGCCAATCGACACAGCTGCGGTATCGTTCATGGATCGTCGGCGGCGCTGGAAAGCCTTTGCGCAGCCTCGTTGTCGCGGCGCTGGCGCTGGCCGGCCTGTTGGTCGGCGCTGTTTTCCTCGTACGTGGCACTGAGTTTTTCCCGGCACCTGAAACTGCCGAAGCCCGGGTGCGAATCAGCGCCACGAGCGTGTCAGGCGCCCGGCGTCTGGAAGCAGCGGTGCCGCGCATCGAGCAGCTTGCCCGTGAGCAGGGAGGAGTGGCGCACGTGACATCGATGACAGATGCTCCGCCGGTCCTCAGCGTGCGGCTGCATATCGTTCTGGCTGGGCACCCGCGCGCGGCCGCTGCGCAAAGATGGGTAGCCGGATTTGAGCAGAATCTCGCCCATTCAGCATTGCTCGATGTCCAGGTACGTTCGACGCTTGTGACCTTTCCCGGCATCGGACCGGGCTACCGCAATGCTCCGCTGTTGCAGGCATTGGACGGGGTGATCGGAATCGAAGTGATCGGACCCGGCGGATCCGCGCTGACGCGTGTTGGCCAGAGTTTGGCGCGCATTCTGCGCAGTCAGCCGCAGGTGCGCGATGTGTGTATTTCGGCCGCTACGGTCACACGCGATTTGGTGT
Organism: Pseudomonadota bacterium; assembly: GCA_027364845.1. Classification (GTDB taxonomy): domain Bacteria; phylum Pseudomonadota; class Gammaproteobacteria; order Acidiferrobacterales; family UBA6901; genus JAJYCY01. The sequence continues at coordinate 1,169 of DAHXOO010000030.1, read as the reverse complement.
TGCACATGAACCCGGTGCTCGCTGCCGAGCGCGGCATCAGCGAGGCGCAGGCGACGCGCGCCCTGCGCATCGCACGCGGCGGCCTGGTAGTCGGCACAATCCTCGAAGGCGAGCGCCGGCGCGACATACGCGTTGCGCTGGCGCCAGATGCGGGTCGCGTCGCGGCGCTTCCAAGATTGTTGTTGCGCGGCGAAACCCGGATCCACCCGGCCGCATATCTGGGCGATGTTGCCACTGTCAAGCGCGTGCAGCAGGCCGCGGAGATTAGACGTGACCAAGGACAACCCGTGCTTTCCGTGACTGGGGTGCTGGCAGCGAGCGGTTACGGTGGTAACACTGTCCGCAGGCTGGACCAGCGCGCAACCAAGCTGAAGCTACCGCCGGGTTACCGGTTGTCGCTGGCAGGCGTCGCTGCTGTGGCCAAGCGTGTTTCGGAAGAATTATCCGTATTCGCGTTGATCGCGCTGCCAATGGTCACGGCGGCGCTCATATGGCGCTATCGGGGCTGGCGCCAGCCGCTCGTTGTCTTGCTGAGCGCGCTGTACGCAGTGGCCGGTGCTCTGGTCGCGATGGGTCTGAGGGAACGTGCCCTTTCTGCGCCGGGATGGGTTGGTCTGATTCTGGCCGCAGGCGTGGTGGCCGGTTTGTCGGTCCTGATCATCGATGTCATGGACTGGCATCTGCAGCGGCACGGTCGCCGCGTTGCGGCGCTCGCCATGGCGGCATCCCTGGTGAGACCCGTTGTCCTGCGACTGGGTGCCGCTGCCATCGCCGGAGCAATCCTGCTGGCCACGATTGGCGCGCCTGAGTTTGCACTGTTGCAGCCGCTTGCAACGGCGTTCCTGGGTGGCATGACCGCCGGCGTTGCAGCGTCTATTCTGTGGACACCGGTGCTCTATGGCATGCTGCTTGGCTGCTGCGGAGTATTGCCGGCAGGGGGTGGTGCTCAGGCTAGTAAACGATCGCGGCGGGCACCGGAATAAGCTGGGAGCCCCTGGCGTCTCACCTATGCACAGCAACCTCCCAGGCGGGCGCAGGCGCACTCGCCGGGCAGACACATTGCACGCAATCAATATTGTTATGAATTCCGCAAGGAGACCCCCGTGACCATCCTTACCCGCAGAACCTTCTTGAAGGGCAGCCTCGCAGGCGGCGCACTGGCGCTGTCG
>DAHXOO010000002.1 GCA_027364845.1 Pseudomonadota bacterium | reverse complement strand
AGTGCAGACCTTCGGGGTCGTCATCTTTATAAATCAACAGGTTGTCAGTTTTACAGGGGTGAATCCGCTAAGTTGGGTTAGGCGCCAACTCGCAGCCGCACCAGCCAGCAAGTAAAATTGCCATGATGTTTCCGTCAGTTCCTCCGTGCTCCGCTTCGCAAAGCCGCACCGCAAGGCCCAATCTCTCCGGCCCCGGCCCCATCCCTTCGTTGCTGATCTGGTAAAAAATCGGTCAAGTTCCCGTAACCTCGCCTTCATATCCGTCGCCTACGATGCCGTCCCGTTGCCGGGCTGTCACGCGAGCCAAGGCAACACACAACAACACTCTTAATGAACAGCGCGGAGGATCACATGCCTAGCCGTACCGACCGTCATGTATTCAAACCCAGCCGGATTTCCCAGGTACTGCTGGTGGTGATGGCGGGGGCGCGCGCCGCTACCGCGCTCGCCGCTGGCGCGCCTACGAGCCTCGGCACGGTGCAGGCCGCAGGCCAGGAAGGGCCACCCCAGCAACAACAGTCCCAGGAAAGCAAAAATCTTAAACAAAAGCACCAGTTTCGCACCGGACAGTCAGTCAAGGTTGTCGACAAGCACGAACTCAGGGCGGTAGGCCCGGTGGCGGGTGCGGCGCAAGCCTTGTCCGTCGCTCCCGGCGTGGCGGTCACCGGTTACGGGTCGACCGGATCGACCAAGAACTCTATTAGCATCAACGGCCTGAAGCAGGGCTGGGGCGGGTTTTCCGCAGGACAAATCGACAATGGGGCGCTGTCCGTGACCTTCGACGGTGTGCCGATGGTTAACCCCTCGAGCGGATTGTGGGCGACCCCACAAGTCCCGCAACTCCAATTGCTGCAGGGAATCGGAATCACCTATGGCCCGGGCAATCCCGTGGACCGCTGGTATAACAACATTGCGGGGCAGATCGATTTCGTGCCGATGCAGCCGACAAAAAAGGCCGGAGGAACGATTGGCATGGCCGCCGGCAACTACGGCGCGCAGAATGAGTTCTTTGCCGCCGACACCGGCAGCCATGACGGCTGGTCGACCGTTGTGGCCGGAGGGCATGGCAAGTCGAACAGCTATCGCAATACACCCGACGGATTCAATAACCCAAGCAGCAACTACGCGTATTTTCTCAAGACACGCAAAACCTTTGACACCGGCAACATGTCGATCGGTCTGTATCAAGCGGAGGGCCAGGGCTACCGGCCGGTGATGATTCCGGTCGCCCCGACTGCCGGGGTGACCGAGACCGGGGCCGCCAGTTCTCCGCTTTATAGCCAGCCGACTTCAGGTTTTTACGGCGCCATATCTCCCAGCGTGTGGTACAAGCAGGATACCAACAGGACCCGACTGATCTACAACAAGCTCAATGTCGACCTGGACTCGACGCTGACTTTCCACAACCTGATCTGGTACCGTCTGGGCGAACGCCTTCATCAGCACTACGCCAACTACGGGCTGAGCAATCCGGGCAATCTGTATGAATACAACGATCCACGCACTTCGGTTTACGGCGAGAAGGCTTGGACAGATATCAAGCTTCCGTACAACCTGGTCAGCGCGGGCGGCTTCTTTCTGAAGAGCCAATACAACACGCGGCAGTCATTCTACAATCCCTACGCTCCCTACTTCGGCAGCCAGGCGGTGCCAAACGCGCATTTCCGCAGCGACTACTGGGATCAGACCGACCTCGCTGCTTTCGTGCAGGACCGGATCAGCCCCACGCCTAACTTCGAAGCCACGCCGGGAGTGCGCTTCATCACCTATGAAACGAGCTACTTTCCCGGGGGCCAGGCGGATTTCCCGCAGGCCTATGCGCTCAATCCCGCAAACGACCAGGGGACGTTGCCTGCTGCCAACGTATCGCATGCCAAGGCCGAACCTTCGATCGACCTCAACTGGCGCGCACGGCGCTGGCTGGCGCTGTTCGGAAATTATGCCGTTGCCTATAAGGAACCGCAGGTCGGTGGTGGCGGCGGCCTGTTCCAGTCGTTGCCGCCCATCTACAACCTCGAAAAGAGCGAGGACTATAATATCGGCTTCAAAACGCAACTGCGGAATCATGGTGTCCTGCGGAACTTCCTGCTGAGCGTCTCGTATTATCACCTGAACTTCAGCAACCAGTTCATCGCACTGACCGATGCCAATGGTAACTTCCTTGGTGACGCCGACGGCGATTCCGTCTACAAAGGCGTCAATATCGCGCTCGCGGATGATCCCCTTTACAACCTGCATGTCTTCAGTAATCTGAATATTGAAAAAGCGACCTTCAACAATTACACGACCGGAGGCGTGAGCTATTCGGGGCTGCCCGTCTCGAATGTGCCCGACAGCACTTTCAACCTGGGCGCGGCGTACAAATACTATGCAGCTGGAATCCTGTACGTACCGCGTGCCTGGTACCAGTACATCGGCCAGCAGACCATGTTCAACAACAACCTGGGTATCCCGACCCAGCAGAAAATCCCCGCCTATGGCACGTTCAATTTGGGTCTCGATACGACAATCCCCCATCCGGGTCCCGAATTGCGCGACGTGAAGATCAGCTTCGATGTACTGAACGTGTTCGACAAGCAGTACAACCCTTTCGAATACATCACCAGCGGCGGTTTTCTTGGCCCCAGTTCGCAAGGACAAGTTCTCGCACTGCCTGGTGCCCCGAGGACCGAGTACATAAGCATCGCCGCCGATTTCTGAGCGGCTGCGCGACCATCGAGCCGGGACCGCAAAGCTCCGTCGGCTTGGCGGAGTACAAGACTGGCGATAATGCGTCGCGGGCGTTGATGGGCCGGCGCGCTCGACATGGGGTTGTGCATTACGGAAAGTTACGATGCCCGGCATCGGCAAGACAAAAAAGGCGACACGGATGTCGCCGCTTCGGGGCTGTTGTCTATGATCCCGGTGTGCCGTCGGATCAGTGCGCGGGAGCATTTGCTAGCCGCAAAAAAGGAAAGATCGATGATACATGCCTCACGCTGCGATAGGTCCGACATCTGCCGGATATCTACCCACTGTATAGACAGCGGCGAATGAGCGCCGTGATGCACGGCCCGGCATCGTCCCGGACCGGATCGAATGACCCTCGACGCTGGTCGGCCGCCGCCGCCCTGGCCCTGGCCCTCGAATCCGTGATCGTCGCTGCAGTACTCTGGTGGGCGCGGTCGACTACCACGCCACCACTGCCCCCAGTGGTCGCGATCGTATTGGAGGCACCGAGGCCGGCGCGCCAGACTGTGGCGCCACCCCAGCCCCGTCCGTCTCCTCCCGTGCTGCAGCCGGTCGAGAAACCGCGGCCGCGGCCGGTGGCGCACAAGCGGTTGCATCGCGCTCCGCCCGAACCTTTGGTGCCACCTCGGATGCTGCCGCAGCCTAGGGTTGCTCCTGCGTCTGCCCCGATCGCCGAAACTCAGCCGCTGATACCGGTCAGCCCGCCCGCGCGCGAACTTGCGTCGGTCCGGGCCAGCTTCGAAGCAGCGCTGCGCAGTGCTATTCAGGCCGCAGTGCGCTACCCAGTTGCGGCGGGCCTAATGCGGCTGACTGGAAGCACCGTGGTGGCGTTCCAATATCGCGATGGACGAATCAGCGCGGTGCGCGTGGCGCGCAGTTGCGGGATCGGGATGCTGGACCATGCCGCTGTGCAAGCGGTGCGCGATGCGCCCTATCCCACGACGCCCGCGGAACTCCAAGGTCAACGCATGGCCTTCCAGATCCGGGTACGCTTTCGATTGCCCAACCCATGAGAACTTCATCCATGCCGCCACCGTCTCTCTCGAGAATCTTGCGCCTAGTGTTATTCGGGCTGATTTCCATTCTGGGTGTGGTAGCGCAGGTGCGCGCCGCCACGCTCACCGTCTACGCTGCCATGGGTTACGACCGAAAGGTTGCCCAGGCATTTACACGTGCCACCGGCATCCGGGTCAACCTTGTGCACTTGAGCACCGGTCCACTACTGGCGCGGGTACAGGCCGAGGGCGCGCATTCACAATGGGATGTGCTGTGGTTCGACGGCAATCTGGCGATGCGCGAATTTGCCAGAAGTCGCCAACTGAGTTGCGGATGGCTGCCCCCGGTGCGCTACACGCCACAAGGCCAGGCGCTGGTGCCGGCCGACCGGTGCTATCTTCCGGTGGGCGTGACCTATGCCGGCGTCATGCTGGTCGATACCCGGCGTCTGCCCCAGGGCGATTGGCCGAAGCGCTGGGGCGACCTTGTAAAGCCGGCATTGCGCGGCAGGGTGGGCATGGACAATCCTGCGATTTCCGGGCCGACCTACCCTTTCGTCGCGGGCATGATGCAGCACCTCGGATTGGCAGCCGGTGAGCGGTATTTCGAGCGGCTCAATGCCAATGGGCTCAAGGTTTTCCCCCGCAACAGCGTGACCCTGCGCGCGCTGCAGTACGGGCAGATCGATGTCGCGGTGGTGCAGAGTTCGGCGGCACTGGGCCTTGCCCAGCGGCAGCCGGGGTTACGTGTCGTCGCGGCGGCGCCCAGCGTCGAGCTGCCCTCCGATATCGCCATCGGTGCGCACGTCACCGGCGGGATGCTTCAGTCGGCACGCCGCTTCGTGCAGTTCGTGCTCTCGCCAGCCGGTCAGAAGGTGCTCCAGGCCGGCGATAGTTCGGCCGATTCGAATTATCAGCCGCTGCTCGCTGGTGTTGGGGCCGTGTCTGCGCTGGCTGGACTGGCGGGTGTGCAGCCGCTGGTGCTGAGCGCGGCCCAGTGGGGGCCACGAGAGCCAACAGTCGTGTACTGGTTCACGGCCCATGTCGCTCACTGAACTGAGCACGGATCCCCAGCCGTATAGCTATTCGATGGCGGATTCGCCAGTGGCCGTGTTACAACCGGCTGCAGCGCGGCGGCACCGGAGCACCGGCGAGATCACCGGCATTGTCGTGCTGGGATTTGCAGCCTGTGCGCTGTGGGGCTGGCCGCTCCTGAGCTTCCTGCTGTGCGCCTTCATTCCAGGGTTGCTGCACGGCGGACTAACCCCGAGTTTCCGGCCTTTTGTTCAGGCGCTGCATGGTGGAATGGCATTGGCACTGCGCAACTCGCTGATGGTTGCCCTTGCCGCCGCACTGATTGCATTGCCGCTCGGTTCGTGGCTGGCCTGGCTACAGGTGCGCAGCCTGCTGGCATGGCGTGGCTGGATCGAGCCCGGGATATGGCTGCTGCTGGTGATGCCGGGTTATTTTCTGGCCTCCGGCTGGATATTGCTGGCCGCACCCGTCGGTCCTCTGGCGCACTGGCCGTGGCTGCTGAGCCTTGTCCAGAACCTGCTCGGGCCGGTCGGCATCGTACTGACGCTGACGCTCAAGGCGTTGCCCTTCACCTTCCTCGCAATGCAATCCAGTCTCCGGTCGGTCAGCGCCGCACCAGACGAGGCGGCGCGGGTATTGGGACTGTCGCGCTGGCGGCGACTGGGGCTGGCGGTCGGGCTGCTGCTGCCCGGGCTTGCGGCTGGCTTTGCCGCTGCGTTCGCGGAGTCCATGAGTGACTTCACGGTGGCCGCCACGCTCGGCGCTGGAAGCGGAATCGTTTTGGCCACGTACGCGATCGAGCAGTCGGTCAATGCAATGCCTCTTAACTTTCCCGTGGCCGCGGCCGGTTCCTGGCTGTTGCTCGCGCTGATTGTGCCCGCGCTGATGCTCCAGGCGTGGCTCGGCAAGCATGCTGCGAGCCGGTGCAGTCTGGGTCCGCGCTTCCGGCCTGCAGCCCCGCTGCGTCTGACGCGCCGGGCTGCCACGGCACACACGCTCGCCGCCGGCAGTCTGGCAGCGCTGGGCGTGGGCGTGCCCTTGCTCGCCGCCGGCAGTCTGGCCCACAGCGGGGCAGATCCCGCGGATCTGATGGCAATGCTGCGCGCCGTGCTGCCGGCGTTCAGCTACTCGCTGGAGCTGGCGGTTCTGGCGGCCAGCGTCACGGTCACGCTGGCATGGCCAGTGGCCATGGCGGTGACGAAGCGTGGTCGTGTCGCCAGGATCCTGGACTTCGCGCTGCTGGCAGTGATGGCGTTGCCGGGCATCGTACTTTCTGCAGCCTACGTGCTGGCCTACAACCAGCCCTATACCCCGTTATATGGAGGGAGTGGTCTTCTGGCGATGGCTTATGTGGCGCTGGCGCTGCCGGCGGCGACGAAGGTGCTGCAGGGCCCAGTGACGCAGCTGCATCACCGGTTCGGCGAGGCGGCGCGCGTGCATGGTCTTTCGCGTCTGCAGTCGCTGCGCCATGTGGAGCTGCCGCTGTTGGCGCGGCCGCTGTTCTCGGCCTGGTTGCTGTCCGTGCTGCACGTGGCTTTCGAACTGCCGGCCTCGGAGTTGCTCTATCCTGCAGGACATCCGCCGCTGGCCGTGGCCCTGCTGGATTCGGTGAGCGGGGTTCAGTTGCACCAGCAGGCCCGGCTGCAACTACTCGGCATGGCGCTGCTGTTGACCTTCGCCGTGCTGGCCCGCACCGTCTTCGTGCGGCTTTCATTCGGTCGTGGCTACGTCGTCTCCGCGGCAGCACCGCGATGAGGAATGGATGACGCTTCTGGAAATCGACACCGTACACAAACGCTACGGCCAGCACGACGCGCTGTGTGGCCTCACGCTGACCGTCGGTCGCGGCGAAATCGTCACTCTGCTGGGGGCGTCGGGTTCGGGCAAGACCACATTGCTGCGCCTCGTGGCTGGCCTGGAGCGAGTGGATTCCGGACGCATCGTTCTGAACGGCGCACTGGTGGATGCGCCGGGGACCCAGGGTTTGCCACCCGAAAAACGCCGGCTCGGTATGGTATTTCAGGATTATGCGCTGTGGCCGCATCTGACCGCACTCGATAACGTCGCCTTGCCGCTGCGGGTGCGCGATGGCCGTGACGCGCACCGTCATGCACTCCGCATGCTCGAGCGGGTGGGTTTAGGAGGACTCGAGGAGCGGTGTCCGCACGAACTCTCAGGCGGACAGCAGCAGCGTGTGGCCCTGGCTCGGGCATTGGCGGTTCGCCCGAGGCTACTGCTGTGCGACGAACCATTGTCCAGCCTCGACGCCGGCCTGCGCGAGGAATTGCGGGAGCTCATCGGAAGCGTGGTTCGCGAGCACGGGCTATCCGCTCTCACCATTACCCACGACCGGCGCGAGGCTCTGGCCTTGGCCGACCGCGTGGGCGTGATGGAAGCAGGGCGACTGCTGCAGATCGATACGCCGCGCGAGCTTTGGCGCCACCCGCACTGCGAAGCGGTGGCACGTTTCACCGACGCCTTCGGCCCGTGGTCGGCACAGATCGAGGGCGGAAGCCTGCATGCACCCTGGGGCGCTTGCCTGTTGAGCTCCGGGCCGACAAAAGCGCCGCCGGACGGCAGCGTGCGATTGTACCTGCGTGCGCAGGCACTGCGCCTCGAGGCTCCGACGCACGCACTCTGGCAAGCGCGCGCTCGGGTATTAAGCAGTGTCGTGACAGGCGCTGGTGTGGAACTGCGCTGCGATCTGCACGGTGTTACGCTGCGACTGCCGATTGCCGAGGCGCTGCCCGTCGGCGCCGAGTTGGTGCTGGCCATAGACCCGGCACAGTCCCTACTCTATTCTCATGGAACCGAGCAGGAGAGCTTGTCAGCATGAATGCAACGCAATGGGGTGGTATGAGCGCGATATTTCTGGCATCCGCCGTCGAGTGGGTGGAGGCCTTCACCATCGTGCTAGCAGTGGCATTGACCATCGGGTGGAGGCGGGCCACGTTTGCGGCGCTTGCCGCGCTTGCGGTGGTGGCGGGACTCGTGGCCGTGACCGGAATCGGACTGACGGTAGTGCAGGCCGACATCAACCGGATCCGTGCCGCTATCGGCGTGTTCTTGCTGCTGTTCGGCCTGCGCTGGTACGTAAAGGCCATACGCCGCTACGCCGGTCGTACTGCCCTGCACGATGAAGCCAGGGAATTCAGTGAGACGCGCGAACATCTTGCACACGCCGAAGCGCACGCGGCCTGGCTCATTGCGTTCAAAGGTGTGTTGCTCGAAGGACTGGAAGTATGGTTGCTGGTGGTCGCGCTGGGCCACACGCTTAGCTATGTGCAGGCCAGTGGCAGCGCGTTGGCAGCGCTGCTTGCCGTCATCATGATGGGACTGATGCTGCGTACACCCCTTACCCGGGTTCCGGAGAATGCCCTCAAATTCACCGTAGCTTGTGCGCTTCTGGCCTTTGGTAGCTTCTGGAGCCTGAGCGGGCTCATGGGCGAACACGCAGTCTGGCCCCTGGGTGACGTTACGCTGCCCCTGCTGTTCGCGGTGTACGCGGTGGCCGGCAGGTTCATTGGATTCAGGTTGCGTCTGCCGGCCGTAGCCGCGACCGAGGGCAGCGGCATATGAAAAAGCTCCTGCAGCTGATCTTTGGGGATGTACGTAATATCCTGTCGGTGGGTCTCGCTATTGTGCTGGCGTATGTGGCGCAGGTATGGACCCCCGCCGCCAGCGGCTGGGCTCTGGTCAGCGTGGTCATTGCTGCCGGCTTCTGGCGGGCAATATGACGCTCTGCCGTGGAAGAAGACAAATTCCACGATCCGGTATCGCCAGAGGCTGAACTGGACCTGTCGCTTCTGTTTGTCGAGGAGCGCGCTGCGTCGGCAGCCGCTTTGGCACAGTCAGGACAGGCAAACGCACACCGTATGTCGCAATCTCCGGTTTCGGCACTTGTCTTTCGGAACCCGGTGGGGTAAAAAGCCGGGCCGATCCGGAGCAGTCACCCGTTTTAGCGTGGCTGTTCCATCGTGTCATGGGGCCGCTGCGTTCACCCTGGCCAAATCAACGTAGTGGCGATTCATGACGTAGAACGCCTTGGCTTCGGCAATCAGCTGATCAAGGATGTTGACATCGTGCAGCTTGCCGTCGCTGATGTGAATGCAGCGCGGAATGTTGCCACGCAGATCCAGCAGCGCAGGCATCTTCACCTCAACGCCTTGGTCGAGCGAAGGGGCACCTACGATAACTAGCGACAAAAACAAATCGATCGTTGCGCAATCCAACGCATAGGCCGGATTGGCCAAGTCCACGCCGAAAAGCTCATCGAAATACGCTCCGCGGACGATGCCGATCGGGCACTACCCAAAGTCGGACATAGATACGCTAATCGCAGGTCGCGTTTGCTTGGGGCAGCCCTGATTATTGATGTAGATCAATATCGTGTGGCACCAATCTTGCACCTTCCAATCGACTGAATCTCCGAGGTTCCGGCATGGTGGCCCGGTTCCGATGAGTCACGCACCGCCACGAGGACCGTAGCCACGGACGGCAGGCCAATTACGACCGGTCATCTCTCAATTAGAATGTATCCGCAGACGATGCGGCCCGGACACCGACCATGGAATCAGCACTGTTTGCAAGCTGCCAGTCCACCCTTGGGTGCCTCACACCTGACGACGCCCGCACTTTGCATGGCCTCTGCATTCAGGGGGAGCATCCGATACTGCTTTATGACATGGACTCGCTGCAGTTTCTGGATGTGAACGCCACAGCCGTCAAGCACTATGGCTACACGCGCTCGGAATTCTTGCGATTGCGTCTAACCGACATCCACCGCGACGGAGACGTCCACCGGCTTCTCGAGCATCTGCACGCGGACCGGGCCTCCCGGCATTACAAATGCGAATGGCGTCATCGCTGCAAGGACGGCCGAATGGTCGACGTGCGCGTCACGCGCTACGTCTTCGAGCAGCAGGGCCGGCGGTTAAGCCTGGCCGTAGTGAATGACGTCAGCGAGCGCAAAGCGGTCGAACGCAGACTTGCGGTAGAGAACCGTTTTCGCGACCAGGTCCTGAATCAGGTCACCAATGCAATTTTTGCGCTTGATTCCGAAGGCCGCTTCACGCTCGTCAACCGTGCTGCAACTGAGATCTCCGGATACGTCTCCGCCGAGTTGATCGGAAGCTCTTTCGCGAAGCTGTTTGCGCCCGAAAAGCTGATGGACGTAAACGACCAATTCAAGCGAGTGATGCTGAACGGCGAAACCATTTTCCACTATGAAGCCGAACTGATCCGTGCAGACGGCGCGCGGCGCACCGTAAGCCTGAGCGGCGCTCCCCTCTACGAAGAGGGGCAGATAACAAGCGTGGTCGGAATGGCCGAAGATGTTACCAAGCAGCGGCGCCTTGAACAGAGGCTGCGCCGGATCGACAATGTACGTGAAGCCATGAAGCGCTGTACCCAGGCGCTGGTGCGTGCCTCTGATGGGGTCGCGTTGCTGCGCGAAGTCTGTCAGATCATGGTTGCAGCGGGTGGTTACCAGCTCGCCTGGGCCGGGCATGGCGAACCCATTGAAAGCGGTGATCTGCGTATCGCTGCGAGCGCGGACGTGGACGACGGCTGCATGGAGAGCGTTCCGACAGCGCGCTCCGAACCCGAGAACGAAGCAGACCCGGATGCCCTCGCGTTGAGCCTAGCTAGACCGGCGGTGGCGCGCAACATCCTCGCCGACCCCGCGTACCCTCTGTTGCGCCCCAGGGCGCGGCGCTGCGGCTACGCCGCTTGGGCGGCGCTTCCGCTGATCGTAGCCGGGCGGGCTTCGTGGGTGATTAATGTATGTGCGGCCGAGGCCGACGCCTTCGACACCGAGGAACTGAACCTTCTCGCACAACTTGCTGACGACCTTGCCTATGGTCTTGGTGCGCTGTGCACGCGTGTCGTGCTCAAGCGGGCCGAGGGGGCATTGCAGGACAGTGAGCAACGCTTTCGTGCCATCTTTGAGCAGGCGGCCGTCGGTATGGTGGTCGTTGACCTGCAGGACCGCTTCCGGTTGGTCAATCGCAGTTGTTGCGACATGCTGGGTTATACCCGGGAAGAACTGCTATCCAAATGCATTCGGGATATCGCCCACCCGGACGACGTTGCCGGGGCGTTCGCTGAACGTACGCGTCAGCTGGCGACCGCGGCGCAAAGCTATGTCATCGAAATCCGCTACCTGCGCAAAGACGGCGCGACCGGCTGGATGCACTTGAGTGGGTCGCTGATACGCGACTGGCAGGGCCAGCCCTCCTATTACATCGGCATCTTCGAGGACATCGGCGGGCGCAAGCGCCAGGAAACACTGCTCGCAGGCGAGAAGCGGGTGCTGGAGATGCAGGCACATGAGGAGCCGCTGCCCGACGTCCTCGATGCGCTGGCCGAGATCTACGAACTGCAGCACCCAAGCGGCAAGTTTGCCTCGATCTCGGCGTACGACTCCAACCGCAAGCTTCTGTACCTGGGCGGAGCCCAAAGTCTGCCAGATAGTTTCAAGCACAAGCTGAACTTGCTCGCGGCCGACGGCATGCTGCCGGGAATTCCCTGGGAGACAGTTACCGCGGTCGCGGCCGACCACCGCTTCGCGTCGGCGCGCGAAGAGGTGCACCGTTACGGACTGAAATCCCGCTGGGCATTGCCGATCTTTTCTGCCAGGCGCGAAATACTGGGAGAAATCGCGATTTACGGATGCGACCTGGCTGTGCCCTCCGCTGCCGACCGTGAGCTGCTTGATCGTGTTGCCCGGTTGGCCGGCATGGCGATCGAGAAATACCAGGACCGCCGATCGCTTTCGATCATGGCCTACCATGACGCGCTGACCGGCTTACCCAACCGCGCGCTACTGCAGGACCGGCTGCTGCAGGCGCTGATCGATGCCGAGCGCCATGAGCGCCTGGTCGCCTTGCTGTTCCTGGACCTAGACCGCTTTAAAACCATCAACGATACCTTGGGCCACGACAAAGGCGATCTGTTGCTCAAGGCTGTCGCCGGGCGTCTGAAGGAAGCCGTGCGTGCCGGGGATACTGTTTCACGCCCGGGTGGAGACGAGTTCATCATCGTGCTTGCCGGCATCGAACACGTGGATAACGTATCGCGCATAGCACAGAAGATCATGGAGAGCTTCTCGTGTCCGTTCCGCGTGGAAAGCCGTGAGCTGTTTGTCAGCTGCAGCATCGGTATCACCCTCTATCCGTTCGATGACCGCGACATGGAAACCCTGTTCCGCAATGCCGACGCGGCCATGTACCACGCTAAAGACGAGGGCCGCAACAATTTCCAGTTCTACAGTGCCGAGATGAACGCTCAGTCGCTGCAGCGACTGACGCTGGAAAACGCGCTGCGGCGCGCGCTCGAGCGCGAAGAATTCCGCCTTTACTACCAGCCGCAGGTCGCCATTGAAAGCCGTGCCGCAGTCGGCGTGGAAGCCTTGATTCGTTGGCAGCATCCAGAAATGGGCCTGGTTTCGCCCGCGGAGTTCATTCCGCTTGCGGAGGAGACTGGGCTCATCGTGCCGATCGGCAAATGGGCGTTGCGCACGGCCTGCGTTCAGGCGCGCGCCTGGAACGACCAAGGTGGAATGCAGCTGCGCGTGGCGGTCAATATCTCGGCCCGTCAGTTCCGCCATCCTGGCCTGCTTGACAGCATCAAAACCGCCTTGCGTGATGCCGGATGCCGGCCGGAATGGTTGGAGATTGAGCTGACGGAGGGGCTGGTTATGCAGGATCTGACGCGGACACTCGATGTGCTGCGCAGTGTAAAGCAGATGGGCATTTCGATCGCCATTGATGATTTCGGCACTGGTTATTCCAGCCTCAGCTATCTCAGGCGTTTGCCCATCGATGTGATCAAGATCGACCGGTCGTTCATCGAGAATGTCGACACCAATCCGGATTGCGCCGCGATCACGGCCGGAATCATCGCGCTCGCCAAAAGCCTCAAGCTCAAACTGATTGCCGAGGGGGTCGAGACACCCGCCCAGTTCGAGTTTCTGCGAGCGCACCAGTGCGACGAGGCGCAAGGATACCTATTCAGTCCAGCCCTGGCCGCCACGGAACTCACTGATTGGCTGCGCAAGACCGCCTCCAGGTAGAAAGCTTTTGGCACAACGTCTTGTCTGCAGCCAGCCGGTTGACGGCCACGTGTGTGCGGGAAAATGGTCGGTTGCGCCGGACGTGCCTCAAAGCACGTTTTCTTCGGGTTGCCGGCACAGGTCGTCGCCCCCCTGCGGATTCCCCGGCATGGCTCCGACCCTGCGCAAATTCTTGTAAAACGGCACGATCCCGATGTCTGCCCCAAGAACGGTGGTCGTGTGTCATGACCTGGTTCACGCAATCCCGTCGGCTTTCCGTCGCCAGGGTCCTCGGCAACGCTCTCCTTTCTGTCAATGCGCAAAGAAAGCTCTGGTTTGGACACGGAGATGTGTCTACATCGTATTGATATACCGAAACTATCCAAGAATGCATTCAAAATATCGAATGATGTGACGACCCACAGGGCAGTACCGGCGAGACCGGTCCAGGCAACTCATCACGCGGCGGCGCGGGAACCGAAGCCGGCGCCACAGTGCCCGCCCGGCCCATTCGTCATTTCAAGCACATGGAGGGCAGCATGTACATGTATACCCAGGGACATTCCCGTCTCATCAGTACCGGAGCGTGCATTCCAGAAGAACACATCAGCTCGCGCGAAATCATGGAACTCATCAACTCCGAGGACCGATTTGACGTTCCCTATGACTGGCTCGAGCGCATTACCGGCGGTCAAAAAGCGGCGCATCGCGCCAGAGCATCTCAAGCCTTCTGATATGGCTGCACAGGCGGCGCAAGAAGCGATGCCACCGCCGGAATCAGCGCCTCGAAAATCCACGCGATCATCTATGCCAGAATGAACAGGGATTTCCTAGAACCGGCAACCGCTCACGTCATTCAAAACAAGCTCCAGGCGCATCACGCAGTCGGCTTCGACATCACGAACGCCTGTCACGGTTTCATGAACGGGATTCATGTGATGGACACCCTCATTGCAACCGGCCAGGTGAGACGCGGGCTGGTTGTGACCGGCGAGAAGGCCTGGCGGTATACGCGCCTGGCCATTGATACCTTCAAACAGAGTCGGGATCGCCGCGAATTCCTCAAGCTTGCTTTTGGGCTGGGTCTCGGCGATGTTAGTGCGGCAGCGATCATGGGGCCAAAAATCGATCCGGATAGCGGGTTCATGCTGCAGTCACAGGCGCAGTTTTACGCGCTCAGTGTCTGCGGCTGGAACGGTCAGTTGACGCCGCTGGAAGCGGACATGGGTCCCCTCATCCGCGAAGGAATCAAGCTCTGGAGCCAGATGCGCCGGGAATTCATGGGAAAGATCGGGTGGCAGCCCGCGGAAATAACGAAGTGCGTTCAATATCAGGCCAGCCTGAAAATGGTCAAAAGCATCGCCCAATACGTGGGAGTGTCGTGCGAAATCATGGCGGATACAATCACCCATTTCGGCAATCTTTCCACCGCGAACATACCGTTGAATCTTTAATCTGTACCTTCCGCGAAACGCCCGCAGTGGAAAAACACGCCCGGCGGCAACAGCGACAGGGCCGTTTCCATGTTCTGGGCATAGGGTCGGCACCTCTTGGCGCTGTTAGGGAAGCCCAGGTAGCGCTCGATCAGCATGTCAGCCTGGTGTCCGGGGCGGCGTAGCGCGTCGAGAATGGCTTGGCGATCCTCGATATTTGGGGCTGGGTATCGGAACACATGATTCTATGATGACGTAAGATGCGCGCCAGCCTGGACACGGTCTCGCTGCGATCCCGCGCCTGGCATCAGTCTGCCGGGTGACTAGAAAGCGAGGTTCAACCCGAATGTCCGCAGCTCGCGCCGCAGTCGCGCGTAGTCCGGCAAGATGCCCTGGACTTCCCGCCAGAACCGCGGCGAATGATTGCGATGCAGCAGATGGCATAGCTCGTGTACAACTACGTAATCCAGGATTTCGGGCGAAGCCTGCATTAGTCGCCAGTTGATGCTGATAGTGCCGAGTGCCGAGCAACTGCCCCAGCGGGTTTTCTGTCCACGGATGCTCAGACGCGCCGGTGCGCGTCCGACCAGCGCTGCAAAGTGCCGAATGCGCTCCGATACATGGTGCCGCGCCACGGTCCGGTACCAGGCCACAACCAGCCCCGGCACTTGTGCCGGGGCTGGCGCGCAGACGATTAGCTCCGAACCGCAACGCATGGCCGCGGGTCTTGTCCCTGCCGCCAGCCGTTGCCGCACGACGAGCCTCTCATCGAGCAGAGGCAGCTGCGCTCCATCGCCAACCGGCATCCGCGGCGCAGGCCGTGTTCTTTCGCTTAGCCTCTGTTGCTTCGATCGGATCCAATCCCAATGCGCGCGCAGAAAGGTGTCGATGTCAGCACGCCGCACTGCTGACGGAGCAGCCACCCGGACTTCGCCGCCGGGTAACACCTGCACGCATAACGTCGAGCGACGCGGGCTGAACCGGAGGGCGTAGCGCAGCCGAATGCCGTCGCAGTCCAGTTCTTGGATCTCGGAAAAGGCGCTGAGGGGTGGCACTCAGATCTCGATCATTTCAAATTCGTCCTTGGTCGCGCCACAGTCCGGGCACTTCCAGGTTTCCGGGACGTCCTCCCAAACGGTGCCCGCCGGAATTCCTTGGTCCGGGATCCCCTTTCCCTCCTCGTAAACGAATCCACAAATCACGCACATGTACGCCTTCATGCTGTTCCTCAAATCCCCTCCGGAGTTTTGTTGCGGCACGGACTCACCCGGGCCACTACTGCCTGTTTCCAGGCCTGCCCGGTACAAGCTGCTTGGCAGCCGGATCCGGGCAGGTACAAAATTCTGGCATGTTTTGCCTGCGGGTGAAATGCATTGGCGGCCCGCGGTACAATACCACTCCAACCGCTGCCGCGTGCCCGCACATGGAAAGCAAAACAGCCGTAGTGCTCTTTAATCTGGGTGGCCCCGGCTCTCTGGATGCGGTCAGACCGTTCCTGTTCAATCTGTTTTCCGACCCCGACATTTTCAGGTTGCCGTTGGCGTTTCTCACCCAGAGTGTCTTTGCCCGAATCCTGTCCCGCCGGCGCGAGCCGGCAGCACGCGCCGGATACGCCGCGATCGGCGGCAGATCCCCGCTGCTGGACAACACGCACAAACAGGCCGATGCCCTGCAGCAGTCGCTGCAGGCGCATGGCGCCTTCGAGGTGTTCATCTGCATGCGGTATTGGGAGCCGCGTGCGACCGAGGTTGTCTCGCGGCTCAAGGAGCGCGGCTATGCCCGTATCGTTCTTTTGCCGCTCTATCCGCAGTACTCGATTACGACAACCGGAAGCTCCTACAACGAGTTCGTGCGTGAATGCGAGCGTCAGAACTACCACGCGGTAACCAGGCTCATTCACGAATGGTACGACGCGCACGACTATCAGCAGGCGATCATCAGCAGCATCTATGCAGAACTTGCCAAGTTCCCCGATCCGGACCCGGCCCACGTCTCGTTGCTGTTCTCGGCGCACGGCCTGCCGCAGAAAGTCGTCGATCGCGGCGATCCCTACGAGCAGCAGATCCGTGCCACATTCGATGCTTTGCGCCAAGAGCTCGCCTGGCCAGACGTGATGCTCTGCTATCAAAGCCGTGTCGGTCCGCTCAAGTGGCTACAACCATATACCGACGAGGTTATCCGCGAAAAGGCCCGTGGCGGTACCCGGCAGATGCTGATCTACCCGATCGCCTTCGTATCGGATCACACCGAAACCCTGTACGAGCTTGGCATCCTCTACTGCGAGCTCGCGACGGATTGCGGCATTGAGCATTACCGGGTCACGCCAGCGCTCAACGACCATCCGCTATTGATCCGTGCCCTGGAAAAGCTCATTCTTGCCGAGGCCCAGCAACTATGACCATGTCACACCTCCCGGTAGTCCTGGTATTCGCCGGCAATGATGCAACCGGCGGTGCCGGCATACAGGCCGATATTCAGACCCTAACGAGCCTGGGCTGTCACCCTGCGCCGGTGATTACCGCCATTACGGTTCAGGACACGATAGGCATGAAGCAGTTCAGCTCGATTGAATCCGGACTGGTCATCGCGCAGGCACGTGCCGTGCTCGAGGACATGCCGGTGGCGGCATTTAAGACCGGCATGCTTGGCAGTATCGCGAATCTCACCGCGATTGCCGGGATCGTCGAGGATTACCCGAAGATCCCGCTGATCGTGGATCCGGTCATGGCGTCTGGCCACGGCGAGGCGCTTGTGGAGGAACCCATTGAAGACGCGTTGCGTGCACTGCTCATTCCGCGGGCCACGCTGATCACGCCAAACAGCCTGGAGGCACGGCACCTTGCGCCCGACGCCGATACGCTTGATGCCTGCGCTCAGCAGCTGCTATCGGACGGCTGCCAGTTCGTGCTGATCACTGGGACGCACGAGAACACACCCCAGGTCATCAACCGCTTCTACGGTAACCGCCGGCTGCTCGATACGTTTACCTGGGATCGCCTGCCCGGCAGCTACCATGGTTCCGGATGCACGCTCGCCGCGGCCTGTGCCGCGACGTTTGCGCACGGTTTCGACCCGATCGATGCCGTGGCGGAAGCACAGAACTATACATGGAGCGCGATCAAGCATGGGCAACGCCTCGGCATGGGGCAGTATCTCCCGGACCGTCTGTACTGGGCACGTTCGGAAGAGGAAGACGCGCACGACGAGCATGGCGATTGAGCTGCCGCCAATTCCCGATCCGCTTTCCGCACCACCGGTCCGCAGCCGGCCGCGGGTGCGTGGCCTGTATGCCATTGCTGACGGCGCCTATCTTAGCGCGCAGCGGCTTGCGCCAGCAGTCGAGTTGGCGCTGCAGGGCGGGGCGAGCGTCGTGCAGTACCGCGACAAAGACGCGGATTGCGGCGTGCGCTACCGGCACGCCACTGGCCTTGCGCGTCTCTGCGAGCGCTATGCCGTTCCGTTTATCGTCAACGACGATCCCCGGCTCGCGCTCGACGCGGGTGCGCACGGCGTGCACCTGGGTCGTGACGACGGAGACGCAGCGGACGCGCGTGCTGTCCTGGGTGCGGACGCCATCATAGGTGTGTCCTGCTACAACGAATTTGAACGTGCCGTGCGCGCGGCGGACGCCGGTGCCGACTACGTCGCCTTCGGCAGCGTGTATGCGTCATGGACCAAACCGCAGGCGGTGCATGCCAGCCACGAGCTGTTGCGCCGGGCAAAGGCGGAGCTCGACTTGGCGGTGGTTGCGATCGGCGGGATTAAGCCGGAGAATGGCGCGGCCTTGATCGAGGCCGGCGCCGACGCGCTGGCGGTCATCGCGGGGGTCTTCGGCGAAGCCGATATCCGCGCGGCTGCCAACGCCTACGCTCGGCTGTTCCCCCGCTGACGGCGCGAACCCGACCACGAACCACCATGACTAAATTCAGCACATCCAGCCTGCTATTCCAGGAAGCGCGTCACCGCATACCTGGTGGGGTCAACTCGCCGGTGCGCGCTTTCAAGGCCGTCGGCGGAGACCCGGTATTCTTTGCCCGCGGCCGCGGCGCCTACTTGTGGGATGAAGACGGGCGGCGCTACATTGACTACGTGGCTTCGTGGGGGCCGATAATATTGGGCCATGCCGACCCGCAGGTTGTGGAAGCCGTCAAGAACGCGGCCGACAATGGACTGGGTTTCGGCGCACCGACCCGTATCGAAACGGAAATGGCGGAGCTGGTGTGTTCGCTTGTTCCCTCGCTGGAGAAAGTTCGCATGGTGAGTTCGGGAACCGAAGCGACCATGAGCGCCATTCGCCTGGCGCGTGGCTTTACCGGCCGGGATAAGATCGTCAAGTTCGAGGGCTGCTATCACGGCCATTCAGACTCTCTTTTGGTCAAGGCCGGCTCGGGGGCGCTGACGCTGGGCGTTCCGACCTCCCCGGGCGTGCCGGTGGCGCTTGCCCGCAACACCCTGACGCTTGAATACAACAATGTCGAGCAAGTGCGCACGACGTTCTCCGAGCAGGGCGCGGATATCGCCTGTATCATCGTCGAGCCGGTAGCCGGCAATATGAACTGTGTGCCTCCAATACCCGGTTTTCTCGAGGAATTGCGCAGCGTCTGCGATCTGCACGGTGCGGTCCTGATCTTCGATGAGGTCATGACCGGTTTCCGCGTGGCGCTGGGCGGAGCCCAGGCTCTGTATGGCGTCAGGCCGGACCTGACCACTTTGGGCAAAGTGATCGGAGGGGGGTTGCCGGTCGGTGCCTTCGGCGGCCGTGCGCAGATTATGGACTGGATTGCTCCGGATGGGCCGGTCTACCAGGCCGGTACGCTCTCCGGCAATCCGCTGGCAATGGCTGCGGGACTTGCCACTCTGCAGGCGGTGGCACGGCCGGGGTTCCATGAGGCGCTGGCCGCCAGGACGCATGCATTCTGCGACGGCCTGCAGTCGCACGCACGCGCTGCCGGTATCCCATTTCTGGCGCAAGCGGTAGGGGGGATGTTCGGACTGTTTTTCACTGCAGCAGACCGGATTACGCACTTTTCCCAAGTCATGGCTTGCGATGTCGGGCGTTTCCGGCGCTTTTTCCACGGGATGCTCGCAGCCGGTGTTTACCTGGCACCTTCCGCGTTCGAAGCCGGTTTCGTATCAGCGGCCCACAGCGACGCGGATATCGAGGCATCGGTCGCCGCCGCCGCCGCTGTTTTCCGCAGCCTGAAATAAAAAAAAGGCCGGGACGAAGCCCCGGCCTTTCACGCCCACACCCCGGCTCGCTGGTCCTGGTTTATTGTTCCCCTCGTTTCCCTGACTCAGCTAGAAAGTATGTATTCGTCACCGAACCTCACCGCGGCCACATGTGGGCGCAGGGTTTCGTCGCTCAACGCGATATCGACGCCCAGGATCGCGGTTACGTCCTCATGATCCCGTACGCCGGGAAGCTCTTCGCGCAGATAGCCGTAGTGCGTCTCGTTCATGTAAACCAGGTTGGGTCGAACCCCGTGGTTTTTCTCGTAGCTGCTTACCAGGCTGACAATAAAGCTGAGCATGTTGGCTACTCCTGTTGGTTCCGGCCCAGCGGCACGTCCTGCCGCACTTTGCCGTCGTGGCGTACTGTTTCGATTGCCTTGGCTAAGATACGAGCAAGAGCTGTGCCAGGATAGAAATAGCTCGCAACATATTGATTTACCGAGGTTCAAGCGTCCCGCAAAGGAGAAGTCCGCACCCTTTACGGGATGCACGCCGGGGCAGGAGTGACGTGTATGGGCAATGCCGTGACGGAACTCACGGCATTACGCGAGACTGGAGCCTGCCCGGTATCCGTCGCTGGACCCGGGCGCGGTTAGGCGATGGTCTTCAGTGCAGGCCCTGGATATATTGGGCGACCGCGTCGATCTGCGCCAGCGACATGCGGAATGCGATGCTCTGCATGATGTGGTCATCGTTCTTGCGCTGGCCGTTCTTGAAGGCCAGAAGCTGTGTCTCGACGTAGGTAGCATGCTGTCCTGCGAGGCGCGGGAAGCGCGGCGGTATGCCGTCGCCTGCTGGCCCGTGGCAGCTCATGCACGCAGAAATTCCGAACTTCCGGTTGCCGCCGCGATAAAGACGCGCCCCCAGTTTGATCGTATCCGGATCCGCCTTGGTGGCCGCCGCAGCCGGTGTTTGGCTCGAGAAATAGCTGGCGATGTCTTCCATGTCCTGAGTTGAGAGGGACGCCGCCATGCCCGACATGATCGGGTTTGTGCGCTTGCCATCCTTGAAATCGGTCAGTTCTTTGACGAGGTAGCCGGCACTTTGGCCGGCAAGCTTGGGATAGGCCGGATTGACGCTGTTTCCGTCAGTTCCATGGCATGCCTGACACGCCACGGACTTTACCTTGCCCGCCGCCGCATTGCCCGCGGCATGGGCCAAGGTTAAAGAGCCGACAACGAACAAACCCAGAAACAGCGCTACTCGCTTGTGCATAGTACCCCCTTCAGATATTCCGCCCACAAAGTCCCCGAGCCGCATCAGACGGGCAGGAACCCTCCCCGCAATGCTACACTGTTGAACACAGGTGGCTTGCCCCAGGACGAAAAGCTTGCGCGATTCGGGCGTCGGCCGGCCCCTGACAGGAATGGGCCAGTCAGGTCTGATCAGCGGTGCCTTATATACCAAGAGCCCGTCCCGAGGTCAATTTGCGAACGCAAGTTATCGACATTTTTTTCCCCGAGGTGACCTTTCTCCTAAGCGTCGATACCCCGGAACAGTTGCCCCCTGACCACGGTGCCGAAGTGGCCTTTGCGGGTCGTTCCAATGCTGGAAAATCCAGCGCGCTCAATGCGATCGCCGGGCGGCGAACGCTCGCCCGCACCAGCAAGACCCCGGGTAGAACCCGGCTGATCAACTTCTTCGCTGTGAACCCGTCGTGTCGTCTGGTGGATTTGCCCGGGTACGGCTACGCCAAGGTCCCAGCATCGGTCAGGGAGCGTTGGCAGGAGTCGATGGCAGTTTTTCTCAATCAACGGCGTTGCCTGCGTGGTGCGATCATGGTTGTAGACATTAGACAGTTGCTGACGCCGCTGGACAGTCAAATGCTGACATGGTGCCAGAATGCGCGGTTGCCCGTTCATCTGCTTCTAAGCAAGAGCGATAAGCTGAGCCGTGGCGCGGCGGCACGCGCGCTTGCCGCCGTACGTAAGACACTGGATGAGACTGGAATGGCGGTGTCGGTGCAGCTGTTTTCGGCGAACAATCGCGAAGGGGTGAGCGAAGCCCGGACCCTCGTTCTCGACTGGCTTGGCGCTGCTGGTAACCAGGATAAAAAAAGCCCCGGAAACAAGGGGAGAGAGTCCGGGGCCTATAAGCAATCCCGGAAAAATCTCCGAGATTTTCCCCGCTCAGGGAGGAGGAGCGGGTAGGACGCGTTAGCGTCCATACCTCCATAGACTCCGCGGACCAGAAAAAGTTCCGACGACGCGAGACCGCCTTCCGGTCTGGTATCGCACGCAACAGCTGCGCCTGCATTTCAACGTCTTCAGTGGGCCTCATCCCAGTTCATGCCCGTGCCGATATCGACCACCAAAGGCACGGCCAGGCGCGCTACTCCGGTCATGCACTGGCGGATCTGCTGGGTAGCGGCCTCCAGTTCAGCTTCCGGAACCTCGAAGACGAGCTCATCATGCACCTGCATGATCATTCTTGTCCGGGCGCCTGACCTGAAAAGCCACGAATCCACCGCTAGCATAGCGAGCTTGATGAGATCGGCGGCTGTGCCCTGCATGGGGGCATTGATCGCGGTGCGCTCGGCATACTGCCGCCGCGCCTGGTTTGCGGCGTTGATCTCCGGCAGGTACAGCCGCCGTCCGAACACGGTTTCAACGTAACCGAGCGCATGCGCCTGGGTGCGCGTGCGTTCCATAAAGTCCTTAACGCCGGGGTAACGCGCGAAATACAGGTCGATATAGTCCTGGGCGGCATTGCGGTCGATTTTCAGCTGCTGCGCCAGGCCGAAGGCGGACATGCCGTAGATGAGACCGAAGTTGATCGCCTTGGCATTGCGCCGCATTTCCTCCGTAACCTGCTCCGGCGACACTCCAAACACTTCCGCAGCCGTCGCCCTGTGTACATCCGAACCCTGCTCGAAGGCCACCAGCAGCCCATGATCGCTCGAAAGGTGCGCCATGATGCGCAGCTCGATCTGTGAATAATCTGCCGACAGCAGCCTGTTGCCGGGTTCCGGAACAAATGCCTGACGAATGCGACGGCCTTCGGCCGTGCGCACCGGAATATTCTGCAGGTTCGGATCGGAGGACGAAAGCCGGCCGGTGGCAGCCACTGCCTGGTGGTAGGAGGTATGGACGCGGCCGGTGCGCGGGTTGACCATCTCCGGCAGTTTGTCGGCGTACGTCGATTTCAGCTTGGCGATGCCGCGGTGCTCCAGGATCACGCGCGGCAGCGCATAGCTCAGCGAAAGCTCCTGCAACACATCTTCGGCGGTCGAAGGCTGTCCCTTGGGGGTTTTCTTGAGAACTGGCAGCTTCAGCTCGGTGAACAGCACCCCCTGGATCTGAAGCGGCGAGGCGAGATTGAACGGCTGCCCCGCGAGCCGGTGAGCTTCCTGCTCTAGTTCCACCAGCCGCTGGGCCAGCTCGCCACTCTGGCGGCGCAGCATGTCGGTGTCGATCCTGACGCCATGGCGTTCTATTCGAGACAGTACCGGAACGAGCGGCATCTCGATATCCCGAAACAGTCTGGCGAGAGACGGCACCTGCTCGAGCCGCGGCCACAGGTTCTGGTGCAGACGCAGAGTGATGTCAGCGTCCTCTGCGGCATACTGAGCAGCCTTATCTATTGGGACTTCGCGGAAATTGATCTGGCTCTTCCCCTTGCCGGTGACCTCTTCGTACTTGATGGTCTTGTAGCCCAGGTATTTCAGAGCCAAGCCGTCCATGTCATGGCGCGAGCCAGTGCTGTCCAGCACATAGGACTCCAGCATCGTATCGAATTCGATGCCGCGAAGTTCGATTCCGTGATTTGCCAGCACACCCAAGTCGTACTTGAGGTTCTGCCCCACCTTTTTTTTCCGCGGGTCTTCGAGGAGACTCTTCAGTTTATGCAGCACCAGATCGCGGTCGAGCTGCACTTCCGCTCCCGGGTATTCGTGCCTGAGTGGCACGTAGGCGCCCTCGCCGCAGCGATCGGTGAACGACAGACCCACGAGTTCGGCATTCATGACATTGAGGTCAGTGGTCTCGGTGTCGACCGCAAACAGATCAGTAGCATGCAGGCGCGCGATCCAGGTATCCAGTTGCGCCAGTTCCAGCACCGTGGTGTAGCGGGCAGCGCTTACTGACGTCTCTACATCGCCGGTCCGGTTGACCCCCCCGAGTGCGGACAGCCAGCTTTTGAACTCCAGGTCCCTGTACAGCACACGCAGCTGGCTGGTATCGGGCGCGCGGCGCTGAAGATCCTGCACGGTCATGCCAAGCTCCACATCGCGGTTTACCGTGGCCAGCTGATGCGACAGATCCACGGTCCCCAGGGACGCGCGCAGGCTATCTCCGACTTTGCCGCTGATCTCCGCGGCATGCGCCTTGACTGCTTCCAGCGATCCGTATTGTTGCAGCCAACGGCTGGCGGTTTTGGGGCCGACTTTGGGCACGCCTGGTATGTTGTCGACCGGGTCGCCCACCAGCGCGAGATAATCGACTATTCGTTCAGGTGGCACGCCGAACTTTTCCACGACCGCGGCGCGGTCGTAGCTTGTATTGGTCATCGTGTCGATGAGTGTGACGTGATCGTTGACGAGCTGAGCCAGGTCCTTGTCGCCGGTGGAAATAACGGTGTCCATGCCCGAGGCCACCGCCTGGTCGGCAAGCGTGGCGATGACGTCGTCCGCTTCCACTCCTTCGATCATCAGCAGCGCCAGGCCCATGGCCCGCACGACGGCATGCAGCGGCGCAATCTGCGCGCTCAGCTCCGTCGGCATGGGTGGCCGGTTGGCTTTATACTCGCTGTAGATCTTGTCGCGAAAGGTCCCCCCGGGCGCGTCGAATACCACGGCAATATACTGCGGATCGTAGTCCGAAAGCAGCTTACGCAGCATGTTGGCGACCCCATATACGGCCCCGGTATGTTGCCCGTGGGAGTTGGTCAGGTTGGGCATGGCATGATATGCCCGATACAGGTAGGACGAACCATCAACCAATACCAAAGGCTTGCGCTCGGTCATGCTGTGAGGATCTCCCGCTTTGTGCTACAAAGGCAACCATAACCATGAAAAACGAATTCCCCGCATCCCAGAAACCTGCCGACTCGTTCACCACCTCGTCCTCCACGCTCTCGCGCGAGTCCTGGAAGGTTTTCCAGATCATGGCCGAATTCGTCGAGGGGTTCGAGCGACTTGCCCTCATTCGCCCGTCCGTGAGCATATTCGGATCCGCGCGCATCCCGCCCGGGCATCCGTACTACACCGCAGCCGAGGAGATCTCGCGCCTGCTGTCGGATGCTGGATTCTCCGTGGTGAGCGGAGGCGGTCCCGGAATCATGGAGGCAGCCAACAAGGGAGCCTTCGCCGGAAAGTCCGCGAGTGTCGGGTTGAACATCAAGCTTCCTCATGAGCAGCACACCAACCCGTATCAGAACATCAGCCTGAGCTTCCGCCACTTCTTCGCGCGTAAGGTCATGTTTGTGAAATATGCCTCGGCGTACGTTGTCTTGCCCGGCGGCTTCGGCACGCTTGACGAACTCGCCGAAATTCTCACTCTGGTCCAGACTGGCAAAGGCAAGCGTATTCCAATCATCCTGGTGCACCGGCCCTTCTGGAACGGGCTCGTGAATTGGTTCAAGGACACCCTGGTGGCTGAGGGCACAATCAGCGCGGATGACCTGGGGTTGTTTGTTCTGGCCGACGGGCCGCAGGATGTCTTGGATGCCATATTCCGGTATTATGAGGGACGCGGCGGATTCGGACTATCCGCCGAAGAACGCGAGAAGGAGCTTGACCTGTGAATCGACGCGCCATAGGTGCGGGGTTTTCGATGCGCACACACTGGCTGCTGGTTGTTCTTCTGCTCCTGCCGTGCGGCGCAACGTATGCCGCTGACAGCAGTACGAACGATACGCAATCGCCGCCGGCCGCGAAATTTCCCCCACCGCATCCGCCTGCGGAGTCCACTGACCGGTTGCCTGCTCCGCAGGTTACCATCACGACCCGCGGGACGACCCGCTACAAGGAGTATCGTATCGGCGGTGTGCTGTACATGGTTGAGGTGATCCCGGCCAAGGGCCCGCCCTATTATCTGATCGACAGGGGCGGCACTGGGCAGTTAAGCCGCAGCAATATTGCGCCTCGCCTATCGCCCCCGATGTGGGTGATCAAGCGTTTTTGAGCGCCGGGGCCGTGACGGGTCCTGTTCCCATCGATCACAGCGCACTGCAGTTTTTCCTCGACGATTATGGGGCAGGCACCGTGCACTCCTGCCACGGAATTCCGTCGCTTTCCGATAGCCGAAATTTTCTCGTTGCCGCGGAGCACGGCAATTACGTGCTCACCATGTTCGGAGCGACTGTGGCAGGCGAAATTGCGCTGATTCCGGACCTAACCGACTACCTTGCCCGCCAACAGCTCCCCTGTCCGCGGCCGCTTCGAAACAGCTTGGGCGAGCGCATCGGAATCCTGCACAAGACGCCTGCCACCCTGTCCGAGCGTGTTCGCGGCAGCCTGCAGACTTCGCCCGAGCCGCTCCATTGCGCTGCCGCTGGAGCTATGCTGGCACGACTGCATGTCGTCGGCCGGAGCTTTTCGCCGCAATTGCCCGAGGATCACCGGCCGCACGTCTGGCGGGATGCCGCACATCGCGTGCGTGACCGACTGGGCCGCGATGATGCAAAACTGCTGGACAGTGAGCTGGGTTTTCAGGCGCTTTACCGCTTTTCCGACTTACCGCACGGTATCATTCATGGGGACTTGGTCCGAGACCACGTTCTGTTCGACGACGGTCGTATCAGCAGCGTGGTCGGTGTTCCCCATTTCCGCGCCGACGTTCTGCTGTATGATCTCGCGCTTGCCGTGAACGATTGGTGCAGCTGTCCCGATGGCGCGATGGACGAACATTTGGTGCGGGCGATTCTCGAAGCCTACCACGCGCAGCGTCCCCTGGGCGCGCTCGAACGTGGAGCCTGGTCGGTGCTGCTGCGCACTGCCGCCTTGCACAGCTGGCTGTCCGGGCTTTACGATACATACGTTCCGCGTCCGGGGTGGGGTGCATTCGGCAGGGATTCAGAGGTGTCAAGGCGCATCCTCCTGGATCGTATCGACAACGAATCTATGGTGCGCGAGGTCTGGCCGGGCGGGTCGCAGTCAACTGAACACAGATAAACTGCAGGAGCGGGCCTGCGTCTGTCCAAGGCACCCGATGTTTTGAGGAGGCGCAGCGTTGAAACCGAAGAGTAATGCGGCCCGGCGTGGCTGGTCGTGGATCGTTGGGAGCTGGAGTCTTCTGCGCAAGGACTGGGCGCTCTGGCTGGGGATGACCCTCGTTTACATGGTCATTGCCGTCGCACTCAAGATGATTCCTTTCATTGGGGTGCTTATCCTTATCTTGATCAGTCCGGCAATGCTTGCCGGTGTGCTGCACGGTGCCCGGGATCTCGAGGCGCTGGTTCACGGGGCGAACATCAGGGACGCGCGCGGAGCGCGGGGTCATTTGCATTGCGCCGTCCGCCAGCTGTTCAGCGGCTTCACCCGGGAAGATGAGCTGCTTCCGATTATGGTGATCAGTACGCTCACGTTGAGTGCAGCGGTGATCATTGAGATCCTCGCGCAGCTGCTCAAGGTTGGCGGGCCGGCACTCCCGGCGATGATCGCCGGCAGCGTCGGGCCGGCGGTCTGGTTGCCGGCGTTGCTGAGCCTGTTGATCGTCTTGGCGTTGCAGGTTGCTTTGGTAATGGCTATCTTCTATGCAGTCCCTTTAGTGCTGTTCAAGAAGGAGCATCCACTGCCTGCGATCGAAAAGAGTTTTCGCGCCTGCATGCACAACGCCCTGCCACTTGTCGTGTTCGGGTTGCCGTTCGCGATCATCAGTACCATCACAGATCTGCTGTACTTTGCGCTTGATTTCCCGAAGGATTATCTTGTCCTGTTCGTTCTCGGCCTGATCACACTGCCGTTTTTCGTCGGCGGACTGTACCGCAGCTATGAGGACGTGTTCAGTTAACAACAACAAAGTCTTAAACTGTATTGACGGCCACGCTTGTGGCCGTTTTTTTTCCGGCGGCGTGTCAGAGTGAGATGATCACGGTGAGTCGGCGGCGAGGCACAAGCGATATGCGACTGCGACTGTATTTCGGTGCGGAACTGGCGCGCTACGGTTTCGGTGGCGGTCATCCCTTTGGGACCGACCGGCTGGACGCGTTTTGGCGGCTGTGTGTGAGTAGCGGGCTAGCTGAGCGGGTGGAGGTCGCAGCGCCGGTGCTCGCCGAGGAGTCAGATCTGCTGCGCTTTCATACGCCCGAGTACATCGAGCGTGTACGGCGGCTTTCGCACGGTGAGGGCGGCTATCTGGACAGCGGCGATACGCCGGCATTTCCTGGCGTGTTCGAAGCCGCGTCCTACGTGGTCGGTTCCACCGTGGATGCGGTCAATCAGGCCGTTACGGGCGGTCGCGCGCGCAGCTTCCTGCCGATCGGCGGCTTACACCATGCCCGACGTGATTCCGCCGCTGGCTTCTGTGTCTTCAACGACATCGGCGTGGCAATCGAGACGCTTCGCAGTGTCCACCAGATCCGCCGCATCGCCTACGTCGATATTGACGCCCATCACGGTGATGGGGTCTTCTATACCTACCAGGACGACCCGGACCTGCTGATTGCGGATGTGCACGAGGATGGCCACTTTCTCTACCCCGGTTCAGGCGCCGCAGACGAAACCGGCACCGGCGCCGGGCGTGGGACGAAAATCAACATTCCGATGGCTCCGGGTGCCGATGACTTAGCTTTTCACCGCGTATGGCCGCGGGTGGAAGAATTCCTTCGTGCTGGAAAACCGCAGTTCATCCTGCTGCAGGCCGGCGCCGACAGCATCGCCGGGGATCCGCTCACACATCTGAATTACACCACTGCGGTGCACGGCTTCGTCGCCGGGCGCTTGCGTCAGATGGCCGACGACTATTGCCAAGGGCGCATGGTGGCCATGGGGGGCGGAGGCTACGATCACGACAACCTTGCCCGGGCCTGGACCGCAGTGGCGGAGGCGATGATCCGGTGAATGGGCAGGGCTGGCAGGACCGCTAGGCGGACTTCTTGCCTCCGGCACGGCCGGCGGTCGGCTTGACGGTGCCGGACGCCGCACGCTCCACGCGGGTGAGAACCTGCTCGAGGTCCTCACCCTTGCGAAACTGCGTCGCCCCGAGGGTTACGCTGATTTTGAGTTTCTGTCCTCCCAGAGAAAGTGCCGAAGTCGCTACGCCCCGCCGGACGCGTTCGGTGATCTTGCTGGCGTCCTTGAGCGATGTATGCGGCAAAAGGATGAGAAATTCCTTTTCACCGTAGCGGCCCGCGTGGTCGGGCATGCGCAGGGTTTCCCCGAGCACAGCGGCAACAGCTTGCAGCACCTGTTCGGCTGCCTTGCGCCCGTGGGCTTCTGTCAGCCGTTCGAAGCCGTCGACTTCCGCTATCGCCACTGACAGGGGATCGCCGTAGCGTTCCGCCTGGGCCATCGCCTCGATAAGACTGGAAGTGATGCCGCGGCGATTGGCCAAGCGTGTCACCTCATCGGTTACAGCCGAGCGGTTGGTGTCGACGATGCCGCTTGTCTTCAAACGCCGGTCATAGTCGCGCGCCATAGGGGTCATTATCAGGCCATAGACTATGGGCACCAATATCCCGGCCATCAGGGCCGATCCCCCGAAAATCAGCTCGAACGGCGGTCTGGCTGTCTGCCCGGCATAAACGATCAGCAAGTTGATTGCTACGCTCCCGACGACGATGGCCACTGCGACTGCGAGCAGCGACAGCACTTTGGACCGCGTCCCATCGGATGTTTTTTCAGCATGACTCGGCATGGTTTACCCCGCTGTGGACGAAGAACCCGACTACCCGAGGCTGTCCCCACTGGACCGCCCCCCAGAAAAATGATCTGTTTCCACCCAACAGATTGGCCTGCCGCCAGCGAAGTGTCAAATCAGCGGCTGTACGACGCGCCTCAGAGCGGACGCAGATTGGCGTAGGCTGCGACCAGCCACTTCGCTCCTGTATCCTGGAAGTTGACGTGAACTCGGGTGTGTTCGCCCCGGCCCTCGACGTTGAGCACGACGCCCTCGCCAAACTTGTCGTGGTGCACGCGCCCTCCGAGGCGCAGGGCGCGCCCACTGGTGGCAGTCCCGGGCTCCTCCTGGACAGGGCCAGGGCCGCCCCATTCGCCAGCCGGTGCCGCCGCCACCCGGTGGCGCCAGTCTGTGACCGGCTGTGCCCGTATCTCCTCGGTCAGGTTCTGAGGGATCTCCGCGAGAAAGCGGGATGGACTGGTGTAATGCTCGCTGCCATAAAGGCGGCGGACCTCGGCATAAGTCAGATACAGCTCGCTCATGGCGCGCGTCATGCCGACATAGCACAGCCGCCGCTCTTCCTCGAGCCGCCCCGGCTCCTGCAGCGAACGTTGGTGCGGAAACAGCCCTTCTTCCATGCCGGTGAGGAAAACCAGCGGAAATTCGAGACCCTTGGCCGAGTGCAGGCTCATAAGCTGGACACAGTCCTCCCAGCTTTCGGCCTCGCCTTCTCCCGCCTCCAAAGCGGCATGCGCCAGAAAGGAAGACAGCGGATCAAGCCCCGTGCCCTCGTCGTGCCGATAGTTGCGCGCCGCATTGACCAGTTCCTCCAGATTCTCGACCCGCATTTCGGCCTTTTCACTTTTGTCGTTGCGATGAAAGTCCATCAGGCCGCTCAGCCGCAACATCTGCTCGATCTGGTTCGCCAGCGAGTTGCCCTCGGTCCCAGCGGCCATTTGTTCGATCAGGTTCATGAAAGCGCGCAGCGCCTTGATCGCGCGACTGCCCAGCCCTGTGGCTGCAGTCAGCTCGGTGGCTGCATCCCACAATGACAGCGATTGCGCGCGCGCATGGACGCGAAGCGCCTCCAAGGTGCGCCCGCCGACACCGCGTGTCGGGACATTGGCTACCCTCTCGAAGGACGGATCATCGTGGCGGCTGGCAATAAGGCGCAGATAGGCAAGCGCATCCTTGATCTCGGCGCGCTCGAAGAACCTCAGTCCTCCATAGACACGATAGGGAACAGCGGCGTTGACCAGGGTTTCCTCGAATACCCGCGACTGGGCGTTGGAGCGGTACAACACCGCCACTTCGGAGCGCCGGCGACCGGCGGCCACCCATGATTCGATGCGGTCCACGACGAACCGGGCCTCGTCGAGATCGTGGTAAGCACCATAGATCCGGACCGGTGCCCCCTTGGCGCCCTGGGTCCACAGATCCTTTCCCAGGCGTCCGGCGTTATTCCGGATGACGCTGTTGGCGGCATCCAGAATGGTCGCTGTGGACCGGTAGTTCTGTTCCAGCCTGATCAGGACGGTGCCGGGGTGGTCCTTTTCGAATCGGAGGATGTTCTCGACCATCGCACCGCGCCATCCGTAGATGGACTGGTCGTCGTCGCCGACGACGACCAAGTTATCGTTAGCCCCGGCAAAAAGCTTGAGCCAGCTGTACTGAATCGCATTGGTGTCCTGGAACTCATCCACGAGGACGTGTCCGAACCGCGACTGATAGTGCGCGCGCAACCGAACGTCGTCGCGCAGCAGCTCATAAGCGCGCAGCAGCAACTCCCCGAAGTCGACAAGGCCAGCGCGCCGGCACGCGTCCTCGTAGGCTTGGTATACCCGTGCCCATTGCCGTGACTGCGGATCGTCCGCCGCTCCCAAATGCTGAGGCCGGCGCCCGGCCTCCTTGTGGCCATTGATGAACCACTGGGCCTGACGCGGTGGCCAGTACGCCTCATCGAATTCGAGGTTCTTGAGTACACGACGAATCAGGCGGAACTGGTCATCACTATCGAGAATCTGAAAGTTCTGGGGCAACCCGGCTTCGCGGAAGTGTGCACGCAGCAGGCGATGCGAAAGGCCATGGAAAGTCCCGACCCACATTCCGGATACTGAAAATCCGAGCATCGCTTCGATGCGCCCGCGCATCTCGTGGGCAGCCTTGTTGGTAAACGTCACAGCCAGGATTGCCTGTGGCGAAACGCCCTGGGTTTGAACCAGCCACGCAATGCGATGGGTCAGCACCCGAGTTTTGCCGCTTCCGGCGCCCGCCAAGACCAGCATGGGCCCAGGCGCCGCCGCGACCGCGTGACGCTGTGCGTCGTTCAGGTTGTCAAGAAGATGCGATACATCCATATTGGCATGATAACAAGCGCCATGCCGGCGCGCGACGATCGATGATGCCGACGCGTATCGCCGGGGGGTCGCCAGTCATGCGGCGGCGTAAATCTGAGGCAATCGCTGGCCCCGATGAACGTCAGTACCCAACGTATTGTTATTTCCGGCATGCAGAGGTACATTCTGTTGGAGAGAATCCAGCCAACTCCAGGGCCCTGAGGAGACAGCCAATTGTCTGTCAGTGAATTTGTGTCTGCGGATCCGACCCTGGTGCAGACCATCCGCCGTCATCTCGAAGGCCTCAGGCGCAGTGGCGATGGCTCTGGACTCACGCGGCTGCTGGAGCGTGGGCTGGACCAGGGTGGGGCGGCAGGCCTGCCGATTAACCGTGCCGCAGTAAGCTACTTGCATGCCCAGCTGGGGACATTTGCTTCCGATAGCGACAATCTGCCGGCGTTGCGCATCAAGGCGCGCGTGATCCAGCAGCATCTTGTCCCCTATCTCGGGGCAGATGCCGGTATCCCGACGCTGCACAACCCGTTTCAGTCCTATATTGACGTCATAAACAGAATCGGAGCGGGACCGCCACCAGTGCCGGTCGAGCGTGTGGCTGTCGACCGCCGCCCACACCCGCCGATCAGTGTGACTGCGGAAGTCGAAGACGTGTCACCAACTTCCTCCCTCGAAGCCGGAATTGCACAGGAAACCGATGCCAGCACAGACCTGGCGGGGTGGGTCGAAAAGTCGCTGGTTGATGACCAGGGTGGTTCGGCCGGCGAAAGACGCTATGAGGCACTGCGCAGGTCTGAACTCGATGCCTGGCGCGCGATCTACGGCGCGATGAAGGACTTCAAGAGTCTCAAGCAGCTTTGGGTCAACAGTCTCGACGAGCTGCGGCGCGAGCGCATGGAGCTCGAGGAACAGCTGAGCAGCGCTGAAGGTCGAATCAAGTCGATCGAGTCCGATCGTGAACGCCTGCGCGCGGAGCTCGACGAGGCACTCCGGCGTGGCACCAAGGCCCCGCGGCAACTCACCACAACCCGCGCCGGCGCCAAGCGTGCGAAACGGTCAGTGGCGCTGCCCAGACGCGAGGTTTTCCTGCAGCAGCTTGCGACCGAAATCGAGCGCGTACGCCGCCATAGCGGCTCGCTGGCGGTGGCTGTGATTGGCATCGAGGACTTGGACACGTTCACCGCTCGCCATGGCGAAGATGCCGAGGGCGCAGTTCTGCGTTGTTATGCGGAGGAGATTCTAGCCGGGTTTCGTACCTATGATTTTATTGCCTGCTACGATCGTCATCGGTTCGCGGTCATGTTTCCGGGTACCGAACGCGACGGGGCGGTGCGGGCCCTGGCCAAAGCGCAGAAGCGCGCAGCCGAGACCCACCTTGCCCTGGACGGAGAAAGCCTCGCACTGCCGTCATTCGTCTGCGCCGTTGGCCTGCTTTCGACCGGTGAGGATGCCGCGACCCTGGTGGCACGGGTTGGGAACGCCGCGGAAGACGCCCGCTCGGTGCCGCCACCTCATGTCATGGTCGCTGCAACGCGACCGGTTCTGATTCAGTCCGGCACGCACGCCCAGGACCGGGCATGTGCCTCGCAGTCCTAGCCGGGATGAACGATCGGTTTCGCGGGGCGCGCCCTTAGAGTAAGATCAGTCATGGCTTTGCAGGAAGTTGGGGGAATATATGTCGAGTGAACGCCGTGACGCGCCACGTATCCCATATTCGCTGGAAGCGGTGATCAATGGCGGTGGGCGCAGCTTGCAGCCGTGCAAGACCCGCGACATCAGTCTGAACGGGGTATTCGTGCAGACCCATGGAGCGAAGCCGTATCCGACGGGACCGGTGGAATTGATGGTGAAAATGCCGTCATCCAAGGCGCGGCCGATGAGGCGCTTTCATGCCCAGGTCGTGCACGCGACTAACGATGGGGTCGGACTTCTGTTCGATCACACCAATTCCGAAGGCTACATCCCGCTGATCAAGCTGGTCTTCGCCAAACCCAAGTTGCCCGAGCTGCTCTGATACGCACTAGTTGGCCGAAGGCGGCGGCTCCGCCAGGCACTATTGCGCAGTGCATCGTATCCGGATGCGAGCCGAATTGAAGGTCCACGTTGCGCGTCCACGTCGAAATGTGGCTAGGTGGCGGTGAGAGACCTGGCTCCGGGTGTGTCGATTTGCGCAAGAACTACCCTCCAGTCGGATGTGCTCGTCGCTAGGGCGCGACTATCGAAACAGGGACTTGCCCGCAATGGGGGACAATTCACGATCGTGACCGGAATGCCGCAAAGAACCTTGAAAATTACCTGCCGTGGGTTTATACGGGAAGGCAAGTCTGTCAGCGCATAAGCGGACAGGCAAGGCGCCAGTCACGGACATGCGGTGCGGCACAAAGCCGTGCGCACTTTCGTGCACAATGTTGTTTAGATAGCAGGGTCGCGTGAAACGACTGGTCATCTGGATCAACGTCGTGCTGTATCTTTGGACCGACATTGCCTTGGCGCATGCGGCACTTGAGGTCTATTCCGCGCGCACCTGGAACTTGCCAGTGGCGGGATCACGGCTAGTGTATGCCGGACTGCTCGGCTTTGCGGCGCTGTACACGGCGGTCGGTGTTTTCGGGTTGCTGCGCCGCAGCTGGTGGAGCCGCAGCATGGCTTTCTGGTGGAATCTGGCGCTGGCAGCGATCATCGGCGTGCTTCCGGCGCTGACCGCATTCTGGTCGGCGCGGCTCGAGCGTATGGATGCAATGCGTTCGCTGCGTTCGCCGAGCGTTGTCATGGGGCTGTTTGCCGGCTGCCTGTTTGTGGCACTGAGCCTGGTCCTGCGTACTCGGGCGTTGCGGGATTTCTTCGAGCGACCCAGGGGGGCACAGGTCAGCGCAAGAGCGCGACACTCTTGATCTGGGCGTAGATTTCGGCGTCTGGCTTAAGGCCGAGCGAGTGCACCGATCGCCGCGTGACCCGGGCGAGGAAAACGGCGCCGGCGGCATCCAGTCTGACCACGGCCTGTGCCGGCCGATCCTCCGTTATATCCAGCACGCGCGCCGGGAAGATATTGAGAATGCTGGTATCGTGATGATGTGCCAGACTCAGGCTCACGTCACGCGCCAGAATGCGCACGCGCACTGCAGTTCCTGCGGGCAGCCGCCGCTGCGGTATCGCCAGGCGGCCGCCGGGAAATGCGAGCAGCGCCAGCTGGAATTGCTCATCGTATCCGGTCACTACCGCATCGAGGATAGCCGCTGCCTCGTCGCTGCGGGCAAACGGCAGATCTAGGCGCGTGAGCATTTCGCGCAAGGCACCGCAGGCTACGACGCGCCCTGGTTCGAGGCTTATCAGATGGTCGGCGAGCCGTGCCACCTCGTCGATGGCATGACTCACATAAAGCACGGGGATCGACAACTCGCTGTGCAGGCGTTCGAGATACGGCAGCATCTCGGCTCGCGACCGGGCATCCAGCGCGGCCAGCGGCTCATCCATAAGCAGCATCACCGGGTCTGTCAGCAGCGCACAGGCCATCGCTACGCGACTGCGTTCTCCTCCGGACAGTCCCTGGACGCGGCGTCCAAGCAGCGGACCAATGCCGGCCCACTCTACGGTCTGGGCAAACGCTGGCCCGGAACGCGCGCGCCGCGCGCGCCTCATTCCGTATTCAAGGTTGCCGCGCACGCTCAGATGGGCGAGCATCCCGGCGTCCTGAAATACGTATCCCACCCTGCGTCGGTGCGCGGGCACAAAGACGTGCAATTCGCTATCCTGCCAGAGTTCGTCATTGACCCGCAGCGTGCCGCGCACCGCGGGTTCCAGACCAGCGATACAATGCAGCAGCGTGGACTTGCCGCACCCCGAAGGCCCGAACAGCGCGGTGATGCCGCGCGCTGGTGTCTGGAACGTAGCATCGAGCACAAACTCGCCGCGCCGCAGAACAAGATGCGCGTCGATATCGCTCATAAGCCGCGCGCCTGCAGGCGCCGGTTGGTGAGGTGGACAACGAACAGCACGAGGAACGAAAAGGCCAGCAATCCTGCCGACAGCACGTGAGCGCGTCCGTATTCGAGCGCTTCCACATGGTCATAGATCGAGATAGACAGCACCTGAGTTTTCCCCGGAATGTTGCCGCCGATCATGAGCACCACCCCAAACTCGCCCACGGTATGGGCGAAGCCGAGGGTAATCGCCGTGACCAGTCCGCGCCGCGCGAGCGGCAGGGCGACGGTAAAAAACCGGTCCACGGGCCCGGCACCCAGCATTGCAGCCACCTTGAGCGGGCGCTCGCCGATCGCCTCGAAGGCATTCTGCAATGGCTGCACCACAAACGGCAGCGAGTACAGAACCGACCCGATTACCAGACCAGAAAAACTGAACGCCAGCGAACCGCCGCTGATCGCGTGCCAGACTCTACCCAGTGGCCCGGTGGGCGCAAGCGCGATCAACAAATAGAAGCCGAGCACGGTGGGAGGAAGCACCAGCGGCAGCGCGACAATGGATTCGACCGGCAGCTTGCAGAACGAGCTTGTGCGTGCAAGCCACCACGCGACAGGTGTTCCAATGATGAGCAGAATCGCCGTCGAGGTCAGGGCAAGACGCAGCGTGAGCCAGACCGGGGTAAAATCGATCGCCAATGCATTCATACTGTATCCCGTCCTCGGAATCGGGGTCGGCGGCCCGGATGGCTTGCTGCGTATGCTCAGTCGACGTTGTAGCCATAGCGGCGAATGATCGTTCGTGCCCGGTGGCTGTGCAGAAACTTTACGAACGCAATGGCCGCGGCGTTATTACGGGCGCGCTCGAGAAGCACCGCCTGCTGATCAATGGGGGCATACAGCTTTTGCGGCACGATCCAGTAGGATCCGCTGGCCGGGAACGCTGGGTCCTTGAGCTGCGCCAGTGCCACGAATGCGAGCCCGGCGTTGCCGCTGGCCGCGAACTGGAAGGTCTGCCCGATGTCGTCTCCGCGAACGATGCGGGTGCGCAAGGTTTGCCATAGCCCCAGATGTTGCAGCACCTCACGTGCCGCCGCCCCGTACGGTGCAGTTTTGGGGTTGGCGATGGCAAGGTGGCGGAATTTCCCGTTCCTCAACACCAGCCCCTTGTTGTCTACGCGCCGCGGTGAACGGCTCCAGAGCGCAATTCGGCCGCGCGCGTAAGTGAAGCGGCTGGCGGCCACGCCCAATCCCTGCTTGACCAGCAGGCGCGGAGTGGAGACATCGGCCGCAAGCAATACGTCATAGGGGGCGCCGGCATGGATCTGCGCGTACAGCTTGCCAGTCGATCCAGCGCTGATCACAATATGCCCGCCGCCGGCGCTGGCAAAGGCCGTGCCCAGATCCTGCAGGGTGTGAATGAAATCAGCCGCGACTGCGACATCGACCACGCTACCGCTATTCGTGCTATGTCTGCCGATTGGAGCGGCGTGCACCGGAATCTGGACTGCGGCCAGTAGTCCAAGGGTGAGTGCGAAGATACGAATTCGCGATCTGCGTACTGTCATGGGCGATGAACCCTCGATCCGGCCGGTCGGAAGAGCCGCTAATGTAATCCAAACGCATGGCGCTTCGCCACACGCGCCTGTGTCCGCCGCATGTGGTCGCTATCGTTATTCTTTCCGAAATCGATCAATGTGATGATATTCGGTGGCGGGCACTGTTCATGCCCGGCTCGAACTTCTCCAAATACCACGGCGGATGTGCTGGAGCGGGTCTCCATTATGCCCCGTGCCAGAAGTGCAGGACGCAGCCTCACGCAACAGGACTAGGCCAGCGCTTCGGCGTAAAAAAATGGTATGTGTAAAGCCGGTCTCCAGTTCGCGTCCGATGAAAAGAATCTTGCCGCCAATCCCGGCGTGCGCCGCAACAGAGCGTGTGCGGCGTAGCCCAGGATGTTTCTTCAGTAGTGAATGCCCGGCGCCATCTCATGGCGGCAACGGCTTGCCATGCTATCTGCGCAGGCCAGTGATCCGGAGTCGATGCTTGAGCCGGTCTGACCAGCGAAGAGAGTCTGGCGGGACACAGTGCTGTCGCAGATCGCACCGTCCGAGTAGCCAAGAGAATCCGTGAACGAGCCGGGTGACTGGATACTGAAGCCGGCGAACGGTCGCATTGGCCAGAGCTGCGCGGGTGGCGTTGCCAGATTCACAGGGTCGATGAAA
This sequence comes from Pseudomonadota bacterium, assembly GCA_027364845.1. Classification (GTDB taxonomy): domain Bacteria; phylum Pseudomonadota; class Gammaproteobacteria; order Acidiferrobacterales; family UBA6901; genus JAJYCY01. Next base: position 102,776 of record DAHXOO010000002.1, on the reverse strand, counting down.
AGATGAAAACGCACCTTGCGATCGCACGCCATCGGGGTGACCCGGGTCAGCGCCCTGACCTGCCACGCGCTCGAGACCTGGCAGCGGCACGCCTGCGCCGGAGCGGGCCTCAAAGCATTTCGACGACCCAGCGGGTTACGGTCGCCGTGGCGCGAGCGCACTGGTCACCGCGTGCCTCGCTGAAGGCCGTGTACTCGGCCGGGTTCCACATGTCATAGGTGCGGCCCGCGAAGCGCTGCTGCAGTTCCTCGCAAGTGACGCCACCGAATTCGGCCCGAAAACGGTAGACCAGTTCGCGGCTTTTCTGGAAATTGTTCATGCCGCGGCCCTGGTCGAGCTTGTCGCGGTCGCGGCCGCGCTTGGCGCTCAAGGCCATGAGCCCGCCGGTCAAGGCGCCGCACGTGCCCTTGCCCGTCAGAGCGCCGCCCCCGGACAGCCCATGGCTTGCCTTGATGGTGGCATCGTCTACGATGCCTATCGTTTCTTGGACCGTTGCTAGCACGCACTGTGGGCAACAGCCGTAATCGAGTTCATAGCGCAAAGCCTTGCAATAGGCCTGTTCCGCCAGGATCTGTCTGTCTGAGTTCGTCACGCCATCCTCCGCGTATATTAGAAATCTCTGATATAAGTATAGGGTAGGTTGACGGCCATATCCATTTCCGCTGTGCAGTGCAAAACTGAACGCCTTACTGTGTTGCCAGCCGACTAGAGCTCCACGCATTGCGGGACCGGGTCGCCATCGAAGTCCAAAAAAAAGGACGTTCCCGGCCCGGGTTCACCTTTTCGCTGGGATCGGAACTTTGTGGTGTCCGCGCTCTGGCTGTTCTGCGACAGGACGTGTCAGCTACCCAGTGCCCCGCCGCAGCCAGAACCCTGGCCCGCCGTGCAGCCATAGCAATGGTCCGCAACTGCGATCGGATTGCCGGCGAGGTCGACGTGGACGAGCTCGCGCAGGCGCACCCGCGGATGGTCTCCCAGGCGCATCGGAAGTCCAAGCATCTGATTGAAGTCGCAATCGTAGACCCAGCCCTGCCAGTCGACGCTCACAAGCGAGCGGCACATGACTGAAGCCAGATTCTCCGGCTGGTGCGCGCTACGAAGCGCGTCCATATAGGCATGGAATTCCCCACGCGAGATCAGCGTGCTTCCGAAGCGCTGGATCGGCATATTGGCAATAGTGTAAAGATGGTTGAAAACGATGCCATAGTGCTTGCCGAGTTCACTGCGGTATGTGTCCTCGAGCGCACCCTGCGGCGGAGGCAGTGTGGCCCCGCCGGGGTTGTAAACGAGATTCAGCACGAGGTCGGCATTGTGGCCGTACCCGAGATCGTTCAATCGCCGAAGTGCGGCGATGCTCTTCGGAAAGACTCCGGTTCCACGCTGGGCATCTACGTTGGTCTGCAGATAACACGGCAGGGAAGCTGTGATCTCGACGCACTGTTGTGCCAGGAATTCAGCCAGCCCCTCCTGTCCCGGTTCAAACAGAACGGTAAGATTGCAGCGGTCAATGACGTGAACGCCCCGCCGGCGTGCCTCAGTGACCAGCGCCCGGAAATGCGTGTTGAGCTCCGGCGCGCCGCCCGTCAGGTCCAGGTTGCGTACGGTCGTCGCGTCCAGGAAAGCCAGCACGTCCGCGATCGTTTCGCGCGACATTTGTTCCTTGCGCGACGGCCCGGCATTTACATGGCAATGCAGGCAGGATTGATTGCAGCGATACCCGAGGTTGACCTGCAGGGTCTCCAGGGAGCCGCGCGCAAGCGTTGGAAAATCGGTATTTTTTAGCGAAGGCAGCGTGGCGTGCATCGATCGATAAAGACCGGTCGCGAAATTGCACTCTATATTTATGGTACCAAACGCTGCAGCCAGCGTACGAGGCGGCGCGTCGCGGGGCTGAAAAGCGTCGGTGCGAAAGCCGCGTTGGCGGCGCGGCGGTGGATCTGGGCAAGTGTGGGATAGGCGTGAATCGTGGCGGAGAGCGTTGCCACCGACACGCCGGCTCTCATCGCCAGCACCAGCTCGTGAACGAGTTCCCCTGCATGCGGCCCGAGAAGCGAAGCGCCAAGCAGCTTACCGCGGTGCGTGACGAGCTTCAGAAGCCCCTGCTCTTCATGCTCGGCAAGGGCGCGATCGATCTGGGAGAAGGGAAAGCTCAGGACCTTCACATCTATACCTCGGCTGCGTGCCTCGCCTTCGGTAAGCCCCACCTGCGCAAGCTCCGGATCGCTGAACGTCACCCGCGGTACCACGCGGTAGTCCGCCTTTCGCGGGAGCCGGAATATGGCATTGGCGATGATAATACCGGCCTGGTATTCAGCCATGTGCGTAAAGGCATGCGGTCCGCAGACATCACCGCAGGCATATATATGGCGTTGCGAGCTACGCAACCGCCTGTCAACTTCGATGCCGCGCGCGCCGTAACGCACGCCGGCAGCGTCCAGCCCGAGCTCATCGAGGTTCGGGCGCCGGCCGGCAGCGACAAGAATCGCATCCGCCTCCAGCGCCGGTACGCCGGTACAGTATATGATCTTAGTGCCGTCGCGCTGCTCCACGCGCTCGACGTTTGTTCCTGTGTGAACGGAAATGTGTTCTGCCTCCAGGCTTTGGCGCAGCATCCCGGACAGTTCGCTGTCTTCAAGCGGCAGCAGCTGAGGCAGCCGTTCGATAAGCGTGACGCGGCTCCCCAGGCGGCCGAACGCCTGCGCCAATTCAACGCCGATCGGTCCGCCCCCTAGCACCACTAGCCGCCGTGGCAGTACGCTCAGGCTAAACACGTCCAGATTGGTGAGGTAGCCAGCCGACTCGAGACCCGGCACGGGCGGCAGCGCTGGACGGGAACCGGTGGCAATGACGAAGCGTCGCGCATGCATCGATTTCTCGCCGACGCGCAGTTCCTGTGGCGAAACGAATACCGCAGGTTCGCCCAGCAGGACTTCGCATCCGTAGCCGCGGAAGCGCTCCGGATCGTCATGCACCTGGATGCGGGCAATCACCTCCTGCACGCGTGCGTTGACAGCGGCTAGATCCACCTGCAGTGGCTGCTCCGGCAGGCCGAACTGGGCAGCGCGGCGCATCAGCGCGGCTACCTTGGCGGCGTGGATGAGCGTCTTGCTCGGTACGCAGCCGTGGTGCAAACAGTCGCCGCCGAGGCGGCCGGACTTTTCTACCAGAGTCACTTTCAAACCGAGCTGCGCCGCCACGCTTGCCACGACCAGCCCCCCAGCGCCGCCGCCAATCACCGCCAGATCACGCCGTGTCATGAGGCACCAGACGCGTTCCCGCCCACAAGCGGAATACGACTGCGGAACAGCACGTAGGAAATGGGTGCCGGGTAGTGGAGATGCGCGCGGTGCGACTTGCCCATCAGCCAGTAGCGTACCACTGCCTCCACTGCTGTTGGGCGGGGGTGAGTGCGGGTGGAGAGTCCAATGCCGTAGATGCGCGGCTCAAGGGGGCGCAGCCGCGTATCGTGCAGCTCAACGATGAACGGCCGCCAAAGTACGCGGCGTTCCAGGGTGAAAGTCCGTGATTTCAGGGTATGTCCGCCGGCATCGAGCACGCGCAGCTTCACAGTCAGATGCCGGTCAGGAACTCCAGTGGGAATGTAGTGTTCGGCACCGGTGTCGGTGAGGGTCAGGATGTAGCGTTCGCGACCGGAAGTGGAGGTCAGTGCCTCGGCAAAACTGACATTCAGGGCGTCCCTGACCATGCGCGGATCATGACCACCGCGCCACAGGTGCCGTCGGCCTGGCCGCACCTTGCCACCGGGCACCAGCGGGCGGTTGACCGACGGCATATGGCACTCCACGCATTTGAGCGCCGCAAGGGCGCGGGCCGGCAATGCCACGCCGTAGCCATCATCATCAACTGCGCGGCGTGCAGGCGGCGCTTGCCGTTCCCCAACGTAGCGGGGCACACCTGCCAAAGGGTCCGGCGACGTTGCGGACAGCAAGGCATGAATCGGCAGGCCCTCCAGCTGGAAACGGCGACGCGTGCGCGTAATCTCCGTCACGGTACCGCAGGGCGGCATTCGGTAAAACACATCGCGGTGACGGTTGTTGACGACGTGGCAACGGACGCAGGCTTCATTGTCGTTATTCCAGCGTGCGACCGGATGCGGCGCGTTGAGATTCGCAAACGGTCCGTAGATCACGCCGTGTCGGACGTGGCAGGCGGCACAGTTTACCCCTTGTTGGCGCAGCGTCTGTTTGAAGGCTGGGTTGGGCGCCAGCGCTGGATCCCACCGGTTGCCTCCATGATAGCCCAACACCCGGTACCTCTGCTGTGTGGTTAGAGGAGTATGACATTCGAGACAGATCTGTTTGCGTCCCTCGGCGCGCCAGTCGGCCTGAAAATAGGAATCGGTCCAGGCACGCCTGTGTATGGTCGTGCTCCATTCGCGATAATTGGCTCGGTGGCAGGTGCCACAGTGGCGTGCGCTGAGCGTGCCTAGAGATGGAACCGGGGTCGCCGGCAGCGGATTCTCAAAGCGCTTGGAAATCGAAAAAATCTCCAGCGGCCGCAGCATGCGCCAACCGAGAAATATCGCTGCAGTCGCCGCCAGCGTCCAAATCACCGCGGTCCTGACCCTCATTCCGATGTCTCCGAAGATTTCTCGTTATCGTCCAGTATCGCGCACAGTTTGCGGCGCCTGGCGTTATTGTTCATTAGGCTGCGGGCGAATAATCATACCGGTGCCGTAGCTTTCGATCCGAAGCCGCGTGGCCGGGTGACGAAGCGCGCAACCTGCTTCCCGGCCCGATAGACCCGGAGCTCGCCCGGCTCGAAGGCTGACCACGCCCTTGCATCGGTAAGCGGTTCGCTGGCGATCACTGCAATCGCCGACGCCGTGCCTTCGCAGCAGGCGGCGGCCGCATTGACCAGCCTGCACAGCCGGTCATGGCCGTAGGCGATGAGATGCACGCCATCGGACATCAGAAAATTGAAGCGCCCGCGTGAAGCGAGCATCTCGGCGACTCCGGCTAGCGCATCGAGCCACAGCCCTTCGTGCGCAGCCTGCGGCGGGGAAAGTGCCGTGGCGATGCGCTCCAGTACCACGCAGAAAGCATGTTCGGAATCGGTGTCGCCGGCAGGCACGCACAACGGTGCCGTGTCCGCCGCCGCGGGCATCGCATCGTCGGGGATGATCCCGTTGTGTGCAAACACCCACTCGCGCCCGCAGCAGACGTGACGGAACGGATGCGTGTTGGCAGCTACGCGTGCCGTGGGTGGGTTGGCTTTGCGCACGTGTCCCAGGATGAGCGGCGCGCGGGTGTGTACACACAATTCGTGGAAGCGGGCACTGCGAGCTGCCGCCTGTGGTTCCTTTTCAATATGGACCGATGTGCCCTCGATCCAGGCGAGGCCCCAGCCATCCGGGTTGTCGGCGACGCCGCCGCCGTGCGTGCCGAAGCGGCACAGGAGTTCCCGCGGCTGCAGTGCCAGATCACTACTTAATCCGAACAATTCGCACATGGCGTCGTCATTGCGTCAAAGTGCACGCTGCCCTTCGTTTAATCTGCTTTCTGTTCCTGCCCAACACCGTTTTCGTGGGTGTCAAACCCATGCTTCTTCCACCCGACCATGCCATCGCTGACCAGCAGCGTCTGGGTGAAGCCCTCGGCGTACAGCAGCTCGACCGCTTTGCCGGACATGCGGTTGGTGCGGCAGATCACGGCGAGCGGACGGTCACGATACACGTCGAGTTCGGCCAACCGCCGTGGCAGCTCATCGATGGGGATGTTGCGCGAGCCAGCGATGTGCCCGAGGGGGCCGGTGTAATCCTTGCCGGGGCGGACATCGAGCACGGCGATATCGTCGTGCCGCTCGATCCGTTGCTTGAGGTCCGCGCTGGATAGTTTCCCTGCGGCTGCCGTGGGCGCGCCCCGCAGGCGCTTGATGAGGCTCGGCAGAAAGGCCACCACGCTGAGCAGCGCCAGCGCCAGCAGTCCCTTTTGGATCAGACCCTCGCCGCCGGCAACCGCCTCGCGCCCCACGTAGCCGAGATAGGTGTAGGCAAGCGCGCCCGGCAGCATGAATATGTAGGAGCCGACGACGTAGGACAGCAGCCCGATGCGCGTGAGCCCGAGCGCGTAGTTGAGCAGGTTGAACGGGAACAGCGGCACCAGCCGCACGAACGCGATAAAGCGCCAGCCCTCCTGCTCCACGCCTTCGATCAGTTGCTTGGTCCAGCCGCCCGCCTTGTGATGCACCCAATCAGAGGCGAGATAGCGCGCGATCAGGAACGCAATCGTGGCACCCACGGTGGCGCCGGTCAGGCTGTAGAACGTGCCCCAGACCGGACCGAACAGTGCGCCGCCGGCGAGCGTGATCACCGAGCCGGGCAGGAACAGCACGGTGGCGATGGCGTACACCGCCATGTACAGCAGGGGACCGAGCGCGCCCGCATTGTTGACCCAACCCTCAAGCGCCGCGACATTCAGCAGACCGCGGTAGGCATAAGCAAGGGCAATCGCCGCCGCGAGAGCGGCGAACAAAGCAATGCGGGAAACCGATTTCCGTTTCACGAAGAGCGGCTCCATTCGCGGCGGTTGATGGCGTAGCCGGTAACGCGTCCGAGGAACGGCAGGATCAGCATGCCGGGCAGGTCGGTGGTGAGCTTCGGCGCGCGGTAGTCGCGGATGCCGAGGGTCATAGCCTCGTGCCCGGCGTTGGGCTGGGCCTTGTAGGTGCCGAACAGGTGGTCCCACCAGGGCAGGTTGAAGCCGAAATTGCTGTTGGTCTCGTGGTCCTCGATGGAGTGATGCACCCGGTGCATGTCCGGCGTGACGACGAACAGTCGCAGCACACGGTCAAGGCCAAGCGGCAGCCGCACATTGCCGTGATTGAACATGGCGGTGGCGTTGAGCAGCACTTCAAAAATCATCACGGCTGCCGCCGGGGCGCCGAGGAGTGCAATGACCGCAAATTTGATCAACATCGAAAGCAGGATCTCGATCGGATGAAAGCGGGCTCCGGTAGTGACGTCGACATCGAGGTCGGCATGGTGCATGCGGTGCAGCCGCCACAATGCCGGGACCGCATGGAACAGTACGTGCTGCAGGTAGATCGCCAAATCAAGGAGGATGATCGAGGCGATGACCAGAACCCGGGAAGGAACGAGGAACAGGTTGAAAAGCCCCCATCCCCGGTCCGCCGCTAGCAGCGCAAATCCGGTGGCGGCCAGCGGTAAAAGCAGGCGCAGCAGGATGCTGTTGAGAAACACGATACCCAGGTTGCTTGCCCAGCGGCGAAGCCGGGACACAGAAAGCGGGCGGCGTGGCGCGGCAAGCTCCAACAGTATCATGGCGACCAGGATCCCGAAAAACATACCTAACCGCAGGACCATGGCGTGCTGCAGAACGATTTCAAGCATAATACCCCCGTGGGCGACGAACAAAACATCCGGATTTGGAAGATTTGCTTCCGATCTGCTAGTATTCAATCATTCAATTGAATACTACTTTCTGCAGGATCATCATGTCAAGTCCCTCACTCAAGCAGCAGCTCTACCGCGAGATTGCTCGCATTGGCAGGGCCGTTTGCCACGGCTACCGACTAGAACTGCTCGAGTATCTCGCCCAAGGGGAGCGCACCGTCGAGGTACTGGCGAAGCTCGCGGGCATCTCCGTGGCCAATACCTCACAGCACCTTCAGGTTATGCGCCAGAGCGGCCTCGTCAAAGCACGCAAGGAGGGGCAGTACGTCTCCTACAGCATCGTGGACGATGAAGTTGTTCGACTGCTCGCGAGCATGCGTAAGCTTGCCGAGACGCACCTCGCCGAAGTCGAGCGCCTGGTTCGCACCTACCTGACCGTCAAGGATGAGCTGGAGCCGATCCCGCGCGCCGAGCTGCTTGACCGCGCGCGCCGCGGACTGGTGACGGTGATGGACGTTCGTCCGCAAGAGGAGTACGCGTCGGGCCATGTTCCGGGGGCTATCAACGTGTCGGTGAAAGATCTCGAGCAACGACTCAACGACTTGCCGCACGACCAGGAAATCGTCGCGTATTGTCGCGGACCGCACTGTGTGCTTGCCTATGAGGCGGTGGAGCGCCTGCGCCAGGCGGGGTTTCAGGCGCGGCGGCTGCAGGATGGGTTTCCGGAGTGGCGCGAGGCGGGGCTGCCAGTCGAGACTACGAGTTACAGAAAATGACCAGCGCTCTTCGTGGTGACGGAATCACTATGAGTTGCCGTCGACCTAACCGGCGCTTGTTCGGACAACGTGCGTTTTTTTGCAAACGCCGCTGTCGTCACCGGGGATCCACGATTTTGAATCGAACCAGGACCCAGCGCAGCGCTGATTCTTGGGCGAAGAACCAGATCAATACATGCCACCCGCTATTGCGTCCAAAGTCGTCCCGATCCTTGCCCGTGGCCGAGTCCCGGACAGTGGCGGCCTGCAACCGGGCACATATCGAGTATTGGCAGAACGGCGGGCCCCATCCTTGGCGGGCAAGACCCAATCGAAGTGGAAGGTTCGCGCCACCCAATGGCAGCCAGCGCTGCGCCCAGCGCGAGTTTCTTTATGTCGGCAGTGATGCCGCAAACTCCCGCTACCAGCGCGGGCTAAGATTGACGGGGGCAGATTCGATGGTCGGCATCTTTCGCGACATACGCGGTTCGTGCCGCTGCAGGATGGTGTTGACGCTCTTGGTAGTCGCTTTTGTTGCGGGCTATGCGGCAACGGCGAACGCCTCCAGTCCTCTGTCCCAAACCGCATTGCCGCACTGGGCAGTAGCCCGGCAGGACGGACTGGCCGTCGAGCTTGTCCAGCGCCCTATCGATCTGACCGAGGCGTTTTTCCAGGGGCGCGGCTTCACACCCAGCGTTTCACGGCAGATCGCTGATGCCTGCGTAATGGCGGTCGTTGTGAAGAACCTGTCCGCAGCCAGGACGATCCGGATCAATCTCGGTGATTGGCGGGTGGTTGCCGACGGCCACAAGAACCAGCTTCGCCTCGAAGCAGACTGGCACCGACAATGGGGTAAGGAGCGGGTCGCACCCTCGGCGCAGATCGCTTTCCGCTACGCCATGCTTCCGACCGTGGAGCGGCTTGGTGGCGGCGACTGGCTGCAGGGAATGGTTACCGCCAACCTGGGTCCCGGCCAGCGCTTCGATCTGCAGGTCCGCTGGACCGAAAACGGCGTACCAGAACAGGCATGGGTGCGCAACGTGTTATGCTCTGCCACTCGTTCAGCGATGGAGAAGTAACCGTGATGACGCGCTTCGCTGCCGCCGCAATCGTGTGGCTCGCCGCTGTGCCCGCCGGCCATGCCGTGCCGGCCGTATCTACGGCAGCACGCGTCGCTCCGAATTTCTCCCTAAAGGATCTCAATGGCAAAGTGCGGCATCTTACAAATTATCGCGGCAAGCTCGTCATCGTGAATTTTTGGGCGACATGGTGCCCGCCATGCCTCATTGAGATTCCTTCTATGGAGCGCACCTACGAAAAGTTTAAGGACAGAGGGTTCGTGATTCTCGGGGTGGAAGTCGGCGAGGGATGGAGCATAGTGCAGCCCTTCGCCGCACAAATGAAGATCACATACCCGATCCTGCTTGACCAGAATGCCGCGGTCAGCAGGAAGTGGGGGATGGTCGGGCTGCCAACAAGTTACGTAATCGACCCGCACGGACGCTTGGTCGATGTCCTGGTCGGCGGCAGGGACTGGTCGGCCCCGAAGCTGCAGGCGCGCCTGATGCAGCTGCTGCCGCGTCCTGCTCCCTCGGCCCCGACGGTTTCACACCGGCATAGGGCGCCAGCGCCGGGCTGATTTGTCGCGGTATGCGGGCGTGGCCAAACTGGCCCGTGCTCCGTGCCGATGAGTCTGAGAGACTTGGGACGCGCTCGCCGTCGCCGCAGACCCGGGTCTCGCCCTGTCTGTGCAACAAATCTTCCTTGGCGGGGTCAATTGCCTGAGCAATCAGGCACCGCTTTTTCCATGCTGGCCACGAAGCCGGCACCGGGCGCTTCGTATGCGGGCCACGACCAGGATGCGCGACAAGTCGCGTTGTTCAGGTTCGGAATGAAGCGTGCGGCACCCGCTCCGCCGGCGATTCCTCCTCTCAGTGTATCAGCCAAGTCACCGTAACCCGCCGATGTTGCACGCGGCCAGATGCGAATCGCTCCGCTTCATACTCCAAAAAACGCCCCCTGGCGGCGCCCACCCCGGGCAGTCAATCCGATGCCAGCAATGTGCCAACACCCGCCACGCCGACCTTTGCTATAACTAACCATATACGGAACAATAAAAATTATGCCCTCCTCGCCCGAAGTCCTTATCGTAGGCGCTGGACCCGCTGGGATTGCGGCGGCGCTGCGGCTGGTCCGCGCCGGAGTATCAGTGATGGTGCTCGAGGGCGCAGAGTATGCGGGTGCTGAGAACTGGTCCGGTTGCGTCTATCATGCTGAGGGCCTGCTGCGCGAAGATGTCCTGGGGCAGGAACTGTGGCGGCAGGCGCCGAAGGAGCGGCGTATCGTCGCACGCAGCCTGTTTCTGCATGACGGCATCAATGCTGCCGGTTTCGAGGCTCGGGCCCATGCCGGCAACGATTACGGCGAAGCATGGACGGTTCTGCGCCCCAAGCTCGATCGCTGGCTCGCGAGTCGCGCCATCGATTTCGGCGCTACGCTGATCACTGCCACCACGGTAACGGGTCTGCGCTATCACGGCGACCGTGTGGTTGGTGTCAATACCGACCGCGGGCCAGTGGAGGCTCCCGTGGTGTTTCTCGCCGAAGGTGACGCCGCCGGCTTGCTGACGCGCGAAGGCATTGAGCGCAAAAAGCTCCCGCATTATGCCCAAGGCATCAAGGCGCTGTTCCGCCTGCCGCCGCCGGAAATCGAAAAGCGATTTCAGCTGCAATCGGACGAGGGAGTGGCGCAGGAGTGGCTGCTACGCAACGGTCAGCTCGCCGGTCGCCCGACGCGGCTCAACATGACCGCCTTCTTGTACACGAACCACGACTCGCTCTCGCTTGGCCTGGTGCTTCCACTTGAGCGCCTGGCACAGGCAAGCATCGCCGATCACCCGCATCTTTTCGAACGCGTGCGCAACTTGCCGGTGATTGCATCCTACCTCGAGGGCGCGCAGCAGATTGCCTATGGTGCCAAAGTAATTCGTTCCGGTGGGGTCGACGAAACGCCGGAGTGGGTGCGCGATGGGCTGGCTGTTGGCGGCGGCAGTCTTGGTATCGGGCAAGAGGTGCCCTACCCGAATTTCATTGCGCCTGCCATCACCAGTGCGTTGACCTTTGCCGATGCAGTATTGCGCATACGCCGGAATGGTTCTGACTATACGCGTGAAAATCTGGAGCATGAATATGCCGAGGCATTGCGCAATACCGACGATTTTCGCAATGCCGCGCTTATACGGCGTTGGCCCAGCGCAATCCACGGTGGTCCGGCTCTGTTTGACCACCTGCCCGCCATGCTTGGTCAGATGATCGATGCCGACTACCTGCCGCCCGGCGCTCGCTGCGCCCAGCGGCGGCGTGCTCTTGGCGTTCAACTCGCCCATCTGCGCCGCGATGCGGCACAGGCTTTGCGCCTGGCCCGCGGATTTGGCCCGCGTCTGCATGCAGCACGGACGGCGGTGCCACTGCAGGTGCGTTTCCTGGTGGCACATGCCGGCAATGCGCCGGCGGAAATTGTGGTCCAGGACGATCCCGTGTTGGCGCTGGCTGCCAAGGCCATCGGCCATTTCTACGGCCGGCGTCTGCCGGCATTCGCCGATCGCGTGGCGATGGTCTGGCGTAGCATGGCGCGCTTGCCGTTGGTGCTTCCTCGCATCGCCGGTCTGGGCCTGAGCGCGTTATCCGGCGGCGCATCGCTGCTCAGTGATCTCGCGGCATACAAGACCGGCCGTGTACCGCTGCGCGCATTGCTCCTGCGGCCTTACCATCGCTATGAGGACAGCACGCGTAGTCAGCTTGACTGGGTCAGGGCGCACCGCAGCGCTGCTTCGCCTACAACCTGGATCGCCCCGCTTGTGCGGCACCAACCTGATCCACGACACGTGACTGTACCCCTGCACCTCGGCGCCTCGGCGCAACAGCTGCGCAACGTCTGTCCAGCGGAAGTCTACAGCCTGGTCAGCCAGCTGGGTGGGGTCGCGAGCCAGCACGAAAACTGTATCAAGTGCGAATCCTGCCGCGTGACAGTGCCTGGGGTGGACTGGAATCGGAACAGTGGCCATCGGTTTGTCTATCGGATACCGGGAAATGCCCGAAGCGGTCCGGACTCTTCCGTGACTTCCGCGTTGGAACTTGCCCCGATAGAGCCACTGCACTTGAGCGATGTTGAGCGCGGTTCGTGGCAAAGCCTGTATCGGTCTCTGCGCGCGCGGCCGGCGATGGTGGCCTGGGAGTGGCCGCGCGCCTGGACGAAGCTGCTCAAAGAGATTTCCCCTGGCGAATTGACGCAATCAACCCGCGCGCGCGTCAGCTCGTGGCTGCAGCGCAATGCTTACGGCTCGATGGAAACCGAAGTGCATGCCCTGCTGGAGCAGGCGCAGGCGTTGCCAATCGACGAGCGCAATGTGTGTGATCCCCATGCGCATCGGCTGCGGCGGTACGAATTCATGTGGGAGAAGCTCAAGGTTCATTTCTTGCCGGAAAGGCTCAAATCGCTGGTGCGCGCGCCCTGGGAACAATCAGACCGACGTGCCCTTTGCGACTGGATAGTCGCTGCACGCACGCACCGTGGCACTGCGGTGGAATGGTTGGCGTCTTGGTCGAGTGCACTGGCGTGGATCGCCGCCGGCCACTACCTGGCCGAAGAATACGCCGGGCGCACGATCGAGGATGCCCTGGCTGCACCCTTGTGGCGCGAGGAGGATGGCAATTCAAACTGGTTGTCGGCTGCCGCCGAGCGGCTTATCGACCCGCACGGTGGCGTGAAATCCGCTGGCGAGATCATTGCGCACGGTGCTGGTGCCGATGCTGCCCAGCCGGTACGCAGGCGTGTCGAGGCGGATCTTCGCAACTTTGTGGTCACGGCTGCGATGGCCGAGCTGAGTGTTGCACTGGCCCTCGGCCAGGCAGCGGTACTACGCCGTCGCGCGCTCGAATATGCCGCTACCCGGGTTCAGTTCCGCGGCGAACTGCAGGACATCGAGGGGCGCGATAGCATCGCCAAGTTCGGAGTAGTCAAGCAGATGCTGGCGGGCATCGAGTATGCGTACACGCTGCTTGGTCTGGCGCGTCGCTGGTGTCAGCGTGAGCCGGACCAGGTATTGTCGTTTGTGCGCGAGTGCATGGGTCCGTGGATGGATGCTGTGCCTTGGCTCGCCGGCCAGATCTTCGGGGGCATGGCATATTCGGAGGAAGATATTCTCGCGCCGCGCTACCGCGACGCGATCCTGTTCAGCCAGTGGCCGGGATCACGCGAGCTAGGAAATGAAGACCCGGATTTTGCAGCACGATTGCTGGCGCAGACGCTGCCGGGGATCGACTACGTTGTAGCCGAAAGCCTGTTGCAGTTCGCGAACGGGCGCCGACGCATCCGTGCATTGCACCCATCGAACGCCGATCCGCAGCGGCACAAGCCGCTGCGACCGCGCTACTCGCTCGCGTGGCAGGCGCACGAGAAATTTATCTACCAGAGCGGTAGCTTTCTGAACGGCCGCTTGCTCGCGCCCGATGAGTTGCTGGTCTCCGAGCACTATCGGCGCGATCCACTGCTGCGCCGCACGCGCGCCGAAGTTTTGCGGTTGTTGCGCCGCGGCTTTCGCAGCCCGCGCAGGGATGAACCTTATGGCCGCTACATAGATTCCCTGCACGGAATGCCGCAACGCGACGTCCAGCTGCTGCGCGACTTCAATGCCTTTGCGACCATCGTGCCCAAGGAACTCGGGGGAAAGGGCTGGAGCAAGGCCCAGTACTCGGTGCTCACTAACCTGTGCATGGGCGAAAAGGATACGGCCACTGGACTGCTGGTCATGGCCAGCACCAGCATCGGCACTATGCCGGTGCTGCTGGGCCGCGAAAAGGATCTGCCGCGGTTGCGCCGGGAGATCGGCGCGTTCTTGGCCGACATGCCGGGATGGCGGGCATTGGTGGATAGCCTGGACCAACTCATCACCATGGTCGAGCGTCCGGAGCCCAAGCCGTTGCGTCGGGCACTGGAGCGCTTGGGCGCGCAGATACAGAGCATGTTCCTCTTCCCGGGCTCGACGCTCAAGTACCTGATACGCGATTTTCTCGCACTTGTGCAGCAGACGGTGGAAGCCGCCAAGGCGCGCGACCTGAATGCATTCGGCGCGGGCCTGAGGCAGTGCCGGGACGGGTTGCCGGCAGTGCGTGCGCGGCTTACGGATGAACAGCAGGAACTCGACGCCCGCGAGCATGCACACGGGCGCTTCCTGCAGTTTCTCGCCTGTGGACAGATCAGCGCTTTTGCGCTGACGGAGCCGGCGGCGGGTTCTGACACTGGAGGCATTCAGACGCGCGCTGTACTGCGTGAGGTGGAAGCGCAGGTTGACGCACAAGGGCTGTACCGCTTCATTGCTGCCGGCACCGAGAAGCCGCGTGTACTGCTGGATGCGGCGCGACTGGTGTTCGAATCGCGCCAGGCGTTTTTTCGTCTTCCGGACGGCAGTTTAGCCAGCCTCGATGACAGTGACTGGGACATGGCACGCAACAGCGGCTGCCGCCGGATTTGCGTCGGCGAGCACGCCTATCCCTATGACGACATAGGCACCGTTGTCGTCACGAATGGCAAGACCTTCTATCGCTACTGGGAACTGTCTGGAAACAAGATGTGGATCACCAACGGATCGGTCGCGGATCGTTACTGCTTGTACGCGCAGACCGCGCTCGGCGAAACCGGTTTCATGCTCGAGCGCCGTTCCGAAGGCCTGCGCATCGGGCCGAACGAGAACAAGCTCGGCCAACGCGCCTCGCCGACCAACGAATTGACTCTGGACCGGGTGCGCGTGGGCGCCGATCAGGTGATCGGCTTCGCGGGCCATGGGCAGGTGAACGCACTCGAGACGCTGAGCGTGGGGCGTGGTGGTCTCGTCATGAGCTGTGCCACTCTTGCTGAGCGCGTGCTGCACGAGTTTTTGCCGGTGTGGCAGAAGGATCCGATACTGCACGCTGCGGCCCAGGCAGAGTGTGACCGGCTGCAAACGTTGGCCGCGCGTCTGATGGGCCTGATGGACCGGTCCAACCTGCAGCGTGGAGACTTTCGCATCGAGGCGGCGTTTTCAAAGTACCTCGCTTCCGAAGGTGCGCACCGTATTCTCGGCTGGCTTGAGAAGCTCTATGGACCGATGGCAGCCGCACGCGAGGTGATGCTGGAAAAATGGCGGCGCGATATACGCATCCTGAACATCTACGAAGGGACAAACGAGGTCCAGCGCTTTCTCGTGCTCAAGGATCTGCCGAACCTACTGCGCGAGCAGGCCACTCCGGTTGTGGACAATGCGCAGCTCGATGCCGCGCTGCAGACATTCCGCGACTTCGTTGCGGTGCGTGTCGCGCGACTCGGTTCCGCGGTTTGGCAGAATCCGGACTTTCAGGCGCGCTGGTTCCCCGTGGTCGACTGGGCGGCCGAGCTTTACAGCTGGTCGGCGCTGCACGAGCGCATCCGCCTGCTTGATTTTCACGGTGACCCTGTGGACCGCGAGAATATCGCGCGCCTGCGTGCGAGCGAAGTCAGCATCACGCAGCATGTGCAGGATGTGGCCCGAATGGTGTGCGCGGATTTCGAGCGGGCCGAGCGCGGTGAGGAGGATCCCAGTGAGGCTGCCCTGACACTAGCGCGCGTGGCACTGGCCGCGCCGGCGCCAGCGGATGACGGCCCGGTGGCAGTGGGCGGGCTGGGTGGAGAGTGGGCTGTCGTGCTGCGCAGCCGCTTCGAATCCGGTGCGCGTGGACTCGATTGGGTCGGGTGGAATCCGGCGGATCTTGCGGTCTTGGATCGCCTGCTGTGCTGGTCGGACCGGTTTCCGGCGCTGCAGGTGAAAGTCGCCGCAATCGCGCCGCACGGTATCGACGACCCGTTGCGTTGCCTGCAGGCGGCAGGCGCAGAGGTTCTGCACCTCGCTCAGCCGGCCGGTGCCGCCGACATGGCCGGTGCCGCGCAGGCTATTATGCACGCCTGGCCGCAGGTGCGGCGCTGGGCCTTCGGATGTGCCGCATCCAGCGTGCGCGATCACGGCTTTGTTGCCAACATGGGGCGGCTGCTCGGCATCGATCTCGTTGAGGGCGCGACTGCCGTAGGTGCTGTCGCGCGCGGCCTGTGGATGGAGGATGCATCCTGGAAGCGGTGGTTCATCGCCGACCAACGTCGTACCGCATTTGTCTGGGATTTGAAGCCCAACGGTCGCACCGGGCACTACGGTGTGCGCGATTGGCTGGCGGTGCTGCGCACAGAACTAAAAGGCAGCGAAATCAGCGCGCAGCTGTTGGCAGCAGCAGTACGACCACTGTCCCCACTGCCGGCCGGCGATTTGCCGCGGCGCTTCGACGACGCCGACGAGCTGGCCACCTGGATCAAAGGCCGGTTCGGTACGGCTGCTATCGCCGATAAGCCGGCGGCGATGCGGCCCGCACAGGTACCACTCGCCGGCCCTAATCTGTGGCTGACTTCGGCGGACATGCTGACCGGCGCCAGCCGGGCACCGGCACTGCGGGCACTCGTTGTACTCGGTGCGGGATTTGGCGTACTCACTTGGCATCGGGTCGGTCAGACGCCATCGCCGGGTTCGTTTGTGCTGGCCCAGCCGGGATTTGCCGGGCTATGGCAGCTGCCGGTACAGGGCGAAGTGCTGTGGGGGGCTTTGGCTGACGTGCTGGCGGCACATATCGGTGTGCCCCAACGCATCGTGTTGGGCGCGGAACACCGTGCACTCGGGGCGGTGCTGGCAGCACGCCTTGGAATACCGCTGTTTGACGAAGTCATCAGGGTAACGCCCGATGCGGTGACCTGTTCCCATGACGGTTACGAGGCGGATTACCCGCTGCCGCGCGCCGCGCTGCTGATCATAAACCGTGCCGGTCCAAAAGTGGAACTGGCCGCCCCGGCATCCACGCCGATCCTTGTCACGATGCTGCCGGTTGCGCGCCTGCGAAGTTCGGCCCTGGTGCGCGCTCGGGCGCATTCCGCCGCTGCGATTGGTGGCCTGGCGGCGGCGAAGATCATTGTGGACGTGGGACTCGGCATTGCAAACCAGTCGACATACAAAGAGCTGGTTCCGCCGCTATGTGTGGCGCTCGAACGTCTTAGCGGTACGGCCGTGGAGCTCGGGGCAACACGCAAGGTAACGCAGGAGCTCAAGCTTCTGCCGACCGACCGCCAGATCGGCCAGACTGGCGTCCCGGTGGCGCCGACGCTGCTGTTGGCACTGGGCGTTTCCGGGGCACCGCAGCATATGGGTTGGATCGATCGGGGTGCCGTAGTGGTTGCCATCAATCGCGATCCGGATGCACCGATCTTCAGTTGGTCGCGTCAGAATCCGGGACCGCATGTAATCTGCTGTGTCGGCGACCTCTTGGAGTGGGTGCCGGCACTGGTGCGATCCTTGACGGCCGATGCTGCTGTACAGAGCGTCTAGATGACAGGCATGGATGCCCGCTGGCGCACTGCCGGAGCGCAGCACCGGGCCGCGCACATTCCGTGGTTTCTGGCCCCGGCTGTTTCCCGGGTAGGATTGAGGCAGACAGGGTGGTGCAACGGCTTTCCGCCACTGCAGTCGATTAGGAGGCAGCAATGTCAGATGCAAAGGTTTACGTCGTCGATGGTGCACGCACGCCGTTTCTCAAGGCGCGCGGCCAGCCAAACGAGTTCAGTGCTGCTGACCTGGCGGTAGCCGCCGCCCGCCCGCTGCTGGCGCGTGCGCCATTTGCTCCGGAGCAAATAGACGAAGTTATCGTGGGCTGTGTGATTCCGGCGCCGGACGAGGCGAATGTTGCACGCATCATCGGGCTGCGCCTCGGCTGCGGTAAAGCCGTCCCAGCCTTTACGGTCCAGCGCAACTGTGCTTCCGGGCTGCAGGCGTTGGCAAGCGCGCGCGAGCGGATTGCCCAGGGTCACGCGCATCTAATTCTCGCTGGTGGCACCGAAGCGATGAGCCGCGCGCCGATCCAGTGGAATACCGCCATGACCGGCTGGCTTGCCGGAGTACTGCGTGCCCGCAATCCGATTGCGCGCCTTCGCGCGATAGCCGCCTTCCGGTTGTCGCATCTGGTGCCGGTATACACGTTGCTGTTGGGACTGACCGACCCGCTGGTAAAGCTGAATATGGGCCAGACCGCGGAGATTGTTGCGCATCGCTTCGGTATTACGCGCGCTGAACAGGATACCTATGCGCTCGCCAGTCATCAGCGCCTGTCGGCAGCCTATGACGCCGGGCAGATGCGCGATGAGATCGAGCCGCTATACGATACCCGCGGCCGCATCCACCAGGAGGACAGCGGTTTGCGCAGGGATACCGACATGAACCAGCTCGCCAAACTCAGGCCAGTGTTCGACCGGAAGTACGGTGTGGTGACCTCGGGCAACAGCTCGCAGGTGACCGACGGAGCGGCGATGCTAATACTGGCGAGCGAAACCGCCGTGGAGCGCTACAGTCTGCCGGTGCTGGGCGAGCTGCTCGGCGAAGATTGGGCTGGTGTCGATCCCAGTCAGATGGGCCTCGGGCCGGTGCATGCTGTGGCGAAATTGCTAGCCCGGTTCGAGCTTAGCATGGAGGATATCCGGCAGATGGAACTCAACGAGGCATTTGCCGCACAGGTGCTTGCCTGCCAGGCAGCATGGGCGAGCGCTGAATATGCCCGCGACGAACTCGATCTCGACGTCCCGCTCGGCCCCATGGAGCCGGCGCGTCTGAACACCGAAGGCGGTGCGGTCGCGATCGGCCATCCCGTCGGGGCAAGCGGCGCACGCATCGTCTTACATCTGCTGCGCTCGCTGCGCCGCCACGGAGGAGGGCTTGGTGTCGCAACCCTTTGCATCGGCGGCGGTCAGGGTGGCGCGATGCTGGTGCGTGTGGAAGGAGAACCGGCATGAGCGTGGACATCGACGTTGTCAACTGGCGTATGGAGGAAGCCGACGAAACCATCGTGCTGACACTCGACGTGGCCGGACAGCGCGCAAACGCGTTGTCTTCCACGGTGTTGGAAGAATTCGACCGCATCCTCGGGCAGATTGAAAGCCGTCCACTCCAGGGCCTGGTCATTCGTTCAGCGAAGGTCAACGGCTTCATCGTGGGCGCGGATGTTAACGAGTTCCAGAAGATCGTCGACTCGACGCAAGCCGCTGCCCTCGCGCGCGCTGGCCAGACCGTATTCAACCGGCTTGCAGGATTGCCGTTTCCCAGTGTAGCGCTGATTCACGGCAATTGTCTGGGCGGGGGCCTGGAACTGGCTCTGGCCTGCACCTATCGAATTGCGCGCGAGGATGAGGCTACGCGGCTGGGGTTACCCGAAGTGCGGCTGGGTATTCATCCAGGTTTCGCCGGAAGCGTGCGGTTGCCGCCCCTGATCGGCGATCTAGCGGCGCTCGATCTCATGCTAACCGGTCGCACGGTGAGCGCGCGCCAGGCATTTGCGCTGGGGCTTGTAGACGAAACCGTGCCGGAGCGCCATCTGTTGAATGCCGCGCACGCGTTCATTGCTCGCCACCCGCACCGCAGGCGCGCCACCTGGTGGAAGCGCGCACCGTCGTGGCCATTCCTGCGCCAGCCGGTTTTTCGCCTGCTGCAGCGGCAACTGCATAAAAAGGCGAACCCTGACCATTATCCGGCCCCGTACCGGGTGCTCGATCTGTGGCGTCGGGCTGCCTCGCAGGAGGAGGAAGCGCTATCGCTGGGAGAGCTGCTTGTTGGGCGCACCAGCCGCAACCTGGTAAGCATCTTTCTGCTTGGTGAGGAGTTGAAGCGCAACGGGCGCCGCAACCCGCATGGCATCGCGCACCTCCACGTAATCGGCGCCGGTACCATGGGTGCGGATATAGCCATCTGGGCCGCGTTCAAGGGTTTCCGTGTGAGCCTGCAGGACCAGCAGCCGGAGGCGCTCGCGCGCACTGTCAAGAAAGCCTACGGATTCTACAGAAAGAAACTCAAAAAGCCGGTAGCAATTCAAAATGCGATGGATCGATTGATGCCGGACGCGGGTGGTAACGGCCTGCGCCGGGCCGATCTTGTCATCGAGGCCATAGTCGAGAATGCGGACGTTAAACGCGGGCTATTTCGGACCATCGAAAGCATAGTGCGTCCGGGTGCCCTGCTTGCAACCAATACCTCGAGCATCCCTCTGGAGGTGCTGGGTGAGGCGCTCAAAGATCCGTCACGTCTCGTCGGGCTGCACTTCTTCAATCCGGTGGCGCAAATGCAGCTCGTCGAGATTGTACGCGGGAAGCAAACCAGCGACTCCGCTCTGGAGCGTGCCCGGGCTTTTACCGTCGCAATCGAGCGCCTTCCTCTCGATGTCCGGAGCAGCCCGGGATTCCTGGTTAATCGCGTGCTGATGCCGTATCTCATCGAGGCGATGACCCTGGCGCAGGAAGGGATTCCGATCGAGCAGATCGATCAGGCGGCGACGCGCTTTGGAATGCCCATGGGCCCGGTGCTGCTGGCCGACACAGTGGGTCTGGATATCTGCCTGTCAGTGGCGGAAATGCTTTCCGGGCCACTCGGCATTTCGGTACCGGATCGCCTGCGTGAGGCCGTCGAGCGCGGTGATCTTGGAAAAAAGTCGGGGCGCGGCTTCTATGTCTTCGACAGATCCGGCAGGCCTCGCCACCGCGCGGTCCGTGGGCATACCGATACACCTGTTATCGAGCGGCTGATCCTGCGTATGTTGAACGAAGCGGCCGCCTGCCTTCGTGAAGGCGTGGTCGATGACCCTGATTCCGTTGACGTCGGAATGGTCTTCGGGACAGGGTTTGCGCCCTATCTGGGCGGACCCATGCGCTATGCCGAGGCCCTGGGGGAGGTCGGCATTGCCAGTAGTCTCAGGCGGTTGGCGCAGGAATATGGCCCGCGCTTCGAGCCCGATGAGGCATGGGCTAGGTCGGATCTGTTGACACATCATACTGTTCCGCGGAGTTGACCATGCGGGTCCCGATTACTGAACAGACAACCCTGCCGCAGTTGTTCCTGGCCCGTATCCAGAATACGCCGAGCAAACTGGCCTACCGCCAGTTTCACGCAGATCCCAGCGCCCCCCAGGACGTGCATCGCGGCCGATGGCAGGACATCGACTGGGCAGAAGCGGGACGCGAGACGGGATGCTGGCGCGCGGCGCTGCGCAACGAGGGTCTCAAGCCGGGGGATCGTGTGGCGCTTTGTATGCGGAACCGGATCGAATGGATTCTCTTTGATCAGGCGGCGCTCAGCCTCGGGCTGGTCGTGGTACCGTTGTTCTACAACGACAGGCCGGACAACATGGCCTGGTGCATGAATGACGCCGGTGTGCGGCTGCTCCTGCTCGAGGATGGGTCGCTCTGGAGCGGGCTGCGCGGGCAGATTCCGGCGCTTGCGCGCGTGATCTGCATCAACGACGTGCCCGTGGGTGACGCGATCGCAGTGGCCGTGTCCGGATGGCTGCCGGCACAAGGTGAAGCCCTGGATGCCGGTCCTGCACGTGCCGCGGATCTGGCGACGCTGGTGTACACATCGGGCACCACCGGCCGCCCCAAGGGTGTGATGCTGAGCCACCGCAATATCGTGAGCAACGTCAGCGCCGGTCTGGATGCGGTGCCAGACGTGAACGCCGATGATCTGTTTCTGTCTTTTCTGCCACTTTCGCACATGTTCGAGCGCACCGTGGGTTATTACCTGTGCATGTGCGTCGGCGCCCGCACCGTTTTTGCGCGCAGCATCTCGGAGCTCTCGCAGGATCTGCTGAGTCAACGCCCAACGATCCTGGTGTGCGTGCCGCGCATATTCGAACGCATCTATGCGCGCATGTACGAAAACCTGCCGCTCGGGTGCTGGCGCCGGCGCCTGTTGGAACAGGCGATCGATGTCGGGTGGAGGCGGTTTGCCGGACAGGCGCGGTGGGGCGACAGATTCCTTTGGCCTCTGCTCGATGCGCTTGTTGCGCGCAAGCTGCGCCGGCGGTTGGGCGGGCGCATGCGCCTGATCGTGTCCGGCGCCGCGGCGCTTGCACCGCAGCTGTCGCGCACCTTTCTTGGGCTTGGGCTGCCCCTGTTGCAAGGATATGGACTCACCGAGTTTTCACCTGTGGTGAGCTGCAACCGCCTCGGGGATAACGATCCTGCCTCGGTCGGGCGACCGCTCACCGGAGTCGAGATCAGGACTCTGGACGACGGCGAGCTGTTGGTGCGCGGCCCGGGAGTGATGCTCGGTTACTGGAATAACCCGGTAGCGACAGACGCCATGATCGACGCCGAAGGCTGGTTGCACACCGGTGATGTGGTACGCATCGAGGGCGGGCGAATTTACATTGTCGGGCGTGCCAAGGAGATCATCGTGCTCAGCAACGGAGAAAAAGTCCCGCCGGCTGATGCTGAGCAGGCGATAATGCTCGATCCGGTCTTCCAGCAGGTGATGGTGGTGGGCGAAGGCCGCGCGCATCTTGGTCTTCTGGTCGTTAGCAGGCTCGATGACGAGCGCGCCCTGTGCCAGCGCGCCAACATCCAGTTGCGGGCTTTCCCGGGTTACGCGCGGATATGTCATATCGTGCGCATCGCCGAACCTTGGACGGTAGAGAATGATCTGCTTACGCCGACACTCAAGCTGCGCCGGAGCAAGGTCGAGGAGCGCTTTGCCAGGGAGATCGAGGAAATGTATCGCCGCCAGGATCTGTGTCGTTAGCCGCGGTCACTCGACGGCAACGTCCACAATCATCGCCGGGCAGGCACCGAACCCACTTACCTGCAGTCGGGGATATTGAAGGCTTCCTGCAAGGTGGCGCGCTGGCGCGCAAGTTCGGCGCAGTCCAGAAGGAAAACGCTTTCATCGCCGCTGCGCGTGGATAGCCATACGAAGGGCACGTGCGGGAATCGCTGTTCCAGTGCGTCGCGGCTATTGCCGACCTCTACGACAAGAATTCCCCCGGGCGCTAGGTGATCCTGCGCCTGCGCAAGGATGCGCGTAACCGCCTCCAGGCCATCCATTCCCGAGGCGAGCGCCAGTTTCGGTTCGTGGTGATACTCGGCCGGCAGCGCCGCCATCTCGTCGGCCGCAACATATGGCGGATTGCTCACGATGAGGTTGTAATGCTCGCCGGCAAGCGCGCTGAACAGGTCCGATCGAACCAGCCGCACACGTGTTTCCAGCTCATGAGCCGCGACGTTAATCCGCGCCACCTCGAGTGCCTCCGCTGAGATATCCGCCGCATCCACCTGCGCTTGCTGAAAAATCCTCGCCACTGCAACGGCGATGCAGCCGCTGCCGGTGCATAGATCGAGTACGTGGCGCACGCGCTGCTTGTCGATCCACGGCTGAAATTCATCCAGGACAAATTCTCCGATCAGAGAGCGCGGCACGATGACTCGTTCGTCTATGTAGAACCGTAGGCCCGCGAACCAGGCTTCGCGCAGGAGATATGCGGCGGGCTTGCGTGTATCAATGCGCCTTTTTATGATCTGCCGCACTGCGGCTAGCTGCGACGTATTCACAGGCCGGTCCAGCTGGCTGTCAAGATCGACCGGCGTAACGCCAACGGTTGTTCCCACCAGCCACGCCGCTTCGTCGAGAGCGTTGTCGGTGCCGTGGCCGAATGCAATGCCGGCTTCGCGCAGCCGCTGTTCGCCCCACAGGACCAGCTCGCGCACGGTCGCGGATTGCACTCGGGATTTGGCGTTCATGGTTCGCCTGGATTGTACGGCATCCGCCGGCGACTTCGCCATTGCGCTGTCATGCCAAAGCTGCTGAAATTTCGCTACCGGCAGGCGGCGCGCCAGCCGACATAGCGGTTTCCTTACGGAGCGTTTGCGATGAGCCGGTTGTTCTCGCCTTTGAAACTGCGCGGACTGGAGTTCAAGAACCGCATCTTTGTTTCCCCTATGTGCCAGTACTCAGCGCCAGGTGGACTCGCCACTTCCTGGCATCTGGTGCATCTCGGCAGCCGTGCCGTCGGCGGCGCCGCCCTGGTAATGAGCGAGGCGGCTGCGGTGAGCCAAGCCGGCCGCATTTCGCCGCAGGATCTCGGGATCTGGTCTGATGCGCATGCCGGGGCATTGGCGCCCATCACGCGCTTCATCAGTGATTGTGGGGCGGTGCCCGCAATCCAGCTGGCGCATGCTGGACGCAAGGCATCTACCAATGTGCCGTGGCGCGGTGGTCATCCGGTCCTTGCCAGCGAGGGAGGATGGCAGCCGCTTGCGCCGAGCCCGTCGTCGTTTGCTCCGGACTCTCCGGTTCCTGCTGCACTCGGTGGTGCGGACATCGACCGCGTGGTCGAGGAATTTGCGGATGCGGCGCGCCGCAGCCTTGACGCCGGCTTCAGGGTGGCCGAGATTCACATGGCGCACGGCTACCTGCTGCATGAATTCCTGTCACCGCTCAGCAACCGTCGCGCTGACGAGTACGGAGGCAGCCTGGAAACCCGGTGGCGGTTTCCGCTCCGTCTCGCGCGCGTGGTGCGCGAGGTTTGGCCTCAGGACCTGCCGGTGTTCGTGCGTATTTCCGCAACGGACTGGGTCGAAGGCGGCTGGGACCTCGTGCAGTCGGTGCAGCTAGCGCGCCGGCTGAAAGCGTTGGGTATTGACCTCATCGATTGCTCCAGCGGCGGAGTCATTCCCGACGCACGCATCGCGCCAGGTCCGGGATTCCAGGTTCCGTTCGCAACCGCGATCCGGAACGACGCGGAAATCGCCACGGGCGCCGTGGGATTCGTCACCGAGCCGTTTCAGGCCGAGCAGATCGTCGCGACCGGCCTTGCCGACGCCGTATTGCTTGCTCGCCAGCTGCTGCGCGATCCGTATTGGCCGCTGCACGCCGCCCGCGCCCTCGGTTTCGACCTGCCATGGCCGGTGCAGTACGAACGGGCAAAGCTGCGCTGAATTGCTGCATGGCTGGATGCGCCCAATCGAGTGCGTCGACTGGGTGGTGCACCCCGGGGCCATGCAAGGTGGCGAGCCGCTCAAGCTGATACAGGATTACCGCGATGCTCGTGCGCAGCCCATCGCGCCGACCCACTTGCTGTCTTCCAGACCTGTCGCGAGCGGCATCTGGCGGTACGCATCGCGGATGATATTCTGTGATCGGCGCGTGAGCCGGTAATCCCTATCTGGCCCCGGCCGCTCGTGCCGCAGGCGTGGACGGAGCACGCAGCATCGGCTTCAGCACGCGCCAGACGTTGGCGAGCACCTGTGGTTCCCCGGCCGCGCGTGGATGCAGCCCATCCGGCTGTATCAGTCGCGGTTGCAAAGCCACCCCTTGGAGCAAGAACGGAACCAGCGGCACGTGATATTCTCGCGCAAGATCCGGATAGACCTGGTGGAATTTTTCCGTGTAGGCCTGGCCGTAATTGGTCGGGAGGTACATGCCGACCAGAAGCACCCGTGCTCCGTGATGAAGCGCCATAGCGATCATCGCCGACAGGTTGGCGCGCATCTCTGTCAGCGGTAGCCCGCGCAGACCGTCATTGGCCCCGAGCTCAATGATGACGATCCGGGGGCGGTGGCGCGTCAGCGTCGCAGGAAGGCGTTGGCGCCCGCTGCTGGTCGTATCGCCGCTGATGCTGGCATTCACTACATGGTAGGGATAGCCTTGGTGTTCGAGTCGCTGCTGGAGCAGGGTGGGCCAGCCAGAGCTCAGAACTATGCCGTAACCTGCGCTCAGGCTGTCGCCCAGAATCAGTATGACCGGTGCCGCGGCCACGGCATTGCCGGCAAACAGTAGCAATGCCAAGAACAGGACTCGTTTCGTCACGGGGACATTACATCATGTACATGGTGCAGGCGCAAAAGCTCTGCAAGCGTGTGGCGAGCCCCGAGGGAACACTGACGCTGCTCGATGAGGTCGACCTGGCAGTCGCCGCGGGCGAAGCCTGCGCCATAGTTGGTGCATCCGGATCAGGAAAGTCGACCTTGCTGGGTCTGCTCGCAGGACTCGATGCGCCAAGCGCCGGACGCGTTGTGCTGGACGGTGTCGATCTGGACACGCTCGACGAGGATGGGCGCGCGCGGCTACGTGCCGGACGTGTGGGTTTCGTGTTCCAGTCATTCCAGCTGCTGCCTGCTCTTACCGCTCTGGAAAACGTCATGCTTCCGTTGGAGCTAGTCGGTAGCCCGGCAGCGGGGCGCACGGCACGGGAGGTTCTCGCGCGCGTCGGCCTAGCGAATCGTTTGCGTCACTACCCCAACCAGCTGTCCGGCGGCGAGCAGCAGCGTGTGGCGATTGCCCGCGCATTTGCGCCAAAACCGAAGATTCTATTCGCCGATGAGCCCACCGGAAACCTCGATCATGCCACGGGCGAGCGTGTGATCGACCTGATGTTTTCGCTCAATCGCGAGCACGCGACTACTCTGCTGCTCGTCACGCATGATGAGGCTGTGGCAGCGCATTGCCACCACCGGCTGCACCTCGCAGCTGGCCGTCTGCGGGACGATTCCGGACCGGGCGCGAGCGAGCGGACTGAGCTGCCGGAGGCGGCCGGTGAAAATATTTAGACTTTCCCTGCTTGGTTTGCTGCGGGACTGGCGCGCGGGTGAACTTCGGGTGCTGGCATTGGCGCTCGCCATCGCCGTCGCGAGCACGACCGCAGTTGGGTTTTTCACCGATCGCGTGCGGCAGCTCATGGAAGGTCAGGCCTCGGCGCTGCTCGGCGCAGACCTCGCGGTGGTCTCCTCCGATCCTATCGATCCCGGGTTCGCCGGTAATGCCCGCAGTCTCGGTCTGGAAACGGCGGAGACAGTCAGTTTTCCAAGCGTTGTGCTCGCCCGCGGAAAGACCCAACTGCTCGCAGTCAAGGCGGTGAGTACCGGCTACCCGCTACGCGGGATGCTGCGGGTCGCGCAAGTTCCCTATGGCAGCGAGTCGCCGACGCGCGCCATCCCGGCACGCAACACGGTATGGCTGGGTCCACGTGCGCTCACTCGTCTCGAGCTGCGCATAGGTGACAGGCTCAAGCTCGGTTCCTCGGTACTCACGATCGCCAAGGTACTCGGTTACGAGCCCGACCGCGGAGGCGATCTGTTTGGTATCGCGCCCCGACTGCTGATGAATCTCGATGACATGTCGGCTACCCGCTTGATTGGCCCGGGCAGTCGCGTCGGTTACCGCCTGCTCATCGCCGGTCCGGCGCCGGCGCTAGCGACGTTCCGGCGGTGGGTCGGCCGGCGGCTTCAACCGGGGGAGCGTCTCGAAGACGTTCGCGATGCCAACCCGCAGTTGCGCGAGGCGCTTGACCGCGCGCAGAAGTTTCTCGGCCTCGCCGCGTTGGTCAGCGTGGTGCTCGCGGGAGTGGCCATCGCGACGGCGACACGGCGCTATGCCACGCGCCATCTTGACGGTACCGCGGTCATGCGCTGTCTCGGGGCCACGCAGCGCTTTATTCTATGGCTTCATGTACTGCAGATGCTGTGGCTCGGTCTGGGCGCCAGCCTGGCCGGCTGTGCCGTCGGTTACTTTGCTCAGCAGGTCCTCGTGTACCTGCTTTCCGGCCTGGTCGTTGCACCGCTTCCGCCACCGTCATGGCTTCCGGTAGTGAGCGGCATGTTTACCGGTCTGGCCGCCCTGCTTGGTTTCGCTCTTCCTCCGGTGCTGCGGCTGAGGGACGTGCCTCCTGCACGCGTACTGCGGCGCGACCTTGGCCAGATGCAGGCACGAACCTGGGTGGTTTATGCTGCTGCGCTGGCGGTCATCGCCGCGCTCATGCTCTGGCAAACGCGTGATCTGCAGCTCACGGCCTACCTGCTCATCGGTACCTCGGCCACACTTGTCATCCTGGGCGCGGTGGCGTACGGATTGGTGCGCCTGCTCAGGATGCTGCGTGCGCACTCCGGCGTTGCCTGGCGTTTCGCGCTTGCGAGCATCGCGCGCCGCGCCGGCACCAGTGTTGTGCAAGTGGTCGCATTCGGGGTTAGCATCATGCTGCTACTGCTGCTGTCGCTCGTGCGCGGTGATCTGATCAGGGAGTGGGAACATAGCTTGCCGTCGGGCATTCCGAACCAGTTCGTCATCAATGTACAGCCCGACCAGGTCACGTCACTGCAGCAGTTTTTCGCTGCCAACGGGCTGAAGGGCACAGAGCTTTATCCGATGGTGCGCGGGCGGCTGCTCGCGATCAACAGCAAGCCGGTGGATGCCTCGAGTTACTCCAATATCCGCGCCCGCCATCTGGTTGAGCGAGAGTTCAATCTGTCGTGGGCCGCGCGACCGCAGCGCGACAATCACGTCATTGCGGGCCAATGGTGGACTGTAGCGCAATATGGCAAGCCGCTCATATCGGTGGAGCAGGGCCTGGCCAAGACACTGGGAATAAAGCTTGGCGACACGCTTGAATACCGTATCGCAGACCGGGACATTT
Source organism: Pseudomonadota bacterium (assembly GCA_027364845.1). GTDB lineage: Bacteria > Pseudomonadota > Gammaproteobacteria > Acidiferrobacterales > UBA6901 > JAJYCY01. The sequence goes on along the minus strand of DAHXOO010000002.1, from coordinate 74,331 downwards.
CTGTCCGCGTTGCGAATCTGCGGCGGGTCGAGTGGGATTCCTTCCGCGTGAATTTCTTCGTTGTGGCTCCGCCCGGCCTGCTCGACAGCTATCCGGCAACGTATATCACGAGCTTTCATCTTGCTGCGACCCGGCACGGGCTGCTGCAGAAGCTGATGCAACATTTCCCCAATCTCACCATCATTGACGTGCAGGCGGTGATGGCCCAAGTCCGCAGCATCATGAACCGCGTGAACCTGTCACTGGAATATGTGTTCGTTTTTACTTTGCTGGCAGGACTGACGGTGCTCTACGCCGCCGTCCAGGCCACGCAGGACGAGCGCACGCATGAGATCGCGCTGATGCGTGCCTTGGGTGCGACCACGCGCCAGCTGACGCTGAGTCTGGCGGTGGAGTTCGTCGCCCTTGGAATGCTCTCCGGGATTCTGGCGGCTTTTGCCGCGACAGTCGCGGGCTACCTTATCGCGTCGCATCTGTTTCATCTCCACTACCGCGTCGATCCGCGACTGTGGCTTGCCGGACTGATCGGTGGCGGTATCGGGGTCGGATTCTTTGGCGTATGGGGTACGCGCTTTGTGTTCACCTGCCCACCGCTGCTGACCCTGCGCGAATTTTCTTGATAGTAGTGGGCGATTCTCCGGGTGGTGCTTGCATCCGCGGAGCGGTTTGCCAGGCCGGTATCTGCCTGCAGACGGTGACGGCATCGGATCGGCCAGGGGTTGTGCCACCGGTACACCGGTCGCATCAAAGTCATCGAAGCGTCATGCCTGCGTAATATTCCTGGTCTAGATTCACGATCGATTCCGAAGCCGATTGCAACAGCAGTGTCCGGTGCAGAAGTGACCGCCACGGCTTTGCGGGAGTGGCTCTTTGCGTGGGCGTGAGCAGACCGCTTCAAGCGGGCGCAGTGTGTCGTTGCCCACAATCGGAACGGTTGGACGAAAACCCAGGCAGCATGGGATAGAGGCTCAGCGGGCACAAGGCAACTCGAATTTTCGAGGCGTCGACCCAAGTCGCGGTACCCGATCCGCGCCTGGACAACAGCCACGGTACCTTCATCATTACGGGCAAGGCATATGAATCTCGACACTTTCATGCATGCGGCAAACTCTACCGGCGACATCGTCTACCTAATGGCGCTGCTGCTGTTCATTGCCCTGACCATCGCGCTGGAACGGGCGTGGTACCTTAAGCGGGCACTCGTGGCGGGAAACCGGATCATGGCAAAGCTGGACCCGGTAACCCGGCTCGAGGAGCAGCAACTGCTGGATCTCGGCGAAAACTGCAAGAATCTGCCCCCCGCCCAGGTGCTGGCAGCCACCCTCAAGCACGACCTGGATCACGAGTTCGAACGACTCTCCGACAGGATCGAGGAGGCGATATTGCGTGAAGCACCCCGCATCGACCGCTACCTGTGGGCGCTCGATACCATTGTCACGCTGGCACCGTTGCTCGGTCTCCTGGGAACCATTCTCGGCATGTTCAGCACCTTTCATGTGCTCTCAGACGCCGCCGGCGCGCCCAGCCAGGTCACCGGCGGTGTGGCCGAGGCGCTGTTGGCCACCGCGTCGGGATTGTTCGTGGCCATCATCGGGCTGGTGCTGTTCAATGGACTTAACAACCGGGTGCGCGTAATCATGCACCAGCTTGAAACGCTGAAAGTGATGATCATCAATCGGATGTATCCGCATTACCGGATTCCGCTGCAGGCCGGTCCGCGCGGACGCGAGCGCCCGGCCGTTCCGCGCATGCTCAGAGCAGGAGAAATCTGAAGTGCGCTACTTCGAAAGAAAAAAAGCCCGCATCGAAATTATCCCGATGATCGACATCATGTTTTTCCTGCTGGTCTTCTTTATCATGATCACGTTGCGCATGATTCCATCAGTGGGACTCGCGACCAGTCTCCCCGATAGCGCTACCGCTACCTCCCTGCCACGACCGAAGGTCCTGGTAGCGCTGGATTCCGAGGGCATTATTACGGTGGGTGGGCGCACGCTTTCCGCGGTCCAGCTGACGGCCCTCCTGCAGGGGCGCGACCCGGCCCATGTCGTTGTCACCATTGAGGGTGCGAAACAGGCTTCAGTCCAGAGCCTGATGGCGGTGATGGATGCCTGCCGCGTGGCCGGAGTTACGCACATCGGACTGGCAGCCAGAAGACACGGTTGATATCCGACACCGCGTGTCTGGCCGCGCACGACCTGAGAATCGCCGGTTCTGGTTTATCCTGCCGCCAAACGCCGGCGCGCGGTAATTCCTGATGAAACGCTCAGCAGCTAATTGTTTCCGGCAAAGCAGTTTCGATGCGATTGGTGCCGCTGCTCTTGGCGCGCCGCAATGCCTGTGACGCGCGTTGCAACAGATCTTCAGGACGTTCCCCGGAAAGATACCAGGTAAGGCCGGAAGAGAACGTCGGGGCCGACAGCCGCCTGCCCCGGTGCTGATAATACGTCCCGCTTACCCTGTGTCGGGCCTTGTGCAGTGCCGATACCGCCTGCTCGCGCCCTGTGTTGGGTAGCAACACGGCAAACTCCCCGTCATGGTTATAACGCGCCACCATATCGTAGGCTCGGAAATTCGCCAGAATGTCTTGTGCGTAGCAGCGCACGACTTCGTCGGCTGCCGCGGCACCAGCAAAACTGCCGATGTCATTGAGTCTGTCCGGATCCAGGATTGCCAGCGCCAGCGGCATTCCATAACGCTGTGCCCGCCCGGTCTCGGCTCTGAGACGATGCAAAAGGGCAGCGCGATTGGGGATGCCGGTCAGCGCGTCGGTCAGCGTCGGGTCGTGCGGCTGTCCGGCCTCAGACCCCGGCTGATCGTGCAGTAATCGCAACTCGCGCGCGCGGCTGTCGGCGGAGCGCAAGTGCCCAGCCAGACAGGCCTGGCCTTGAATCAGTTCGTCCATGCAATCGAAAAGGATTTGCCGGAACGCGATGATCTCCGATGTATTGTCCGCTTGATGCAGGGCGAGCTGGGCGGTCTTAATATGAGCGATGCAATCGATCGTTTCGGACAGTGCCCGGTCGAGACCTTGACCGAGCGCTGTGTGGATGTCCGCAAGACGGTTGTGCTCGGCATGGGGATCCGGACTGCGGACAGCGTCGGTGCCGTCGCTTATCCGTCTCTGTATCTGGCGCCGGTTGTCCGGCGCCAATGCATATTCAGCTTGCGTGTCGACCTGCGCCAGGTTTCTCACGGACCATAATACCGAAGCTATCTGCTGCTCGAAGCTTTCAATTGCGCCAAGCGCACCGGCTCCGGCGGCCTGCCACCCTGGGTCTGCTGCTGTTCCCGCCCTCTTGTCCGGTTCCAGATAGGGAGCGATACGCTGTTGAATAAGTATAGTGCGCACACGGGTAGCGGGGTCGCTCTTGGGATTCTTGCTGTATTGGCGCAACAGGGCGTGGACGAAGGCGATATAAGCACGGTCGACCGACTTGAGTATGTTGGTGCGCACGCTGCTGCCCCGCTCAAGCTGCGCGCGCAGCACAGTGCCGTCGGGCGTCTGTAGCAGGGTGGTCGCGAGCGCCAGCAGCTTGCTGATCAGCTCCGATTCATCGGGTGGGACAGGAACGGCGGCCAAGACTAGCTCCCATTTGTTTGGTTCTGAATTCACATGATCTGCAAGGGAAAATCTACCAGCCGGAGAAGAATAACAAATGGCGCGAGAAAGGGCACTGCCCCGCCGCACCTTTGGGTAGCCAGGCAAACAGGCGATGATGGGGTTGGGGCGGCCGCAGCGGCCGAAATCTGCCCGGCTAGCCAGTCTGCAAGGCCACGACCGATTGTCGCGGACCCTGGGCTTTCGCGTGGCTCAGGGCCTCATTCGCCCGCTTAAGCCAGAGCGCAGGTTTCTCGCCCGGCGCATAAAATGTCAGAACGCTCGAAAAACTCGGGAGGGACAGCGGCCTGCCCAGGTGCTTGATGCGCATATCGCGGGCACGCTGCCGTGCCTTTTCCAGGGCGCACATGGCGCCTTCGCGTTGTGTGTTGGGGAGCAGGACGGCGAACTCATCGTTCCCGTAGCGCGCAACTATATCGTAGCTGCGGAACTGCGACAGCACTTCGCGGCTATAGCTACTCAGCACGGCATCGCCGACATCGCGTCCGTGGCGGTCATTGATTGCACCGAGGTCATCGAGATCGATCAGCGCCAGCGCCAAGGAGAAACGGTAGCGCCGCGTGCGCCCGATCTCGCTTTCCAGCTGGCGGAGGAAGGCGGCGCGATTGGGCAGCCCCGTGAGCTCATCGGTAAGACTGTAGCAGCGTGCCTGCTCTAGCGCATCGGCGAGGTGGTGCCTGTCGGCATGGATTGCGCGGAGGTAGCGCGTGGTCGCCTGCAGATGTTCGTCCAGCGCATGCTGGTTGCGGACGAGTTCCTCGATGCCGCGGATCAAACGGTTCCTGAGGCCATCGGCATCGCCGTGTTTGTGCTTGATCGTGGCCATGCCGGATTGCAACAGGCCGTCAAATCCCAGATTGAGCGCAGGCCGTATCTGCGTGGCCTCGATAGGGAGCGAATCCACCGTTATCGTATCAGCCGCCGCGTTGTCAGGCTGCCGCGCCTGCACGGCATCACCGATGTACGCAGCCGATGTCGTCGAGGGAGAAGCGGCGAGCGCCGGAGCTCCTCCCCGCGCCGCTTCCGCCAAAGCCGGATGCCTGGCAGGGTCATCCTGCCTTTCAGACGTCCTGGTTGCGCGGGAGGTCTGCGGCAGGCAGGCGGCAAGACGCTGGCGAAGAACCCGGACCTTGATCCGAGTCACAGGGTCGCTGATGGGTTTGTCGACGTAGTTGTCGAGCAGCCGACGTAAAAACCCCGCGAACGCCTGTTCGCTGCCTCCGTCCATTGTTCGATAGCGCTGCAGCGCACGGTCGATCAGGCCGTGAAGGATTTCTCCCTCTGCGGTTTTACGTAGGCCGCCCAGCAGGCGCCTTACGTTTTCCATGGTGGATTCACCGCCGGTGCTTATGCTTTCTGGTTGCAAGACCGTTCCTCGCTGCAAGCCGGTCACCGTCCCTATAGCCTTGTTATACACACAAAACTCGACCGATCACGGGCTGGCAGAGCCGCCGTCCGATCGTCGCCCCGGCGCGGCAGACGGACGGATCCCCCAACATCCTTCGTCGTGGTGGAGTACAGCAGAGCAGCATAAGTGGCCTTTCGGCCGGCCAGAATCAACCTAAACGGCGTACACTATTGCTCATCGAGGAATATCTTTAGGAGACATGCGACATGAAAGGTCTGAGCAAGACGTTTCTCACCGGGCTGGCTGCAATATTGCCGATTGCCATCACTTTTTATGTCCTGATCCGGCTGGCTTCGTGGGCGGAGTCAATCTTAGGCACCGGAATCAAGCTGGTGCTGCCGCGCGGCCTGTACCACGTAGGCATGGGGGTGATCGCCGGCGTATTGTTGGTTTTCATCCTGGGTGTGCTGATGCGGGCCTTCGTGGTGCGCCGTCTGTTCAGCTGGGGCGAGAACATCCTGGGTCGGATTCCACTGGTCAAGGTTATTTACGGTTCGCTGCGCGACCTCATGCGCTTCTTTTCGGGCGGCGAGGATCGTGGCTTCAGCCACGTGGTACTGGTAACTCTTGGCCAGACGAACCTGAGTACGCTCGGGTTCGTCACCCGCCAGGATTTTGCCGGGTTTCCGCCGGAAATGGGCAGCGAAGACACAGTGGCGGTGTACATACCACTGAGTTATCAGATCGGCGGACACATGGTGCTGGTACCACGATCTGCCATCAAGTCCGTTCCCATGTCGACGCAGGACGCGATGCGTTTCGCGATAACTGCGGGCATGGCCGGCATGCCGTCCTGAAGGCGTCGCGTCAGCTGAGCTTGAGCCGTGCGAGGTCCGCGCGGACGTGTTCTGCCGAGCGGCTGAATTGACCGGATTCTTCTTCGTTCAGATCCAGTTCCACGACCTGCTCCATGCCGTTGCTGCCGAGCATCACCGGCACCCCCATGCATATCCCGTGCTGACCGTACTCCCCATCGAGAATGGCGACGCACGGAAGTATTCGTTTGCGGCCGTGCTGGATGGCATCGACCATCGTTGCCACTGCCGCCGCTGGGGCGTCGTAGGCGCTGCTGGTCTTGCGCAGGGCCAGAATCTCAGCACCCCCCTGGCGTGTGCGTTCGGCAATACGCGCCACGGACTGCGGATCCAGGAAGCGGCTTATCGGTATGCCGTTGACGCAGGTGAACCGGGGCAGTGGCACCATGGTGTCACCATGTCCTCCCAGTACCATGGCGCTGATGTCTTTGACGGAAAAGCCGGTCTCCATCGCCACGAAACTGGCCATGCGCGTCGAATCGAGAACCCCGGACAGCCCGAACACCCGGTTGCGTTTCCAACCGCTGCGTTTCCAGGCGACATAGGTCAGCACATCAACGGGATTGGTTACCACGAGAATCATGGCCTCCGGAGCAGAACGCACCGCCTCATCGACAACTGCAGTGACCACCGGAACATTGACATCCAGCACGTCAGATCGCGACATTCCGGGCTTGCGCGGAACCCCCGCGGTGATGATGATCAGGTCCGAGCCGGCCATGGCGCCGAGCTCGTTGTGCCCGGTCAGCTTGGTGTCGAACCCGAATATCGGCGCGGATTCTTGTATATCCAGGGCGGTTCCCTGAGGTATCCCCTCCTTGATGTCGATGAGGACGATTCGCCGACACAGTTCCGCCTTCGCGAGGTTATGAGCTGTGGACTCGCCTACCCGCCCTGCACCAACGATGGTGATTTTGTCCATTGAATGCTCCAATTCCCGGCCGCCGGGTTCCAGTCCAGCATTTTTTTCTTTTTAGTATAGAGGAAATGGGCGCAAGTTCCTGATCGCCGTACCGTCCGCCTGTAGTCTGCGCGCAGGGCCAGCCGTGGTTTGTCGCTGGCGCCCGCCCGCAGCGCTCCGTTCTTGCGGCCCCTCCCAAGTAAGCCACGTGCGCGGCGAAGCCGGGCCAGGACTTGAGCAGCCGGGGGCGCGCGTCCGGCTATTCCGATGGCATGCTTTTGGGCAGGCGGCCTGACCAGTCACCGCCCTGTGGTCTGCTGTAATGCGCCGGAAATGGTGCGCGCGCGACGCCCGAGTCGATTGCTGCCTGGGCTACCGCCGGCGGTACGACCTGAATCAGCCTCGGATCCAGCGGCTTGGGAATGATGTAATCGGGTCCGTAGCTCAGGCTCGCGAGCTTATAGGCTTCGAGGACCTGGGCCGGCACGGGTTCGTGTGTCAGAGCGCAGAGTGTTTTGACGGCCGCGATCATCATTTCCCGGTTGATGCTGCGCGCTCGCACGTCCAGGGCTCCGCGAAAGATGAACGGAAATCCCAATACATTATTGATCTGATTCGGAAAATCGGACCGTCCAGTGGCCATGATGAGATCGCTGCGCGTACTGCGCGCAACTTCGGGGCGAATCTCCGGGTCAGGATTGGAAAGCGCAAAAACGATGGGCTTTGGGGCCATCGCTGTGAGCATCTCCGGTTTTACCAGATTTGCGGCCGACACGCCTACAAAGACATCGGCATTGCGCATGGCATCTGCGAGACTGCGGGCTGCGGTGACGCGTGTAAAGCGCTGCTTGTACACGTTCAGGTCATCGCGACCGCTGTGGATCACACCCTTGCTGTCGACGACCATGATGTTTTCAATGTTGGCGCCGAGGTCCACCAGCAGGCTCATGGATGTCAGGCCGGCTGCGCCCGCCCCCAGGCAAACGATGCGTGCTTCCGCTAGTTTCTTACCCTGAAGTTCGAGGGCATTGAGCAGGCCGGCAGCAATGATAACCGCCGTGCCATGCTGATCATCGTGGAATACCGGGATATCCAGGAGCTTCATGAGGGCATCTTCGATCACGAAGCATTCGGGAGCGGCGATGTCCTCGAGGTTGATTCCCCCGAACGTCGGCGCAATTGCCGCAACGGTATTAATGAATTCAGCGGTGGTGCGCGCCGCGACCTCGATATCGAACACATCGATGCCTGCGAAATACTTGAAAAGTACCGCCTTGCCTTCGAGTACGGGCTTGGCTGCGATCGGCCCAACGTTTCCCAGCCCCAGTACCGCGGTGCCGTCAGTGATGACTGCTACCAGGTTGCCACGGTTGGTGTAGCGGTACGCCGCCTCGGGGTCGTTGGCGATCTCACGCACCGGTTCAGCCACCCCCGGTGTATAGGCCAAGGACAGATCGTATTGAGAGACACAGGGCTTGCTAGGGGTGACGCTCAGTTTGCCCGGTACCGGCAGTGCGTGATAATCGAGGGCGGCTTGTCTAAAGTCGTTTTCCATATGTTTCCGAACCAGATGAATTAAAAAGCATCGATATGCTGGAGCGCGCCGCCGCAGCGGGCGATTTCAGTCACGCGTGATGGGCCACCATCCTGTCGCTGCAGACCTGGTTGGACCTTGGCCTCCTTCGGATCCAAAGCAAAAAGGCGCCGTCCGGCGCCTTTTTGATGTCTGTAGGGGAATTTTCACCGCTAACGCTTCGTGCCCATTCCGTATTTCTGGCGGAATTTCTCCACCCGCCCGCCGCTGTCAACAATCTTCTGCTTGCCGGTATAAAAGGGATGGCAGCTCGCGCAGACTTCAATCTGCAGGTTGTGGCCGAGCGTGGAGCGGGTCGTAAAGATGTTACCGCAGGCACAGGCCACCTGGATTTCCTTGTATTCGGGATGTATGCCAGTTTTCATGGGTTTACCTTTGCTCCGGGCGGGTTGGAAGACCCCGAGGGGCGTGCATCTTAAGCAAAACTCGGATGCGACGCAAGCCCGGCTCAGCGCCTCATGGAATCAAAGAATTCGGCGTTGTTCTTGGTCGACCGCATCTTGTCGAGCAGGAATTCGGAAGCCTCCATGTCGTCCATCGGGTGCAACAGTTTGCGTAGTATCCACATTTTCTGCAGCTCCGCCGGCTCGATCAAAAGTTCCTCGCGGCGCGTGCCGGAACGGTTGATGTTAATGGCCGGGTAGACGCGCTTTTCCGAAAGCCTGCGGTCAAGATGGATCTCCATGTTACCCGTGCCTTTGAACTCCTCGTAGATGACGTCGTCCATTTTGGAACCGGTCTCGATCAGGGCCGTGGCAAGGATGGTCAGGCTGCCACCTTCTTCGATATTGCGCGCCGCACCGAAGAACCGTTTCGGTCGTTGCAGTGCGTTGGCGTCGACACCGCCGGTAAGTACCTTTCCTGAAGCGGGTACGACGGTGTTGTAGGCTCGCGCCAGGCGCGTGATCGAATCAAGCAGGATGATCACATCGCGTTTGTGCTCCACCAGCCGCTTGGCTTTCTCTATCACCATCTCGGCGACCTGCACGTGACGGGTAGCGGGCTCGTCAAAAGTCGAAGAAATCACTTCGCCGCGCACCGAGCGCTGCATTTCCGTCACTTCTTCCGGGCGCTCATCGATCAACAGGACAATCAGCAGGCACTCCGGATGGTTGGCGGTGATGGAATGGGCGATGTTTTGCAGCATGACCGTCTTACCGCTCTTCGGCGATGAGACGATCAGGCCGCGCTGTCCCATGCCGATGGGGGCGATCAAGTCGATGACCCGGCCAGTGAGGTTCTCGGTCGATGCATTGTCGCGCTCAAGCATGAGCCGGCGATTCGGATGCAGTGGGGTAAGGTTCTCGAACAACACCTTGTTCTTGGCTTCTTCCGGGGACTGGTAATTGACCTGGTCCACCTTGAGCAGCGCGAAGTATCGTTCCGACTCCTTGGGCGGCCGGATGGTACCGCTTACCGTGTCGCCGGTGCGCAGGTTGAAGCGCCGAATCTGGGATGGCGAAACGTAGATGTCGTCGGGACCGGCCAGATAGGAGCTGTCGGCAGACCGCAGGAAGCCGAACCCGTCCTGCAGGATCTCAACCACGCCCTCGCCGGTGATATCTTCTCCCTTCTTTGCTTGGGCCTTCAGCAGCGCGAATATCAGGTCTTGCTTGCGCAGCCGGCTGCCACCTTCCAGGTCCATGGCCGTGGCCATGTCGACCAGTTCAGTGGCGGGTTTTTTCTTCAGTTCTGAAAGGTTCATAAGTCTCTGGGTCGGATCGGTAGGTAGAAGCTGGGTACATAGGGAGGGCACAGGACGGGCTGGCCCAACGGCGGCAGCCCTATGGGTTGAAAAAAAGGGCTTAAACCTAACTAATTGGAGTTGGAAAACTCAAAAGGAATTATTCGATTCTTGAGCAACTACCATAGCACCTGTTTCGGTCGTCGTCTAGCCTGTGCTTTTTCCTGTATGAAATGAGTCTGAAACCGGTCTTGGCCGCTGTTTATGGTAGAGAGGTGAAAGTCCGCATGAGTCTCGATGACTTCACCCCCTTTGATCAGCGGGCCGAGTTCCTGTCCAATACCCGGCGGCTCGCTACCAATGGATTCAAAACACACTCATCCGGTCCCTGATGCGGGTTGGCGACTATTCCCGGCAGCAGCTCACCCGATTGATCGGACAGTACCGCGTACTTTTTTCACGCTCCATCGGACAGTTCAATCAACACGCCGTGACAGTGATTCCACAATCGCTTCTAAAAATATCACGGTTCGGAATACATTAACAAACAGGTTATCAGATCCGCTCGAAAAACTTCTCATTGAGTCCACCGAACTGCACTAATGACAATCCAAGGCCCATGTCTTGGCGAAGAACAAGAACGGGGCTGTGGTCCGAAAGATCTTCGGCGACAGCCATATCCCGAACCACTTTGCCAGGCTGATCAATATCTTCAGTCAGCAGCACCTCAATCCCTCCGTGAATCACCACTATCCCCTGCTTCTCCCCCCGAGACCCATGCACGCGAAAAATTAAAGCGGCGCGAGCGCTATGAACCGATGATGACGCCCTACGACCAACTCAAGTCGCTACCTGCTAACGAGACCGGATTGGCCCCCTGCAACGCTCGCCCGGCGGGCAAGACGCAGGTCCGGCGGAACGTCTCCAGAGAGCCCGTCATAAGCTGTTCCTTGCGACTCGTGAACAGGATCTCAAATCCGGTTGATTAAGAATGACTCGCTGACGCCGCTCCCAGACTCAGCTAAGGATTGGAAAATACTTCCTGTGTCGGACGGGCCGTCACAGATTGCCGTCGATGAAAGCCGACAGTTGCGATTTCGAGACGGCGCCGACTTTGGTCGCTTCTACGTTGCCGTTCTTGAAGAGCATCAGCGTCGGAATGCCGCGAATACCGTATTTTGGGGGTGTCGCCGGATTTTCGTCGATGTTGAGCTTGGTGATCTTGAGCTTGCCCGCATACTCTCCCGAGATCTCCTCAAGCACCGGCGCTATCATTTTGCAGGGCCCGCACCACTCCGCCCAGAAATCGACCAAAACCGGCCCAGGCGCTTTGAGCACCTCCTGCTCGAAAGAGCTGTCCGTAACGTGACTGATGCCTTGACTCATGGTCGCTTGTCTCCGAAGTGACTGTGGGATGGGTTACCGCATGGCAGCCGGGTGTTCCGCTGCCGAATGCCGAGCGTGTGGTATTTTGAGCGGATTCGCCCTGCCAATTCAAGGACAGGGCCAAAAATCGGTGGATTTGAGCCCGATTCCCCGAACTCTTATCCCCAAGGCGGTCATTTCCTGTTATCCTTGGCGCACCATCAATGAGCGCACAATACCCTACCGACCGGCGATTTGCCGACCTGAGCCTAGCAGAACCCCTGCTGCGCGGTGTCCGCGATCTCGGATTTGAATATTGTACTCCGATCCAAGCTGCGGCCCTGCCGCTGGCGCTGGCCGGTCACGATGTGGCCGGCCAGGCGCAAACCGGCACCGGCAAGACCGCGGCATTCCTGTTAGCGGCATTCAGCCATCTCTTGACGCATCCGGCAGCCCAGACCCGGCGCGCTAATCAGCCGCGGGTCGTAATTCTCGCCCCCACCCGTGAGCTGGCCATACAGATCCACAAGGATGCCGAACTGTTGGGTGCGCACACCGGTTTCCGGCTAGTTCTGGTCTACGGTGGCACCGGATACGAATCCCAGCGCCGTGCCCTAGAGCAGGGTGTGGACGTGCTGGTCGGAACGCCCGGGCGCATGATCGATTACTTCAAACAGCATTTTTTCGGACTTGATGCGGTCCAGGTCATGGTACTGGATGAGGCCGACCGCATGTTTGACCTCGGTTTCATCAAGGACATTCGCTACCTGCTGCGCCGGATGCCGCCGCCTGATCAGCGCCTGGGCATGCTGTTCTCCGCGACGCTGTCCTATCGTGTTACCGAACTCGCATACGAGCATATGAACAACCCGCGGCTCATCAAGATAGAGCCGGACAAGATTACCGCGGACAAGGTGACCGAAGCGCTTTACCACACTGCCAACGAGGAAAAGATCCCGCTGCTCGTGGGTCTGTTGCGGCGAACCGATCCGAGGCGCAGTCTGGTGTTCACCAACACCAAGGGCGCGGCAGAACGGCTTCGGGCGTGGTTGTCGGCAAACGGTTTCAATGCCGAAGTGCTATCGGGTGACGTGCCTCAGACCAAGCGCCAGCACTTGTTGCGCGAGTTCCAGGAGGGAAGGCTGCCGATACTGGTCGCAACCGATGTCGCGGCCCGCGGGTTGCACATTCCGGACGTGAGTCACGTGTTCAACTTCGATCTGCCGCAGGACGCCGAGGATTACGTGCACCGCATCGGGCGCACTGCGCGTGCCGGTGCGAGCGGTGACGCCATCAGCTTTGCCTGCGAGGAATACGCGTTTTCGTTGATGGACATCGAGCAGTACATTGGGCACAAAATTCCGGTCGAGCGCGTGAGCGACGACCTGCTGCCCGTGCTCGAGCGGCCCGTAGGCTGGGTGGATCGCAGCCGCGAGCGTTCGGGTCACCGTGACTCGCGGCCGCGGAAACGTGGACCGGACCGCCCGCGGCGGCACGACGCACCACGACCGGACAGTGTTGTCCGAGAGCAGACGCCCCCTGCGGCGCCTTTGGTCCCGAAAACAGCTGCATCCGAGGTCGAGTTGCCGCGGTCGAAGCGTGGCCCATCGCACCGGTACAAGCAACGGGAGAAGCCGGTGATCGGATGATTGTTGGCGCGCAGTAGTTACGACAACACCTGCTATGGAGAACCCTGGAATGGCCAAGATCATTTCTTCCGACGGAACCGAAACCACGGACTTTGCCGCGATCCAACGCCGACTGGCGCGCCTGGGTGTTGTGCTCAACTCGTGGGCGGCGCCCGCGGATCCGGAAATGCGTGCATTGCTCGGCAAGAAGGCTCTCGACGAGGCGGAAAAGGCGCGGCTGTTGGAGTCCGTGGATGATCGCTTCGAAGAACTCAAGCGTTCCAACGGCTACACCACCCGCGACATGGTTGTGATCCACGAGGATGTGCCGGGCTTGGCCGATATGCTCGCCAAGTTTGAGAGAATCCACTACCACACCGATGATGAAGTGCGCTACGTCGTCGCCGGCCGCGGTTACTTCGGGTTTGTGGAGCCGGATGGCGAGCAGTTCTTACTCGAGGTCAATGCCTGTGACTACATCAACGTTCCGGCCAACGCCGAGCACTGGTTTGAGATGAAGGACTCGCAACGCATCAAGGCAGTGCGCTACTTCATCGATACCTCGGGCTGGGCGCCGGTATACACGGAGCGCGCGCTGGCCGCATTCGAGTGACGTTCTTGTCGGTCTGACTGCCGCCCCATGGCACACCTGTTCGACAGCCGCCCGCCGCGCTCTGCGCTCGTCGATATCGCGCGTGATTTCCACGCGCGCGGCTGGATGTCTGGCACCTCCGGCAACCTCAGTGCGCGTGCTGATGGAGAGCACTTCTGGATTTCTGCCAGCGGCAAGCCGAAGGGTGGCATGCAGGAATCGGATTTTCTGCTGATCCGGATCGTCGACGGCGCCGTGATCGAGCGGCTCACGCCTCAGGACAGACCATCGGCCGAGACTTGCGTCCATCGCATCATTTATGCGCTGTTTCCCGACGCCGGAGCCTGTCTTCACGGGCACAGTGTGGAGGCGTGCCTGGCAGCAGACCACGCCGAGCTGCGCTCGGAAAGCCTGAACTTGCCGCCGCTCGAGATGCTTAAGGGGCTCGGCATCTGGGAGCAGGATCCGCAAGTCAGGCTGCCACTGTTCGAAAACAGCCTGGACGTCGAGCAAATCGCCGAGGCAATTCGTCGGCGTTTCAGCGAGGCGGTTCCTGCAGTTTCCGCCCTGATGGTCCGTGCGCATGGCGCGACAGTCTGGGGGCAGAGCCTGCAGGAGGCGTACGATCGCTTCGAAGTACTGGACTTCATTTTGTCCTACCTGGCCAGGACTGACCGGTGCCGTTGACTGGATTACGCCGCTGGCCCTGCAGCTGAAGCGCGCGGACGCTCGTCGAGGGCTGTGCCGTGATTTCGAGAAAACCCGGGCCCGCGGCAGCACGCTGCGTGTGCTCGTCGCCGTCCTTTGTACCGTGCCGCAGGAATCTCCGTCCTTAAAGGCCGGGTGAGGACGTCAGTACACTGACCCGGTAAATCGAATCCGGCAGGTTGGACGGCTCAAGCCCGTTCAAATCAGAATACCCGGAACTCTTTCTACTCATCGTTTGGTAATGCTGGTAATGTAGCGCTATGTCGCGCCCAGGCCTGCTGGTCTTGTGTGTGCTTGTCGCCTTGCCGGTGTTTCTTCCCGGGGCTGTCATGGCGTCGGACAGAATTGTGGTGCAGCTGGACATCGACGGACCCATAGGTCCGGCCACCAGTGACTATGTACACCGCGGGCTGGAGCGTGCCAGAAAGCTGAATGCCGTGCTTATCGTGCTGCGCATGGATACGCCGGGTGGTCTGGACCTCGCCATGCGCCGGATCATACGCGACATTCTTGCCTCGCCCGTGCCGGTGGTCGGTTTCGTTGCGCCAAGCGGGGCGCGTGCGGCCAGCGCCGGCACCTACATCCTCTACGCCTGCAACATTGCCGTCATGGCGCCCGCCACCAACCTCGGCGCCGCCACTCCGATAGAGATCGGCACCCTGCCTGGATCCGGCGGCGGAAAGGCACCGAAGGCCGGCAGCAGCGGGAAATCGAGTGCACCGGAGTCGCACGAAAGCACTGAAACCCGCAAGACCGTCAACGATGCCGCTGCCTACATACGCAGTCTGGCGCAGCTACGTGGGCGCAATGCCGTCTGGGCGGTAAAAGCCGTGCGCCAGGCGGTCAGCCTGCCTGCGGAGGAAGCGCTCAATCTGCGGGTCATCGATCTGGTTGCCCGGAATGTTCCCGACCTGCTTGCCAAGATCAACGGACGCGCGGTCAGTGTGCCGGGTGGTTCGATCACCCTGGATACCGTGGGCGCGCACGTGGTTCGCTTCCAGCCCGACTGGCGAAACCGCCTGCTGTCGGTGATTACCGATCCGAATATGGCCTATATTCTGATGCTGCTCGGGATCTACGGCCTATTCTTCGAGATGTGGCATCCCGGTCTCGTTTTCCCCGGTGTGATCGGGGCAATATCCCTGCTTCTGGCCTTGTTCGCATTCCAGGTCCTGCCAGTGAGTTTCGCCGGCCTGGGGCTGATATTGCTGGGCATTGGCATGATGGTGGCCGAAGTATTCCTGCCGAGCTTCGGCGTGCTCGGGCTGGGCGGGATCTCTGCGTTCGTCGTCGGCTCGGTGATGTTGCTGGATGCGGCATCGCCAGGTTTCGGCCCATCATGGTGGTTGGTCGGTGGCGTGGCATTGTTGAGCGCGGCGTTCTTCATGACGGTGGTTACGCTGGCGCTGAAGGCGCGCCGGCGCCCAATTGTGAGCGGACGAGAACAGATGATCGGCGCGGTCGGTGAGGCACTGGCCACCTTCAAGACCGATGGACGGGTGCGGGTGCACAGCGAGGAGTGGCAGGCACGCACGCACCAACCGCTGGCCTCCGGCCAGAAAGTCAGGGTGGTGGGCATGGAAGGTCTGGTATTGCTGGTAGAACCATTCGATGGGGGAGTCACCTAGCATGGAATTCCTGTCATTAGTCGTCATAGTCCTGGTAGTGCTGGTATTGCTGCTTTCGGCGATGCGCATCCTGCGTGAATACGAGCGTGGTGTGGTGTTTCTGCTGGGGCGGTTCTGGAAGGTCAAGGGACCGGGGATGGTCCTGGTCATTCCCGTCATCCAGCAGCTGGTAAAGGTGGATCTGCGCACCATCGTGTTCGAAGTGCCGCCACAGGACGTGATATCGCGCGATAACGTCTCGGTGAAAGTCAGCGCCGTTGTCTACTTCCGCGTGATAGAGCCGCAGCGTGCCATTATTCAGGTCGAGGATTACTACGCTGCAACCAGCCAGCTTGCCCAGACGACCCTGCGCAGCGTGCTCGGCAAGCACGAGCTGGACGAGATGCTGGCCGAGCGTGACAAGCTCAATGCCGACATCCAGAAAATCCTCGACGCCGCGACCGACGCCTGGGGCATCAAAGTGGCGAATGTCGAGATCAAGCACGTGGATATCGACCCCACTCTGGTGCGCGCCATTTCGCAGCAGGCTGAGGCTGAGCGTCAGCGGCGCGCCAAGGTGATCAATGCCGAGGGCGAATTCCAGGCGGCGGAAAAGCTGGTGCAGGCGGCGCAACTCATCAGTCAGAGCCCGCAGGCTCTGCAGCTGCGCTACCTGCAGACCCTGGTGACTATTGCGGGTGAAAGGACTTCGACCATCGTTTTCCCATTGCCCGTGGATATCCTTACCACGTTTCGCGACCTTCTGCAGAAGGAAAAAACATAGGCGGCTGTGGATCTACCGCATTCGCCCGCAGCTGCCGAACGTGTGTGGCGGCGGCGCCCTCGGCCAAATGGCCAGGCCCGGCTAGACCCAATCGCGCGGCTTGAGGAACTCTTCGTACAGGCGTGCTTCCGCCGTGCCTGGCTGCGGCCGCCAGTCATAGCGCCAGCGCACTAGCGGCGGCAGCGACATCAGTATTGACTCCGTGCGGCCTCCTGACTGCAAACCGAACAGCGTGCCGCGATCGTACACGAGATTGAATTCCACGTAGCGTCCGCGGCGATAGAGCTGAAAATCGCGCTCGCGCTCGCCATAGGGCGTATTTCTGCGCCGCTCGATGATCGGCAGGTATGCAGCAAGAAAGCAGTCACCCACCGAGCGCAGAAAAGCGAAACTGCGGTAGCACCCAGGCTCGTTGAGATCGTCGAAGAAGATTCCGCCGATGCCACGCGCCTCACCGCGGTGCCTGATGAAGAAATACTCGTCGCACCAGCGCTTGAAGCGCGCGTACCAATCTGCTCCGAACGGCGCGCAGACCTGGCGTGCGACGCTGTGCCAGTGTACGGCATCTTCCTCGAATCCATAGTACGGCGTCAGGTCGAAACCGCCACCAAACCACCAGAGTGGTGCCTGCCCGGGAGTATCTGCGACGAAAAATCGCACGTTGCAAT
Source organism: Pseudomonadota bacterium (assembly GCA_027364845.1). Taxonomy (GTDB): domain Bacteria; phylum Pseudomonadota; class Gammaproteobacteria; order Acidiferrobacterales; family UBA6901; genus JAJYCY01. Next base: position 56,955 of record DAHXOO010000002.1, on the reverse strand, counting down.
GGGCGGTGGGTACATACGGGTTGCGCGGATGGATCACGAGTGACATGCCCATGACCTGGAACGACCGCCCTACCAGCTCCGGACGGAGCGCGCTTGCTGAAGGCGGAAGCTGCTCGCCGTAAACGTGCGAAAACCCGACACCTGCCTGTTCAAACACCGTACCATCAGTGAGGATGCGCGTGCGGCCGCCGCCACCTTGCGGCCGCAGCCACGTGTCTTCGCGGAACTGTGGCCCGCCATCGGTGCGTGCCAGCTCCGCGCAGATGTGGTCCTGCAGATTCAGCAGGTAGGTTTTTACGCTGTCGGTGTCGCCGCTATCCATGTGTGCTTCCCGCTAGCCGGGGCGTACAAGGCGGCCGGTCGCCGCATCGGCGATTGCAGTGGGGCGGCTCAAGCCGCCGACGTGGCCGGGCAGGACGTAATCGATGAGCCGACCGAATCGGCGCAGCACATCACGGTGGCTGCGTGCCGGACGCTGGCCGGCGCGGTTGGCGCTGGTAGAGACGATAGCCATGCCACAGGCGCGGCACAGCGCTGCCGCCTGAGTATGGGCCGTCACCCGGACGGCTACGGTGGCGGACCGGCCGGTTACCCAAGGGATGATTCGGATGCGCGCTGGCAGCAGCCAGGTATGCGGACCTGGCCAGCTTGTGAGCGCACGTGGCGAAAAGTTGGTGACGTAGGCCGCCAGCTGTGCCGGATGTGCGGCGATCAGAATGAAACCCTTGCGGGTGCTGCGTAGCTTGATCCGGCGCAGGCGCTCAACCGCGCGCCGATTGCGCGGATTACAGCCCAGGCCGAACACGGCCTCCGTGGCGTAGGCAACGACACCTCCGGCGCGAAGCACCGCAGCAGCGTGCTGCAGATTGCTCGCCGACATGATTATTTTCCGCGCTTCAGCTGCAGCGCCCGGTCTTTTGCGATGATCTCGGCGGCATTGGCGGCGCGTTCGTCCACCAGTCGTCTGGCGAGCGCTTGATCGTTGAGGGCCAGGATCTGCGCCGCCAGGTAGGCAGCATTCTTCGCCCCATGTCTGCCGATCGCCACGCATGCCACCGGGATCCCGCCCGGCATCTGCACAGTGGAGAGCAGGGCGTCCTCGCCGTTAAGAGGGCCCCCTTCCATGGGTACGCCAACGACCGGCTTGATGGTGAGCGCGGCGACGGTTCCGGCCAAGTGCGCAGCCAGCCCCGCGGCGGCGACGAACACGGCGCAGCCGCGGGCATCGGCATCCTTGACATAGGCGTGGGTGGCATCCGGTGTGCGGTGCGCAGAAGTAATCTTTATTTCATACGGCACGGCGAGCTTATCCAGCACGGCGGCGGTTGTCTCCATCGTCGGCAGGTCGGAATCAGAGCCCATCAGAACCGCTACGAAAGGTTTGCTCATCTACATTGTCTCCCGGTGCTGGATATGCATCGTTGGCAACGCCGGATTATACAGGGAAACGGCCGGGCAGCGGGTCCGGCCGTGCTTGTGAAAGAGTACGCACTAAAGCCCGCGGGCGATGGCGCGATGACCTATATCGGCGCGGTACTGTACGCCCTCCCAACTGATGTTGCGTGCGAGCGCGTAAGCGCGCCGCTGTGCTTCAGCGACGTTCGCGCCCAGGGCAGTCGCGCACAGAACGCGGCCGCCCTGGGTCAACACCTGGTCGCCGGACAGCACCGTTCCTGCGTGAAATACCTTTTGTTCCGGTCCGATTTTCGCGCTCAGGCCATGAATCACATCGCCTTTGCGGTAAGCCCCGGGATAGCCGGCTGCCACCATGACCACGCCCAGCGCCACGCGCGGATCCCACAGTGCCTCGGCGCGGTCGAGACGGCCCTCGACCGCGGCTTCGACCAGAGACAGCAGGTCCGAGCGCAGGCGCATCATGATAGGTTGGGTCTCCGGGTCTCCGAAGCGGCAGTTGAATTCGAGAACCTTGGGTGTGCCGTCGGCAGCAATCATGAGACCGGCGTAAAGAAAGCCGGTATAAGGACAGCCTTCATCTGTCATCCCTCGTACTGTGGGTTCGATGACCTCTCGCAGGATGCGGTTGTGAATCTGCGGTGTGACAACCGGTGCCGGTGAGTATGCACCCATGCCGCCGGTGTTAGGCCCTTGATCCTCATCATGCAAACGCTTATGGTCCTGAGAGGTCGCGAGCGCAAGCACATGCTTGCCGTCCACCATCACGATGAAGCTCGCTTCTTCCCCAGTCAGAAACTCTTCGACCACCACGCGCCGGCCGGCTTCGCCGAACGTGTTGTCCGCGAGCATGGCACGTGTCGCCGCCGCCGCTTCTTCCGTTGTCTGCGCGACAATCACACCTTTTCCGGCCGCCAGGCCATCGGCTTTGACGACGATGGGCGCGCCCATCCGCTCAATGTATGCGACGGCCTTTGCCACGTCGGTGAAGCTGCCATAGGCAGCGGTCGGAATGCAGTGGCGCGCCAGGAAATCCTTGGCGAAAACCTTTGAACCCTCAAGCTGCGCCGCCGAGCGGCTCGGTCCGAAACAGCGCAGACCGGCCGCCCTGAATCGGTCGACGATGCCTAGCACCAGCGGTGCCTCAGGCCCGATGATCGTGAGATCGACCCCGGCGGCAAGCGCAAAGTGCAGCAGTCCATCGACATCTTCCGCAGCGATGGCGACATTTTCGCACTTGGCCTCGCGTGCGGTGCCGGCGTTTCCGGGTGCGACGAAGATCTTTTCGGCGCGGGCGGATTGCGCCGACTTCCAGGCCAGCGCATGTTCGCGCCCGCCGCCACCCACGATGAGAACCTTCATGTGCGTTCGTCCAGGTTCAAGGAAAAATGATAGGCAGAGATGTGCATGCGTCGGGCGAAATAGAAGCGATGTGCGGCAAACCGCTGCACACCGGAATCCAGGCGCAGTTCAGTGCACCCTTCCGCGACAGCGCGCTCGACCAACCAGTCGAAGAGTTGAGCGCCGTAACCGCGTGATCGTTGATCATCCGCTGTAACCAGATCCTCGACGTACATGATGTTCGCGTGTGACAGCCTCTGCATGAACCGGAACCCGGCCAGCGAACGCACCTTGCCGCTATCTTCAAGATAGGCAAGCTGGTAGCTTTGCCGCTGTAGTTGCTGAACTTGCCGGATGAACTGGTCCTCGACAAGTTTCGTGCGCAGCTGAACCATGACGGGGAAGCAGCGTCTGATCTCCCTTTCGGAAGTGGCCATGGCAATGTTCATATCGACCTGGCAGCGGCACATTGCACCGCGCGGATGGTTAGTGCCGAAAGTGGCGCATACCGGTGAAGACCATAGCGATGCCATGCTGGTCGGCAGCTTCAATGACCTCCTGGTCGCGCATGGAACCGCCCGGTTGAATCACCGCTGTGACGCCGGCTTCCGCCGCCTGATCCAGGCCATCGCGGAACGGAAAGAACGCATCGGAAGCCATTACCGAGCCGCGGACCTCGAGGCCAGCATCCGCCGCCTTGATGGAAGCGATGCGTGCGCTATACACGCGGCTCATCTGGCCCGCGCCGACGCCCACGGTGCGGCCGGCCTTGCAGTAAACGATGGCATTGGACTTGACGAACTTGACGACCTTCCAGGAGAACAGCAGATCGTTGAGTTCATTCGCAGTCGGCGCGCGCCTGGTGACAACCTTGAGGCCGGCTTGGTCAAGGGTGGCGTTGTCACGCTCCTGAACCAAGAGTCCGCCGGTGACGCGCCGAAAGTCCAGGCCGGGCGGCCGTTCGTTCCCCCATTCACCGCACTCAAGCACACGCACGTTCTGCTTTGCCGCGAGGGCTATGCGTGCCTCCGGCGTGACCGACGGCGCGACGATCACCTCTACGAACTGGCGATCGATGATCGCGCGTGCTGTATGCGCGTCAAGCGCGCGGTTGAAGGCGATGATGCCGCCGAACGCAGATGTCGGATCCGTGATGTAGGCATTATGGTATGCGTCATACAGCGTATCCGCCACCGCCACACCGCACGGGTTCGCGTGCTTGACGATGACGCATGCCGTCTCGCCGAAGGATTTCACACATTCCAGTGCGGCATCGGTGTCGGCGACGTTATTAAACGAAAGCTCCTTGCCCTGCAGCTGCGTCGTGGTGACGATGCATGCCTCTGCCGGAGCACGCTCGCGATAGAACGCCGCCTGCTGATGCGGGTTCTCTCCGTAACGCATGTCCTGGACTTTGACGAGCTGAGTGTTGAAGGTCCTGGGAAAGCGTGTGCGGATGCCGCCCGGCTCAATGGCACCGAGATAGTTGGCAATGGCGCCATCATAGCGAGCCGTGTGCTCGAACGCCTTGACTGCCAGCGCGAAGCGCGTCGCGTCGGTTACCGAGCCGCCGTGCGCTTTCATTTCCTCGAGCACGATGTCGAAATCAGCGTTGTCGACGACCACCGTGACCGCCGAGTGGTTCTTCGCGGCAGCGCGCAGCAGCGTCGGGCCGCCGATATCGATGTTTTCGATCGCCAGCTCGAGTCCGCAGTCCTTGCGTGCCACAGTCTGTTCAAACGGATAGAGATTGACGACCACCAGGTCTATCGGTGGGATGCCGTGAGCCTCCATGGCCTGGCGGTGGCTTTGTAGGTCGCGCCGTCCCAAAACTCCGCCGTGAATTCTGGGGTGCAGGGTTTTCAGCCGTCCATCGAGCATCTCCGGAAAGCCGGTATAGTCGGAGACCTCGATGACCTCGACGTCATTGTCGGCAAGAAGCCTGGCAGTGCCGCCGGTGGAGATAATTTCGACGTTATAGGACCGCAGAAACCGGGCGAGCGCGATGATGCCCGTCTTTTCCGAAACGCTGATCAGAGCGCGTTTGATGATCGCCATGCTACCCCTTTAGCGGTTGTTGGTTAGACGATGGCCGAAGATGCCGGAATACTCTGGCACTGCCGTGTTTCCGCACAGGAAAAGTCCCGTTGATCGACGCGCCTTTTCCTGCCGCGTGATTGTCTGGGTGCGTCAGTCTAGACCGTGTAGTTTGAGTTTCTTGCGCAATGTATTGCGGTTGATCCCGAGCATCCGTGCCGCCTTACACTGGTTGCTCTGTGCGTGATGCATGACTGCCTCAAGCAGCGGGCGCTCGATCTCACCGATGACCATGGCATACAGGCTGCCCGGTTTCTCGCCGTCCAGATCGTGAAAGTAGCGTTCCAGCGCGGTCCTGACGCAGGCGGCAAGTGGCCCCTTGCGGTGATGTTCCTTCATGCCGCCATCCCGGCTGTCTGCCCGATCGCGTCGATCTGTCGTATAAAAAACTCCTCAATCATGTCGACCTGCGCCGTCGTCGTTTCCGCCTGATTGACGGCATGACGGAAAGCGCCGCCGCCGATCAAGCCCTTGCTGTACCAGGAGATATGTTTGCGCGCGATACACACGCCCAGACGCTCGCCGTAGAATCCATACAGATCGGCCAGATGGCCGAGCAGAATGTCGCGAATCTCGCGTGGCCCCGGCTCCGGCAGGAGCGTGCCGGTGCGGAGGAAATGCGAAACCTCCCGGAAAATCCATGGCCTTCCCTGGGCAGCACGGCCGATCATTACGCCATCGGCACCGGTCTTTTCCAGTACATACTTGGCTTTTTCTGCGGAGTCGATGTCGCCGTTGGCGATGACCGGGATCCGGACCGCTGCCTTGATCGCAGCAATGGTTTCGTATTCCGCTTCACCCTGGTAGGCGTCCGCACGGGTACGACCGTGCACAGCCAGCGCTTGGATGCCAGTCGCCTCGGCGATGCGCGCGATCTGCACGCCGTTGCGATGGTCCCGGTCCCAGCCGGTACGGATCTTGAGAGTGACCGGAACGTCTACGCTGCGCACCACCGATTCGACGATACGTGCCACGAGTGGCTCATCGCGCAGCAGCGCGGAGCCGGCCAACACGTTGCAAACCTTCTTGGCCGGACAACCCATGTTGATATCGATGATCTGCGCGCCGCGGTCCACGTTGCGACGTGCGGCTTCGGCCATCATTGTCGGATCGGCGCCGGCGAGTTGCACTGATTTTGGTTCTGGCTCGCCGTCGTGATTTGCTCGCCGCAGGGTTTTCTCGCTACCCCACAACAGCGAGTTTGAAGAAACCATCTCGGACACCGCCATGCCGGCACCGAGCCTGCGACACAGCTGGCGGAACGGCCGGTCAGTGACCCCGGCCATTGGCGCGACGATCAGATTGCTCTTCAGGATGTAGGGGCCCAGTCGCATTGAGGTCTTGTTCGAGTCGCAAGCGGAAGAGGCGGCATAATACTCATAAATTGTGGGTACAGGGAAGAGGCTGACGCACCATCATGCCTGTCGCCCGCGTGGATCCGGTTCGTGTTCGTGTCACGTTCAGCGCGTCCCGCATGGCGGCGGTGCGGGGGGACGCAGACGCACCGCTACCGGGCGGCAAACAGCTGGATTTCATAGCCGACCGCGCGTCGGCCGGGATTGAGCACATCGAAGGAGATTGGGACAGCGATGTTCGGTGGCATGCCAGCACCCGACTGCGCCTTGCCAAGGTATTCATGTGGATGAAACACGCGCCGCGCGACCACATTGCCACCGTTGCCGCTAAAAGTCACTTCGAGCAGCGGATAAGGCTGTGCGTGTGCGGCCCGGTTGACCAGTGTTGCCGTGATGCGCAGCGCGTTAGCAACTCTGGGATGCGGGGCAATCTGCGCCCGCTCTAGGTCGACCAGGTCGACGTCCAGTCGTGCAGGTGTCCTGAATCCGAACCAGCGCCTGGTGCTTGCCTCGATCTGGCTGATCGGCGGATACCATCGCGACAGTGTAGTGCCGTAAAAGTATAGCGCCTGTGCACCAAGAAGGAGCATGAGAAGCAGATTACCCAATATCCAGAATGGCATACGCGTACGTGGGCGCCGTGCCCGGCGCAGCAGGGGGAACTCCAGCGGCTCTGTTCCTGGGCGTGTTTCAGGCAGCATGATGTCCACCGCATTGAAAGTTGCTGCCCGGTCCGCGATGCCTGCCGTGGCCGCATCGCTGCTGGAAACCTCGTTCTCCATGGATAGCGCTTGAAGCAGCCTGTCGTTGCTCTGGAACACGGTGGAACACCGCCCGCATCGCACCAGACCTCCGCGCGCCGCACGCTGAACATCGGTAAGGCTGAATACGGTGTGACATCGGGGGCAGCGGGTGTACATGATTCGGTCGTGCCGCAGGCCTTCAGGTGCCCAGCGCAAGTCTGCGACAGGCCAGTAGCGCCCAGCCGTCACGGACGTGGGTTTCGACAGCAAACTCCGCCGAATAGTGACGTTCAACTTCGGCAGATTGCTGCTCCAGCATCCCGGATAGCAGCAGAACACCGCCCGTGCGCGTGAGTCCGGTGAGACGCGGGGCGAGCTGGATCAGGGGATCAGCCAGGATGTTCGCGACGACGACATCGGCGTTTGCGCCCGCCGGCAGGGATTGCGGAGTAACGGCACTTAGCCGGTCACTTACCTCGTTGCGCTGGGCATTTTCACAGGTGACCGCTAGTGCGCCGGGGTCGGTGTCGATAGACCAGGCGCTGTGCGCGCCCAGCTTCAAGGCGGCTATCGCAAGGATGCCCGAACCGCAGCCAAAATCAATGATTTCCTTTCCGGACAGTGCGTGGGTTGCCAGCCAGTTCAGGCACAAAGCGGTGGTGGCGTGCGTTCCGGTGCCGAAGGCAAGCCCTGGATCGAGCGTGACGACTACCGCCGGAGGTGGCGGCGGGGCAAGCCAGCTCGGACAGATCCATAAATACCCACCAGCATGCATCGGCCTGAAGCGGTCCATCCATGCTCGCTCCCAATCTTGGTCCGGAAGCCGATCTGCTTCCCAGGTCAGGGGTGTATTCATACCCAGCAGCGCCGTGACGTCGCGGACGAACTGTGAAGGCTCCGTGTCAGCGGGTAGTAACGCGCACAGGGTGGTATGCGCCCAGAGTCGCAGTTCGTCGTCGCCGGCGCCGCCAAACAGAGCCTCGTTGCCGGCATCTTCCAGCATGACCGCGAGTGCGCCGCAGCATTCCAGGGCATCGGAGACGCTGTCCACCCGCTCTCGGTCAACACTCAGGCGGACGCAGAGCCAGGGCATTTCGGTTCACGTGAAGTGTTGGCGCGACAGTTGTTGTCGGAGTCGAAGCGCGGATTGCACGGCTTGGATTCACCTCCGAGTGCCGAATGACCGTACCCAGCCGGCGACGGCTTGTTCGTCAAAGCCCAAGCTTCTTTTCCAGATAGTGAATGTTTACTCCGCCGGACCCGAATGCGGCATCGTTCATGATGTCCTGATGCAAGGCAATATTGGTTCGGATCCCATCGATCACCATCTCGCTCAGCGCAATGCGCATGCGGGCCATAGCGGTCTCGCGATTCTCGCCATAGGCAATCAGTTTGCCGATCATCGAGTCGTAATTGGGTGGCACCACATAGTTATTGTAAACGTGTGAGTCCACACGGATTCCTGGTCCGCCCGGCTGGTGGAATTGAGTGATGCGCCCTGGCGACGGCATGAAGGTCCGGGCGTCTTCGGCGTTGATGCGACACTCAATCGCGTGCCCGTGCCAAGTGATGTCTTTCTGGCGGTACGACAGGCGTTCGCCGGAGGCGATCAGCAGCTGCTCGCGTACGATGTCGACGCCAGTGACCATTTCTGTCACCGGATGCTCCACCTGCACGCGCGTGTTCATTTCTATAAAATAGAATTCGCCATTCTCGTACAGGAACTCGAAGGTCCCAGCTCCGCGGTAACCGATCTTGCGACAGGCCTCCGCACAGCGCTCCCCCATGCGTTGGCGCACTCTTTCAGAGATGCCCGGGGCAGGGCTTTCTTCGACCACTTTCTGGTGACGCCGCTGCATGGAGCAATCGCGTTCGCCCAAGTGGATGGCGCTGCCATGTTGATCTGCGAGCACTTGAAACTCCACGTGACGCGGGTTCTCGAGGTACTTCTCCATGTAGACAACGTCGTTGTTGAAAGCTGCTTTCGCTTCAGCACGAGTGAGCGAGATGGCGTTGCGCAGAGCGGCTTCGCTGTGCACCACGCGCATCCCCTTTCCACCACCACCGCCAGTAGCCTTGATAAGTACCGGGTAACCGATGTCCGCGGCGAGCCTTAGGTTTTCGTCGTCGTCATCCGCCAGCGGTCCATCGGACCCCGGTACGCAGGGTACTCCGGCCTTTTTCATTGCCCGGATGGCGGAAATCTTGTCGCCCATCAGCCGAATCGTCTCGGCACGCGGACCGATGAAGATAAAGCCGCTCTGTTCGACGCGCTCGGCAAAATCAGCATTTTCCGAGAGAAAGCCGTACCCTGGATGAATGGCGACCGCATCCGTGACTTCGGCGGCGCTGATGACCGCTGGAATGTTCAGGTAACTGTCCCTGGCCGGTGGCGGACCAATGCATACGGATTCGTCCGCAAGCTTGACGTACTTCGCGTCCCGATCGGCCTCCGAGTGCAGTGCGACGGTGCGAATTCCAAGGGTGCGGCACGCCCGCTGAATGCGCAGTGCGATCTCACCACGATTGGCTATGACCACTTTCTCGATCATGGGATTATCGTGAGGTTGCCGGAAGGACGATTATTCGATGACAAACAGGGGTTCGCCATATTCCACCGGCTGGCCATTCTCTTTGAGGATGGCTTTGATCGTCCCAGCCTTGTCAGCCTCGATAGGGTTGAGCATCTTCATCGCTTCGATGATGCAAAGCGTATCGCCGACCTTCACCTGGCTGCCAATCTCCACGAATGGTGCAGCATTGGGCGATGGCGCGCGGTAAAAGCTGCCGACCATCGGCGAGGTAACGACATGACCTGAAGGGACGGAGGAGACCTCCGCCGGCTTCTCGCCGCCCGCGGTGGATCCCGGGGCCGGCGCGAAAGATGTCTGGATCGGCGCATGAGCCAGCGCCGGAGCTGTCGGCGCGACCGTCATCATGCGGCTCAGCCGGATGGTCTCCTCGCCCTCCCGGATTTCCATTTCCGAGAGGTTGGATTCCTCAAGCATCTCAATGAGCTTCTTGATCTTGCGTATGTCCACGATTGTTGTCCTGGTTTTTCAAGTACCGGATGGCCGCCGCGAGCGCCAATTCGTAACCTTGGGCACCAAGCCCACTAATGACTCCCTTGGCAAGGTCAGAGAAATAGGAATGGCGGCGAAATGACTCACGCGCATGGATGTTGGAAAGATGAACTTCAATGAAAGGTATGGCTGTCGCCGCAAGCGCATCACGTAGCGCAATGCTGGTATGAGTAAAGGCGGCGGGGTTGAGCAAAATGAACGCTGCTTTCTGTTCCATTGACTGATGCACGCGCTGCACCAGTTCGTGCTCGGCATTGCTTTGAAAAACGCTCAATTTGTAGCCCGCTTCTGCCGCGATTCGGGCAAGTTCTGTATTGATTGTCTCCAAGCTGCTGGAACCGTAATATCGGGGTTCGCGCGTCCCCAGCAAATTGAGATTCGGTCCGTTTAGTACCAGTATCTCGGCCATAGACCCCCGATTGGTGCCCACTTCCGCGCGAACCAGGACTTATCGGCGCACAGACAGTATCAGTATCAATTGGGCTCAGGATAGTACGCAGATGGGCAGGTTTTGTCCAGTTCAAGACAAGTTCCAGCAAAATCGCCGGAGTTCGGGCCAAAGAACCGATGGAGGCAATTACGGGACTGGGCGACTCACGTCCATCAGGATGAGGCCTTCTTCAGATAGGGTCGCAAGGTTTTTTCCAGGCCAGCCTTGGAGAATGCCCCAAGCTTGCGGGCCACGATTCGGCCATGCCGGTCGAGAATGATGCTGTAGGGCAGACCGCCCTCCATATCTCCGTACTTCGCCATCAACTGTACGCCCTGCTGTTCGCCCAGTAGTACCGGATAGTTCATCTTCTTGGCCTTGTAGAAGCGGATCACGGACGAGGTCCTGTCCACGGCGACACCAATGATCTGCAGGCCACTTGGGCCAAGGCGCTGCTGCGCCTTAATGAATTCCGGGATCTCCTCGCGGCACGGCGGGCACCAGGTTGCCCAGAAATTGACTATGCGAACCTTGCCGTTCCAATCCTGGATATCACGGCTATGTCCTTGGATATCGGGGAGCGAGAATGCGACGGTTTGCGTTCCCACTGCCTGCTGGACAGACAATGGCGAGTGGTGAAAATGTTGTCCGAGCCACATTCCAGCCACGCCAGCGAGTATGGCGGCCACCGCCAGCAAAAGGAAACTTTTCATGGAGTTGCTCCGGGTTGAGATGGAATCCGGTCTTTCCCGGAAAATTCGGCCTCAGCCTGCAGCACCGTGGCGAGAAAACGGTCTGGTGACCGGTACCCGTAGAAGCTCAAGCGTTTCAGCTCCCTTCCGTCAGGTGAGAACCACAACACCGCCGGAGGGCCGAGGACGCCAAATTGCGTCTTAAGTGCCTGGGTCGCGGCATCGGTGTCGGTCACGTCGGCCTGCAGCGCGACAAAGTGGCTCAACGCGGCACGCACGCGCGGATCGGAGAAGGTGCCGCGTTCCAGCTGTACGCAGTCGACGCACCAGGAAGCATAAAAGTCCAGGACCACCGGTTTGCCCTGGGCGCGCGCATCGGCCATGGCGGCCAAAATTTCCCTCGGCGTGGCATAGCGCTGGAACAATGGGGCGGAGGACGCTGCCTTCTCTATAGGCGTGCCCGCGGTGATCTGTGTGGCGATGCCGGCGACGCCTCCGCGGGGGAGGGGGTTAAGTATGTTGCGTTTGCCGCTCAGGGCGCCAAACAGTGCAAAGACGCCCCAGATGAGCAATACCGTGCCAACCCCCTTCCACAGGTAGCTCCAGCCGCCTGCGTCCTTTGCCAGGGTCTGCGTGGCGCCGAGATATACTCCGGCGACAATCAGCAGGGCTGCCCATAGCAGCAGTACGGGTACCTGCGGCAGAGCGCTCAAAACGTAGATCGCCACTCCGAGGAGGAGTACCCCAAAGACGTGCTTCACCTTGTCCATCCAGGGACCGGCCTTGGGGAGGAGAAAACCCGCGCCCACGCCTATGGCAATGAGTATCGCGCCGGTGCCCATGGCGATGGAAAACATGATGGCGGCGCCAAGAGCTGGATCATGGCTGGAGATGGCGATGCCCAGCGCCGAGATCAGCAGTGGCGATACGCAGGCGCCGACAATCAGGGCTGAGACCAGCCCGAGTACGAAGGTCCCGAAAAATGCACCACCCTTGATGCGATGACTCTTCTTGTGCAGCTCCCGGCTATGGTGGTGAAGATGCGACTGTATGAAGGCCGGGACCTGTAGGTCGTAGAACCCGAACATGGAAAGCGCCAGGAACACGAATATGGCGCTGAACAGGCCGATCGCATAGGGATTTTGGAAATAAGCCTGCAGTTGAACGCCTGTTGCTCCCGCCAGTTCCCCGGCCGCGGTATAGGTCACCGCGGTGCCAAGCACGTAGGATAGCGACAACATCGCGGCGCGCAGTTTGGTAACATTACGGTCGCTCTGTCCAACGATGATGCTCGATAATATCGGGATCATGGGTAGGACGCAGGGGGTGAAGGCCAAAAGCAGCCCAGTGCCGAAGCCCGCCAGCATCGCGAGCATGTACGTTTTGAAGCTGGCATGGTGTCCCGGCCCGCTGGCGGCGGGTCCACTGGCTGAGGCAACTTCGTTCGTCATGCCAGCGCCGGTCATCGCTACGGTTACCACCTTCGTGATTGGCGGATAGCAAATCCCCTTCTCAGCGCAGCCTTGGTAACTCGCCTGGAGCCGGACCACGGGCGCCTGGCCGGTGTTGCCGATGAGTGGCAATGTGATCTTGAAAGCGGTCTCGTAGATTTCAGTGCGTCCTATGAACGGGTCGATTTCCACCAGGCCACTGGGTAGTACGTAGGGTGCCAGGCTTATGCCCTGTCCCGGCAGCAGCTTGAAATGAATCTTGTCGCGGTAGAGGTAATAGCCGGGTGCGATCGCGAAGCGGGCACTGAGAGAATCGACGGTGCGCCGTACGACCTGCAAACGGAACGCCTGTCCGGGCTTCAGGAACTGGCGATTGTCGTCGGTTGTCCCCGATGTCTCAACGGCAGAGGCCGGCGGGCGCCCTGGCGTCGTGGTCGGCACACGGGAGGGAGGGAGCGTGAGCGTTACTGTCTTGACGATGGGCGGATAGCACACGCCGATATCGGCACAGCCTTGGGCCGTGACCTGCAGGTTCAGCGTTCGGACTGCCGGATCGGTGCGCGATACTGGCAGTAGCACGCTCACCGCGTTGCGGTAGATTTGGACGTCGCCGAAATACTCATCATGTTTGCGAATGCCCGCGGGGAAAACCGGGTTCTGCAGGGCAATTCCGCTGTTCTGTACCACGAACCGAAACTTGTCGCGGTAGAGATAGTAACCTCTGGCAATGTTCCAGTGTGCCACTACGGCGTCGCCATTGCGTACCTGGGCGCTGAGCGCGAACGCCTTGTCGGCCTTGAGCAGTCCGCTCGGCAGAGAATTGGCGTGACCAAGCGGGATGATGGCCAGGGCCGAGCCCATGGCTAGCATGGCGTAGAGCAGATATTTCATGGAGCAATGTCCGGGTTGTGCAGCCATGCCAGGTAGGCAGCTAAGCCGTCCGCGATTGGGACCGCGATAATCTCGGGAAGTTCGTAAGGATGCAATGCCTGAATCCGTTCCTGGATCGCCCTGTAGCGCGAAGCCAGAGATTTGACGAGAACGAGGTACTCGGTGGCGGTCTCGACCTTGCCGCGCCAAGTATATATCGATTGCATCGGCGGCAAAATGTTGACGCAGGCGGAAAGGCCTTCGCGCACCAGTGCCTCACCCAGTCGCTGCGCGGACTGCGCATCGGGCAGGGTCGTCAGAATCAGCTGGTAAAGGGGTTTGCTCATAGCGGGAACTCACATAGGTATCGAGCAATCACAGAAAATGTCTGGTGGATGGATTGCATTAACAGCTTTCAGATTTCTGCTTGTGTTAATTCATGTGGTTAGGGTGACATAACACTACGTCATGTCACCTTTTTTTGAGTAACTCCCGGTGTTTAAAATCTGTGTCACAGTTGGCCCGCTATTCCAGATCTGCATGAACGCTTCGAAAAAGCCGAGATTGCGTGCAAATGCTCCGGCTATTGCGCATTCTGTGTGGCCGCAGGGTGATTTTAAATCCATCTAAATTTTGCGAAGCGACTCCGCCGCTGTTCCAGTTCCGCCCATCTTGGGATCCAAAGCCATTGCCCTCAAAATGACGGTAAGCGTGGCCTGGATATTCCGCGCATGGTCAGTGGTGAGCACGTCGGACACTAATCCACGGCATGCGAATAGGCAAACTATCGGCCCCCTATTTCGCGAGCTGGACCGGTGCAGGGTAGAGAAGTACCGGCTTGTCATGGGCCATGATGCCTGGGGACAAACATGCCAAGACCGAGGTTCTAGCTAGCGAATTAGGTCTTGACGCAGCGCATGCTGAGGTGGCGCCGGGCAAAAGGCCGAGATCATCAATGCCTTGCATTTTGCATTGCCCATCGCTGGCGGACCAACGCATCTTTTTGGTGTAATGGTGTAAGTGGCCACGGTCATTATCGGTTGGCGATCCTCAACCAGAGTAGGCCAATTTCAGATCCCGGGCGACAGCGGTCAGTCTCTGGTCGCGGGTCCACAATCGGGCCGGGTCGGCCAAAGCGGTGGCGGCCAGAAGGTGCGCGTCGACGTAACCGATGCCGCGACCCATCAGCCGGTGCTGCTCGATGAAAAAAAGCACCTCAGCATCACGCGCGACCGGGCTCTGCGGCAGGTCCTGAAGCAGCCTCAACACCTCCGCCCGATTACGCAAATTGCCGCACGCCAACTCTCCCGCCACAAAAGGATGGGTCAGCGCTTGCGCGCGGTCGAGGAGACTGGCAAGCCCCTTGTCATCGGCGCGCAAATGATCGATCCAGACCGAGGTATCGATCAGGATCATGCAGGATCGGTTCGCCGGCGGGGGATGGGTTGGATCTTAGGTTCGCTCCCGCCCAGGCGCGCCAGCCGGCGGGCACTCTCACGCTCGATCAAGGCCTTCAGGCCTTCCCGCACCAAGGCAGTCTTCTCGGCCATTCCCGTAATGCGCTGGGCCTCAGCCAGTAGTTGGTCGTCGATGTTCAGAGTCGTGCGCATGGCAATACCTCGTTTCATATATTATGCATCATATAATACATCAAATGATGCTATTTATCGTGCATACACGCCATCCACAAGGCTGGCCTGCCCTCGCCAAAGCTAGGGGTGCAGAGATTAATAGCAGGGACACCGACTCAGGTCTTGACAATAAAGCGATAATCCCTATCATTAGCACTCACCTAAGGCGAGTGCTAATACTATAGCGTATCGCCTCCAAGGTTAGATCTGTCATTGAAAAATCAGGAGGAAAAGCAATGACTGCACAATCTGCCAAGAAATCAGGAGAAGCATCCGTGAAAATTCGTCCACTTCATGACCGTGTTATCGTGCGCCGTCTGGAAGAAGAGCGCAAATCTGCGGGCGGCATCGTTATTCCCGATACCGCCAAGGAAAAGCCCATTCAGGGCGAAGTCCTTGCCGCTGGCAAAGGCAAGATTCTGGAGAACGGCCAGGTACGTCCGCTCGACGTGAAGGTCGGCGACAGGGTGCTTTTTGGTAAATATTCGGGTACCGAAGTGAAGGTCGGCGACGAAGAACTGCTCGTGATGCGTGAAGAAGACATCATGGGTGTGGTCGAGGGCAAGTAACTCTCATCCCGTCTGGACATATTACGAACTCAGTGAGGAAGGTATATGGCAGCTAAAGACGTAGTATTTGGTGACGCCGCGCGCATTCGCATGCTGCGCGGTGTCAACATTCTGGCCGATGCAGTCAAAGTGACTCTCGGTCCAAAGGGGCGCAATGTTGTCCTCGACAAGGCCTTTGGCGCACCGACGATCACCAAGGACGGCGTTTCGGTCGCAAAAGAGATCGAGCTCAGGGACAAGTACGAGAACATGGGTGCACAGATGGTGAAAGAGGTCGCATCGCAGACCTCTGACATTGCTGGTGATGGCACCACCACCGCCACGGTATTGGCACAGGCAATCCTGCGCGAAGGGCTCAAGTCCGTTGCTGCGGGCATGAACCCCATGGATCTGAAGCGCGGGATCGACAAGGCTGTGATCTCTGCAGTCGAAGCGCTGAAAAAGTTGTCGAAGCCCTGCTCCGACCATAAGGAGATCGCCCAGGTAGGCACCATCTCCGCGAACGCCGATGAGTCTATCGGCAAGATCATCGCCGAGGCAATGGACAAGGTCGGCAAAGAAGGCGTGATCACGGTAGAGGAAGGTTCCGGTCTCGACAACGAACTGGAGATTGTCGAAGGCATGCAGTTCGACCGTGGTTACCTGTCTCCTTACTTCATCAATAAGCAGGATACGATGAGCACGGAGCTGGAGAATCCGTTCATCCTGATCTACGACAAGAAGATCTCCAACATTCGCGAACTGTTGCCTATCCTGGAAGGCGTAGCGAAGGGCGGCAGGCCGCTGGTGATCATTGCCGAGGACGTGGAGGGCGAGGCTCTTGCTACCCTGGTCGTCAACAACATCCGCGGCATTCTCAAGGTGTGCGCGGTCAAGGCACCTGGCTTCGGCGACCGCCGCAAGGCGATGCTGCAGGATATCGCGATCCTGACCGGTGGCACCGTGATCTCCGAAGAGCTCGGAATGAGCCTGGAGAAGGCCGACATCAGCGTGCTTGGTTCCGCCAAGCGCATCCAGATCACCAAGGAAAATTCCACGATTATCGATGGCGCCGGAAATCCGAAGGACATCGAGGGGCGCGTCAAGCAGATTCGCGCCCAGATCGAGGAGGCGACCTCGGACTATGACAAGGAGAAGATGCAGGAGCGTGTCGCCAAGCTTGCCGGTGGCGTTGCTCTCATCAAAGTCGGTGCCACGACCGAAATAGAGATGAAAGAGAAAAAGGCGCGCGTCGAAGACGCGCTGCATGCAACCCGAGCTGCGGTAGAGGAAGGTGTGGTCCCCGGCGGTGGTGTTGCGCTGGTGCGCGCCATCAGTTCGGTCAGGCAGGTCAAGGGTGATAACCACGATCAGGACGTCGGCATCCAGATTGCGCTGCGTGCAATGGAAGAACCGCTGCGCCAGATTGTGGAAAATGCCGGCAGTGAAGGCTCGGTCGTGCTTAACAAGGTTTTAGAAGGCAAAGGCAGCTATGGCTTCAATGCCGCAACCGGCGAGTACGGTGACATGCTGACCATGGGCATCCTGGATCCGACCAAGGTGACCCGCACTGCGCTGCAGAATGCGGCGAGCGTGGCTGGCCTGATGATTACCACCGAGGCAATGGTGGCCGAGCTCCCGCAGGAAGAAAAGGGCGCGGCTGGCGGTGGTGGCATGGGCGGTGGCATGGGTGGCATGGAAGGCATGATGTAAGCGCCACGTTGCTCGCAGTACCCGAAAGGCCCCGCTGTTGCGGGGCCTTTTTTTATTTGTCCCGGTACTCAAGGCGCCAGCGCGGATTATTTCGTCCAGGTGAGTGTGCCGGACATGTAGCGTGACTGCTGTTCCACCACGGATCAAACTAGCCGGAAAGCGCTCAGCCTGGTGCTTCAGTCATCGCGTCGGAAATCCCGGTCTGACCCATCATCGTTTCCGCGCCAAGGTCATACCGTCACGCACCGTTAACATGACGTTCTCCACGCGTGGATCGTGCTGCACGTGATCATTGAAGGCAACCATGGCGTGGTCGCTGCGTTGCTGCGGCTTCAGAACCGCGCCTGACCACAGTACATTGTCGGCAACCACCAGACCGCCACGCCGTAGCCGTGGCAGCGCCGCGTCGTAGTAGCTGGCGTAGTTTTCCTTGTCGGCGTCAATGAAAACCAGATCGAACTCCTGCCCCGCTGGTAATGCCGCAAGTGTGTCGAGCGCTGGCCCCAGGCGTACCTCGATCTTTCCGCCGTGCGCACTACGATCGAAAAACGACTGCGCGATCGCCGTGGTCTCGGGATTAATATCGCAGGACAGTATTGTGCCGTCTTCGGGTAGAGCCTCGGCCATGGTTAGGGCGGAGTAGCCGGTAAACAAGCCCAGCTCCAGGATGCGGCGTGCACCAGTCATCTGCACCAGCAGGCGCAACAGAGCCCCTTCCAGGGAGCCCGTAAGCATCTGCGATTGAGCGCAGTGGGCGATCGTGTATGCTTCCAGCTCCCGGAGCAGCGCGGACGGTGCGGCGGAATGTTGCCTACAATAGCTTTCAATGGCCTCACTTACGAAGCGCTTCATCGCTCATCTCCTGTATTCGTGACTAATGCCCAAGGCAGCATGCTCGGATTTGCCGTCTGCCGGCAGAAGCTGATGTTGCAGTATATAAGTACGGGTCAGTGATGGTCGATCTTCGATACGGTACTGTTGACGCCGCGCTCTCCAAGCTTCCGCAGCCCCTGCAATCGCGGGTTTGTGCATATTGGGAAGACTATCGTGTCCATGCGCAGCCATTGACCGAGGCACCGGCCGCTGAAATGCAGGACTATTTGGGCTTGCTGCCCCGCGTCTGGGCAGCAAGCGAGTTCGTGGCGCGTACCTGTATTGCCTACCCCTCCCTGCTCGTCGAGATCGCTGCCAGCGGTGACCTGTTTCGTGCCTATGGTGACCATGAGCTGGCTGATCACGTGGGTAAGGCGATCGCTGCAGCAACTGATGAAGCCGGGCTCAAGGCGTCGTTGCGGCGCGCGCGCCGTCGCGAAATGCTGCGCATTGCCTGGCGCGATCTTGCCGGCTGGGCCACGCTTGGCGAAGTGATGGCAGAGCTTTCCGGCTTTGCCGAGGCCTGCCTTGAAGGTGCGCTGACAATCCTGTTTGCGTGGTCGGTCGCGCGCACTGGCCGGCCCATGACCGCGGACGGTACGGAGGCTTCCTTGGTGGTGCTGGGCATGGGCAAGCTCGGCGGTGAAGAGCTCAATTTTTCCTCGGATATTGACCTCATATTCGCCTACACCGGAGAGGGCGAGGTGTCGGGCCAGCGGCCGCTGAGCAACCATGAATTCTTTGCTCGCCTGGGACGCAGCCTGATCGACACCATGAACGACCACACCGCCGATGGATTCGTGTTCCGCGTGGACATGCGATTGCGCCCGCACGGAGCCAGCGGACCGCTAGCACAGTCGTTCGACGCGATGGAACAGTACTATCAGATACACGGCCGCGAGTGGGAACGCTATGCCCTGATCAAGGCACGCCAGGTCGCTGGCGACCGCACTGCTGGCGCTGCGTTGCTTGAGCGATTGCGGCCATTCATTTATCGGCGCTACCTGGACTATGGTGCTTTCGACGCAATCCGCTCGCTCAAAAACCTTATCGAACGCGAGCTGCAGCGCAAGGGGATCGAACAAAACATCAAGCTCGGTCCCGGGGGGATACGCGAAATCGAATTCATCGGCCAGACGTTTCAGCTGATTCGCGGTGGTCGCGAGGCGGCGCTGCGCGAGCGCGCCATCCAGCGAGTACTCGCATCCCTGGGCCGGCGCGGAGATCTGACGCATCAGGCGGTAGCCGATCTCGATGCTGCCTACGTGTTTCTGCGGCGCACGGAAAACCGTCTGCAGATGTTCGAAGACCGGCAAACCCACGTTCTGCCCAAGGAAGCCGAGGAACAGCTACGGCTGGCGGTAGCCATGGGGTTCGCCGGTTGGGTGGGTTTCTATGCTGAATTGAACCGTCATATGCACAAGGCGCATGGGTACTTCGAACAGGTATTTACCGCGCCCCAGAGCTTGCATACTGAGGAGGATCACGGGTTGTCCGGTGTGTGGCTCGCAACTCTGGACAACGAGACTGCGGTGCAGCGGTTGACGCAAGCTGGCTTCCGCGACGCCCCATCTGTCCTGGAGGTCTTGCGCGGTTTTCTCCGGAGCCGGCAATATCATGAACTGTCGAGTGAGGGACGCGAACGTCTCGACCGCCTGATGCCGTTACTGCTGGGGGCAGCCAGCTTGAGTGTTGATCCTCAGGTGACCTTGACCCGGCTGGTAACGCTGATCGAGGCCATCGCACGTCGCTCGGTCTATCTTTCGCTGTTGGTCGAAAACCCCATGGCACTGTCGCAGCTGGTGAAGCTGTGTGCTGCGAGCGCATGGATTGCGGACTGGATCAGCCAGCACCCGATCCTGCTCGATGAGCTCATTGATCCCGTCAGCCTTTACGCTCCGCAGTCGCGCGTGGCGATGCGCATGGAACTCCAGGTGCGTTTGGGAGCGCGCGCGGCAGATGACCTTGAAGGACAAATGGATGTGCTGCGCGAATTCCACCATGGATATGTGCTGCGCGTTGCGGCGGCGGACGTGGGTCCGGGGCTGGAAGACAAGGAAGTGAGCGCCCAGCTTGCAGACATTGCCGAGTGCGTGCTTGAGCAGACCCTTGCCGTGGCTGAAGCCAGCTTGGTTGCCCGACATGGCCGCCCAACGTGTCGAACCTCGGGAACGACCAGCAGTCCGGGATTCGCCGTCATCGCCTATGGCAAGCTCGGTAGCCGCGAACTCGGCTACGGTTCCGATCTGGACATGATCTTTCTGCACGACAACTGCCAAGGCGAGGCCATGACCGACGGGGTCCGGGCGGTGGCCAATGAAGTGTTTTTCACGCGACTCGGACAGCGGCTGATTCATATGATTGCCACCCGTACCCCCGCCGGAATTCTGTATCAGATAGACATGCGGCTACGACCGAGCGGCGGCAGCGGTCTGTTGGTCGCCAACCTGGATGCGTTTCGCAGCTACCAGCTTGGCAAGGCGTGGACCTGGGAGCACCAGGCGCTGGTGCGGGCACGCGCGGTTGCCGGCAGCGTGGAGCTCAGCCAGGCTTTCGAGGTTGTGCGCAAAGAAGTTCTTTGCCTGCAGCGTGATCCGGATCGTCTGCGCCGGGACATTGTCGAAATGCGTGCCCGCATGCGCTCAGCCATGCTGGCGCACGCGGAACATCTGTTCGACATCAGGCAGGACCCGGGAGGTATGATTGACGTAGAATTTATGGTGCAATACTGGGTCCTGTGGCGGGCGCATGAATTTCCTGAGTTCATCAATTGGCGGGATAACATTCACTTGCTGGAAGCCTTGGCCGGTGCCGGTTTGTTGAACGCCGGCGACGCAGCGGTTCTGACAGGAGCCTATCGCCGCTACCTGTCTGTCGAGCACCGCCTGAAACTGCTGGATCGCCAGGCCCGAGTTGTTGCCGGGGAACTCGGAGAATTTCCGGAACAGGTCGTACGGATATGGCATGCCACGATGGAATCTGATCCAGCCACAAACTGAGCGTACCCGGCCTAAATTTTGATCGAAGGAGAAAGAAGCAGATGTCTATGGCTGACCGTGACGGCGTCATCTGGTATGACGGCAAGCTTGTTCCATGGCGCGAGGCGACCACCCACGTCCTGACCCATACCCTGCACTATGGAATGGGCATATTCGAGGGGATACGCGCCTATAAGACCGCGCGCGGAACCGCGATTTTTCGCCTGGATGCCCACATCGATCGCCTGTTCCGATCGGCGCACATTCTCGACATGTCCATGCCCTACGACAAGCTAACATTGGATTCCGCGGTGCGTGCCGCAGTGCGTGAGAACCGGCTTGAGTCGGCATATATACGTCCGATGTGCTTTTATGGGTCCGAAGGTATGGGCCTGCGTGCCGACAATCTCAAGGTGCATGTCATCGTAGCTGCCTGGACTTGGGGCGCATATCTCGGTGATGAAGGCCAGAAGAAGGGCATCCGGGTCCGCACGTCCTCGTATAACCGGCATCATGTGAACATCGCCATGTGCCGCGCCAAGGCCAACGGCAACTACATGAATTCCATGCTTGCGTTGCGCGAGGCCATATCCTCCGGCGCCGATGAAGCGTTGCTGCTCGACACTGAAGGCTATGTGTCGGAGGGCAGCGGCGAAAACATATTCATCGTGCGCGACGGCACGCTTTTCACTCCCGAACTGACCTCTGCGTTGGATGGCATCACGCGCGATACGATCTTCAAGCTCGCAGCAGAAATCCGCGTCCCAGTACGGGAGAAACGCATCACGCGTGACGAAGTGTATATTGCCGACGAGGCGTTCTTTACCGGCACTGCCGCCGAGGTGACGCCGATCCGCGAACTGGACGGGCGCAAGATAGGTACCGGCAGCCGTGGTCCGGTTACTGAACGTCTGCAGGCACTGTATTTTGATCAGGTGTACGGGCGGCGCGCGGTGTTTCCCGAGTGGCTCACAGCGCTAAACGATTAAGGGGCACAGTGATGGCGGAAATGCACGGCACAGGCGCCCCCCGGCAGAAGCTAGGGACGAGGGAGATCCAGGCAAATGCCCAGAACCGGTATGAAGTGACGCCGGCGGATCTGCCGCTGCACTGCCCAATGGATGGCATGAGCCTGTGGAATTCGCACCCGCGAGTGTACCTCCCCCTCGAGGAGAGTCGCGAGGCGCGTTGCCCTTATTGCGGCGCGGTGTACGTGCTGAAGGTGGACGAATGATCAGCAGGCAGGCGGTGCTTCCTCATGCTGATCATTGGATCCTTCATCCGGAGTGGACTTGAATCGCCTTCACGCTGCCTCGAATGTGCATCGCGAGCTGTGCTGGGCGTCCCCGCTCGGATCTTCGGCCCAAGTACGGCGGCCGAGCCTGCTGGAAGATCTTCAGATAAGAGGAAACACAGGTCTGGACGGATTTCTTCGTCCGCAAATATCGAGTGCTGCAGCCGCTTACAGAGAGGCCGATTTTTCGGCAGCAGTACTCCGCAGTGTCAAACCAACCTGTCACGGCTGCTGCGGTCCGACTGCTTCCGTCTGATCATGTGCGCTGCGTGCCACAGAAGCGTGCGTTACCGACTTGGGCACAACGCCGGCAGTGCGCCCACGCAATGCTGCCGATGCTCTGACCCGCTCCGAAGCAACTGGCGAAGGCGGGTCCAAGATCAGCGCGCAGAGTTTCTGCGCGGTTGAAAGCGACCAAGGTGACATAGCAATATATCGTTGGCGGCGTGTCCGGCGCCGAGTGAGTCTGCTTCAGGTTGAAGCACAAAGACCGCGCGAAAGCGGGTCGAGGGCACGAGCGACTGGCCGCACAGCGCACCGATAACGTGTAAAATAACCGCCAAATCTCGCCTTCCCAGAGCCAACGTGACAAGAAGACTTTACTCGCTGTTGCTCTACCTTTTGGTACCGGCAGTGCTGGTGCGTCTGTTGCTGCGCGGCTTGCGCAATCGCGGCTACTGGCACCGATGGAACGAGCGCTTCGGGTTTGTCGCCCACCTTCCGGAAGGAACGCTGTGGGTGCATGCAGTGTCCGTGGGCGAAGTGCGCGCGGCAGTTCCTCTTGTGGCAGCACTGGAACAGCGTTGCCCCGGTCAGCGAATACTGGTCACCACCATGACGCCCACTGGATCCACGCAGGTGAGCGAGCTGTTTGGTAGCCGCGTTGTGCACTGCTATCTTCCCTATGATTTGCCATCCTCGGTGGCCCGCTTCCTTGATCGCGCGCGGCCGCAACTTGCGGTGATCATGGAAACGGAACTGTGGCCGAATTTGTTTCACGGATGCGCGGCGCGCGCGGTGCCAGTTGTTGTCGCCAATGTCCGTATGTCGGAGAAATCGATGTGCCGCTACCTGCGTTTTTCCGCGTTCACGCGTGCGACGCTGTCTCAGGTAAGATTATTCGCGGCTCAGTCCGAGGCCGATGCCACGCGCTTGCGTACGCTCGGTGCCGACCCGCAGCGGGTCAGGGTCACGGGCAGCATGAAGTTCGAGATCAATCCGCCGGCAAGCCTGCGTGAACAAGCACAGGCGCTGCGTCGTCAGTGGGGCGCGCAGCGTCCAGTGTGGATTGCAGCAAGCACACGCGAAGGTGAGGATGAGCTTGTGCTTGAACAGTTTCAATGGTTGCGGGAGCAATTTCCCGAGCTGCTGCTGGTGCTTGTGCCGCGGCATCCGGAGCGCTTCGCGCAAGTGACCCGTCTGTGCCGACGCACGGGGTTGGTCATTGCGCTGCGCAGTGAACGCGATGCAGCCCTTTCATCCGACGTCGATATTCTGGTCGGTGACACGATGGGAGAGCTGCCGCTGTTGTACGCTGCCGCGGATGTGGCGTTTGTTGGCGGCAGTCTGGTGCCTGCCGGCGGACACAACCTGCTCGAGCCGGCGGCGGCCGGCGTTGCTGTCGTATTCGGCCCGCATATGTTCAACTTTGCGGAAATCGCGCGCCTGGCGGCCGAACGTGGTGCCGGCAGGCGGGTGCGCGACAGCGGCGAGATGGGTGCGGCTGTCGCCGCATACCTGGCGAATGCGGACCTGCGGTTCAATGCCGGAGAATCCGGGCACAAGATGGTTGAGGAGAATCGCGGTGCGTTGCAGCGCACCTTGGCGCTGCTCGATACGTTGATCACAATCTGACGCCACGACGGCGTGCCATCTGTGCGCCCAGCTCAGAAAGCTGAGCGGCCGATATCGCATTCTGCGCTGCCGGCAGAATCCCAGTGTTCTCGCGTTCGATGTGGGAGAGGTAGACCGCCCGGAACTGCAATACATCGTGAGTGAATGCCGCGATGTCGGTTATCGAACCGATGTCGAGCAGCATTGGTTCGAGCTGTGCCCAAAGATGCTCCATTTCACGGTGCTCCAGTCTGAGCTCAGTGATTGCGTTTGCCAGTTCAGGGCGTGCCGCAAGCAGCGAGGGAAACAGATCCTGTTCCTCGTCTTCATGATGGTGTTTCCCTGCACTCGAAAAGTAACGATGCACCCGGTGCGCGGTTTCGCGCGCTTCGTCTGTCACGCCTTGGTCGCCGAGGTATTGTGCCAGGCGGACCAGAGAGTCGCATTGCCGCAGGATACGCGTGTGGCATGCACGCAGCATTGCAAGTGGCTGGTCGAAGCCAGGCGCGGTGTGGGAGAGTTGTATGTCCATTTGCTCCGCAGTTCAGGAATATCTCTTCAGGATGACTTGAACGCGTATGCCCTTCAATACCTCTGCCAGCGCCGTGATGGAAGGACGAGCGGCCGGATCCGCATTGAAGCTTAGGCCAATCCGGGTACGGTGACAATGTTGTCGCCGGCCGAACCGCCGATAGGGATTTTGTGCCAGCGCAGAATCGCCCCAAGTACGAAGCACTTTCCGGACGCTGCACTGCCGGAAAGTGCCACCATCAGTTTTTTGTCGTTCGACCAGGGCGCCGACAGCCGTCAGTATGTTGCCAACGTTTGGTCGATTTCGCGCGCCCAGGCATCGATGCCGCCGCTCAGGTTGCAGACATTCGCGAATCCCTGATGCTCGAGAAAGTGCGCAACGCGATGGCTGCGCACGCCGTGATGGCAGATGACGATCGTCTGGCGCGCGCGATCAAGTTCTTCGAGACGCCCCGGAATCTGGTTCATGGGTATATGAAGCGAGCCTGCGAGCACGCACAGCCGCACCTCCCAGGCTTCCCGCACGTCGAGCAACTGCGGCGCTTCCGAAGCCGCATCGAGATGGGCCTTGAGCTGCCGTACGCTCAGCTGCTGCATGAAATGTCGCCTAGTCCGCGCCGCGCGCTAGAATATGAATTTCTCGGGCTCATTGGCATTTATCAGCGGCGCAAGATCGGTTTCGAACAGGCTTTCCTCGGTGAAACCGTTCGGCCCAGCACGCCGCATCAGGACCGCTTCCATAACCGGCGGCTTTCCCACGACGGCGGCCAGACGTCCACCGATCGCAAGGCTGCTGCGAAATGTGTCGGCCAACACCGGCACGGAGCCGGTGAGCAGAATCACGTCGTAGGGTTGATGGCGATTCCACCCGTGTGCCCCGTCGCCGATATCGAGCGTGACGTTCGTGGCGCCGTGGGCAGCAAGTTTTGCAGCCGCGTTCATCTTGAACTGCGGGATGATTTCCACGCTGTAGACGTGGGCGCCGAGGGCCGAAAGCAGCCAAGTCATGTAACCACTCCCGGTGCCGATCTCGAGAATCCTGTCGCCGCGGCTGATCTCGAGTACCTGCAAGAGCCGCGCCTCCATCTTGGGCGCCATCATCACCTGGCCGCGCCCGAGGGGCAGGCTCATGTCGGCGTAGGCCAGGCTCCGATACTGTTCCGGCACGAAAGCCTCGCGTGGCGCACGTGCCACCAGTTCCAGCACGCGCGGGTCCAACACCTCCCAAGTGCGGATCTGAGATTCGACCATGTTTTGCCGAGCTACATCAACGTCCACTTGCGACATGAAAATACCTGGGAATTGCAGGGAAAAAGGCGTACAAGGTTAAGCACTTTGCGCTTAAGGTGCAAGCGCTGGCACTCTGCCGTTGCAATCCCGTGGAGAATCCGATAGCGTGAACCGCTTGGCTGGGGGTGCCCGCCTGGCGGGCTGAGAGATACCCTTTGAACCTGATCCGGATTGTGCCGGCGTAGGGAAGCACGTAACCCCCGCTGCTTCCCGTGCTCCCGTGCCTGCCGACTCACAGGATACAACCCATGGGCGCGATACCACAGGAATTCGTCAATCGGACGGCCCGCCTTTCGCAAGAGGCTACTCGTCCCTATCCAAACTCACGCAAGATCTATGTCGTCGGCAGCTGCTCGGACGTGCGCGTCGGCATGCGTGAGGTCACGCAGACACCAACCCCGCTCGCGGACGGCGAGCAGGAAAACCCGCCAATCCCCGTGTATGACACATCCGGGCCGTACACCGATCCAACGGCACACATCGATCTGCTGACGGGTCTGCCGGCGCTGCGCGCATCATGGATTGACGCACGCGGCGACACCGAAGAACTGCCCGGGCCTTCATCCGAATACGGTCGTGGCCGTCAGCACGATCCGGCGTTGAGTGGGTTTCGTTTCGCGCACATCCGCAATCCCCGGCGTGCGCGGCCCAGCGCGAACGTAACGCAGATGCACTACGCCCGCCAAGGTTTGATCACCCCAGAGATGGAGTATGTCGCCATCCGCGAGTCTATGCGGCTCGGGGAGTTGCGTGAGGATCCACGATACGCCAAGCTTCTGCGCCAGCACCCGGGAATGAGCTTTGGTGCGGCGCTGACGCCGACAATTACGCCCGAATTCGTGCGTTCCGAAGTCGCCCGTGGCCGGGCCATCATTCCGGCCAATATCAACCATCCGGAGCTGGAGCCGATGATCATCGGCCGCAACTTCCGCGTGAAGATTAACACCAATATTGGTAACTCCGCTGTGATTTCGGGTATCGAGGAAGAAGTGGAGAAGATGGTGTGGTCGGCGCGCTGGGGCGGCGATACTCTCATGGATCTTTCCACCGGCAAGAACATCCACGAAACGCGCGAGTGGATCATCCGCAACGCGCCCATGCCGATTGGCACCGTTCCTATCTATCAGGTGCTAGAAAAGGTAGACGGCCGGGCGGAAGATCTTACCTGGGAGCTGTTCCGCGATACATTGATAGAACAGGCGGAGCAGGGCGTGGACTATTTCACCATCCACGCCGGCGTGCGCCTTGCCTATATCCCTTATACCGCCGAACGTGTTACCGGCATCGTCTCGCGCGGTGGTTCCATCATGGCCAAGTGGTGCCTGGCCCATCATCAGGAGAACTTTCTCTATACGCATTTCGAGGAAATCTGCGAAGTCATGAAGGCCTACGACGTATCATTCTCGCTTGGCGACGGTTTGCGTCCCGGTTCGATTGCCGATGCCAACGACCGCGCCCAGTTCGCGGAACTCGAAACCCTGGGGGAGCTTACCCGGATAGCGTGGCGGCACGATGTGCAGGTCATGATAGAAGGTCCCGGCCATGTCCCGATGCAGCTCATCAAGGAGAACATGGAAAAGGAGCTCGACGACTGTCTCGAGGCTCCTTTCTACACGCTGGGCCCGTTGACCACCGACATCGCTCCCGGTTACGACCATATTACCTCGGCCATCGGCGCCGCCCAGATCGGCTGGTACGGCACGGCGATGCTGTGCTACGTCACGCCCAAGGAACATCTGGGCCTGCCAGACAAACAGGACGTGCGCGATGGCATCATCGCCTACAAGATTGCGGCGCACGTGGCCGATCTCGCCAAGGGCCACCCGGGTGCGCAGCTGCGAGACAATGCGCTTTCCAAGGCGCGCTTCGAGTTTCGCTGGCTGGATCAGTTCAACCTTGGTCTCGATCCAGAAAAGGCGCGGGAATTCCATGACGAAACCCTGCCGCAGGAAGGCGCCAAGCTCGCTCATTTCTGCAGCATGTGCGGTCCCCATTTCTGCTCCATGAAGATCACGCAGGAGGTGCGGGAATATGCCATGGCACAGGGGATCCCAGAGCAGGATGTGCTTACAAAGGGCATGAAGCAAAAAGCCATCGAATTCGTGCAGCAGGGCGCGGAGGTTTACAAGAGGACGTGAATGCCGGCCGGCCGCGGTATATGCAGACCGCCACCGTGCAACACCAGCATCCTTCCCGAATGACCCGGGTTTTCGGGCTAACCCGGTCCCGCCGAAATCCCGGTTATGAATGGTCGCGGCGGTGTGCGGAACCTTCCGTTTGATCCACATGGCATGATTTTTTATCACCTCTGTCGTGCCGACGATGCCCCGAAGTATCTCGAGGACGGCATGGCGCGCAGCGATGGGCGCCACTACGTCTTCGACCGCTGGGAGGACATCCGTGTATTGATTGCCGCTCTGGACGCGGCAGTGTCGGCGGAACCGGAGTACGTGGTGCTGGTGCTCGATCTCGATGCGGACATGCTTGTCGCCGGCCCGATCACCCAGCGCCGCCTGCCGACAGGACTCGCGCCCGACGTAACACGAAGCCTGCAGTTGCGCTCGCGTTACCCGGAGGTAGACGTAAGCGCCCCGCGCATTGTCGACGTGAAGAATACGGTCGGAGATTCGGTTCGCGCACACTTTGCGCCACGCGAATACCGGCGCGCACCGGTATGGCGCTTTCTGTCCTACGTTCGTCCCTACTGGCGCTATGTCGCCGTTGCCACCGCGGCCGGGCTGGTGAAATTCCTCGTGCCGCTCGTCTTCCCTTGGATGCTAAGGGTGCTACTCGACGATGTCGTGCTCAAGCGTGGAATTGATCCGAATGTCCGTGAGCGCACAACACTGTATCTGGTGCTCGGCGTGCTGGCCTTGAACCTGCTTTGGATGGGGGCGACCTACCTTCGTAGCGTCTATGCTGCTGTTGCCGGGCACCGCATGATTCGCGACTTGCGCGTCGCGCTTTTCGACCACGTGCAGCGTCTGTCGCACTCCTTCTTCCTGCGCCACCAGACCGGCGCTATCGTCTCGCGCGTAGTGAGTGACATCAGCCTGGCGCAGAATTTCGTGGGTTCCGCTCTCACCAACGTCTGGATGGACAGTGCGTTACTGCTGGCGCTGATCATCATCCTGTTTTCGATCCATCCAATGATGGCGCTGGTGTCGCTATCTCTTATGCCGATATACGTGTTATCACTGCGTTATATCGGACCAAAGATCCGGCTCTCGACTCGGGAGGTGCAGCAGCGTCTCGAGGTTCTGTCAGGTGGGCTGCATGAAAAGGTCGCGGGCGTCTCAGTGGTGAAGGGTTTTGCGCGAGAAACCCAGGAGGCGCAGCTCTTCGCGACGCACGCGAACAAGCTTCTCAACAAGGTTCTGTATTCAGTGCGCTACACTGCGGCCAACGAAATGGTCGTCGGATTCGTGGTGCATTCCGCGCCAGTGCTGGTGGTGTGGTATGGGGTGACCCAGATCATCGCCGGGCGCATGACAGTGGGAGAGCTCACGCAGTTCCTGCTTTATCTTGGGATGTTCTACTTCCCGCTGCAGCGCCTTTCGGACTTGAGCGTAGTGTTGTCGAACTCGCTCGCTGCCATAGACCGGGTGTTCGAGTATTTCGACACCCAGCCGCACGTGGTCGAGCGTCCCGACGCACGCAGTCTCCCAGATTGCCTCGGTGCAATCATGTTCGAACACGTAACTTTTGGCTACGAACCGGACAACCCGGTGTTGCGCGACGTCGATCTCACGATCGCTCCGGGAGAAAACGTTGCGCTGGTTGGGCCGAGCGGGGCTGGTAAGACCACGTTCGCCAATCTTGTGCCGCGTTTCTATGATCCAAGCGCTGGCCGCCTGCTGCTGGACGGAGAAGATCTGCGCGATCTGGAGCTCGCCTCGCTGCGCCGACACATCGGTATCGTCAGCCAGGAAACGATCTTGTTCTCCGGGACGGTGCAGGAAAACCTTCTGCTCGCCAAACCGGATGCCGGCGCCGAAGAGATTGAGGCCGCGCTCGAGGCAGCGAACGCGCGCGAGTTCGTCGAAGAGTTGCCGGAGGGGCTATGGACCGAGATTGGCGAGCGTGGCGCGGTGCTTTCCGGTGGTCAGCGGCAGCGCCTCGCTCTGGCGCGCGCCTTTCTCAAGAACCCGAGGATTCTGCTGCTGGACGAAGCCACTTCGGCGCTCGATTCGCGCGCCGAGCGGCGTATCCAGCAGGCATTGGCGCGTCTCCTCAAGGGCCGTACGTCGATCGTGATCGCCCACCGCCTGTCGACCATACTCAATGCCGACCGCATCGTGGTGCTGGAGGCGGGACGCATCGTCGATCTGGGTCGGCACGCAGAACTGCTTGCCCGCGGCGGTCTATACGCCCAACTCTATCACGAGCAGTTCCATCACGTGCGCGAAGAGCAGACCTGAGTCACCCGGGTCAAGCTTCGCGCCCCAATCTGGCGTTGTCCCGATGCCAGCAGGGAAGCTCCACGGTATCTAGCTGCGTCCGTATACCGGCACCGCGGCGCCCGTGACCGATCGGGCCTCGTCGGACAGCAAAAAGGCTATCACATTGGCGACATCCGCCGGAGGGACCCAGGCGGAAAAGTCCGCTTTCGGCATGGCATCGCGGTTCTGCGGAGTGTCGAGTGTCCCGGGCACGATGCAATTGACGGTTATGCCCCGTGTGTTCAGTTCCCCTGCCATGCTTTCCGTGAGTCGCAGCACCGCTGTTTTGGCGGCGCTGTAAGCGCCGTAGTTGGCGCCACCCTGAAAGGCATTGCGACTGGCAATGTTGATGATGCGGCCACCCTGCGTTTGCAGCATATAGGGAACCACCGCGCGACAGGCGTTGAGTGCGGTTCGGACGTTGATGTCATACAGGCAGTTCCAATCCGCAATGTCGGTCTGGTGGACCGGCTTGCCGCCTCGAAATCCACCGACAGTGTTCACAAGGCCATCCAGCCGCCCGAAGCGCCTATGGGCTTCTGCCATCAGTGTGTTAACTGCTTTTGGGTCGGTCATGTCTACGCCTTCGGCAAGCCAGTGCCTGGCGCAGTCCTTTAAGTCTCCATACACTTCGCGCAGCCGGTCACCGGAGCGGTCAACCAAGACCGTGCGACTGTCCAAACCCTG
Source organism: Pseudomonadota bacterium (assembly GCA_027364845.1). Lineage (GTDB taxonomy): Bacteria > Pseudomonadota > Gammaproteobacteria > Acidiferrobacterales > UBA6901 > JAJYCY01. The sequence continues at coordinate 25,660 of DAHXOO010000002.1, read as the reverse complement.
CACGCACTTGGCCACCGCGCGCCCCAGGTTGCCGACCGCTCCGGTGATGACCACCACCTTGTCTTTCAAGCTCAACATGCCCGTCAGCCCCCTATTTCCAGAAAGCAATACACCGGGTTGTGGTCAGCGACCCATCGTCGTTGACGGTGCTCTTTGGCACGAAAGAGCCTAACCTTTCACATGGCCAGTCCGCACCATTGCCCGTGTCCGCGCAATACCACACCATCTGGGTAATTTGCCCAGTCTCGACTCAGTCAGCAATTTTTTATCATAGCACTACACAAGTTCGACATGCGATACCGTTTTCCCTATGAGGCCAACCGATTCCGAAAGCATTTGTCTGCGGTTGCGTTCCTGTCTGTCGCGTATCAGAAGTCATTCGGGCTCGGTGCCTGTTGCGGCCAGTTTATCCGTCAATCCAGATAAAGCGTCTTGGAGCGGTCGCCGGATGGCGGTTTTGTCAGGAGGCGAAGGCAACGGGTGTCCCGACAAGAATGTGCTGTGGGTCTATTCGCTCAGGATTATGCAGAGCCGAGCGTCTGGCTGTCGGCAACAGCCGTTCCACGGGGAGGCGCAGCGGTCTTCGCGGGTCTGGCGACCGGCTTTCCGGGAGGATTTGTGTTCGCCGAGCAAGCTGGCTCGGGTCTGGAAATGGAGAAGCACCACGATATAGTATAAAATTCTATGCGAAAACTCGGTCGCGCATTTTATGCCAGAGATACGATCGTAGTTGCCCGGGAACTGCTCGGGAAGTATCTCGTACACGACTCGCGCGGGGTGCAGCGTGTAGGCCGAATCGTGGAAGTGGAGGCCTATCTCGGGCCGCACGACCTGGCGGCGCACTCCGTAAAGGGTCTGACCGAGCGGACCAGGGTGATGTTCGGCCCGCCCGGACACGCCTATGTCTACATGATATACGGCATGTATTACTGCATGAACGTCGTGACCGAGCGAACTGGCCACGCCTCTGCTGTGCTGTTGCGTGCGGTCGAGCCGGTAAAAAATATCACAGCTCGGACACAAGGCCCCGGCCTGCTGTGCAGGGCGATGCGTATCGACCGGCGCCTGAACGCCCACGATCTGATCAGCGAGACTTTTTACATTGCGGCCAGCCCTCAAGTCGATCATTTCCAGATCGCGAAAAGACCACGCATCGGTGTCGACTATGCCGGAGCTTGGGCCAGCAGGTTGCTGCGGTTTTATATCCGGGGCAATCTGTGTGTGTCGAGGGCCTAGGCCGCTATCCGTCTTGCTGACCCGGGTGGAACAGGTGGAACCTCCCGGTTCATCCAGGTTCGTTTGCAGAACGCATGTCAATAAAGGAGTCGTAATTGATGAAACGCAATCCAAATTCCCCCAATGCGCTCGCCAAGATACTGGTTTGCGCCTGCGCAGTGGTATTGATCACCGCTGGCTCGCCGCGTGCGTTTGCGTCCCGGGACAGTCTTAAGCATGTCGCGAGGAAAATCGGTCATGCGACCGGTAGAGCGGCTCATGACATCGGCCACAGCGCGAAGAAGGCAGGAAAGGAAATCGGACATGATGCCAAGAAGGTTGGGAAGGCCATCGGCGCTGCGGCCAGGGCCGGGGGCAGGGCGTTCAAGCGCGCGGTCAAGGACCACAAACACTGATACCATGCCAAACGGCGCAATTCGCTCCGCAGCTTTTGGAAGCGCCGCCGGTTCGAAGCCGGATCCCGGAGGCACCAGGCAAGAAGCGAATGGACGGGCTTTCCGCTACAGGAGTGCCCGCGGTGCTGTCGGCCCTCCAAATAACACTACGAACAATTCGATCAACCTTGTGGTGGTTCGCCCGGTACGATCCGCGTCGCACTGATGCTGAAGCTGAACACCGCAGGCTCGCCGCTTGCTAAGGTCACATAACGCTCGCCAGAGACGTCACCGGGTTTACGGTCCGGAGTACCCAGGAACGTCCGGGCACGGCCGCCGAGCAGCAGGCCGACGACGATGACCGGCAATAGATCGATGCGTAATAACGTTGCTCCTGGCATGGACATCCTCCTTGTGTTGTCTCGTGTTATCGAAATTTGACCGCTTATCTTGCATCGTAAAATTCTTACAGCCGTTTCATCTACGCAGCAGCTGAAGTGGGATACTAATCAGTCCATAAGTAACTACTCATTTGTTCGAATGTTTGATATGCTTGGCCTATGGACAAGCAAGATGCGCGCACGCTGGATCACGGGACGCTGGAGGCGATTCGAGTGCGGGCGGTGCGGCAGGTGCAGGCGGGGGAGAGTCCGGAGGCAGTCATTCGGGCACTGGGTTTCACCAGGCGATGTATTTACAGCTGGCTGGCGATGTACCGGGCCGGTGGCTGGGATGCGCTGAAGGCGAAGAAGATACCGGGGCGGCCGAGGAGGCTGTCGGGTCGGGACATGCAGTGGGTCTATCGGACGGTGACGGGCAAGAACCCGCTGCAACGGGGGTTTCCGTTTGCGCTGTGGACGCGCGGGATGGTTCAGAGTCTGATCCGCAAGCACTGCGGCGTGCGCTTGAGCCTGGTGTCGGTGGGACGGCTGCTGGCGCAGCTCGGGCTGACCTGTCAGAAACCGCTGTGGCGGGCCTACCAGCAGGACGGATCCCGTGTGCAGCAGTGGCTGAAGAGGGAGTATCCGCGAATTAGGGCACTGGCGAAGCGGGAGAAAGCGGAGGTTTTCTTCGAGGACGAGTCCGGAGTGCGTTCGGATTTTCACAGCGGCAGCACCTGGGCGGTGCGCGGTCAGACCCCGATCGTGCGGGTGACGGGCCAGCGCTTCAGCCTCAACATGATCTCGGCGATCAGCCCGCGCGGTGCATTGCGCTTCATGGTGGTCAAGGGCGGAGTCGGTGCCCGGGTGTTCATCGAATTCCTCAAGCGCCTGATGCACGGGCAACGGCGGCCGGTGTTCCTGATCGTCGATGGTCACCCGGCGCATCGAGCCAAGATCGTCAAAGAATTCGTCGAGAGCCTCGAAGGCAAACTGCGGCTGTACTTCCTGCCGCCGTACTCTCCGGAGCTCAACCCGGATGAACTCGTCTGGAACGACGTGAAGAACAATGCCGTCGGTCGCTCCAAGCTCGACGGACCGAAGGACTTGCATCGCGCTGTCGTCGGACGCCTACGCTTCCTGCAGAAGCGCCCGGACCGGGTGCGCAGCTTCTTCCAATCCCCTGATACGCGCTACGCAGCGTAAATATGCGTAGATACTTACGAACTGATTAGTATGTGCGATTAAACTGTCATGAGGGATCCTGCCCGCCGTGTACCCGCGATATATCAGTCCAAGACTGGGTAGATCACCACTTCTTTAACTCCGGGTCCGGTGATTTTCTTAGTTACAATCATTAAGAAGCGTTTATCCTTTCGCACGCTTCCCATATTGGCATCAGCCACTCCTGTCGTCGCACTTTCAGGATCGAAGTAACGACTTCTTTCCTCCTGGGGCGAACCTCGCCAGTCCGGATGCGTGATGATCATTCTGGAAGAGCAAATGTCGGCCGCGGGCGCGACTGCAAACCGATGTGATTTTCCTAACTCTTGCGTGTTGGCCGGTTAAGCCTGATGTTGCGGCAGACAGTACTCAGCCCCAAGACCTGGACTGCGGGGTGTGCATGCCGTAGGCATAGGGTATACCGCCCGCGGTCGGAATCACAGTTGTCGCACGTCCAATTCGATTGAAGTAACATCGTCTATTCTGCTTATCGACCCGGTTGCATTATGGGGTAGACTCCCGATCCGTCTCGAATGCATTATCGATCGCGCTATCATCGTGACCATCTTCATGGTGCCGCCCATCTGCACCCCATCGCCACTACCTTAGCGAAGTTTCCCCCGGCCAAAACACGATTCATCTGCCCCCGTAGTTCCGTACCGTCAGGTGGACTATGGTCGTTCCGGGTAGGCATCGATTGCACGGTTCGAGGCCCTACCTATAATGTCGGCATTTGCTTCTGGATGACTCAGGCATGTGTGGAATCTGCGGAGAAATAAAGTTCGACGGGACCGACCCGGACCTCGGTGCGGTGGCGCGCATGATGGGTGCACTCAAGCGCCGCGGGCCGGATCATGAGGGCGCGCACGCCGACGGACCAGTCGCCTTCGGCCATCGGCGGCTTGCGATCATCGACCTGTCGGAAGGTTCCGATCAGCCGATGGTCGACAGCGAACTCAAACTCTGCCTGGTATTCAACGGAACCATATACAACTATCGCGAGCTGCGTTCCGAGCTCATCGGCCTCGGGTATCGCTTTTTCTCGAGTGGCGACACCGAGGTGATACTGAAGGCGTACCACGCCTGGGGTGAGCGTTGTGTCGAGCGAATGAACGGCATGTTTGCGTTCGTGGTCTGGGATGCCCATAACCGCGAACTGTTGCTCGCACGGGACCGTCTGGGAATCAAGCCGCTCTACTATACTGCGTACCGATCCCGCTTTCGTTTCGCTTCCAATACCCAGGCCCTGCTCGCGGCCGGTGGAGTCGACACTGCCGGCGATCCGGTTGCGCTCCACTTCCAGCTGACGCTCCACGGTGTTGTGCCGGCGCCGCACACCATCTTGCGCGGACTCCGCAAGCTGGCGCCGGCCACGACCCTGCGGATCACCGCTGACGGCCGGCAGCACGAGCGCCGTTACTGGGAACTGCGTGCTGTACGACCGCCGGTGGAACGCAGCGAAGCCGAGTGGATCGCGCTCACCCGCGCGGCGCTCACCCGTGCGGTGGAGCGCCAGTACGGGGCGGCCGATACTCCCGTGGGGGTATTGCTTTCCGGTGGCCTCGATTCCAGTCTGCTCGTAGGTCTGCTGGATGCCGCCGGGGCGAAGGATATACCGACCTTTTCGATCGGCTTCGAGGAGTCCGGCGGCGAACGCGCCGACGAGTTCGAGTACTCCGATGCAGTAGCGAGCCGTTTTCGAACCCACCACCACCGCTACCTTCTGACCAACGATGAGCTGCTGACGGCACTGCCCGATACGATCGGTGCCATGGCCGAACCTATGGTAAGCCAGGATGTGGCAGCGTTCTACCTACTGGCTGAACGCGTGGCGCGGGACGTGAAAGTGGTCCTCAGTGGCCAGGGAGCCGACGAAGCCTTTGCCGGGTACTATTGGTACCCTCGCATGCAGGCCGAGTCCGGCAGCGACCTGGAGCGCTTTCGCACGCATTACTTTGACCGCAGCCATGCGGATTTCGGTGCCGTGGTCGCGCCGGCTTACCTCGGCGCCGACTACAGTTCGGCGTTCATCGGCGCGCGCTTGGCGGAGCCTGGGGCGCAGCTGTTTCTCGACCGGGTACTGCGCCTGGATGTGACGACCCTCTTAGTGGACGACCCACTCAAACGCGTGGACAACCTCACCATGGCCTGGGGACTAGAGGCGCGCGTACCACTGCTCGATCACGAGCTCGTTGAGCTCGCGGCGCAGATGCCACCAGAGTTCAAACTTCAGAACGGTGGAAAATTCCCGCTCAAAGCGGTCGCCCGCGGCCTGATTCCAGATGTCGTGATTGACCGGCCCAAGGGATATTTCCCGATGCCGGCGCTCACGAGCCTGCGCGGCGGGTTCCTCGCTTTCATGCGCGACATTCTGGACTCTGCAGCGTGTCGCAAACGCGGCCTGTTCGATCGTGTCTATGTGGAAAGCCTGCTGGCTGCACCTGAGGCGAGATTTACACCTATCGGAGGCGCGCCGCTGCGACACCTGGCGTTCCTCGAATTATGGCTCCAGATCAACGTGGATCGAGCGGCAAGCTGAAGCCCAATCCTGGTTGGCGGTTCGCCGCGCGATTCGGTCGGTGCCACGTGCCGGGATGGCTACTCACGCAGCCCGAGCGGATCGTCCGGATCGATCCCTTCCATGAATTGCAGCCTGCGGTTATTGTTGGTGACTTGGTAGACCTTACCCATCCAGTTGTTGATCACCGCTTCACCGGTGTCGTGCCATGTGTTGTCCAAATTCTTGGTGATCAGCGACTCCGGGAGGTCCGGAACCGGCTCACCGCGGGTGTGTGCAGCCGTGACCCGCTCTTTGTGTTCGTAGAGGATTGCTTGGGTCCGGGGGGTGAAATAATCGTCGGGGAGCGGCGGGTAGTCGTCGCACTCGCCCTTGACGAAGCGGATCAGCTCGCGTTTGTACTCCTTGAGTAAGCTTATCGTGTCGTATTCCGGGTGGCCTTGGAAGAAGACAATGCGAAACAAGTCTTCGCTCACTGCCAGGTGCACGCCCGGCACTTCACCTTCTGCCAACACGTGCAGCCGTGCCGCCTCGAATTGTTCACGACTGACGTCGTTAAATCGTGAGTGTGGAACATCAAAGCGGGTATTCACGTCCGACACCAGCGGATGGCGCCGGTCGACGACACGATGGGAATAAACGCCCCAGCGCTTGAAGCCGAGCGGCCGGCGTTTCTGACCATAGCGGAACTGGAGCACCGCATGGGTAGCAAGACAAGAGCAGAGCGTGGAGGCCACGTTCTCGTAGGCCCAGTCGATCACATCGATGAGCGGCGTCCAGAACGGCTCGCGCGACAAGTCCGGCTGGGTTACGTTGGCGCCGGTGATGATCAGCGCATCGAGGCCGTCGCGCCTGATCTGCTCGAAACTCTCGTAATAGCGCTCGATATGGGCGGAGCCCTCCGGTCCGCGTCTGAGCTCCCTGAGCGTAAATGGGTGCATGTAGAACTGGGCTATCTGGTTGCTTTCCCCGACGAGCCGGAAAAACTGACGTTCGGTTGCCGCCAGTGCCGTATCCGGCATCATGTTAAGCAGGCCGATATGCAGTTCACGGATATCTTGGCGCAGCGCGACGTCGCGCGGCACCACGTTTTCCCCTTCCTGTTTCAGGCGGTCAAAAGTGGGAAGATTCGTGCTGGCAACTAGCGGCATGATGAGTGGTTCCGGCGGAAGATGTTGTGTCTATTATATTCCACAATTCCGTCAGGGCTGCCTTTCCACGGCCTTTTCCAACAGCCGCAGGAAACCGGATTCGTCCCGGACCTGTGCCAGTTCTTCGGTCGTGACGGTGTAGCTGTATTCGGAAGCAATGGCCTCGTAGCGCGGTATGCGCGCATAGAAAAGCCGCGGGAACATCCAGCGCACGAACTGGTCTGGATCAATAAGCGCCACATACGACAGCCCATGGTCGCGCATGTAGATGGCGAGTTGTTCGTCCAGGAATGCCTCGCGGTAGTACAGAGGTTTCGGGTCCTCCTCCGCCCGCCTGATCAGTTCCTGCTCGTCGCGTTCGGTAGCCTTGATATACACGATCAGGGTATGTTCAGCCAGTGTCCTGATCGCGTCCGCATCGTCGAGTTCACACACGCTGCCGCCGGCGTCATTGACGAAGTGCCGATAGCCATAGATTTCCCGGGCTTTTCGGATGAACTCTGGCACATCCTTCATTGCGGCGATTTCTGCGTGCAGGTGCAGTGCCTGGCGGCGTTTGAACTCCCTGAGATCCAATCCGCCGAGCTCCGGGTTACCGAGTTTTCCAAGGAAGCTTGACACCGGTTTGAGGTTGTCGACAGTAATGTTGTTGCTGATGTGTATGGAATCCGATCGAAGCAGATCGCGCAGAAACGGGATCTGCATCGCCTGACTTTTTATGTTATCCAGTATCGGCTCATCCAGATAGCGCGTACCAATGCGGTAGTCGGCCGAGTAATGGAACCAGTTGCGCTTGCGCAGCGCGTTCGCCAGGCGCGTCTTTCCCACCCCGGACATCCCCAGCAGGGTCACACACTTGTTGTCCCAGGCCCTGAATTCTTTGCTGCTGAGTCTCACGTTTGTGCTCCAGACTGTTTGCCGGACATATTGTAATCCACATTGCACCGCTGTCCCGCCTGTTCTGGCGCGCAGCAGGGTCGACCCATCGTGACCGGTGCCGCAGTTCCCGCCCCAGCTGCCTGTTACGGGCTGGGCAATTGGCGGGCAAGCCGATCGCCGCACGGTGTTTCGCGGACTATTGTGCCTTTGGCGACGGGGTAGCCCTATACACGAAGTTCGGTTGTACCGCTCTGATTTGCAGGTCGCGCAAGCGCAGCTTCTCCATTATCACCGGGCCCGGATCGTCTTCGATAGTCATCAGATAGACATTGGCGCCGAGTGTGCGGATGCGCTTGATTTTGAAACGGCCGTAGAGGTCGGCAAGGACCTCGATGTCGGTTCCCGGCGCGAGAGTGACTAGATATTCGCCAGGCGCCCTCATCGGGTTAGGCGCAACCTTCGTAGGCACCAACTGCGGATTCATTGATGTCTGGCTACATGCAGGTGCACTGCCGACAACGGTGAACACTAGGGCCACTGGTATCCAGCGCGGCCGACTGATGGACATGCGATTTCCTCAATGGACCGTGACACTGAGCCCGGTCGGCGTGTTGATGTAAGCGAGTGACTTCATGACGTCAATTGCGTTGCCGGTGGATGTCGTCCCGACGAGGCTTGGTACCGTCCTGCCGCCATTCTTGATGGCATTCACTACATCAGCGAATGTGTCCTGGGGGTTGTAGGCGCGCAGCATCGCGGCGAGCCCGGCAACCTCCGGCGTTGCCATAGACGTGCCATTCAGCGTGTTGTAACTGTTGGTGTTGAGCGCCAGGGTCTGGAAATTGAGGTTGTAAAACGCTGCGCCGTAATCGGCCGTGGAGCCGGTGACCATCTGGATGCCGACCGTGCAGCTGGCCGAAATGCAGCTGGAAATATCTGCGCTGACCGAAACGAGGCTGGATGTGGAGGGCGGAGTCGGCGTCGTATCGGTGTAATAGGGGCCCCACAGGTAATTCGGGGGGGACAATGAGAATGGGTCGCCCCCGCTCGTGCTGTAGGCCAAGGCGATGCTGCCATCTTGGGTCACATTGGCATAAAGACTTGCGTTGAGGACGACGGAGTTCACCCCACTAAAGGGTGAGAAGGTCTTGTAGGCACGATCGTCGGTATTGAGCGCATACGTGCCGGATGACCAGCTTGACGGATCCAGCAGCGCGGGTACCGGGGGCGTGCCGACGGCGCCGACCGTCCACCCACTGCCAGTGGTTTTCGTTTCCGTCCAGCCGCTCGAAAACGAGTCGGAAATCTGGGCGTTGCTGCCCGCGTAGGTGCTCAGGATGTTGGTGCCCGGCGCCCCCACATCGACGCTGATAGGCCCCCAGTCCGAGAACCTGGCAAGCGCAAAGTTCTGGTCGAGCGCCGCAACGCAGATCAGGTTCGGCTGGGAAAAGTCGCAAGGATAGTGCGCGTTGCCGCTTGTATCATTGTTGACGTCGTCGTTTCCTGCCGCGACTACCACCACGACGTCGCTATTTTGGGCATTCGCGATGGCGTCATTGAAAAGCTGGTCAAACGGGCCGGCGCCACCCAGGCTCATATTGATCACCTTGGCGCCGTTGGCCACCGCAAAATCGACACCCTGGACGATGTTTGCGGTCGTTCCGCTGCCAGCGGCATCGAGGACACGCACAGCCATGATGTTCGCTTTCCAGCATACACCGGTGGTGCCCTTGTTGTTGTTTCCCGCGGCGCCGATGATGCCGGCGACATGGGTACCGTGACCGTTGAGATCCATCGGGTCGTTATTGTTGTCGACGAAGTTGTAGCCGTGGTTGACGAGGCTGACGCCGTTGTAAGACACGCCCGAGCCGTTCCACATATTGGCGGCGAGATCTTCCTGGTTGTAGTTGACCCCGGTGTCGATCACGGCGACAACCACGCTGCTGCAGTCCGTGATATGGCTCCAGGCAGGTTCGATGTCCATGTCATCGCCAGGTGTACCCTGGTTGGGGGAATAAATCCCGCCCTCGCCCTGGGTAATGGAAGTCACTGCCTGGCCGGTGTTCTTGAATGCCCAGAGGCTCCCGAATTGTGGATCATTCGGCACCGCAACGGCATGATATATATAGTTCGGCTGTGCATATTCAACGTCTGGATCGCTTTTGTAGGCCGACACCGCCTGCGCCACTGTCTGGTCGGCGCCGAGCGCGACTCGGACCCAGTGGGTCGTGACGTCGGCGCGTACTGTGTTTCCCATTGTAGTGACGGCCGCCGCGCGGTCCTGTGCCGCCATTGCTGGCTTAAATTTCACGAGCACTTCGCCCGGCACGTAATGAGCCGATGGAGCAATCGTTGCGGCGCTGACAAACCCGGAGAAAGCGAGAAAAATTCCGCCCAAAAAAAGCATGGCGCAAATCTGGCGCAAGGTTTTCTTGAGATTCATAACTTCCCCCACTTTCTACGGCACGGTGACAAGAGTGGGTTGCGAGGCGGCGCTGTATGTGCCGCTGCCGCCGCCCTGCGCGTCGAGCGCCGCATAGGCGCGTACCGTCACTGTATAAACGCCTGTTGCTAGTGAGATCATCGTCGAGGTTGGCGCCAGAGCGCCAGAGGTATACGGTACGGTTGCCGCCGTTTGGCCATTGACCAAAACCTGGTAGCCGCCGCCAAGGCTGTTGACACCGTTTTCGTGGTTTGCCGCCCAGTAGAGCGAAACGACATGAGTGGTGGAGGGAGTTGAATTGCTCCCCCCGCCCCCACCACCACAGGCGGAGAGCATGATTGTCAGAAGCAGTGTTGCCGCGAAGTAACGCTCTTTAGCCACGCAAGTATCCCTTTATCTTGGCTGGGATCACTGCCGAACCGCGACTACCGATGAACCTGCCGCGGGTTTTTGTTACACTGGCATTTTTGCCGGCACGCTACGATCCCATGAACAAGGCAATCACCGTTCCAATCAAAGACGAAATAACGCCGGAAAACAAGTGTGGTTTCTGTACGAATTCCACCTGTTGCACCTATCTCACCCAGCATCTTGATACTCCACGGTCCATGGAGGATTTCGACACCCTGTTGTGGCAGGTTTCGCACCACAACACGCAGGCCTACAAGGACGAGGACGGCTGGTTTCTGCTGGTCAATAACCGCTGCGGCCACCTCCTGCCCGACGGGCGCTGTGGGATCTACGAAAACCGTCCGCAGATCTGCCGCGAACATTCCAATGACGGCTGCGAGTTCGAAGGTCCCGCCGGTGCCGAAGACTTCGATCTGTTCTTCCCCGGCTATGACTCGCTGCTCAGATATTGCCGGAAGAAGTTCAAAAACTGGGACAGGCGCCTGAAGAAAGTCGCGCGCAAAAACACGGGTTGCATTCGCGGCTGATTGCTGGCGGCGTGCCCGAGGCTCAATCGTCGGTGCCCAGTATCAGTCGGGTGGCAGCACCCACATCGGCGACGCAGCGCACGCCGGGAGGGAGTGTCAGTCGTGTTTCGGCGCCGTAGCCGGTAGCGACCAGGATGGGCATGACCCCGACGGCGAGGCCGGCCTCCATGTCGGCGATCTTGTCGCCGACGATGTAGGAGCGCGACAGATCAATGACCCAATCATCGCGGGCCTGCAGAATCATCCCTGGTGCAGGTTTGCGGCAATTGCACGCAATTTGGTCTCCGAAGTCGGGATGGTGGGGGCAGTAATAGTAGGCATCGATGTGTGCACCCTGGGATGCAAGCATGGCGTCGATCTGCCCATGGAGTTTGCGGACCTCCTCTTCTCCGTACATGCCGCGCGCAATCCCAGCCTGATTTGTCACGACGATGACCAAATACCCGGCGCGGTTGAGGCGGCGGATCGCGTCGATTGCCCCGGGTATCCATTCCCAGTCCTCAAGACGGTGGAGGTAGCTCTTCTCTACGTTGATTGTTCCATCTCGGTCAAGAAAAACCGCGTTTCTGGGCATGTTTGTTCTACCGACGATCAGGCCAACAGGCGATGCGGCCCGGCATGCTGGTCGCCGCTCGGTGCATCCAGTCCGGGGCACTCACCCGCCGAAGATTTCCTCTTCCACGCACTCGCACAGAGAATGTGCGAGTACTATGTGAAGCTCCTGTATGGTGCTCGTGCTTTGCCCAGCCGCGACGATGCAGTGATCCGCCAGCGCTCGCGCCTGGCCGCCGCCGCGTCCGCAGAATACGATGCTGGAAAGAGCCATTGAGCGGCACTGCTCGAGAGCCCGCAGTATGTTGCGCGAATTGCCGGAAGTGGTGATGCCCAAAAACACATCGGGGCTGCGCATTTTTCCAGCCATCTGGCGCGAAAACACCTCGTCGTAACCGTAGTCATTCCCGATTGCAGTCAGTGTCGAAGTGTCAGTTGTCAGTGCCTCGGCCGGCAGCGATGCACGCTCACGCGTACCGAATCGTCCTACAAATTCGGCAGCAAGATGCTGGGCATCCGCAGCCGATCCGCCGTTGCCCGCGATGTACAACCGACCGCCATGGCGGTATGCGCGCACTACCGTTTCGACCGCACGGCAGAAGCTTTCGATCTGCTCCTCACGCTGCATGAATTCGTGCTTCGCTGCGATTGACGATTGCAGATTGCTAAATAACTTGTCTCGGTAAGTCATGGTTGCATCTCGGTTCGTCGTGCCGTTCGGCCCGGTCATTTCCTGTTAAGCCATTGCATGTACTCCCGGACTCCCTGCTCCACCGTTTTGAACGGTTCGTGATAGCCGGCCGCACGCAATGCATCGATGTCCGCCTGAGTAAAGCTCTGATAGCGCCCGCGCAGCTGATCGGGAAAAGGGATGTATTCGATCTCGCCGCGTCCGTGCCAGGCGATTACCGCCCGGGCCACGTCATTGAAACTCTCGCTGCGCCCAGTGCCGACGTTGAATATTCCGGAGCGGGCCGGGTGATCCAGGAACCAAAGTTTGACGGAGCAGGTATCGCCGACATAAATGAAATCCCGCCTCTGTTCGCCATTGCCATAGCCATCCGTTCCTTCGAACAGCCTGACCCGGCCATCGTTGAGAACCTGGCTATTCAAATGATAGGCGACGCTCGCCATGGAACCCTTGTGCTCCTCGCGCTGGCCGTAGACATTAAAATAGCGCAGTCCGACCACCTGGCTTGTCGCCGACGGCATGACACGTCGTACATATTGGTCAAAAAGAAATTTGGAGTAGCCATAAACATTGAGTGGGAACTCCAATTCCCGGTCCTCGCGAAACATCTTGCCGCCACCATAGACAGAGGCCGAAGACGCATATATCAACGGAACTCGTCTATCCAGGCAATAGTGCAGCAGCACCTTGGAGTACTCGTAGTTGTTCCGCATCATGTAGCGCCCGTCCCATTCGGTGGTGCTGGAACAAGCGCCCAGATGAAACACTGCCTCGACCGGTTCGGCCAAGTCGCCGGACGCCACGATTGTTCGCAGGAAATCCTCCTTGTCCTGATAGTCGAGGATCTCGCAATCGGCGAGATTTCTAAACTTGACGCCGTTGCTCAGGTTGTCCACGACGAGCACGTCGCGACGCCCGCGTGCATTGAGCGCTGCAATCAGGTTTGCGCCGATGAAGCCGGCGCCGCCGGTCACTATGATCACTGTTGTTTTCCCATTGTTGAGCCGTCCAAGGTGACGTTGTCCGCGTCAGCGTTCGGCGCCGCGAATGGCCGCAATGATGTTGCTCGTCGAACAGCCGCTTTCGTAGGGAAGAATGCGCACCTGTCCGCCACGCGCAGTAACGCATCCATATCCGGCGACATCCTGCGCGCGGTAGTCGCCTCCCTTTACCAGGAAATCCGGCCCGAGCTCGCAAATCAGCCGCTCCGGAGTGTCCTCCGAGAAAGGTACCACCCAGTCTACTGCCGCCAGACCCGCCAGGACCGCCATGCGCCGTGTCAGCGAGTTGACCGGCCGTCCCTCGCCCTTGAGCCGTCTCACCGAGTCGTCATCGTTGACTGCTACGATCAACCGGTTGCCCAGGTGGCCTGCCTGCTCCAGGTACGCGACATGACCGGCATGCAGGATGTCGAAGCAGCCGTTAGTCATCGTTATCGTTTCGCCGCGTGCATGCGCATCCTCCACGGCCATCTTCAGCTGCTCCTCGGTCATCACACCACGTGTCGACGACTGCTCATTCTGCAGCGCCCGTTTCAATTCCGGAACGCTGACCGTGGCGGCTCCGAGTTTCGCAACCGAGATTCCCGCCGCTGTGTTGGCGAGCGCAGTGGCCCCTTCGATATCCATGCCGGTTGCAAGCGCTGCCGCGAGCACGGAAATCACAGTGTCACCCGCGCCGGTCACGTCGTAAACTTCACGGGCCTGTGCCGGCAGGTGAAGTTCCTCGGCACCGTCGCGTATCAGAGTCATGCCATGTTCACCGCGGGTGATGAGTACCGCGCCAAACGCATGAGTGCGCAGCAACGCAACGCCCTTTTCGACGATATCGTGCTCGCTTTGGCACGGACCGACAACCGCCTCGAACTCGGCCAGGTTTGGCGTGATAAGGCTGGCACCGTGGTAGTGGCTGAAGTCGCGACTCTTGGGGTCTACCAGCACCGCTTTGCCGGAAGCGCGCGCGACAGCGATGAGCTCGCGCGCCGCCCGCAGGGTGCCCTTTCCATAATCCGAAAGCACCACGATATCGGCCTGCGGCAGACATCGCTCAAACTGGGCGTGCAGCGAAACTGGATCAAAGCCCTTGAATCCGTCCTCGAAATCCAGCCTGATCAGCTGCTGATGTCGGCTCATGACCCGTAGCTTTGTCACGGTCGAAAACCCGCTGTCGCGCTGAAACTGGCAAGTGACACCTGCGGCAACAAGAGTCCGCTCGAGAATGTCGGCTGCTTCATCCATGCCGGTCAGGCCGAGCACCGTGGCGTGGCTGCCGAGCGCCGCGACGTTGAGGGCAACGTTACCGGCCCCGCCTGGCCGTTCCTCAATGGTTTCTACGAGCACGACCGGTACCGGTGCCTCGGGTGATATGCGAGCCGCCGGGCCGTACCAGTACCGATCCAGCATGAGATCGCCGGTAACCAACACTCGGGCGTGCTCGAAAGCGGGTATCAGAATGCGCATAAATCTCTAATAGCGGGGGGACCCCGAATTCAACGGCCTTTTCGGGCCTCAATCATACCATGCGACCCCCGGTTTGGCGTGAAAGCGTGCTCACTCGAGGCATAACCCAGGAATCGCGTAATTCGCCGTCCGTCGGACGTGCATCCCGGCGCGGTCAACGCGGCATGCGGTTGCATTCGGCTCCAGGCCCGAACCGGATCCCATTAATAGGACGCAGTGCTTTCTGCCGGCCACACTGAACAACGCCGGACTGCGATCCTCGCCAGTTGGTGCTCGGGCAACTGCCCCGGTGCAGCCTGGATCCTTTTCCCGACTCTGCGCCGACCCGGCACCACATGGCGGTCGCGCCGGCAAAACACGGAAATTCCGCATCGCTGTGGTTGCAGCGAAACCGGTGGGTGGTTCGCATCGATAAATCCATCAGCAGTTTCCATGCTCCAGCGGCGATCAACGCCAAGTGCTGCCGCACCCTGGCTATCGAGGAATGATATCCAGAAACGAGCGAATCGCTGCAAATTCGCCGACGTCCTTCTCGGGCCCCTTTGAGTCCGGATTTACTATGGCAAGCAGCTGGGCAATTCCGTAGTTGCGGGCGGAGCGCAATACCGGCAGGCTGTCATCCACGAGCAGCGTCTCGCGACGGGCGAAAGGCTCGATGGCCTGCATACGGTCCCAGAATTCGTCGTGTTCCTTGGGCATGCCGAGTTCGTGGGAGCACACGATGGCGTCGAAACTTCCGCCCAGCCTCGTGCAATCCAGCTTAAGGGCGAGGCTCTTGCCATGCGCGTTGGTCACCAGGACGATGCGTTTTCCGCATGCGCGCACTGCGCTGAGAAAATCGACAACGTGCGGACGTATAGAAATCATGTGGCGGACTTCCCGTTTGAGTAATGGGATATCCAAACCAAGCTCCCGGCTCCAGTAGTCCACGCAATACCAGTCAAGCGTGCCCTCGGCCCGGCGAAAGCGCGGGAACAGTTCATCCTTGGCCACGTCGAGCGTAAGGCCGTTTTTCTCGGCAAAGCGCTGCGGGACATGCACCTGCCAGAAATGGTTGTCGTAGTGCAAATCGAGTAACGTGCCGTCCATGTCCAGCAAAACTGTTCGAACGTATTCCCAGCTCACCATAAAAATTGATTCTTCAGATATAGGTAATAGCAGATGCCATGCCTGGTGCGCCCGGCTGCGGCCCGTCCCTGCACCCTTGGCGTAAGTGCGCCAGTGCCTGAACACCGGGTGGCGGGTATTATACGTATTTCCGTCCTGGTTTCCGACATCGGAGAAACTACGTGAATCTCTATCTGCGGCTCTTGATCGTCTTGATCAAGACGCTGTTAGCAAGGCAGTGCGGCCTGCTTGAGTCATCGCGGCTCTCTTTTCGCGTGACGCCGTTAGACTGCGACCTCAATATGCATATGAACAATGGACGTTATCTGACTTTTATGGATCTCGGGCGAATACATATGCTTGGCCAGACCGGTATGTTGAAGCCACTGTTGCACGCCCGCTGGATGCCGGTATTGGGCGCGGCCGAAATCAATTTTATATGCCCGCTCAGGCCGCTGCGCAGGTTCGAATTGTTGACTCGCCTCGTCACCTGGGATGAAAAGTACTTTTACGTTGAGCAACGCTTTGAGTCGAAGGGCCGGCTGTGTGCCGTAGCCCTGGTCAAGGGATTGTTCGTGACCAAGGGTCGCCCGGTCGAAAGCAGCGCAGTGCTGAAGATGTTGAATATCGACGTCAATGCACCGCGCATGCCAGAGGTCGTCCGCCACTGGAATGACCTCGCGTCTCTCAAGAAGAAGCACTACGGATGATGCGCGGCACGTCGGACCTGCTCGCTTCATGCCCGCTGTGCCGCGCGCACGGCGAGAACGTGCTGTGGCGCGACCGGTATTGTCGTATCATTCTTGTCGACGACACCGATCATGCTGGCTTTTGCAGGGTAATCTGGAATGCCCATGTGAAGGAGATGACAGACTTAGCTGCCAGGGCACGCGCACACCTCATGCGGGTGGTGTTTGTCGCGGAACAGGTGGTGCGTGTCGTCATGCATCCGGACAAGATAAATCTGGCGACGCTGGGCAATCAGGTGCCGCACTTGCACTGGCATGTGATCCCGCGCTTCACCGATGATGCCAGTTTTCCCGATTCGATCTGGTCGCCGCCGCGTCGCGCCGGGACGCGGCGCGGTACCGATGCCGCCGGACTCGCGCAACTGCTACGGCAGCATCTGGGGTCTGGCGCATAGAGAATCACGTCGGGCGGCTGGTCCACGTTGCAGATGCCAGAGCTATTTCCCTCGGCGCCTGCTCAATTTGCGAATCCACCAGTCGCGCCCGGGACACGTTTCGCATGGGGGTGGAGTTGTATCTCTACTGCCTGATACGCATGCGCCTGAACTTTCAGAGCTCGGTGTGTCAGGATGCATTCGCTGAATTCAGTGAATATGTGCGGGCATGTTACCAGTCCGTCATGACCCTTGGCCGTGCGGTGGCCAGGATCGCACACGTTCCGCAACTCGAACTATTTCCGCTGAATTGTGCCCGATCCTTCTTGGCTCGCTCGACCAGACCCGATTACGGTAGAGAGGTTGGTGGATCGGAGAGCTTGGTTACTGGTTCAGTGCCCTCGTGCCCAGGCTTCTGCCGGCCCGGGGTCGGTAAAGCTGCCGATCTGCGCGTCGGTGAATGCGGTTGCCAGCCACCCCAGCCAGCTCCGCCACTGATCGTTGGTGAGTACCGCGATTCGAGCGAAATCGTGTGGATGGCTGCGCGTAAACTTGATGTCTTCCCAGGCGACGTCGAGCGTGAAGCCGGCCATATTAGTCAGGTCCAGCAGCAAATTGAGCCTCTTTTGCGCTTTGATCTTCGCGACCACCGCGCTTTCGAGCTCGCGATAGTCGGCAACCGTGAATTCGGCATAAATACTGGCCTTGAGCAGGTCTTTTTCATCCTGGATAACGATCATACGTTGCGCTCTGGGATATAATATCGGGCCACGAGGATCGGAACGCCCTGCGTGGCATGTCTCACGCGCTGTGCCGTCCGCCCCAATGACACATAGAGTACCATAATGTGGCCCCGAAGATCCCGGTGCGCGCGGCCGGTTGTTGGAAACTGCGGGTAGGCAAGGCCGCTGGTTGCGGGAGAGGTATGGCATGACAGGGGATCATAATCACTGCGCGGAGCTCGAGCAGGTTGTCGCGATTGCGCGCGCAGCCAGTGACCGCATTCTCGATGTTTACGAGCGTGATTTCCGGGTTGACAACAAGGCCGACGGATCGCCACTCACGGAAGCCGATACCGCTGCCAACCGTCTCATAGTGGAGCGGCTGGCGACGCTTGCGCCGCAGCGGCCATTGCTTTCCGAGGAAGAGAAACTGGTCGGTTATAACGAGCGCGCTGCCTGGCGCCGATTCTGGCTCATCGATCCCCTTGATGGCACGCGGGAGTTTGCCCAGCGCAATGGCGAATTCACCGTCAATATTGCGCTCATCGAGGATGGCCGACCGCTGCTTGGGGTCGTCCATGTGCCGGTTTCCGGCATCACCTATCTCGCATGCCAGGGGGTCGGTGCGTTCAAGCAGGAATCGGACGGCACGCGCCACAAGATTCAGGTGCGTCGCTATGGCGGCGGCCGTGCTACCGTTGTTGCCAGCCGCTCACATCCCGGTGCCGAACTCGAAAGATTCCTCGCACGGCTCAAGGTGCGCGAAGGCGAATATGATACCGCCAGCCTCGGCAGCTCGCTCAAGATTTGCCTGGTTGCCGAGGGCAGTGCCGATATCTACCCGCGGCTCGGACCGACCAGTGAATGGGACACGGCGGCGGCCCAGTGCGTTCTCGAGGTTGCCGGCGGCCGACTCACGGACCTGCAGGGTCGGTCGCTCTTCTATAACAAGGAGTCGCTGCTCAATCCCTGGTTTCTCGCCAGTGGAGGAGGTGACTACGACTGGACGTGCATGGTGAAGGACGGCGATTGAACGCGGCGCAAGGACAAGCGCACTCATCTCTTTACCTCGCAATCGACCAGGGTGGGCATGCAAGCCGCGCACTGCTGTTCGACGAATCGGGGCGTGTCGTCGGGCGCGGCGTCGAGTCTGTACGCTCGCATATGCCGCGTCCCGGATGGGTAGAACAAGATCCGGAAGAGGTAGTGCGCAGTGTGAATGCGAGCATCGAGCAGGCGCTTGCTGGGCAGGAGCTTGCCCAAGTGGTCGCCGCCGGACTTGCAACCCAGCGCTCGAGCATAGTGTGCTGGCAGCGCGGCAGCGGCCAACCGTTGTCCCCGGTGATCAGCTGGCAGGATAGACGTACCTTCGCGTGGATTGCGCAGCTTGCGCCGCAGCAGGCGCAGGTACAAGCCTCCACCGGCCTTATGTTGTCGCCCCACTACGGTGCCAGCAAACTGCGCTGGTGTCTTGACCATCTTCCCGCAGTGCGTCAAGCGCACGCGCAAGGTGATCTGTGCTTCGGTCCGCTCGCCAGTTTCCTGGTCTACCGTTTTACCGTGGAACACGCGTTCTACGTCGACCCTGCTAACGCTGCACGCACGCTCCTCTACAATCTCGAAGCACGCAACTGGGACCCCTGGCTACTGCAGCAGTTCGGTGTACCCTGTGCGTCGCTTCCGCGCTGCGTGTCGACACGCTACCGCTTCGGCAGTTTGCTGATCGGTGGCCGGGCAGTCCCGCTGCGGGTCGTGACAGGCGATCAATCTGCGGCGCTTTTTGCGTGGGGTACGCCCCAGTCTACTTGCGCCTATGTGAACATCGGCACCGGCGCATTCATCCAACGCCCCTGCGGGGCGCGCCCGCAACGTCATCCACGGTTGCTATCCGGCATAGTGTTCGAAGACCAGGGTATCGGCAGCTACGTTATCGAGGGTACCGTCAACGGCGCCGGCAGCGCGCTGCAGTGGGTTCAGAGCGAGCTCGGGTTGGACAATCTCGACGATGAACTTTCCATATGGCTGGCGAGCGAACGCGAGCCCGTTCTGTTTCTTAACGGCGTAGGTGGCCTGGGTGCGCCGTTCTGGGTTGCGGATTTCGCCTCGCGCTTCATCGGTTCGGGTGGACCCCGGCAGAAGGCTGTGGGTGTTGTAGAGAGCATCGTGTTTCTGATCGCAGAAAATCTGCAGGAAACGCGCGCTGTGGCCGCGCCGCTCGAGTACGTCTTGGTGAGCGGCGGCCTGGCGCGGCTCGACGGGCTATGCCAGCGTTTGGCCGACATCAGTCGACTGTCGGTATATCGGCAAGTCGAACACGAGGCGACCGCCCGTGGTGTCGCGTATCTGCTGGGGGATCCTTCCCGTGCATGGCCTGAACCGCAGGCTGGTGTCTGGTTCCGACCGGCGGACAACACGCCGCTCACCGAGCGCTATCGCCATTGGCGCGCGGCAATGGAGCAGGCGCTCAAGCTGCGTCCGTCTTCAGCGTGATAGAATATCTTCCAGGCAGGGAATCGTGACTTTCCAAGACTTGGCCCTATCTCGAGGAGTTGCCCAATGAGTGTCAGCCCGGAACAGCGCGAACGTGTCATGGCCCAGGCCCAGGGCGCGGTCGCGCTCGAAATCGCGTTTATCGGTGTGGCCAACGGGCTGCTGTCGCAACTCGATCGCATGGCGCACGCGACTGCAGACCAGCTCGCGGCTGCAGCCGGCGCTGACGCCGGCTACGTTACGCGCTGGTGCGACGCGGCCTACGCCTTCGGCTATCTGTCCGAGTCGGAAGGACAGTTTCAGCTGACCGATCTGGGGCGCGCATTCCGTCCGGATGTGCCGGGAACACTCATGCCGTTCGCGGTACAGTCGGTGCTGTCGGCGCATATGGCGGAGCGCGCTGCGACGTTCATGAAAACCGGCGAGCGTCCGGGAGAAAAAGTGCTGGCGGAGCGCGAAAGCATACTTCCTTGGTTCGGCCCGATGCTCGAAATGAGTTTCGGCGCGTTGTTCGAGCAGCAGATTCTGCCGCAGATTCGCGCTTTTGCCGAGATCGATGCGCGTCAGGGAGTGGCGGTTGATCTGGGCTGTGGCAATGGCTGGTACCTGCTCAGACTCGCCACGCGTTTCCCACATATTCGTGGCATCGGTCTCGATGGCTTCGTGGAGAACATACTTCAGGCGCAGGAACGTGCAGCTGCCGCCGGGCTTGGCGCACGCCTGCACTTTCAGGTTGGTGATATCTACAATTACACCGTGCCTGAACGAGTGGATCTGATCGCCATGACTCGTGCGTTGCACCACGTGTGGGACCAGAAGGATAAAGTCTTCGTCACTTTGCGGGATTCGCTCCGACCTGCAGGCATGGCAGTGATCTGGGAGCCCTGTTGGCCGCGTCAACGTGCCGATCTGGTGCAGCCGGGTCGCAGGATGCTCGCGTTCCAGAATCTTACGGAACACGTTCAGGGCAATCATTTTCTGCATCCGGATGACATTGCCGACGCATTCCGCCAAGTCGGCATGGTTCCCAGCGTGCACTTGTTTGCCAACGGCAACGAAGCGGTGGTGGTCGGACGAAATCCTGGCTGATCACGCAGTGCTGGACGAGGAGGGTACCCGTGGCCACTTGCTCACAAGGACTTGGGAATTGAACGCTTGACCGAGCCGTGCTGCTTGGGGAATTTCAGCAGCATCTCCGGAGCGTGGATCACACTTCCCTGCACGTAATCGACTCCGAGATCTCTCAGTTTCTCCAGTATGACCTCACTTTCCGCAGACTCTGCAACGGTGTGTATGCCAAGCACGTGGCCGATGCGGTTTATCGCTTCAACCAGCGCAAAATCCACCGGGTCATGGGCCATGTCGGAGACAAACGAACCATCGATCTTCAGAAAGTCAACCGGCAGATGCTTGAGATAGGCAAAGGACGACATTCCAGTACCGAAGTCATCCAGGGCAAACCGGCAGCCGATGTCCTTCAGTTCGTGCATGAACCGCGACGCCTTGTTCAGGTTGGTGATCGCTGCCGTTTCCGTGACTTCGAAGCAGATAGCCTCGGGCGGAATGCGATGGATAACGATCTGGTCCTGCACGAAGTCGCGGAAGGAATCGTCGCCAATGCTGGTTCCGGAGAGATTGATCGCGCATAGCGGTCGGGTGGTTCCATCGAATTGGTCCACGTGGTCTCGCAGAGACGGACCCTGCGTATTGAAAAGGGTTCGTATCACCCAGCGGTCTATGGACGGCATCATGCGGTAGCGTTCTGCCGCTGGGATGAAGGCCATGGGGAGGACCACGTTTCCTTCTTCATCCAGCATGCGTAGCAGAATCTCGTAGTACGCAGCAGTGGTGGGAACGGCGAGAGGCGAAATGGTCTGGTAGTACAGGCGGAATCGTTTGTCTTCCAGCGCGCTGCCGATACGTGCGATCCAGCGCATTTCGCCGTGTCGTTGCACCACATCGTGGTCGTTCGGGTGGTAGACGTGCACGCGATTGCGTCCATTGTCCTTGGCGGTATAGCAGGCTTCATCGGCGGCGCTCAGAATATTTGCCACATCATGGCTGTCCGAATCTATTGCCACCAGTCCTACGCTCAGACCAATTTCAAACACCTTGTCCAGCCAGGCGAAGCGGAAATCGCGCACCGCATCGAGCAGGTTATTGGCAATGCGCCGTGCCTGTTCGCCAGGACAACCTTCCAGCAAGACACCGAATTCGTCGCCTCCCAGCCTCGCCAGGATATCCGATCCGCGCAACCGTTGACCCAGAATCGTGGCGAGCTGCCGCAGAAGCTCGTCGCCAGCGACGTGCCCGCAGGTGTCATTCACGACTTTGAACTGATCGAGATCTATGTACAGCAGGGCGTGATGCTTGCCGAGGGCTTTTGCGCTGTTAATCAGCTGCGCCAGCTCACGCTCGAACTCGCGCCGGTTCGCAAGGCCGGTAAGCGGATCGTGAGTTGCTTGCCATGTCAGCTGCTGCGCGAGCAGATGTGCCTGGGTTACGTCGCGAAACACGAGAATGGAACCGATTGCCCGGCCTGTCCGATCACGTATGGCGGAAGCGGCCCCGTCGATGACGAATTCGTTTCCGTTCTTGTGGCGAAGTATGCTGTGGCGAGGGAAATCGACGATCGGTCCGTCCGGCGCTCCTGGAACCACCATCAACTCAATTGGCTTGCGGGTTTTTTCGTCCAGGATATCGAGCGCCTGCCTGAGCGGAAGACCTTGGGTGTGGGCCGCGTCCCATCCGGTCATCTGCTCCGTGACCCGATTGGTGTAATCGACGTTGCCGGCGACGTCTACGGTCATCACCGCGTCTGCGATCGAGTGCAGTGTTGTTTCTGCCAGCTCCTTTTCCCGGAACAGCGCGTCCTCAACGCGGGTGACCCGGCGTATGACGAAAAGCGCCACGAAAGTGCAAAGGATGACGGCCAGTGTCCCAAGCGAGAATATATACAGGTAGGCGTAGTGGTATGAGTGCTCTTCCCGCGACACTTCTTCTTGCCCAATGCGCAATTGGAGCGTGAGCAGATCCCGGAGCTGTTTCAGAACTGCATTCTGCGCGGGCACGGTCGTGGATAAAAGCAAGGCGTTCGCCTTGGCGATTTTCCCGGTCATGATAAAGTCTGCAACCCGCCGCTGCTGGAACTCGGACTTTGCGATGAGTCTGCTCTGACGTGCAAGAATTACCTTTTCATCCGGGCTCAGTCTCATCGCCAAAAGCTGCTGGTGTGCGACCGTGAATTCTGTCGCCAGTTGGTTGAAGCGCGTGAATTGATTCTCACGGGAAAACGGGTCTTGTGTCAGAGCCATTGAAAAAAGCAGCAGTGCGCGCTCACGCGCTGCGAAGTGCATGGTGAATACGAGGTTGGTTCTGAGGCTGTTCTGATTGATTACCCCCTGCAGACGGCGATTGATCAGCTTCATCTCTCTCAGTCCGACGGCAGCAACACTGAGCAGTAGCCCCAGGACCAGAACGAAGCCGAGCGCGAGGATGAAACGTGATTGTTTCCAGAACATATTTGAAATATAGCCGTTTAATGCAGTGTGTGCCGCAGCGCTGGCCTTAAATACACAAAAATTCAATCAGATAGACAATACTTCGGTCGGTCGAAAGATAGTATCCACGCGCCCGGCGCCGGCCGAAAACAGGCTTTGTTTGGGCGGCGGCTGTGCGGCATCAATCTTCCGGTCGACGGAATCAATCTTGAGTTTTCGCGCTGCCGGCGGGCGGCAGGTCCATTTGTCGAGTCTCATGCGTGCTGCGGTCCACATGCCACCGTTGTTCCTGTCCGTGGATCTGGTAATAAAATACTGGTGTCATAGCTAGTTAGTCTGTGGGTCGGAAACACACTTGCCTGTGCCGGTGACAAGCCGCGCAAACAGCGCTACGGCGCAGTTCATGGCAGTCAGCCGAGGTGTGATGCCGCCGCAAGCCTCGGACAACATCCCGGCAGCGAGATAGATGAGCTCAGGCCGGCCGATGCAAGGAATGCCGAGTGCCCGGTGATGGCCGGTCCCTTAGTACTCTGGCCCATAAGTTCGGTGACGTATTCCACTCAGGCCGCCTTGCGGAAGGTTTTCTCATGCGCGTGGATCTTGGCGAGCAATGTTTTCAGGTCCTCGCGGGTGAACTTCCACTGGAAAGGGCGGGCGGCCGCGCAGTAGTGATCCTGGAAGCGCAACAAGCGATCCTTGAGTTCAGCCAGGGATCGGAAGTTGTTGGGAGTGAGCAGCTTGCGCTGAACAATCGAGAAGTACACCTCGATCTGGTTGAGCCAGCTGGCATGCACAGGCGTATGCACGGGGATGATCGTGGGCCAACGTCGCTGCAGCCGCTTGATGCAGGCTTGACCGCGGTGCGAGGAGCCGTTGTCCATGATCCAGAACACCCACGGGGCGGATCGGTAGGGCTCCTGCTTCATGACCTGGGCGATGAGGCGCTGGAAGGGGCGGATCCCGGTTCTCTCTCTCACAGCGGCCGAAGACCTGGGCGCGTCGCACATCCCATGCGGCGAAATAGGCCCAGGCACCGCGGCGCTCATATTCATGCTCCACGCGCATGGGGCGGCCAGGCGCCGGGGGCAGGGTGGGATGGATACGGGCTCGAGCCTGGATACTGGTCTTCTCGTCCGTGGAGAGCACGCAGTCTGCCGGGCTCAAAGGTTTTCCTTCCCATTCACCCTGATACAGATCCAGCACTCTGCCGGCCTTGCGCTCGAAAGCCGGATCGCGCGGGAAGATCCAAGTGCGGTGCGACCACGGCCGGATCGCATCCTCGGTGAGCCAGCGCCACAGGGTGCTTTGCCCGATCGAGGCCACCAAGCCGCGCTCGATGAC
This sequence comes from Pseudomonadota bacterium, assembly GCA_027364845.1. Taxonomy (GTDB): domain Bacteria; phylum Pseudomonadota; class Gammaproteobacteria; order Acidiferrobacterales; family UBA6901; genus JAJYCY01. Next base: position 532 of record DAHXOO010000002.1, on the reverse strand, counting down.
CTCGCGGCGGATCTCCGGCACGCTCCAGCGCGACAGCGGCACCTCGGACTCGTAGGGCAGCTGGCAGGCCAGGGCCTTAATGGCCACGACGAGGCTGGGGGGAAAAGAGCGCTGGGCGCCCGGTGCGGGAGCGTTCCTCCAGACCCCGCAGACGTTCTCGGAAGAAGCGGCTGCGCCACTTGCTGACAATCTGGCGCGGCGTATCCAGGCGCTCTGCGATCTCATCGTTGTCGAGCCCCTCGGCGGCGTACAGCACGATCTTGGCCCGGATGACGTCCCGATACGGCGACGTATATTTGCGAGCCGTGGCCTCGAGTCGAACTCGTTCTGCACTGGATAGCTCAATGCGATACGGGCATTTTCTTGGCATATATTCCCTCCCTGGGCTGATAAGGATGCCACTAGGGACGAAGATATGCCAGACTTATACGTCATCATATTTATGGAACTATGTACTAAGTCATCGGCACCCGGAGCCATCGGAATGTTGATTTTCGTCCCACGCCCGGCGCCGGTGCCGGTTTCGTCTGCG
>DAHXOO010000029.1 GCA_027364845.1 Pseudomonadota bacterium | reverse complement strand
CGTCATCACCACGCAATGTCTGTGTGGCGCCGCTCCCTGCTAAGTTCCTGCGTTGCGCACAGCGACGGCTGGGCAGGTGGTGTGGCGTTTCTGGCCTGCTGGCCCTGATTGTCTGTATCTTGTCTTTGCGCGGTTCTTTCTGAAGAGTCCTCGCCCACAACCGCTGCCTTCAATGTAAATCACTGAAGTCAGGCGTTTACGATGAGGGCGGTCTTCTCAAAAGAGCAGCTGTAGACCTAGCGTTTCCATGTTGTAGTTTTGCATTGCCGCGTTCAACGGGTCCTGCGTGTTGAAGGTGACGTGGGCATACTCGCCGGTTACCTTCAGCTGCTGACCGCTTATATAATAATTGAAGCCTCCGCTGTTCCACTGTTGATCGCCATAGCCGGTTAGCAAATTGTATTGCGACTTCTCGTGACGTAGGAAGAATTGCAGTCGGCCGATGCCGATCTTCCGCGGAAACATATAGCCAGCTTTAACGTAGTAACCTTGGAGTTGTGTGGTCAGCGGCAGGTTCGGGTCAGGGCTGGCACTGTTGATGGCGTTCCCAGTACTGTAGTGCATGTATGCTGCCGAAGCAGTATAGGTTCCGCTGTGGAATGGGTACTCGTAGAAGATATCTGTGGTCCAGGCCTCATAGTTCTTGGGGTCTGTCTGTGCCGCATAGTTGTCCCAAACGACGTCCTGTTGATACTCATAAGACGCGCCTATCGTCAGGACTTTCATGGTGCCGAGGTAGGTGCTTTCGTATCCGTAGCCGTACTCAGGATCAAGCAGGCTTGCGGTTATGCGTCCCGTCACCATTGGTTCGCTTTTCGGGGTGTTGCCCTGTCCGTTGCTCTGCCGGCCGTTTGATACCATGACGCGGTACTGAAACATGGCATTGTGGAAGTTTCCCCACATCGCCACGCCCGTATCACGACTCGCAGCGAATGGGGTGTACGCAAGCAGCAGCGATCGGTCCATCGTCAAGGCACCGAAGCAGTCCTCAAGGTTTTCGCGGGTGAACGGGATCTTGAATTTGCCAACAATGAACTGGTACGCGTCGTTTGTATCGATCGTGACGTAAGCATCCGCGTAGGTCATGCTTCGATCGTTGAAGCCCTGCTGCCCGTCGACTGGTGCGTCGGTGTCCACAAAGAAACCGACGTAGTTATTGTACTGCCCACTGAGAACGATCCGGTTACGGCGCAAAAAGAAGTTGTTCAGACCGCCAGGGGTAGTGGACGAGGTATAGCCCCGACTTTGGTACCAGGCCTGAAGGTCATAATCGATCGTCAAATAGCTGTTGCCGGAGTGGAGTGTCACGCCGGATATCGCCGGTCCGGCAAAACCGGCAAGGACCAGTGCCGCGAGCGGAACGATGGCGCGGCGGGCGACGTTTGCAATTCGGCTCTTTTTGAACGTCGAGTTTTTCATGGTCGATTCTCCTCCCGGTTTATTTTTGCTGGGGCGTTTTGACTTTTATGTAGCTGGCGACGAGCTGCCCGAGGTTCTTGCCCTGGTGGCAGGTAGCGCACGACTTGTCGGGCGTCGTGAGCGGATCTGCGATCAGGCCGGTGTGCGCCAGTGACTTTTTCAGGATCCAGGGACTGCCTTGGTGGCAACCCACGCAGTCATTGTTGACCTGCTCGTGGTCGGTGTGCCAGACGCTGTTGCTGATGGCGGGCCCGCGGCCGCTGCTGTGGCATTTGAAACACGATGAGGCCCCCATGCCGCAGGCGTTAGCTGCCGCGATCGGGGAGCATGCTGCAAACGATCCATGAAATGAGGAGATCGCATTTTCACCCCATCCACTCTGGTGGGCGGTGGACGTGGCGGACGCGCTGTATGGGTGCAGTGTGGAAGGTGTTAGCGGCGTGGCGGAAAGTAACGACCAAGCCACGGCCACCGTGGTCAAAAGCGTGATGCACGTGGCGTAAAAGAATGCCGAGCGTGATGCCCTTTTCAGTATCCGGATGAAGACTTGGCTCATTTTTCTTTCCCCCTCTCGCTTTGGTGGTCGTTTACTGTGGTCTTGGCGGACCTTCCAGTTTGCTCACGTTTTAGTTGAGCGGCTTCGATCTCCTGTTCAGTGACCCCGAACCCACACTCGCAGACGGGCCCCTTGAATCGAAATCGTGACTTCGGCGTTTGTGCAGCAGGGGAAGGGGTGGTTGCTGGCGTGACGATTGAAGCTGAAGCCGCCGTTCCCCACGCGGCGGGTACGACCGCACAGGTAAGCAGTCCTCCCGCCACCACGATCAGCCGCCATTTTGCCTGGTTGGACTTCATTTGCGTCACCGCGTGCTGCATGAATGTCTTGCTGCGCCCTGGTCTTGCAAGCACATTGCATGCCAGCCGGGAGGTCATGTAAAAACAGCTACTTAGAAGAGAATGGCATGAGCGGGACGTTGCATTTAGTTGTTTTTACGGGCCCCACCATCGCCAGGCTTTCAATTTGCAACCGCATGCCGCGAATCGCCAGGTGTAGCGGGCACTGGGACGACAAGACGGATCAACTGATAACGGGTGGCGCGGGTCTCGGCGAGCGCTTGCCGTAAGATCATGACCGTGGCCTTATCGTAGCGTCCCTGATGTCCGAGTTCATGTCCGAATAGGCGCTCGTAGTGCGCGCCGGGCGCGACCTCGATACGTAGCTCGACCATCTTGGGTTGGGACGGGCTTAGCTCAAGGCGTGTGGCCAGAACACTTTTGCCGCCGGGTGGAATGCGCGAATCAAAATACTCATGGGTCAGCTGGAGATTCACGCTCCGACCGATAACATGTCGGGCGATCTCGCGAACATCATGAGCGTCAGGGCCCAATGCGTACAGCATCACGTAGACCTTGGGAACGAGATAGGTGGGAAAGTCGTGACCGATCGCCACGCTGTGGATCACCGCACGGGCGTCCGCAGTGCCATTGTTTATGCGTGTTACCGTGAGAGTGATTCTAAGGCCACTGCGTACCATCGCAGGATCATGGATACCGCGCCACAGATGCCGCCGCTTGGGCATGTGGCAGGACTGACACGTGACGCCCGCGCGTGCGAACCGGCTAGCGCGCCATTCCGCATAGGTGTTCTCGAACGGCTTGCCATCGAGGCTCCGGCCATCCGCTGGGGACTGGTGGCAGGTGGCGCAAAAACGGCTGTCCTGGAAAGCGGCGCTGGCGGTAAAACCACCATGGGGCAGACCTGGCGTATTTCCGGGTGGCATGCCGGGCGGTGGCGGTGGCCCGAAGCGGCGATGCCGGCGAACGTGACAGGCGGCGCAGACCAGTCCTTGGCGGAACAGGCGCCGTCCTACATACGCCGGTGGTGGCGACGATGGTGTGTTCGGCCAGTGAAATTCTAATGCTGCCAGCGCCTTCTGTTCGGCCAGGGGGGCGTGGCAGCGCATGCAGCTGTTGGCTTGGGCCTGGCTCAGGATGTGAAACTGCCACAGCAAGCCCGGACCAACGGCATGGCTGTGCAAACTTGTGCGCCAATCTTCATATTGCTGCCGGTGGCACTGGCCGCAGGACTCTGGGGCGAGGGACGCCTCAAGGGCGGAGTACCCCTTGGGCGGCTCGCCTTCCGGCGGCAGAGGGTCAACCCAGTGGTGCGCGAGGAAACGACTGACTGCGTCGTGCGGTCGGTGCGTGGCGTGCCATGGCAGACCAGGTTGCCGGGTCGCTGCGCCGGTAGTCATGGTACCGAGCATTATGATGACGACGCATATCAGTTTGTTTGGCCTTGGCACGTCGGTATTATCTCAGATTTTCCATTAGCTATTACCCTGGTATGCACCGGTCCGGCGATGGAAAGGCTTCCAAACGGGCCCAGAGTCCTTGCGGCGTCATGATACGGTCCGCCTTGGCGAGCAGCTTGCAGCATAGGGTCTTCAAGGCGTGCGCCATCGCTCTGCCAGTCCGACACAAACCTCCTCAGCGGTTGACACGAGGCGCATCCAGGTTTGGTCGGGATGTAGCCGTGCGTCGCGCCGGTATGCTGGCCGTAACGCGCCATCACGGTGGAGTCCAGATCAGGTGCCAATTCGTCCACCGCCGGTTGCTCGAACAGCCAGCGATACAGCACGCCCGGAACGTGCTCGTTGGTGCTTTATGTGAACTCGCGGCACAGGCGCCGCAACACCGGATCGTGGCGCGTGACTTCGCCATGCTCGAGGCGGTAGCCGCGTTTGCTCCACGGTTGCGGTATCCCACGCGTGCGGGGCGATGCCAAAACCGATGTGATTGGGTAGGTGCCTGATCAGGCACCTGCTGCCCGAGGGGTTCATCTCCTTGTTGGTAAACTGAAGTTCGAACCCCATGTTGTTTCCATACTGCAAACCGTGCAGCCGCTTCTCAGCGCAAATTTACCTCTAAACTTTCACCAAATCATGTGGCTGCTGTAATGGGTTCCATTAAAAATCGAAGGTTAATGGAAACCTGGGCTTATTCCCTGCTGCAACTGTTTCTGCAGGCCTTGTTGGTGTTGATCATGGCGTTGCCCGTGGCCGAATATGCAAGATCGACGGTGAAAGTTCCACGTTTGCCGGCGGATTATTGTCGAGAGAACTGGTCGTCAGCAGTTAATTGCGGGACAACGCCCGGGGTTGATTGCACAATCCAACGCGACAGCGCCTCCGCGACTTGATCTTTTTCAATCTGCAACGCGGTTTCTGGTTCCTGCACCAACTTGGCACATAAAACCAGTTCGTTGCAAAATCCAAAAACTAGGTACCTGAATGTTAGAGTATTGCGATATGCGAGGTACTGCCGCGTTGTCCGGGGGCGCTTTACCCAGATAAATCAAGCAAATGAATACACGGCATGGAGTTTGCTAAATGTCCGTTGGCAATTGCGGACGTGCAGGGCGATGGTTCGCAGATCATGCTGCCAACGTACTATGGTTCTGTCACCGTGGCGGCATCACTGGATTTCCCGAGTGTCGATTGTGTGCGCACCGATCTACTCACTAGAGGAAGGTGATGGGGTTGGCCAAGCTTGGCGGCGTGCTGGAGATTGTCACCGACAATCTGAATTCAGGGAAACGATCCCATTCATGGTTCCGAAAGTTGCACGTATCTGACGACGATTCACGCACAGCAGTACAGTATCCTTCATGTGAAGGATGTTTTGGCTTAATAGGAGGCAGATCCTGATGGCGAGCACCGAAAGCGAGATGGGTGCGGTATTGCAAAGCGCGGTAGTGGTTCAGAAAAACCTCGAGCGAAGAAACCAGATGTGGGCCTTCGCAATTGTGGGGTTCCTCGCACTGATCACGATCTGGAGCTATGCCGTCGATGTGCGCTACGTGTACCTGGCGACCTATATCTGGTTTGGATTGATCTACGGGATGGCCTTGCAGTACGGCCGGTTCTGCATGGCCTCTGCATTCCGTGATTTGTTCGCGGTGGGTGTGCCGAGGATGACAGTCGGCATCATTATAGCCCTGGTGCTGTTCAGTCTTGTCTCCGCGGTGGTTACCGGGGCGGGCCAGAGCACATTTCATCCGCTGCCCTATGGCTACCAGAGCGTGATTGGCGGGGTGATTTTCGGAGTAGGCATGGTATTCGCAGGGGGGTGTGCCTCTGGCTCCCTTTACAAGAGCGGAGAAGGCACAGTAGCGTCCTGGCTCGTTATTCTTTCGCTGAGCTTCTCACAGACATGGTTCGCAACCGCCGGCGGATGGCTCAATTACTTCGTGCCGGCATCGTGGACGGCCTCGGCGGCAGCGAAGAATCTGCCAGCCCAACTTTCGCCGACGAACGGATGGTATAACCAGTACATGGCCGGCTATATCTGGAACCTGCCGGCGACGACAGTCGCTGTACTGACGCACATCAAAAACCAGTTTCTCGCGGACTTCGTGGGCAATGCACTGATCAACACGATCCTGCCAGCAGTGCTCATCCTGGCCGTGGTCTATGTATTCTGGTACCGAAAGTCGCACCTGAAGAACATAGCGAAATCAGGGGCAAGGGGCTGGCGCCTGGAATTGCTGGGTTGCTGGTCGATGATCAGCGCTTCCCGGCGCACGGCCATTGCCGGGCTGGTTATCGGGGTGGCAGCCGGGTTGCACATGTGGGTGATTGAGGGCTTGCGTCACGTCTTCGGGGTGATCAACGCGGGCGAGCTTCTGAAGGCCATGGGCCATACCTCAGGTCTCTCGATACAAGACACCGTCTTCGACCCAGGTTACTGGTACATCACCACCCAGGAGGCGCAATGGTCCGGCTGGCTCCTGCGTGTGCTCGGGTTTCACGAAATGCGCAATATCTTCTATGGGCTGCAGAATGGTCTTCCCAATCCGCTGCTCAATCCACCGGGATGGATGTCGATCTCCATCATTCTCGGTTCATCCGTGATGGCGCGGCTCAGCAATGAATTCAGGCTCAAACTTCCTACCTTGGAGACGGCGATTTGGGCGTTGCTCGGCGGCGCGCTTATGGGTATCGGCGCGCGTATCGGGATTGGCTGCAATATCGGCGCCTTTTTCATTCCGGTGGCGAACGGTGACCCGTCCGGCTGGCTGTTTGGCCTCGGCCTGGGGATCGGCGCTTACCTCTGCGTGAGGTTCTACAACTGGTGGATTAATCGCCGAATGGCGAAAGAAGATATATTTTAAACCAAAGGAGGATAAGTCATGGCCGTCCAGTTCAAGAAGGAGGCCGAGGGGATCTACCTCCTCGATGTCAAAGGCTACGTATGTCCGCACCCACAGCTGTACACGAAAAAGTCCTTGGAAAAAATGAAGTCAGGCGACATGCTGGATCTCGTATTCGACAACCCATCCTCGGCCGAGTCTATTATCTCAATGTGTGAGGCGGAGGGAAATGAGATCATGGAAAAAGGCAAGGATGCCAATGGGATGAGATGGCGAATCAAGAAGGCATAGACCGATCGGCGAGGTAGCGTGATGAAAAACAGCTTGTGGATAATCATCCTGATTATCGTTGCATTTATCAGCTTCATGTTGGGCTACTCGCGTCCCCATCCTGCCGCGCCTAACGCTTCGACGACATCGAGTCAATCGGCGCAGTGAAGGACTTACACCCGGTTGTGTTGTCTGGAAGCGACAGACATAGCGTCAACCTCTGGTTATCAATCCAGGAGGCGTAATGCGCTTTGGGGTGACAATTACCTCTGAGGAATTCGGGGAGTATGCCACTGGCCTGCTCGCCGCGGCCTTGGAGCGCGGCTGGGAGTGCCGCTGTTTCCTTACCGACACGGGAACGCGGCTCCTTCGTCATGTGCCTTTACAGAAGCTAGTCGAGTCCGGACGAGTGAGCGCAAGTGTCTGCGAGCTGAGCTGGGAACGGTTCGGAGACGGCGAGCCACCGTCGTGGGCCGTCATGGGTGGTCAGTACCAGAATGCGGAGCTAGTTCATAAATGCGACAAAGTCGTTGTTTTTTGAAACCAACTGCCCACCTGATTCATCGCGCGACGTCCCGAGGTGGCCTTTGAAACAGGTGCTCGTGATCGCAAAGTATCATCAATCCGAGGCATTGAGGGTGGCAGCCGGGTTGACGCTGCTGAACGACAGCATAAAAGTCGATGTGATCGGGAGACTCGAGGACTCGCCCGCGGTCAACGAACAGAAGGAGGTGCTCGATTTTGCGGAGGTGCCGTGCGAGATCATGGACACAGATGCGTCACTCGCTCGGATTGCGCAAGACGTGATGGCCGCGGACGTGGTTTTTCTGCTATGAACGACGCAAAGACGATTCTGATTCTACGTCCGTGCCCGGAGTCCTCCACGGTGCCCACGCAGCGCCTGGCGGACGCGCTGAATTCGCTCGGTGCCAAGGTCGTGATCCGCGACATGACGGCGCGATACGATGAAGTTCTGGATGCAATTGCTCACGCCGGGACCATCGTGGTCTGGCGGTGAGCGGGTTGTCTGTATTGCATTTTGCATTCACCGTTATTTGGAAATGCATCAATGACGCTGGACCGCGTTTTGAGGTCGTCGGTCTGGCTATCGAGGCGTCCGTTTCTGCACAGCGGGTACGAACACGCACGAAGGTTGCCCCGCGGCCATCATGATTCGCCGCGATCCTTCCCAGCCGATGTCCTTTCGCTCTGGCCTCTTTTTGCGTCGCCTAACGCCGTTCTTGGACGAGCCTGGTTCAAGAAGACGATGTCAACTACCAGCTCGAAAAGAGCCGTCTTCTAAGGGAAGAATGGTCCGACGAAAGCCGGCAGCGCAAATACAAGAAAAGGGTGGAAGAACAAAGTCTTCCATCCTTTTTGTTTACAAATCTGTACAAATCTGGGATAGGCATCACCTAGAACGGAATGTCATCGTCGAAATCATCCGCCGCGCCACTGCTCTTGCCTGCCCGGCCGCCTGCTGCAGCAGGTGAGCGCGTTTCCCCCATAGGGGCCTGATCCATGTCCATGTCCGCGGGCACTCCTCGCCCTTCGCGCGACCCGAGCATCTGCATCTCACCGGCAACGACTTCAGTTGTATAGCGGTCCTTGCCTTCTTTGTCTTGCCACTTGCGCGTCTGAAGGCGCCCTTCGACGTAGATTTGTGCCCCTTTCTTCAAGTATTCGCCGGCGATTTCGGCCAATCGGCCGAAAAACACAACTCGATGCCATTCGGTCCGCTCCTGCTTTTCGCCGCTGGTCTTGTCTTTCCATGACTCTGATGTGGCCAAGGTGATGTTGGCAATCGCGCCCCCATTGGGTGAATAGCGAACCTCTGGGTCCTTGCCGAGATGGCCTATCAGTGTGACCTTGTTGACGCCGCGTGCCATGTGTCATTCCTCCTGAGGTTGACCACAGAGCCTGTCCGTTGAAGACCCATAACTGATCCTCTGTGGCAATGTTATTTATTAAGCCCGTATTTTAAGCAAGAGTCAAAAGTTGACATTCTTTCTCGCCGCACGACGGGACCCCGGCAAACTTGCCCGCAGCAGCCCACATATCGCGTGCGGTTTAGTTGAAAACCGGACCGGTATTGCCCGCGGGAAGCGCTTTCTGTGCGCCCGGAGATGCCTGCCCGGGCCTGGTATCTACGCTGGACGGTGCAGGGGATATCCGAATTCGGTGTACTGAAACAGTTTATCCTCGATTTCGGGTCTGCGACCCATGTCATGCTGCCAGTTTTAGTTGAAGGAATGCAGGCATTGCCAAGTTAGGAAGCATACACTTACAAATACCGGGCACGCGCGAGTCTCGATGCCCGGACTACGTATTAGTTGTCAGAAGTTGCCGCCGATGACGTGATATCACCTGTGTGAAGAGACATTTTGCCGCTGCGGCGATCCTGATAGTAATGCTTCAGAGTGCGGTGAATTGCAGGAAAGGCAAGCTCGTCCCACGGAATGTCCCTTTCATGGAACAGCTTCACCTCGAGACTTTCCGTTCCGGGCATGCAATCGAAATTGAGCAGCTTCCCGTGAAATATCAGGTAGACCTGACTGATATGTGGCAGATTGAACAAGCTGAACAGGGCACCTATATCAACGTTCGCGTTGGCTTCTTCCATGGCCTCGCGTGCCGCAGCTTGAGCTGTGGTTTCTCCGTTCTCCATGAATCCAGCAGGCAGCGTCCACAGCCCGTAGCGTGGATTGATGGCACGGCGGCACAACAGGATCTCATCGCCCTGCTCCGGGATACAGCCAACCACCAGTTTTGGGTTCTGATAGTGGATCGATTGGCAGCGCTCGCATACGTACCGGGGAAGGTTATCGCCAGGAGGGACCTTCAGGCTGACCGGGGCACCGCAGTTGCTGCAATATTTCATCGCCGAGATGGACGTCTTGGAATTCGGATTCCCTTGCGGGGAGAAGACCCGATTATATAACCTTCAGCGAGCAACCTTAGCAAATGTCTGCATCACGCCGGATCCCGCCATCGCCTCACGCAAATTACTGACAAAGTGCCGAAACCCATCAAAAACTGGTTTTTTGCCGCCGGGGATAAGGGGAATGCGCGCACGGAATGTTCAGCGCAGGAGATTGTCAAAATTCGCGTGTGCCGAGCGCATCGCAGACGCCCCGGCAGAAGGTGAGGACTGCTGGCGTATTGCAGCGGCGAAATCCCGAATAGTCGAGATGCCGCCCATCACGATGCCGGAAAAAGATTGGCGGTGACACAAGCGGGACAGCGCGCCACCCAGCTGGACGGCGCGTTGTCCCCGAAGCGTGTTAGGTCAGACCATTTCCTTCAAGGATTTCAGTGGCTGAACCTTGACTACGTTGCGAGCCGGTTTGGCCTTGAACATGACTTCTTCCTTGGTGAAGGGATTGATCCCTCTGCGTGCCGGCACCGCCGGCTTGCGCACGACCTTCAACTTCATCAGACCGAACACGTTAACGACACCCGGCCCGTTCTTGAGATCACGACGGATCAGGCTGGAAAGTTGGTCGAACACTGCGTTGACGTCCTTGCGCTTCAGATCGGTTTTGTCCGAAATGTAAGCTAGGATTTCCGATTTGGTAGTTGGTTTCTTTGTTGCCATGAGTCGCTCCCGGTGTGTGGTTAACAAAAGCTGCGCTAAAGTAGCATAATTTCTGCTAAAAATAGAAGGGCGACTTTCGTCTTAGATGGACTATTCCGCCACTGGCTTGCGCTCGCGGCGCAAATTGGTTTCGCTGCAATGACCGCAGCAGCGCCTGTGCACTTGGATGGAGCATAAACTTCGCGTTGTAACGAAATGAAACGTAACGTGGTTTGGCTGTCGGTTTTCGCGATCGCGATGGCGCTGCTCGAGGCTGCGGTAGTGATCTATCTGCGGCGGCTCTACTACCCCGGAGACGTGCTGAGAATTTTTCCTCCGAAGATGCTAGTGCGTCTCGATCTGGAGTTGGAGCTCGCGCGTGAAGCCGCCACGCTGATCATGCTCTTTGGTGTTGCGGTGATTGCCGAGCGCGGTTTCGTGCGCGTGTTCGCGGCGTTTGTCTACGGTTTCGGTTTGTGGGATATCTTTTACTATGGCTGGCTAAAAGTGTTCATCGGTTGGCCAGTGCGCTGGGGAGAATGGGATGTTCTTTTCCTCATCCCCTGGGCCTGGTTCGGGCCGTGGATCGCCGCGGTGCTTGTAGCCACGCTGTTCGTACTGTGGGGTGGCGCCATTCTGACGCTGCGCGGGGCGTACCGCGTGACCCGCTCTGACGGCGCGATATTCACTACCGGCATGGCGCTGGTGTTGACCGCTTTCCTGCAGCCGGCCTTTGGCCTGCTCAACCGCGGGGAACTGGCACTGGCCGCATACCGGCCAGGAGGCTTCTGGTGGAGGACCTATGCCATTGGTCTGGCATTGATGGCGGTGGTGCTGGGTCGGATTTTTGTTGATGGTTGGCGGGAGGTTTCGTAATGGCAGAACATTCGGGTGGTCCGGGCGGGAGCAAGGGCGGGTCAGGCCGGCTCGACGAAGTCGTTGCACGGGCGCGGCGGGATCGGGATGATCGCCTGAGCGGATATCGCGAACTGTCGCTCAAGATTCACCCTTGGGTGTGCGGTCGCTGCTGGCGCGCGTTCACCCGCGAGAATCTGCATCTGCTCACGGTTCACCACAAGGACCACAATCACGACAACAACCCGCTGGATGGCAGCAACTGGGAAAATCTTTGCGTTTACTGCCATGACAATGAACATTCCCGTTATCTTGATCACCAGGCGGGTGCAGGCGCCGCCTCCGGCGCGTCCGTGGACGAGCGCCCAGAAGCGACCAATCGGCCATTTGAACGCCTCAAGGACCTCCTGAAGCCAAAATAGCACGCTCGGCTCCTAGGCGCAGGAACCGGAATTCGCGCTTGAAAGGCCCCAGCACTATCTCTACCGAGGTATAGCCAAGAGGTTCGCCCGGCTCTATGTTAGCGTTAGCTCGGGCACCACGGAGGGGAAGGACTATGAGCCTTGCGCCCACTTTGCGGCAGTATCTCGCCGACAACGGAATCGCCTACGAAATCTTGGCGCACCAGCGCACGACCTCAAGTCTGGCGACGGCGTATGCCGCTCATGTGCCTGCCGGCAGCCTCGCCAAATCGGTTATTCTCGAGGACGAACGTGGGTATCTAATGGCGGTCATTCCGGCCAACTGCCGCCTTGAGCTGGGCCAAGTGCACCGGCTGTTGAACCGGCGCGTCGGGCTCGCGACTGAAGATTCCGTGGCGGCGCTGTTTCGGGATTGCGAGGCCGGTGCGGTCCCGGCTGCCGGCTGCGCCTACGGACTGGATGTGCTGGTGGACGACAGTCTGGTGGAACAGCCTGAAGTGTATGTCGAGGGTGGGGACCATCGCGAACTCCTGCATATGAGTAACGGCCAGTTCCGTCGCCTGCTTTCGACCGCGCGACACGGACACATCAGTCACCTTTACCTCTGAAAGTCAGCCAGGCTCCGGTTTTTCCACCCCCATTTGCCGGTATTTCGGCAATTCGTGCGGAATCAGAGCAGTTCAGGCTATAATTTTCTTTGATTAACCGATTGTTTTGCACAGGATTCGACCCCAGTTGATCCTGAAGTGGTTTTTTTGTGGAGGAATGTCATGCCGATTTACGAGTATCAGTGCCAGGCCTGCGGGATCGAGCACGAGGTGATGCAAAAGCTGAACGAGCAGGTCCTGACCATGTGTCCCGCCTGCGGAAAACCAAACCTGAAGAAGCGAATGTCGGCGGCTGGATTTCAGCTTAAGGGAAAGGGCTGGTACGCAACGGATTTCAAGGGTGGTTCGGAAAAAAATTCAGAAAAAAATAAGGAAAGTGGTGACAAGCCGGCAGATAAAACCAGCTCGGGCACAGACACCGGTCCGGCCAAGAAGGGCCACGGTTGTGGTGGCGGTAGCTGTGGTTGCGCCCACTAGCGTCCTCCCGGCCCGATCTCCCGGGCTAAGCATGGCATGGCCAGACTGCATCGTTACCTGATTGCCGGTCTCCTGGTGTGGTTGCCACTTGCGGTCACCATACTGCTCGTTCGGTTCCTGTTCGATCTGGTGGACCAGACGCTGCTGCTGTTGCCGCCGGCGGTCCAGCCCGACCGGGTCCTGGGGTTTCATCTGCCCGGTGTGGGTGCGGTTCTGGCCCTGGTGGTGCTGTTGCTGACCGGGGTGATCGCCACTAATCTGTTTGGACGTAACCTGGTCAAGCTGTGGGAAGAGTTTCTGTCGCACATCCCGGTGGTGCGCGCGATCTATTCCACCGCAAAACAGCTCACGGAAACCTTTTTTGGCAGCTCAGCCACGTCGTTTCGCAAGGTTCTCATGGTGCAGTATCCGCGGCCCGGCATGTGGACGCTCGCATTTCTCACTGGAGAAGGTGTGCATGAGGCTAACGAGAGGACTGGGCGCGACCTGGTGCATGTCTTTGTGCCCACGACGCCCAATCCGACATCCGGGATTTTCCTGATGGTGCCACGCACCGAAACCATCGCGCTTGACATGAGTGTGGATGTGGGGATCAAACTCATTCTTTCGGCTGGAGCGGTCGGACCGGACGGAAAAAAAACCGGCGGTGGCGTAGAATCAGACCTCATGCGCTGAACCAGAATAAACCGATAACATCTGCATACCGAAGAACCCTGCCCAGAGTGATAAGGACCAATACCTAGTATGCGCAGTCATTATTGCGGAAAGCTGGACCTGACCCTGACGGATGAGGTGGTACAACTGTGCGGCTGGGTGAACAGCCGCCGTGACCACGGAGGCGTCATTTTCATAGATCTGCGCGATCGCACCGGTATTGCGCAGATCGTCTTCGATCCCGACAATACCGCGGCCTTCTCTGCAGCTGAGGGCGTGCGCAGCGAATACGTGCTGCGTGTCGAGGGAAAGGTACGCAGGCGCCCGCCCGGAACCGAAAATGCACATTTGCACAGTGGCATGGTCGAGGTGTTGGCCACGAGTCTGGAGGTTCTGAACCGGTCCGAATCCTTGCCATTCCAGCTCGACGAGCCCGATCTCAACGAGAGCGTGCGCCTGAAGTACCGCTATCTCGATCTGCGGCGTGACCGCATGCGCCGCAATATGCTCCTGCGCCACTCTCTGAGCCGAACGCTGCGCCGGTTTCTGGAAGACCACGACTTTGTCGAGATCGAAACGCCGGTGCTCACGAAGTCCACGCCCGAGGGAGCGCGTGATTATCTGGTGCCGAGCCGAACCCATCCGGGACATTTCTTCGCGCTGCCGCAGTCGCCGCAGCTATTCAAGCAGCTGCTGATGGTCGCGGGATTCGAGCGCTACTTCCAGGTCAGCCGCTGTTTCCGCGACGAGGACCTGCGTGCCGACCGTCAGCCAGAATTCACCCAGCTCGACATCGAGACCTCGTTCCTGGATGAGGACGGCATCATGCGTCTGATGGAGGAGATGATCCGCGCAGCCTTTCGGGCAGTGCTCGCTGTGGAGCTGCCGGACCCGTTTCCACGCATGACCTACGCCGAGGCGATGGCGCGCTTTGGCGTCGACCGCCCGGACCTGCGCATTGCGCTCGAGCTTGTCGAGATTGCCGATCTGGTCAAGCAGGTCGAATTCAAGGTTTTCGCCCAGGCCGCCAATAGTCCCGGAGGCCGTGTCGCGGCGTTGCGCCTGCCACAGGGAGAGCGGCTGTCACGCAAAGATATCGATGATTACACCGCCTACGTGGCGGGCCTTGGGGCCAAGGGCCTCGCCTATATAAAAGTCAATGACACCGCGCGCGGGCGCGATGGTTTGCAGTCGCCGATCCTGAAATTTCTCTCCGACGACGTATTGTCCGCGGTGATGGCACGCTGCCACGCCGTCACCGGGGATATAATCTTTTTCGGTGCCGATCAAGCCAAAGTGGTGAACGATGCACTTGGCGCTCTGCGCATTCGACTTGGTCATGATCTCGGCCTTGTGGAGCAGGCATGGAGACCGGTTTGGGTCGTGGATTTTCCGATGTTCGAGTACGACGCCGAGGGCCGGCGCTGGCAGGCTTTGCATCACCCTTTTACGGCGCCGAAGGAGATCGACCGCGAGCGCGTCGACATCGATCCGCAGAACGCGCTGTCGCGCGCCTACGACATGGTGCTCAACGGTTCGGAAATTGGCGGTGGGTCGATCCGTATCCATCGCGAGGAAATGCAGGAAAAAGTGTTCGCGCTGCTTGGCATAGGTGCCGAGGAGGCACGCACGAAGTTCGGGTTCCTGCTGGATGCCCTGAAGTACGGTGCGCCGCCCCACGGAGGTATCGCCTTTGGGCTCGACCGCATAGCAGCCATTATGGCCGGTGCAGATTCGATTCGTGACGTCATCGCCTTTCCCAAGACGCAGAAGGCGACCTGTCTGCTCACGGATGCGCCGAGTGTGGTGGATGAAGCACAGCTGCGTGACCTCCACATCAAGCTGCGAAAGCCCCCGGAGCCGGTGAGTGGTCCAGGCTGATCCCCGCAATTACAAGCGCCCGGAGTCGGTGCTGGTGGTGGTGTACACACGCGCCGGCAATGCGCTCATGCTGCGCCGCGCAGATTTTTCCGAGTTCTGGCAATCGGTCACTGGTAGCATGGAATGGACCGACGAAACACCGCGTGCCACTGCGCTGCGCGAGCTGTGCGAGGAGACCGGGCTGAAGGTAGCGCCGGAGGAACTACGCGACTGGCAGACGAGCAACCGCTACGTCCTGTTTCCGCATTGGCGCCACAAATATGCACCCGGTACCGTCGAGAACACGGAGCACGTGTTCTCGCTGGAACTCGGAATCGAGGCGCAAATTGTCCTGAATCCTGCCGAGCACTCGGAATATCTGTGGATGCCGTTCGCCGATGCCGCACGGCTGGCCTTTTCCTGGACCAATCGGGATGTTTTGCTTGCCCTGCAGCGGGTGCAGGATGAGGCCAGCGCCGGTGAACGCGCTGGCAAGGGGACATGACGGCTGTGTGGCCCGGCCTGGCGCAGACTGTGCTCCGAGCCCTGATTAAGACGGGTTTGCGCTTTGCCCGGGGTCCGAAAGTCCGAAGGTGAGCATGGTTCAGCAGCGATCCGTCGCCGCTGTCGGGCGCAACGAGACCGTGGTTCTGGTCAATGGTCTATGGATGCCGGCACGGGTGCTGACTGTGCTTGCGTGGCGCCTGCGGCGCTGCGGCTACGATGTGCGCAGCTTCACGTACCGGTCGATCGCTTGCAGCCTGCGGGAAAACGCCGATCTTCTGCAACGGTTCATTGACCCCCTGCCGGCCACAGCCACGCACTTCGTCGGTTATAGTCTGGGCGGAATCGTGGTGCACGCACTGTTTCGTTATCATCCGCAACAACGACCCGGCCGCATCGTCACGCTCGGTTCGCCGCACCAGGGAAGCCGGGCTGCCGCCAGTGTTGCGCAATTCTCCCTGGGGCGCCGTCTCCTGGGAAAGAGCCTTCCGGCGCTTACACCGGGAGAGGCGCGATCCTGGCCCTGGCCCCCGCGTGAGACCGGAATCATCGCCGGAACGCGCAAACTCGGGATCGGCTGCATGCTGCCGGGGCAGACTGGTCTTTCCGACGGTACGGTACGCTTGGTCGAGACACAGCTGGCCGATGCCAAGGACCGGATTTCATTTCCGGTATCCCATTTCGGCCTGCTCACTTCCCTAAAGGTCGCCCAGGCAATCTGCCGGTTTCTCGGGACAGGCCGTTTCCGTCCCTGAAAAGCCCTGTTTTTGGGTCGCTCGCGGCACGCCCTGTTTTGGGAACGCTGGCGCGCGGTGTTAGACTGACCGCCGGCTTGCTGGCTGCCCCAGGCGGTCCGAAGAAGCAATAAAACTCAATGAGTTAGGAGCATAATGTCCCATGGCCGGCCACAGTAAATGGGCCAATATCCGCTTTCGCAAAGGCGTCCAGGACGCCAGGCGCGGGAAAATCTTCACCAAGCTGATCCGTGAAATCACGGTTGCGGCGCGCAACGGCGGCGATCCCGTCTACAATCCGCGCCTGCGTACAGCCATCGATAAGGCTCTGTCGCAGAACATGACGAAGGACAGCGTCGAACGCGCGATCAAGCGCGGCACCGGCGAGCTCGAGGGTGCGCACTATGAGGAGATCCGCTACGAGGGGTATGGCCCGGGCGGCGTCGCCGTGATGGTCGACTGCACCACCGACAACCGCACCCGCACCGTCGGAGAGGTGCGTCACGCGTTTGCCAAGCACGGCGGCAACCTCGGTACCGATGGCTCGGTTTCCTATCTGTTCAGGAAGTTGGGTGTGTTGACCTACCCGGCAGGAACCAGCGAGGATAAGGTGATGGAGGCGGCGCTGGCAGCCGGGGCCGATGATGTACTTGCCAACGAGGACGGTTCCATCGAAGTATTGACCACATCCGATGCCTTGGAAAATGTGCACCGCGCGATGGACCGGGCCGGAGTAAAGCCGGAACATGTCGAAATCGTTCAGCGTGCCAGCATCGACGTCAGGCTCGACGGTGAAGAGGCCGAGAAAATGCTGAAGCTCATGGACGTCCTCGAGGACCTGGATGACGTGCAGAATGTTTACACCAATGCGGATTTTCCCGACGAGGTGCTGGAGCGGCACGCTGGCTGAGCACACGATCGCGTGTTGTCGGTGCCGGACTTAGCGGCCGGGATGCGGATACTGGGCATAGATCCGGGATCGCGCATCACAGGATTCGGTGTCGTCAACGTGACGCGCTCGGGTACTGTCGGCTATGTCGCCAGCGGCTGTGTGCGTGTTGCCGGAGAAAACCTAGCCGAGCGCCTCCAAGTCGTGTACAACGGTGTGATCGAAATCATCGAGCGCTACCAGCCGCAGGTACTCACCATCGAGAAGGTATTCATGGCGCGCAATGCTGACTCCGCGCTCAAGCTCGGACAGGCGCGCGCTGCCGCCATTCTGGCCGGGGCGAACCGCGCGCTCCCGGTATCCGAGTACACGGCGCTGCAGATCAAGCACACGGTGGTTGGGCATGGGCACGCGCAAAAGGATCAGGTCAAGCACATGGTTAAGGCCCTGCTCGGCCTTTCCGGCACGCCCCAGGCGGATGCAGCCGATGCGCTCGCCTGCGCGATCTGTCATGCGCACCACTTTTCCGGATCCGGCATCGGCGTGCGGCGGGCGGCACCCCGTCTGCGCGTGCTGCGTGGGTTTGGGGGTGGAAAGTGATCGGGCGCTTGCACGGCAAGCTGCTTCACAAAGAGCCGCCGTCGCTGCTGGTGGATGTTGGCGGAGTGGGCTACGAGCTCGAGGCCCCCTTGTCCACTTTCTACGACCTGCCGCAAGCTGGCGAAAACATCACCCTGTATACCCATCTCGTAGTGCGCGATGACGCTCACCTTCTATACGGCTTCTCGCGCGACCGCCAGCGCCGACTGTTCCGCAGCCTGCTCAAAGTGAACGGTGTGGGTCCACGCGTTGCGCTCGCGATTCTCTCTGGCCTGTCGGACGAGGAATTGCTGCGCTGCCTCGCCCAGGAGGATATTGCTCGCCTCACGCGGGTGCCCGGGATAGGGCGAAAAACGGCGGAACGCCTGATCATTGAGCTGCGCGACAAGGTTGAGCCGATATCTGCCGCGGACGCCGTCCGTCCGGTGGCTGTGCCGCCCGATCCAGTGCAGGAAGCGATCAGCGCCCTGATTGCGCTAGGCTACAGGCCGCAGGAGGCAAATCGCGCGGTGAGCTCGGTGTCCCAGGACGGGCTGCGCAGCGAAGACATCATACGCCAGGCCCTCAAAGGTCTGGCGGGGGCACATACATGATCGAAACCGAGCGCTTGGTCTCGGCGCACAGCGAGGCCTCGACCGAGGAGCAGGGCGTCGAAAACAAGCTGCGTCCGCAGCGTCTGCAGGACTATATCGGACAGCCTCAGATCCATGAGCAGATGGAGGTGTTCATCGCGGCGGCGCGCAAGCGTGGCGAAGCGCTGGACCATGTGTTGTTGTTCGGACCGCCGGGCCTGGGCAAGACGACACTGGCCAACATCATCGCTCACGAGATGGGGGCGAACTTGCGCCAGACCTCCGGCCCGGTGATGGAGCGCCCCGGGGATCTCGCGGCCCTGTTAACCAACCTGCAGCCGCATGACGTGCTGTTCATCGACGAGATACACCGACTGAGCCCGGTGGTCGAAGAGATCATGTATCCGGCCATGGAGGATTGTCAGATCGACATCCTGATCGGCGAAGGACCGGCGGCGCGTTCAATCAAGCTCGAGTTGCCGCCGTTCACTCTCATCGGGGCCACCACTCGCGCCGGCCTGCTTACATCGCCGTTGCGCGATCGCTTCGGAATCGTGCAGCGTCTCGAATTCTATGGGGCCGACGACCTGGCGCGCATTGTGGAGCGCTCCGCCGGGATTCTCGGCATAGAGGCCGATCCGGAGGGTATCGCGGCGATTGCGCGTCGCTCGCGTGGTACTCCACGCATCGCCAACCGGCTGCTGCGGCGCGCGCGCGACTTTGCCCAGATCCGGGGCAAGGGCGTGCTGAGCGGCGACATTGCGGAAGGCGCATTGCGCATGCTCAGTGTCGACGAGCACGGTTTTGACCCGCTCGACCGCAAGTTCCTGCTTGCAGTGCTCGAGAAGTTCAGCGGTGGTCCGGTCGGCATCGATTCCATTGCCGCTGCGATCGGCGAGGAGCGTGGCACGATCGAGGACGTGATCGAACCGTTCTTGATCCAGCAGGGGTTTCTCGCGCGCACGCCACGCGGGCGGGTTGCGACACGCGGAGCCTGGCTGCATTTCGGTCTGTCCCCGCCTGCGGCCACGGAACAGTCGCAGCGCGGGATTTTCGAAGGCGAATGACGGATGTGGCCAGCCGAAGCTGTTCGACATCGAAGCCCGGGTGCCTGCGGCCGCATGCCATCATTGCTGTACCCGGATAGTGGTCGCTTGCCGTGAGCGCGGTCTTTTCCACCCCGGTGAGAGTATATTACGAGGACACGGACGCCGGCGGCGTCGTGTATTACGCCAATTACCTGAGGTTCATGGAGCGTGCGCGTACCGAATGGTTGCGCGCGCTCGGTTTCGAGCAGGATGAACTTAGTCGCAACCAGAATGTCGTATTCGCGGTGCGCGCAGTGCGAGTGGATTATCTCAGGCCGGCGCGTTTGAATGATATGTTGGAAATCACGGCAGTACTTGGCAGGATCGGCTCCGCGAGCCTTGTGTTCGCGCAGGAAGTCCGCCGTGACGCCGAAGCGATCTGCGCCGGTGAAGTCAAAATCGCCTGCCTCGACGCACAGGGATTTTTCCCGAAACCCATTCCGCCCCCTGTTCTGTCCCGCATCAACTTGTGGAGAGAATCTTGAATATCGTCACCGCCCCCCAAGGCATCGCCTTGTTCGCGATCGTTCGCGACGCGAGCGTACTGGTACAGCTGGTGCTGTTGCTGCTGTTGCTGGCGTCGCTGCTGTCCTGGACTATGATTTTCCGCAAATGGTTCATGCTAAAGGCGGCCAACAAGGCGGCTGAGGGATTCGAGGGCCGGTTCTGGTCAGGCGGTAATCTGAATCAGATGTACAAGGAGCTCTCCCAGCATGAGGACAGCCTTTCCGGGATGGACTCCATGTTTCTGGGCGGTTTCAAGGAATTCGCCCGTCTCGAGAAGCAGAAAAACATCGAGCCCATGGACATCCTGGAAGGGGCACAGCGCGCGATGCGTGTCGCATTGAGCCACGAGATCGAATATCTGGAAACGAGCCTGTCATTCCTGGCGACGGTCGGATCGACCAGCCCCTATGTCGGCCTGTTCGGCACCGTATGGGGTATCATGAACGCGTTTCACGCGCTCGGCACATTGCAGCAGGTCACGATCGCAAATGTCGCACCCGGCATCTCGGAGGCGCTAGTGACGACGGCCATGGGGCTGTTCGCGGCGATCCCCGCGGTGATTGCCTACAACCGCTACTCCCATGACGTCGAACGGTTGGTCACGCGCTACGAGGTGTTCTCAGAGGAATTCGCGAGCATTTTGCAGCGTCAGGCGTTCCTGGCCAAGGCATGAGCACGTCCACGTATCGCAGCCGGCGCAGAAAGCTTATGGCTGAAATCAACGTCGTCCCATACATTGACGTAATGCTGGTGCTTCTGGTGATTTTCATGATTACTGCTCCGCTCCTGACCCAGGGCGTCAAGGTGAACCTGCCGCAGGCCGCCGCGCGGCCAGTGGAAACCGATAACCGGGATACGCTGATCGTGACGGTCACACGCTACGGAAAGTATTATCTGGACGACCGTCTGATTTCACCGGCCCAGCTTCGAACCAAGGTGGCCACGGTTCTACGCATCCGTCCACGGACTCCAGTCATGATTAGCGGTGACGGACGCGCCGCGTATGACGAGGTGGTCAGGGCCATGGCCCTGTTGCAAAGCGCCGGTGCCGAAAGCGTCGGCCTTCTGACCCAGACGCCGGTGGGCGCGGAGGGTGCCGGGCCCGGCAGGTAGCATTCTATGGTACGCAACGGGGCGCGCAAGCCGATCGGCGGAACCAGGGCCGTGGTCTATGCGGTACTGGTCCATGCCGTGATCATTGGTCTTTTGCTGCTGAGTTTCCGCTGGCAGAGCGAAAGCGGTGCTCTGCGGGCGCCGAAGATGATCGAGGCACATATGGTGGACGAGACTGCGATAAGGCAGGCAGCGCAGAAACTAAAACAGCAGGCGCAGCAGGAGCTTGCCCAGCAGAAACTTCTGCAGCAGCAGAAACTAAGGCAACAGCAACAGCAGCAACAGCAGCAACAGCAACAGCAGCAACAGCAACAGAAGCAGCAACAGAAGCAGCAACAGAAGCAGGAACAGAAGCAGGAACAGCAGGCGTTGGAGCACGAGCGACAACAACAACGGCAGCAGGCAAAGCACAAGGCGGCGCTTGTAGCAAAGCAGCGCGCCATGGCTCTGGAGAAGGTGAAACTGGCGGCGCTGAAAAAGCACCAGGAGCAGCGGGCTGAAGAGCGTCGCAGGCAGCGGGCGATTGCTTCGCTTAAACGTCAGCTGGCGGCTGAGGAGAAGCACCGTGAGGCTGCGGCGGCTGCATCGGCTTCGGCGGCGGCTACCGCAAAGGCGCAAGGCGTCATCGCTCGCTACAAGGCTTTGATCCGCCAGAAAATCATGGATAGCTGGGTGCAGCCGCTCGACAGCAAAAAGGGCATGAAGTGCGTGATAAGAGTGAAGCTGGTTCAGGGCGGAGCAGTAATGGAGGCTGACGTGGTGCAGTCCAGCGGGGATCCGGTATTTGATCGCTCGGCCGAAAATGCGGTATATAGTGCGTCGCCACTGCCCTTGCCGGATGACAGCGCCTTGTTTCCCCATTTCCAAGATCTCACATTCACGTTCACGCCGGAGTCATGATGCTGCATACCCGATCCATAGCAGCAGGCCGGTTGCGAGTGTACGCGTGGCTCGCGGGACTGTGCCTGGCGCTTTTCGCGCAGTCCGCCGGGGCTGTGCTGACGATCGAGATCACCAAGGGCCTCGCGCACGGGGTGCCGATCGCCGTCGTGCCGTTCAGCTGGAGCGGTCCAGGCGCTGTTCCCCAGGATGTTTCCGCGGTGATCCAGGCCGACCTGGTACGCAGCGGGCGCTTCGACGCTGTGCCGCAGAGGGATTTCCTGTCCATGCCGCATGCGGACAAGGATGTGGTCTTCAAGGATTGGCGTCTCATCAAGGCCGAGGCGCTGGTGATCGGCTCGGTTCGCGCGCTACCCCCAGACCATTATCAGGTGCAGTTCCGGCTGTATGACGTATTCAAGGAAAAGCAGCTGGCCGGCTACCGCTACGTTGTGACCGCAGCTCAGCTGCGCACGGTTGCGCACCAGATCAGTGATATCATCTACCAGCAGCTTACCGGTGTGCCCGGGGCGTTCAACACGCGTATAGCCTATATCACGCGTTCCGGAGGCGTGCACCATGCCGTTTATCGGCTCCAGGTTGCGGACTCTGACGGCTACGACGCCAGGACGGTTCTGCGCTCGCCGCAGCCGCTCATGTCGCCGTCCTGGGCGCCAGACGGTACGCGCCTTGCCTACGTTTCCTTCGAGCACGGTCACTCCGTGGTGTACGTCCAGAACGTGTACACCGGCGCGCGCTGGAAAGTGGCCGATTTCCGGGGCATCAACAGTGCGCCGTCCTGGGCGCCAGACGGCAGTCACCTTGCATTATCGCTGTCTTTGAGCGGGCATCCGGAGATCTATGTTCTGAACCTGAGCGATGGCGCTCTGAGGCGTCTGACGCATGACTCGGCGATCAACACGGAACCGACGTGGTCGCCGCATGGCCACTACATCGTGTTTACCTCGGATCGCAGCGGATCGCCGCAGATTTTCCGCATGACCGCAGACGGCGGGGATATTGAGCGTCTGACATTCGAGGGCAACTACAACGCCGCCCCGTCGTATTCGCCGGATGGTAAGATGATCGCCTTGATTACTGAACAGCAGGGACAGTTTCATGCGGCGATCTTGCATCTGCGTGACTCGGCATTGCAAATACTCACTGATACGTCGCTCGACGAGTCGCCGACCTTTGCGCCCAACGGGCAGATGATTCTTTATGCCACAATCGTAAATAGGCGCGGAGTGCTGGCGACGGTTTCCGTCGACGGGCACGTGCGGCAGCTTCTTAAGACGAATGAGGGTGACGTACGCGAACCCGCGTGGTCACCTTTTAATCACCAACTTCAGGCCAACTAACACTAACTCAAGGAGTCATTTTGATGAAAACCAAGTTGATTTTTCCAATACTGACGCTGTGCGCGATATCTCTTGCCGGCTGCGGTGGCCAGCAGGCGGTCAAGCCGAGTACGGCGGGATCGGGCCAGACCTCAGGGCAGGGTGCCGAGGCGGCGGGTGCTGGCCAGGCAGGGGGTGCGGAAGGCAGTGCGCTCGGGGGCCAACAGCAGGTTCCGGCGGTTGTTTTGCATACTGTCCACTTTGCCTTTGACAGCAGCGACATCGACAGTAAGAATCGCGCCATTGTTGAAGCCAATGCTGCCTATATGAATGCAAATCCTCAGGTTACTGTGACCCTTCAGGGAAACACCGATGAGCGTGGGACGCGCGAGTACAACCTGGCCTTGGGCGAGCGTCGGGCGCAAGCGGTGAAGCGCATGATGCGCGTGTTGGGCGTGGCGACAGACCGGATGAAGACCGTCTCCTTCGGTGCGGAGAAGCCAGTTGATATGGGCCACAACAAGGCAGCGTGGCGTTTGAATCGCCGCGTTGATTTCGTCTATAGCGATTAAAGGGTTTTATGCGCACACGCTGGGCTAACATCGGCTTTTGGGCAGTGCTTGCGCTGGTCGCGGTCACAGGAGTGCCGGCGTCGTTCGCACAGGATGGTCTGTCAGATACGCGTTCTACGCCGGCCCCTGTGGTGAGTATTCCGTTGGACCAGGGGACACCGCCACCTCAGTCTGGACTGCGCAACAGTGTGCTCAACCTGCTACAGCAGGTTGAGCAGCTGCAGTCGCAGGTGCGTAAGCTGCGTAACTCCGTCGAAGTGCAGTCCTATAAATTGCACGTCATGGAGCAGCGGCAGCGGGATCTCATCGCTGATCTCGACCGGCGCGTGGGCTCGGCAGCTTCGGCAGCTTCGGCAGCTTCGGCAGCTTCGGCAGGAGCTGCAGGAGCGGCAGGAGCGGCAGGAGCGGCAGGAGCGGCAGGAGCGGCAGGAGGGGTAGGAGACGGAGCGTCCGCTGCCCAGTCGCAGACGACGCCTGGCCAGCAGCAGGCCTACAACGGCGCATTCGATCTGATGAAGGAGGGTTTTTACGACCGTGCGATCACGGCCTTCCGTGCGTTCCTCGTCAAGTATCCCGACGCTCCACTGTCTGGCAACGCTGAGTACTGGATTGCCGAGGGCAACTATGTCATGGGGAACTACCCGCTTGCACTGAAAGAGTACCAGGATGTGCTCGCTAAATATCCAAACGGCACCAAAGTGCCGGATGCGCTGCTCAAGGTTGGTTATACGCAGTACGAGCTGCACGCCTATGGCAAGGCGCGTAAGACTCTGAATAGCGTTATTGCGCGTTTCCCCAACACTACTGTGGCAACACTGGCCACGACCCGCCTCGATCAGATGCAGAAAGAAGGACACTGAACCCGGTTTCGGAGGGTGCCTCTGCCAAACATTTTGTCGTGAAGAAGCAAAGGTATAACATTGCCGACACCGTTATAGGTCACGGTGGTCGGATGGCAACGAACCGTCTCGGTCCGCAGTTCAGGACCCAAAATCCTTATGGCAACCGCATCCAAATCCGAAACCGAATTTCCCGGGCCCGGGCCGGCGAACGCTGCCGGTGCGGCGCGCCTGCGGGTCAATGAGATCTTTTATTCGCTCCAGGGTGAGAGCCGCACTGTCGGTTTACCCACTGTTTTTGTGCGGCTTTCTGGATGTCCCCTGCGCTGTGGCTACTGTGATACGAAATATGCCTTCCAGGGCGGAGAGTGGATGTCACTGGAGGATATTAGCGTCCGTGTCGCCCGGTACCGGCCGCGCTATGTAACCGTCACGGGCGGCGAACCGCTTGCACAACGTCCGAGTACCGCGCTTCTTGAACGTCTGTGCGATGCCGGCTACGAGGTATCGCTCGAGACAAGCGGTGCGCTCGACATCTCCGCGGTCGACAAGCGCGTGAGCGTGGTGATGGATATCAAGACGCCAGGTTCGGGCGAGGAAGCGCGCAATATCTACGCGAACATGGCGCATATCGACGCCAATGACCAGATCAAGTTCGTGATCTGCGATCGCACCGATTATGAGTGGAGTCGTACCAAACTTCACGATCTGGGTCTCCCGGGGCGTTGCGAAATTCTGTTCTCGCCTTCCCATGGTGCTGTGACACCGACGGAGCTTGCCGATTGGATTCTGGCGGACCACCTACCGGTGCGCATGCAGGTGCAACTGCACAAGCTCCTCTGGGGCGATAGTCCGGGGCATTAGAAGTGACGCGCGCAGTCGTATTGCTTTCCGGTGGGCTCGATTCCGCCACGCTGCTCGCGATCGCGCGCGATCTCGGACACTCCTGCCATGCGCTGAGCTTCGATTATGGTCAACGCCACCGTATCGAACTCGATGCTGCGCAACGCGTCGCGCGCCAGCTTGGCGCCGCGGAGCATCGCATTGTCAGTCTCGACATCGGATGGATGGGTGCATCGGCCCTCACCGACACCACCATTCCCGTGCCACGCACACCCACCGCAGGCATCCCAGTGACCTACGTACCGGCGCGCAACACCATTTTTCTGTCGATTGCCCTCGGCTGGGCGGAAGTGCTGAAGGCGGGAGATATCTTTATCGGTGTGAATGCACTCGACTACTCTGGTTACCCGGACTGCCGGCCGGAATTTGTCCGGGCCTTTCAGACGCTTACCGATCTTGCGACACGGGAAGGCGTGGAGGGACGTGGTTTCCGCATCAATGCCCCGCTCATTGCCATGACCAAGGCAGAAATCATCCGCGCCGGGCTGAAGCTTGGCGTGGACTATGGGCAGACTTTGTCGTGCTATGCGCCCGATGCCCTTGGACGTGCCTGCGGAGAATGCGATTCCTGCCGCCTGCGGGCCCAGGCTTTCGCTGCCGCAGGCGAAGCGGACCCTACTCGCTACCAGGTGTCGTGAATTCCTGCGTGGCGACGCCGACCCCTGGGCAGCTTTTTAGCACACTAGGGAATAAACCTTGGAACCAGCCCGTCTTTTCGGACAGTCAGCATGGGCTATGCTTAAGCTCATTCCTGTTTTACCAGTCAAGGTTGACCCTGGAGGTCTCTGAAGATGCACCTTAATAATGTCGAGCACGTTGCCCTGCTGGGCTTTGGGCTTGCCGTCGCATTCGGCGCGATCGCCAACAAGACGAATTTCTGTACCATGGGAGCGGTAAGCGACTGGGTCAACATGGGTGATACCGGGCGTCTGCGTGCCTGGTTCCTGGCCATCGGGGTCGCCATACTTGGCTCACAGGCGTTGCAGGGTCTGGGTTATGTCGATCTCGGGCAGTCCATCTATCTCACGACCAATTTCGGCTGGCTGGGCAATATAGTCGGAGGGTTCCTGTTCGGCGTCGGAATGACGCTTGGATCTGGGTGCGGCCAGCGCACCCTGGTTCGTGTCGGTGGCGGCAATCTCAAGTCGTTGGTTGTCATGCTCATGCTTGGTTTCACTGCTGCCACGACCTTGTATGGAGTGCTCGCTCTGGTGCGCATCCATTACATTGAAATTACCAACATCGACCTGTCAACCCACGGCCTGGCTAACCAGGGCATCGACAGTGCCATCGTTGCGCTGACGGGCTTTAAGAACGCCAAACTCGTTCACTGGGTGGTGGCAGGAGTGATGGGCCTGGGGCTGGTACTGTTTTCCTTTTCAAGCAGGGATTTCCGCAGGAATTTCGACAACATACTTGCCGGTGCATTCATCGGCCTGGCTGTCGTCGGGGCTTGGTACATCACTGGCACGATAGGTCATGACGAATTCAATCCGATACCGGTGGAATCCTTTACCTTCGTGGCGCCGGTCAGCGATACCCTGCAATATGTGATGACCTTTACCGGATCGACCATCAAGTTTGGCATCGCCGCGGTTTTCGGGGTGATCGTGGGGTCGTTCCTCTATGCGGTCGCATGGGGCAAGTTCCGCATCGAGACGTTCACGTCGCGAGACGACATGGTGAACCATATTTTCGGCGGCGCACTAATGGGATTCGGAGGCATTGTCGGACTGGGGTGCACAATAGGCCAAGGCGTGACCGGCGTGTCGACACTCGCCATGGGGTCTCTGATCACACTTATCATGATCATTTTCGGCAGCGCCCTGACGATGAAGGTGCAGTACTATATGCTGGACGAGCAAGGGTTTTTCCGCGCCCTGTTTTCGGGTCTGGCGGACTTCCGGTTGTTTCCTCGCAGAAAGATCGCTTAGTGACCAGCCGTCCCGGGCCGGCATCAGGGCCGGCATCAGGGCCGACCCAGGACGGCCATCACCCTGCGTCAGTAGCGGGTCAGTTTGAATTTGACTGAGCGGCCGGTTCCGTGCAGGTCCATGAAGCATGCCTAACCGCTCAAGCAAACGCCCGCGGGACATTAACGCTTTGGCCAAGCATATCGCCGATGTGCTACAGGGTAGGTCGAACTGCCCAAGACCTGCGAAGGTAGCGTTGGCTAGATGGCATAAGTAAAAATTATAGTCTAGCTTCTTCTTTATTTAGCTTGAGCTTCCGGGCTTCGCCCTGTCGACCATTCTTTTTACTTCTGAGTTGGCATGTATTGTTAGCAATTCAATATCAGGATGGTCCAGGTGAAACACCCGGAATATCTCGTCGGCGAACGCCTGCCCAATGGTAGGCACTTCACTAAAGTCAAACACAACTATTTTAAATAGTTCTATCCGCGCCAATAGTCTCTTAGCCTGCGAACGAGAAATTAGATTCTCATTTCCGTATCGAGCAAGATTTACGGGCACAACAGTTTTTGTGAAGCCATAGTTGTCCCCGGATGTGTGTTGACCGAATACCTTTGCGGTAGTTCTGGAGGTATGATTATTTAGTTTCATCCAAACTGCGGTCCCGGATCTGAACCCCTCACGCTCTAATATCCAGTCGTTTATATCTCCAAATTTATGCGAGAAGAACACTCCTCCGGAAAGAATATCGAACTGATCAAACATGCGAGACGAGAAAAAAATTCCCTCGCCTGTGTGATGTTTAGGATCAGTCGTTAGTTTTCCCTTGGATAATTCTAGGATTGCGTGACGTTCGTCTAGAAGATTTAGGGCCATCTGAATTTTCTTAAAAATACCGACGCCATTGTCCATCAAAACCATTTCTGTAGTTACCGCAGTTCTCTTTATTTGAATGTATATTGCAGTTCCAGATGAATGATCTATGGCATTGTTAAGCATCTCGGTAAAGCCGTAATGCCAAATATTAAGCACGTTGTCAGACATGTCTCCCAGAGTCTTGGTGATGTCGTTCCGCCATACCTCATCTTCCGCTAGTCCTGGCTCGAGCATATACCGCTGCTCCCAATCCGATAGCCGAGCTAATTTATAGGTCCTATTCCGCGTTTTCCCTGTCTCAACAATTGCGTGCTCCGATGTCAACCTCTGTAGGTGCTTATTTACGGCCTGTCTTGTAATCCCAAAGTGGGTCGCAGTCACCTTACTTAGGTCATTCGGATGTTTTTCGAGGTGCTCCAAAATGAAAGACCGAACGTCCTCACCTCGTGCACGTACTCTTGTCATATGCGACTAGTCCTCCTACCTTTGCCAACCTTATTCCTGACATTGACAACTACATTGAGCATTATTGTCAACCTTAATAGAATCATTGTCAATCTTCATGAACAAGCTAGACGTCAAATCCCGCGCCGGAATTCTCGCTTGCTTGGTCGCGGGCAACTCGATCCGTGGGATCGTCCTCATGACCGGCGCGGCCTACCAGGACCAGACGCTGTGGAACCTGCCCTGCAAGCGCGTTT
>DAHXOO010000028.1:302-30479 GCA_027364845.1 Pseudomonadota bacterium | reverse complement strand
CACCCGCCCCGCCTTCATCTGCATGATCGTCCCGACTGTGGTCACCAGGCGGCCGGGTGCATAGTCAATGGTCTCGAGATATCCCTTCTGCTGTAAAATAAAGCGACCGAGCGGTTTTCTGCCGCGGTCAGGCCGTGCCGAGCGATTCAGCGGATAGGCCAGTATCTCCAGATCGGTCCGGTCACGCAGGTTTTTCGCACTAACAATGATCCCGCCCCACTCTACCCGATGGCCCTGTGCCGTACTGATGTCGGCCGCTGCCTGCGCCGGTGTCAGTGCTGTGTCGACACCCGTCAAGTCGAGCCGCGGTCCGGTCGCGCAGGCTGCGAACAGGAAACCACCGATGCACGCCAGCGCCAGAGTTGCCATGTATCGCATGGGCCCTCCCCTTCAGTAATAGCGTCGGCCGTAAGGGAAAGGATAACCCCACGGATACCACGGATTCGGCCAGAATGGATCATAGTAGTAGCGCTGCACCGGCACCGGGCGTGGCCACAGATGAATCTGTTCAGATCTGACCACTGGGAAAGTATAGGGATATTCGCCGATAGTGCGGGACAGAGGCGTTTGTAAGGTACCGCTGACCGTGACGTCCCGGCCGCTGGCATAGATCGAAGGGTCGAGAAAACCCGGCACTAGCGCAAGAAAACGTCCGCCAGTCTGATCAGTTTGCCGCGGCCTTCCGTCACTCTCCAGGGGGCGTTCGACGACCTCTATCCAGGTTTCCGATGCACGGTTTTCGACACTCGCGATTGTGCCACCCCAACGCACCGGATTGCCGGCCAGGTGTTTGCCCGCGGCGCGCGCTTCGGTAACCGAAATGTTGCCGGGAGCGGGCTCCCGTATCGAGCTGGGTATCGTTGTGGCGCAGCCGGACAGCACCAGCGCCAAGCCAAGTATGACACTGAGCTGCTTCATAGGCCTACATTACTCCGTCGCGAGCGCCGGTGGTAGGTCCGCAAGGTGTGCGGCACAGGGCCGCCTAGGGTGCGTGCTCGGCGCAAGTCGGCCGCGATGCCGGGTCGTGGCACCGGGTACCCGAGCGGCCGCTATAGACCGTGCGCAACATTTCCACGGCCACGAAGGTCGGATTGCGGGATTCCTCCCTTATGATAGGGATGACGAAGTGCGCAGACCACGGCTAGAATTGCTGGTGAGCGGCAGGAAGCCCGGGAGTTCCCCGGTTTAGTCGTGATAAGGGGTAATCAATGGGCTGGTTTGTCGACTTCAAGTGTCCGTATTGCAAATATGAAGAGATCGGAATTGGAGTGGGCTGCGGACAGCATCCGTATCCGTATCTCGCGCTGTTTCTCTGCGACAATTGCAAATCGATCGGCAGTACCTGGATCGATGAACACAAGATACCGCGCTGCGGTGCCTGCTATCACGAAGGCGTGACGCTGCTTGCAGACGAGGTGCGGAGTATCGATTGTCCCAAGTGTGGCGAGCCGGCGATCTTTACTCGCAGCGAAGCGGTTTGGGAGTAGCTTCAGGCGATACGTACCTGCGCGCGGGCCTGCTGACTTACGATGCCGGAGAGTTCGGCAAACAGCTCCGCGCCACTTTGATCGTTTACCCAATGATCGCCGGTTTGGTGGTAATCGTAGTGGTAACCACCGGACTTGGCAGCGACCCAGATCTGGGCCGCCGCGCCCTGCTTGTTGACGATGATCTTGCTGCCGTCCGCGAACTCCAGCGTCAGAATGTCTCCGGCATTCTCGAATTCGATGTCCGCGCCGCTTGCCTCCACGGCTTGTTCGATGCGCTGCAGCGTCTTCTCGACCCTAAGATTGAATTCGGTCTCACTCATACATGCTGCCCCGGGCTGTGATTAGTGACGCCGATGGTACCGGAGTCCCGGGCAGAGCAACAGGCGGCGTGGCTCCGGCACAGCAAGCCGCTGTTTATCGTTGCGCGGGGCCGGGCTAAACTAGCGGCTGGTTCGACTTCGGATGCCCGTATGAATCTTCACCGTTTAGCATTGTGCTTGCCGCTTCTGGCCGTACTCGTGGGCGCATTTGGCCTGACGGGTTGTGGGCTGAAAGGCCCGCTTTATCTACCGAGCCCGCCGGCGCCGCACAAGCCCGTCCCGGGATTATCTCCGTCTCGCTAGGGCCCGTCGCCATGGACCCGTTCGAATACCAAGACAACCGGCTGCACGCGGAGGGTGTTGCGCTGTCGGAAATCGCCGACTGCGTCGGCACTCCCTGTTACGTCTATTCCCGGGCGTTCATCGAGTCCGCCTGGCGCAGCATGGATGATGCTTTCGGTGTCCGCGACCATCTTGTCTGTTATGCCGTCAAGGCCAATTCCAATCTCGCGGTTCTGGGTGTGCTCGCGCGCCTCGGTTCCGGTTTCGATATCGTGTCGGCAGGAGAGCTCGAGCGTGTTGTGCGTGCCGGTGGCGATCCGGCCCGGGTGGTTTTCTCCGGGGTCGGCAAGACCGAGAATGAAATGCACCGTGCTTTGCAGCTCGGAATTCATTGCTTCAACGTTGAGTCTGTGCCGGAGCTCGAGCGTCTGAATCGCGTGGCTGGCGGGCTCGGCAGATGCGCACCGGTGTCGCTGCGCGTCAATCCGGACGTCGATGCCCGTACCCATCCCTACATCGCCACCGGACTCAAAGAAAGCAAATTCGGAGTTGCCATGGCCGAGGCACTCCAAGCCTACCGGCTGGCTATGCAGATGCCGCACCTGCAGGTCACCGGTGTAGATTGCCACATTGGCTCCCAATTGACCGAAGCTGCACCGTTTACCGACGCCGCTGCACGGGTAATGGCCCTGGTCAGGGAACTCGCTGGTAACGGCATTGAGCTGCGACATGTCGATCTCGGTGGCGGCCTTGGTATTCGCTACCGCGACGAAACACCTCCTTTGCCGCGGGAATACGTTTCGGAGCTTGTGCGCGGCGTGGATGGCGCCGGTGGCGGCAGGCTGCGGATCCTCATTGAGCCAGGGCGGGCAATCGTGGGCAACGCAGGTGTTCTACTGACCAGGGTGGAGTATCTCAAGCACGGCGAGACCAAGAACTTTGCCGTCGTCGATGCCGCCATGAACGACCTGCTTAGACCGGCGCTTTACGATGCCTGGCACGACGTTGTGCCGGTGTTTCGGCGTACCGGTACGTCGCAGGTCTACAACGTCGTCGGACCTGTCTGCGAAAGCGGAGATTTTCTCGCGCGCGAGCGTACTCTGTGCGTCGAGCCTGGCGACCTGATCGCCCTGCGCTCGGCTGGCGCCTACGGCTCGAGCATGAGTTCCAGTTACAACACGCGACCGCGCTGCCCTGAGGTGGTGGTGGACGGCAAGCGGTTTCACGTGACGCGCCGCCGCGAGACTGTCGACGAGTTGTTGGCGCTCGAGTCGGTACTTCCAGAGTATTGAACGGCCCACGCACTCGAGCCGCGTGTTGCCCCGCTGCTGATCGACGTGCCCGCCAGATCCGATTGCGCGCTGTGCCACCTCCCGTGAGCTTCTGACGCCTCATTGCCTGCTTCCAAGAGCGGTTCTGCGGACAGGCCTGCGCTGCATGCATGGCCGGGCTGCGGACCGGAAGTAGCGGCAACAGGCGCCGCGCGCAGGACTGCAATCCCGGATCGGGATATGGCCCAGACGTCGTCATCGGTCGGGCGTACCGAGAGACCAGGTTTCATTGATAGCCGGAGCAGGGTAATCTACCGGCATATGTATCTCGCCTTTACCAAGATGCACGGCTTGGGGAACGACTTCGTCCTGTTCGACGGCATCAATCAGACTGTCAGCGTCACCGCGGAGCAGGTGCGCGCGCTGGCACATCGGCGTACGGGCATCGGCTGTGACCAGATTCTCATCGTCGAGCGTCCGACGCGCCCAGACGCCGATTTTCGCTATCGCATTTTCAATGCGGACGGTAGCGAGGTTGAGCAGTGCGGCAACGGTGCCCGCTGTTTCGTGCGCTTCGTGCGTGACCAGGGCCTGACGAGCAAAGACGAGATAGCTGTAGAGACCCTTGCCGGATTGATTTATCCGCGGCTTGAGGCCGATGGCCAGGTCAAAGTGAACATGGGCGTGCCGCGCTGGCAGCCTTCCGATGTGCCGTTCATCGTAGACGCCGCCCCGCATCGTGGCATCGTCTATGATCTGGATATAGGTGGTGCGGTTGTGCCTGTGAGCGTACTGTCCATGGGTAACCCGCACGCAGTGCAGGTAGTCGAGGACGTGGACCGGGCGCCGGTCCTCAGCGAAGGGCCCATGATAGAGTCGCATCCACGCTTTCCACACCGGACGAACGCCGGGTACATGCAGGTTCTGGACCGTGGCCACATACGCCTGCGTGTGTATGAACGCGGTACTGGCGAAACTCTTGCTTGTGGCACGGGAGCCTGCGCGGCGGTGGTGGCCGGACGGTTGCGCGGGCTGCTTGACGCGGTCGTCGAGGTTTCGGTGCGCGGAGGGCTCCTGCGCGTTGTCTGGCAGGGCGAGGGCGAGCCGGTGTGGCTGACTGGTCCCGCCATCCGGGTTTTCGAAGGGCGTGTCGATCTGCAAGCACTTTGAGGGAAATCAGGTGAACAACAAGCCGTCGAGCGGAGAACAGGACAAGGAATTATCCTGGGAGGATGCCGTTGCCCGTTACCTCGAGGATAATCCGGATTACTTCCTGCGTTATCCTGAGTTGCTCGAGGCATTAAGTATACCGCATCCAGGGGCTGGAACCGCCGTTTCCCTTATTGAGCGCCAGGTTCAGGTATTGCGCGACCGGAACCTGGAGCTGTCGCAACAGCTGCGCGAACTGCTGAGCATCGCGCGCGAGAACGATGTATTGGCAGACCGGTTGCACCGCTTCGCACTGGCAATGATCGACAGTGTCTCGCTCGACGATGCCCTCGGTACGGCACGCGACATGCTCCGCCAGCAGTTCAAACTCGATGCTGTCGTGATCCTGCTCAAGGCCGGCTCTGAACACCTGGCTGGCCGGCCCGAATTCGTCGATGCCTTCGACCAGCGCTTCGATCAGCTGTTACGCCAGCTCGGTTGGGTTGGTGACAACACGCCGACTGCAGGTCTTTCGAAACCGCTGTGCGGCGCGAAACATGGAGCCGATATCATGAGTTACTTGTTTGCCGGCCAGGCACAGACGATCCGCTCGACGGCCATGGTGCTGCTTTCGGGGACGGAGATGCGCGGCATCATGTGCCTCGGCAGCGCTGACCCGCTGCGCTTTCACCCGCAGATGGGCACGGTCTATCTGGCGCGCCTCGGCGAACTCCTTACGTCGGGCCTCGGCCGTTTGCTTTAGGCTGGCGACCGCCGGACGCGGCTAGCATGACAAGCCCGCGTGTACCGGGACCGGCGCAGATCGAGGGTTTCCTCGAACATCTGCGCAGCGAGCGGCGTTTGTCGCCGCATACCATCTCTGGCTACACTCGGGACCTGCAGCGCCTTTGTATTTTCTGTGGTAACAAGCCGATCGGAAACTTGCCTGCGCTCGACGGGCACCATGCCCGTGCGTTCGTCGCTTACCTGCATCGGGCTGGCCTGGGGGGGAAGAGTATTCAACGCGCGCTTTCAGCGTCGCGTTCCTTTTATCGCTATCTGCTGCGCTCTGGTGTGGTGCCTAACAACCCGTTCACCGGTGTCGCCGCGCCGAAGTCAGGCAAGCGATTGCCAAAATCCCTGAGCGTGGACCAGACCGCGCGCCTGCTGGCGGTGAACGCCGGCGAGCCTATGGGCGTACGTGATCGGGCGATCATGGAGCTGCTGTATTCATCGGGTTTGCGTCTGGCAGAGTTGGTATCGCTCGACGTCGCGGACGTGGACCTGGGAGATGAAGTGGTGCGTGTGACGGGCAAAGGCGCGAAAACACGCGTCGTCCCAGTCGGACGGTTTGCGCGCGATGCGGTCAGGCTGTGGCTCGCGACGCGCGCGGTTGCTGCGCCGCTGGGAGAGCAGGCGCTGTTCATTGGGCGCAACGGTCGGCGTCTCGGGGCCCGCTCCGTGCAGCTGCGCGTGCGTTATTGGGCACGCCGGCAGCAGCTCGGGGCGCCGGTCCATCCACACATGCTGCGCCACTCATTCGCGAGTCATCTGCTGGAGTCAAGCGGTGATCTGCGCGCGGTTCAGGAATTGCTGGGGCACGCCCATATCTCTACAACCCAGATTTACACCCATCTCGATTTCCAGCACCTCACCCGTGTCTACGACGATGCCCACCCCCGCGCGCGCAGGAAGGATGGCGCTCCCGTCCGTCGTCCCGGCGTGCGCGCTGCTGCCGTACGCAACAAAGCCGATCGATGAAGTTCACGCAGAGCGGTCGCCGTGGCGCACTGGCGGCAGGGCCAAGCCTTGTGATAACGTAAAATGCCTGCGCCTGGAAGGAAGGCAGAGGTGAAAAATCATGAGTGGCAGCTGTAGTGAATTAGAGCCTTACGCGTTGCGGGTCCTTGGCGACAGCATGGCGCCTGAGTTCTGGGACGGTTGCATCATCATTATCGATCCCGGTTCCCCTGCCCGCGACGGGGCATATGTCATCGTGGATTACAAGGGGGAGTGCATCTTCAGTCAGTTGCGGATCGAGTCCGGTCGTCACTACCTCAAACCCTTGAACACGTCACATACTTCAGTCGATCTAGTCGAGCCTTATACGGTTCGTGGTGTCGTCATTCAGCGCGCTGGCCGGCGGCGCGCCGAGCATAAGCACTACGGCTGAGCAGACGGCCCCCGGGGCCGTGTCCGCGCTTCGAGTGCGGTGTCAGGAGCCGTGCGAGGGAACGAGTCAACATGCAAAAGCTCTATAGCGCGGCGAATCTGCAGGAGGCCCACCTCATAAAGGGTATGCTTTCGGTGGCAGGCATCGAGGTGCGCATATTCAATGAACATCTCCAGGGGGGACTTGGCGAACTGCCGTTCTCCGAGGTTTATCCCGAGTTATGGCTCGAGGACGAAGCCGATGCCGCACGTGCGCGGCGCATTCTCGCCGATTACGAACGTCCGGCGTTTTCACGGGCCAACCAGCATTGCCGCTCCTGCGGCGAGGAGAGTCCGGGAGCGTTCGAAATCTGCTGGTGTTGCGGCAAGCCGCTCTAGCGTGACGTCGCCGACCGTATTTAATCGATCAACACAGGAGCGAAGCTTTATGGCTGACCATGTCTACAAGGTTATTGAAATTGTTGGCTCTTCGACCCAGGGTACGGACGAGGCGATTCGCAACGCAATCGCACGTGCGGGTCAGACGCTCAAGAATCTTGACTGGTTTGAGGTCGTGGAGACGCGTGGACAGTTGGAGAACAGCAAAGTCGCCCATTTTCAGGTCAAACTGAAGGTCGGCTTTCGGCTCGAGTAGCAACCCAGCCGCAGGTGTGCAGGTCTCGGTGCATCCGCGTTGCCTCGAGTCCGCCAGGAAAGATTGCCATGTCCTCATTGCAGCCTTGACCCCGCGGACGAAACACGTTGTCGCAGTCCAGCGGTCGTCGGGTCCGGCATCACCGCTCCTTTGCGTGCGCCGTTCCAGTCCGGCGGTGCCCTCACGATGTGCGGCACTGCGGGTGAATAGACCGCTGGGCGCATGCCGAACGCACACGCGGCTGTGCGCGGATTTTGCTGGTTTCCTGAAGACAGCTGGTGTTTTACCCCGAAGCAAACAATCCGTGGTGGCCGATGCAACCGGCGCGAGCGAGCGGCGCGCCGGGGTTGTCGGGCGTACTGGTCGACGAGGCCAAGCCTGGCGCGCCAGCCGGGAACGCCGTCCGACCGAGCGCTTTCAAGCCGCAAGATCGCGGGTGTCGGGCTGCGCATGCGGGCGCTACACGGTCTGCAGGAATTCCTATAACATTTTGGCCGATGCCATGGGTACCATCTTCGAAAAAGGAACATATTCGACCATGATCGGGCTTCTCAACACTTTCGTCATGTTGTTCGTGGTGATCGATCCCATCGGACTGGTGCCGATGTTCGCCGCGCTGACGTATGGCGGCTCAGATCGCTACCGCCACCGCATGGCGGTAAAGGGCACGATGCTTGCGGCCACGGTGCTTGTAATCTTTGTGTTCGTAGGCAAACCGCTGCTGCACGTTCTGGGCATAGGGCTGCCGGCGTTCCAGATTGCCGGCGGTGCGCTGCTGTTCCTGCTGGCGATAGACATGGTGTTTGCACGCCAGTCGGGACTGCGGTCGACGACCGCCCGCGAACAGGAGGAGGCGGAGCAGCGTAAAGACATTTCAGTGTTTCCGCTCGCGGTACCGCTAATCGCTGGTCCCGGAGCCATTACCACCGTGCTGCTTATGTCCGGGAGCTCCGGGCAGACGTTGATGGGGACCATGGCAAGGCTTCTGGTGCTGATTGCCGTGCTGTTCCTTACGCTGGGTTCGCTCCTGTTGACCACGCGCATCATGCGATTCATGGGCGAAACCGGCGCCAACACGTTCACACGTACTGCCGGCGTTATTCTCGCTGCGCTCGCCGTGCAGTTCATGCTCGACGGGTTGACCGCCGGCGTCATACCGCAGCTGAGGTGAACACCAACCAGGGCGGGCAGGCTGTTGTGGTGCTGTTGAGTGGGGGTGTGGAAAGCACAACGCTCCTGTACGAGGTTGCCCGGAATTCGACGCCGATCGGCGTGTTTATCGACTACCACCAGCGCGCGGCACGGCGCGAACTGGCCGCGGCGCAGACCCAGTGCCGTGCTGTCAGCGCGCGCTTTCAGCGTCTGGACATGGCTGCTGTCGGCAGGAGCTTTTGTACTGGGCAGACGCTCCGTGCTCACGTACCGCTGCCGCACCGCAATCTGGTAATAGTGAGTCTCGGTTTGAGTTATTGCGCGCAAATCCACGCACGATGCCTTGCAATCGCGCTTGCTCGCGAGGACGCTGTGGGCAATGCCAGCGGTGCGCCGCGGTTCGTCAGGGCGTTCAGGCGTCTAGCCCAAGACCTCGGCGATATTACGGTGGTCGCGCCGCTCATTACGAAAAGCAAGGCGCAGATCATCCGGCACGGACTCGACCTCGGCGTCGATTATGCCCACACCTACAGTTGCCTGCTCGGACATCACAGGCACTGTGGCCAGTGCCCGCAGTGCCTGAAGCGGCGTGCCGCATTCGCAGCCGCCGGCGCCCCGGAGGCACCGGGTTTCTATCGTGCGGGTGACTGAGTTATGGCCTATACCGCATGGGGGTGCAGCGAGGGCTCACTCGGCGCGGATTTCCACCGACTTGCCGGGGCGGGTACAATTCCTATATGGCTTTGAAATGGAGTGCCCATGGACCAATTTCGCGGTACTACTGTCCTCTCGGTACGGCGAGGCAACCAAGTTGTCATCGGCGGTGACGGTCAGGTGTCGATGGGCAATACGATCGTGAAGGGCAACGCGCGCAAGGTACGCCGTCTGTACAAGGATCAGGTGATCGCTGGCTTCGCCGGGGGCACTGCGGACGCCTTTACGCTTTTCGAGCGATTCGAGGCGAAGCTTGAGAAGCACCAGGGCAATCTGACGCGCTCGGCGGTGGAGCTTGCCAAGGACTGGCGAACCGACCGCGTGTTGCGACGACTGGAGGCGCTGCTCGCCGTGGCGGACCGCACCGCGTCGCTGATCATCACCGGCAACGGCGATGTGATCGAGCCGGAAGGCGGTTTGATGGCCATTGGCTCCGGTGGCCCGTATGCCCAGGCCGCGGCGCGCGCGCTGCTCGATAACTCCGAACTCACTGCGGTCGCCGTTGTCGAAAAAGCCCTGAACATAGCCGCCGATATCTGCATCTACACGAACCACAACCTTACAATCGAAGAGTTGGAAATCTGAATTGCCATGTCGGAGATGACACCCCGTGAGATAGTCCAGGAGCTGGACAAGCACATCATCGGCCAAGCCGCAGCCAAGCGTTCAGTGGCCATTGCGTTGCGCAACCGCTGGCGCCGCGCGCAGGTGGCAGACGCGGACATGCGCAGCGAGATCACACCGAAGAATATCCTCATGATCGGGCCGACCGGCGTAGGCAAGACTGAGATTGCGCGCCGCCTGGCAAAGCTCGCGCATGCCCCATTCGTAAAGGTCGAGGCCACGAAATTCACCGAGGTGGGTTACGTCGGACGTGATGTCGATTCCATCATCCGTGACCTGGTCGATGTTGCAGTCAAGATGACCCGCAGTGAGGAGACGGACAAGGTGCGCAACCGCGCCCAGGACGCGGCCGAAGATCGCGTACTCGACATTTTGCTGCCACCGGCGCGCGAGGTCGGTTTTGCCGCCGCCGGCTCCCCACGGCCGGCGACCGACGGTGCGGCGCGTCAGGCGTTTCGCAAGAAGTTGCGTGAAGGTGAGCTGGATGACCAGGAGATCGAGGTCGAGCTGAGCACGCAGACTATGGGTGTGGAGATACTCGCGCCGCCCGGCATGGAAGAACTGACCAGCCAGCTGCAGGGCATGTTCCAGGGCATGGGTGGGCGGCGCACACATCCTCGCAAGGTCCGGATCAAGGATGCGATCAAACTGCTGACCGAGGAGGAAGCGGCGCGCATGATCAACGATGAGGACCTCAAGACACGTGCCCTTGAACGTGCCGAGCAGCACGGCATCGTGTTCCTGGATGAGCTTGACAAGATCGTGGGCCGTTCCGAAAGCCATGGACCTGATGTATCGCGTGAGGGCGTGCAGCGGGATCTGTTGCCGCTCGTGGAGGGCTCAACGGTCACGACCAAATATGGCATGGTCAGGACCGATCATATCCTGTTCATTGCCTCCGGCGCATTTCATCTGGCCAAGCCTTCGGACCTGATTCCAGAACTCCAGGGCCGGTTGCCGATTCGCGTTGAGCTGAACGCCCTGACCGTCGATGATTTCGTGCGCATTCTCACCGACACGGACGCTTCGCTGACGGAACAATATGTGTTGCTCATGGCGACCGAAGGTGTTCAGCTCGTGTTCACGGAGGATGGTGTGCGTCGCATCGCCGAGGTTGCATGGCAGGTGAATGAGACGACTGAGAACATCGGCGCACGCCGCCTGCATACCGTGATGGAGCGTCTGCTGGAGACGGTTTCATTTGAGGCCGCGGACCGCAGTGGGCAGGTAGTATCCATCGACGCCGCCTATGTCCAGGAGTACTTGGCCGATCTGGCTGGGAACGAGGATCTCGCGCGCTATATTCTCTGAACCCCTGGTCGGGTTGTTTTTCCGGGGTTTATTCTGCAGGAAAGCGGCTGTTGGCGCCGCTTGAAAAAAGCCGGTACATCCCCATTTATGAGTTGGGTCAGCGCTAGGCGCTGGCGGCACATCGAAATTGCTAAAGTCGAACCTGAATAGGAGGTGCAAGCCATGAGTACGTTGATTCGCAACCCGGCGCGTGAGCGAGTAACGCGGCGCGTGGGGGATGATTTTGACAATTTGTTTGAGGGTTTTTTCCGGCCTATGCGGTGGCTCGAGGAACCGGTGAGCGAGGGTCTAGTACCCCGCCTGGATGTAGTCGAGAACGACAATGAGTTCATCGTTCACGCGGAGTTGCCAGGTGTGAAGAAGGAAGATATCCATATCACTCTCGAAGGTGGCGTGCTGACGCTTGATGCCGAATCGAAGAGCGAGACCGAAGAAAAAGAGGGCAGTCGCGTGGTGCGTCAGGAACGGCGCTATGGAAAGTATGTCCGCAGCATGCGGCTCGGCAAGGAAGTTGATGAAAGAAAGGTCAAGGCTAACTACAAGGACGGAATTCTGGAGCTCATGCTTCCCAAGGCGGAGGAAGTCAAGCCGAAGAAGATCAATGTTGATGTAAGCTGAGCGTGCAGCATTCACCTGGCGAAAAAAGGCCGCGCGAGCGGCCTTTTTTTTGGCGCCCACGCCTGGTGCTGCCACAGCCGCTTGGTTAC
The DNA here is from genome assembly GCA_027364845.1 of Pseudomonadota bacterium. Taxonomy (GTDB): domain Bacteria; phylum Pseudomonadota; class Gammaproteobacteria; order Acidiferrobacterales; family UBA6901; genus JAJYCY01. Next base: position 18,653 of record DAHXOO010000028.1, on the reverse strand, counting down.
CACGAAACGACTTCAGTCGTGAAAGCTGTCGGTTGGACCCGGAGGAAAGGAGATAACCGCGTGGCAGAGGTATTTGGCGCCGGGCGGACGGTGAAGGAAAAGCTACCCGGCTCACCAGGGCGGTGCGCTAGTAGTCAGGTGGGCAGTATCTTGACACACTTCCACGGCCTTGAAGCGTGAGGGAGGACGCCAGTGGCAATGTGCTGACATTCAAGCGCGAATGCGGTAACTTGCGCCACAAACAAGCTTCAGATCTCCAGAAGCTCCAGATCACCGGATTCTGGAGCCGGCGACAGCGGTACGCCGGGCCGATATGCCTGTCCAACGGGAATTTGCTATGTCGCTGTCTCCGAAGTCGGCCGCCGAGCGGGCTCAGATTCTGACCGAGGCGCTGCCCTATATCCAGCGTTTTCACGGAAAGACCGTGGTCATCAAATATGGCGGCAATGCCATGGTCGATGATCAGCTGAAGCAGAGTTTTGCACGCGACGTCGTGCTAATGAAGCTGGTCGGCATGAATCCGGTCGTGGTGCACGGGGGCGGACCCCAGATCGGCAGGCTGCTGGAGAAGATTGGCAAGAAGAGCGAGTTCGTTCAGGGTATGCGCGTTACGGACCGCGAAACCATGGACGTGGTGGAGATGGTTCTGGGAGGCCTGGTCAACAAGGAAATTGTCAGCCTCATTAACAGGCATGGCGGCAAGGCGGTTGGTCTGAGCGGCAAGGATGGCGGCCTGATACGGGCGCGCAAGATGGTGATGCGAAAGCTCCAGGCCGACGAGTCGCTGCCGGATGAAATCATCGATATCGGTCAGGTAGGGGAAGTGGAGAGCATAGACCCGGAGGTGGTTGCGTTGCTCGATACACATAATTTTATTCCGGTCATTGCGCCGGTGGGTGTCGGCGCTGAAGGCGAAGCCTATAACATCAATGCGGATGTGGTAGCGGGCAAACTTGCCATCACGCTACAGGCGGAGAAACTGATCCTGCTCACGAACACGACCGGCGTACTGGACAAGGATGGAGTGCTGCTGACCAGACTTACGGTCAAGCTGGTCAATGCGCTCATTGAGGACGAGACGATACACGGCGGGATGCTGCCGAAGGTGCGCTACGCGCTAGATGCCGTCAACAGTGGGGTCAAAAGCGCGCATATCATTGACGGACGCGTTGATCACGCGATACTGCTCGAGATATTCACCGACGCGGGGGTCGGAACACTAATTCGTCCCTGATGAGGATCCTATGGATAGCGATTCGCTGCTGAATTTCTTCGCCTGTACCGCGGACCTTACGGCTGTCTGCACCCAGAACGGCTGGCCCGACCCCGCATCTCTGCATGTCGAGATCCTGGAACAGCGACCCGGCGAATTGCTGTGTGCGGTAGCGTTCGAGGAAGTTATCATGGAAGGCTCCGGCTGCTGTGCCGGCCGCATTGGCTGCTGGGGCAGGTATCGGGTTGAATTGAACGCTGCCGGAACCATAGCCCGAGCGGAAGCGGTGGTGGGGGCGCGCATGTAAAGCGCTTTGTCGGTACCCGCGGGCTGGAGCCCGCGGCCGCGCGCAGCGACGACCCGCTGACATGCGAGCAAGGGAGTCTCTAAAAATATGGCCAGAGCCCGAAGTGGTGAACGGCGCCAGGATATCCTGCAATCTCTGGTGCGCATGCTGGTAGAACTGCAGGGCGAACATATTACCACCGCCGCTCTGGCACGCAGCGTCGGGGTCTCCGAGGCGGCACTGTACCGCCACTTCCCGAGCAAAGCCAAGATGTTCGAGGCGCTCATCGAATTTATCGAGGAGTCGGTGTTCACGCGCGTGAACAAGATACTGCTTGAAGAGTCGCAGACCGAAATGCGTGTACAGAAGATCATGTTGCTGGTCCTCGGGTTTGCCGACAAGAATCCGGGTCTTGCCCGGCTGATGCAGGGTGATGTACTCGTGGGTGAAACCGCGCGCCTTCGTCAACGTGTGTCTCAGATCTACGATCGCCTTGAGACCCAGCTGCGGCAGGTCTTGCGCGAAGCTGATCCGGCAGGCGTATCGTTCGCAGCTGCCGATTCCGCGCGCCTGCTGCTAGCTGTCGTAGAGGGACATATCGCTCAGTTCGTCCGCAGCGGTTTTCGGATGTCGCCGGTGGAGGGATGGGAGCAGCGCTGGCAGCTGCTGTGCAATGGGGAATTCAGCAAAACGCCGAGAACCACGGATTAGGCGATTGTGCAGTGCCTATGGGCAACGGCGGCCTCAGGGATTGCCCCGGTCCCGGCCGCAGGTGATTTCGCATCGCGGCCGGCGCGATTCGCCTTTCATTCGGCCACTGTGGCCAATGAAGACGGCCCCACCGCGAGCCAACGTGACGGAGCCCGGGATCACGGCGGTGCTCTGTTCAGGGCGCTAAGTGCGTCCAGTGTCCACTTCTACCTCAGCGCGCCGCGCTCTGTACCCAGAATCAGCTGCACTCGGGGCACGCCGGATCCTTGTGTAGTCGGACGCTGCGCCACTCCATGGTCAGGGCATCCAGAAGCAGCAGGCGACCCGCCAGCGATTCACCGATATCGAGCAGCACCTTGAGCGTCTCCGTCGCCTGGATGCTGCCGATGATCCCCGGCACAGGTGCGAGCACCCCGGCCTCGGAGCAGGTTTCGCCAAGCTCGTCCATGTCCTTGTACAGGCAGCGATAGCACGGGCTGTCAGGGCGATCCGACCGGAATACCGCGACCTGCCCCTCCATGCGAATCACCGCGCCCGAGATCAGCGGCTTCTTGTGCCTGATACAGGCGCGATTGAGCGCGAAGCGTGTGGCAAAGTTGTCGCTGGCGTCGACGCAGACGTCCGCCAGATGCACTTCTCTGTCGAGGGTTTCCGGATCGAGCCGTGAACCGATGGTAGTGACGTCGACGTCCGAGTTGAGGGCAACAAGGGCCTGACGGGCGGAACGGACCTTCTCCTGCCCGATGGTGGCTGTCGTATGCACGATCTGGCGTTGCAGGTTCGATAGTTCCACCAGATCGTAGTCTGCGATGACAAGCTCCCCAACACCGCTCGCGGCAAGGTACAGAGCGACCGGTGAGCCCAGTCCGCCCAAGCCGATGATCAATACGCGCGAGCCAAGCAACTTCTGTTGTCCCTCGTAACCAATTTGCGGCAGCAGGATATGGCGGCTGTAGCGTAGCAGTTGACTGTCGTCCATAGTGGGATTCTACCAGTCCGCGACCGAAAAGAGTGACCCATTCAGACCGTCAGCGGTAGCACAGTGGAGTTGTCGCCCCGATCCTTCATCAAATACGCCGGTATGCGCACGAGAAGACTGCTAACGGGGACGGGTTTCGCTTCGCGCCGGATGAGGCAGCCATGCAAAAGATCCGCTGTTTTTCTTGCAGCGCCTCGTTCTCGGCATGGTTGGCTTGGCGGCAGCGACAGCCGGTCAGGCGTTCCGAGCCACGTTGTCCGCGAAGGCGTGGGCTGCCGAAGTGCCATGACGCTACCCAAGTCCCGGGAAAGCCGATGGAAGGCCTTCACCGCTTCACGTTTGTATACCGGCTTTCAGTCCCCTCGGCAGCTGAATTTCCGTACCACCCACAATGCTTTAATGGCGGTCGATCTCAAGGGTAATGTCAGGACGTCGTACGCCACCGAACGTGGGGCCCCTTTCGGAATGACTTACAGGCATGTAGTGCAAATATACGGTTCGCCCGAGGCCGCTGCGGACAACCAGAACTTCTACTACAGTCGGGAGGGGCTTCTTCTTCGACGATTGCGGCAAACTCAATGAGCTCAATATTTTCCCCGCGCGCAGCCGCTAACCGGCATCAGCCGCCTCGTGCCCGCTGGCCGGCGCTGACGCGGACGTGTCCAGCCAAGTCTCGGTAGGACGTGCAGTCGCGATATCCATCCCGGATCAGGATTTCCCTCACTGCCTGCGCCTGATCGTAGCCATGCTCAAGCAGCAGCCACGCGCCAGGCTCAAGGTGCTTCTGTGCGCCTGCCGCGACCTTGCGGATCGCATCGAGCCCGTCGGGTCCGGCGCGAAGCGCGAGATCGGGCTCGAAACGAACATCGCCCGCGTCGAGATGCGGGTCGTCTTCGCGTACGTAGGGCGGGTTGCATACGAGCAGTTCGAAGCGCTCGCCGGAGAGCGCCGTGAACCAGCTCCCTTCCCGGAATATCACCCGGTCGAGTCCGTGACGGCGGGCATTCTCGCGGGCTACGGCGAGGGCGGTGTTCGACACATCGGTAGCGACCAGCCGGCAGCGTGGCCGTTCGCAGGCTAGTGCCAGCGCGACCGCACCGCTGCCGGTACCGAGGTCTGCAATATTCCAGGCGGCTTGGTCCGGAATACGGGCCAGCGCCAGCTCCACCAAAAGTTCGGTTTCCGGACGCGGTATCAGGGTCTGGGGCGTGACTTTCAAGTCCAGCGACCAGAACTCGCGTTGGCCCGTGAGATACGCGATCGGCTCCCCCGATGCGCGTCGCCGCAGGAGCGTGTCAAGCCGCTGTACCTGCTCCGGAGTCAGCGCATACAGGCCGCGGGTGATCAGCCCCGCCCGATCCAGACCACAGACGTGCATGGCAAGCGCCTCGACGTCCGCGTGCGCCGAGGGTGACAGCTGCGCCAGCTTGGTGCTGGCGCGGATCAGGTATTGACTCAGGGGTATTTCCAAGGCTGCTCAGTTGCCAAGGGCCGCGAGTGACTCGGCCTGGTCTTCGGCGATAAGAGGGTCGATGAGGTCGTCCAGATCGCCATTGAGGACCTGATCGAGCTTGTAGAGACTCAGATTGATGCGATGATCAGTCACGCGGCCCTGCGCGAAGTTATAGGTGCGAATGCGTTCCGAGCGGTCTCCGCTGCCGATCAGGCTTCTGCGTGTGGCGGCCTCCTGTTCCCGCTGCTTGCGCCTTTCAGCGTCCAGCAGACGTGCGTTGAGTATGGCCATAGCACGTGCGCGATTCTTGTGCTGCGAGCGTTCATCCTGACACTCGACAACGATGCCACTGGGCAGGTGGGTAATGCGGATGGCGGAATCGGTCTTATTGACGTGCTGGCCACCGGCGCCGGATGCACGATAGGTATCAATCTTCAGTTCCGCGGGATTAAGTTTTACGCTCTCGACCTCGTCCGGTTCCGGCAGGATCGCTACCGTGCAAGCTGAGGTATGAATGCGGCCCTGGGCTTCGGTGGCCGGGACGCGCTGCACGCGGTGCCCGCCAGACTCAAATTTCAGACGTGAGTAGGCTCCCTGTCCGGTCACGCGCGCAATGATCTCCTTGTAGCCTCCATGTTCTCCGGGGTTGGAACTCACTGTCTCCACACCCCATCCATGGCGCACCGCGTAGGCGCCGTACATGCGGAACAGGTCGCCGGCGAACAACGCTGCCTCGTCTCCCCCGGTTCCGGCGCGTATCTCGAGGAAGACGTTACGGCTGTCATTTGGGTCTTTGGGCAGAAGCTGCTTCTGCAGCTGCTGCTCGAGGCCCGTGGAAACGGCGACCAGCCGCGCGCTCTCCTCCTCGGCCATGGTCCTCATGCCGCTATCCCTGTCCTGGCGCAGCGCGCGCGCTTCCTCCAGGTCAGCCTGGGCCGAGCGATACTCCCGATAGAGTTTTACCACTGGAAGTATTTCCGCATATTCCATGGCCAGTGCACGGAATCGGTTTTGATTGGCGATTACCTCGGGATCCGACAGCATGGCATTGATTTCATCCAGCCTCAGGTCGAGGTTCTCCAGCTTTGACTGGATCGACGGATTCATTCGGGGATCGGGACGATCACGCGGGATTCAGTCGTCATCGCCCAGGTTGAACAGCCTGCGCGCCGCACGCAGCAGATCGGTGTTGCCTTCGTGGTCGGCCTGCCTGAGCGCAGAGGTCGGGGCATGGGTGAATTTGTTGGTCAGTGAGCGCGCGAGGTGAACCAGGATGCTCGCAGGATCTTCGCCCTGGGCAAGACGCTGCTGCGCGCGATGAAGTTCGGCTTCGCGTACTGTCTCCGCGTTTGCGCGCAAGGCACGGATCGTCGGTACCGAATCGAGGGACTTGACCCATTGCATAAAGCTGGTGACCTGCAGGTCTATGATTTTCTCCGCCTCCTTGGCGGCCTCCTGACGCGACTGCAGATTTTCTTGCACCACCTGTTGGAGGTCATCAACAGTGTAGAGATACACATCATCGAGCTTGCTGACCTCCGGCTCGATATCTCGCGGCACGGCGATGTCGACCATGAAGATAGGACGGTGCTTGCGTATGCGCAGCGCGCGTTCCACCGCTCCTTTGCCAAGGATCGGCAGCTGACTGGCGGTCGAGGAAATCACGATGTCCGCCTCGCTCAGGCGCTCGGGCATTTCGGCCAGGGTGATGGCCTCGCCGCTTCCAATGGCGGCGACCGCCTGTGCCCGTTCGAGGGTGCGGTTGGCGACGATCATGTGTTCCACACCCTGTTCCCGGAGATGTCGCGCGACCAGTTCAATGGTTTCTCCGGCGCCGATCAACAGTACGGTCTGTTCAGAAAGTCGGTTGAAAATGCGGCGGGCGAGGCTAACGGCTGCATACGCCACGGACACGGCACTGACGCCGATCGCGGTGTCGGTTCGCACCTGCTTGGCTACTGCGAAAGTCTGCTGGAACATCCGATTCAGGATCTTGCCGGTGGCACCAGCCTTGTGTGCCAGGGCAAAGGCCTCTTTCATCTGACCCAGGATCTGCGGCTCACCCAGCACCATTGAATCAAGCCCTGAGGCGACACGGAACGCGTGCTTGACTGCGGAGCTGCCTGGGTGCACATACAAGTGTGAGCGGATTGTCGTTGCCGGGAGTTTGTGGTATTCGCAAAACCAATTGAGCGCGCGGTTGCTGTCGCCATTTTCGAGCTGGCAGTAAAGCTCGGTACGGTTGCAGGTCGATAGGATCGTTGCCTCGCTTACCCCGCCGTGGCGGGTCAGCTCATGCAACGCCTCGGGCAGGTACTCGGGCGCGAACGTAGCTTCCTCGCGGACCGAGAGCGGTGCAGTCTTGTGGTTCAGTCCGAAAGCGACGAGGCGATGCATGGGTTCAGCCACAATTCCAGATTGGACGAAGCACTTGATCTGGCGCTAGATCCAAATATAGGCGCCCGGCGGACCGGGTGCCGGTGCAACAGCACCTCGCACTTTCAATCCCCGCCTGGTTCTGGGCGAAAGAAACCATGGAAACCGGCATTTTCCAGCTTCCTGGCAAAAAAGTCCATGAAGTCACCGCGGACCGGGATCGATTGTCCCTCCGGGCGTGGCTGAAGCCCGGTTCAGGCTCGTCGGCCAGATAGGGCTTTGTACAGGGCGGCCCCGGTCTGCCAAAGGGCCAAGGCGATCGCGAGTACCAGCACAAGGTAGACTATGAACAGTCCCCACTGATGCCTTGACCAGGATTCGGCCAGCTCGAGAGCCAGCGCCCAGACGCCAACCCCCAGCACGAACAGCAAAGGCGCGAGGACGAGCGCGAGCGGGCGATGCCGCTGTGCCAGCGCCAGCGCTATCAGTGCCAGGACCGCTGCGGCGACCATCAGTCCCACAGACCCGAATAGCGGCCAGTATCGCAAAGCGTCGCTGTGGCTGGCCTGTGCTGCGAGTGCTGCGGCCAAGATCACGCCGATGCCGAGGATTCGGGTCATTGCCTTCCTGGACAAAGCTTTGGACTGCACCATTTCTTCGAGTGCATGGTGTTGAATGCGGATCCCGCTGATGATGGTTGTCGTGCTCAGGCACATGAGCATCAGCGCCCCGAGCGATGTGGCGAATGTGCCGTTCATACCGAGTGCGTGGCCGAAAACGGCGAAGCCACTGATGTAGATCTGCAGGACCCGGCCGAGATGATCCACATTGTGCCAGTTGCCATAGGTCTGCTCCCAGGTGTGCGGGCTGGAAAACGCGGCGGAGGCGATGAAAATTGCGCTCAACGCGATCATCGCATCTGCAATCGCGCCCCCGTAACCGATGCAGCGTGCGTCGTTTTCGCGCTCAAGCCGCGGTGCGCTAATACCGCCGGCGACCAGGGCATGCCAGCCTCCGATAGCGCCGGACGTAACCGTGACGAACAGCCACGGCAGCATTCCTGGAGCTTTGCTGGGCGTGTAAAAGGAAGGGGCCGCCAGCATCGGGTGCCCGACCACAATCGCGGCAAACAGGAACAGCAGGGCCGCTCCCAGAAGCCCCGCGCTCAATAATCCGTAAGGAAGTGCGAGCTTCCATGGTGGCTGACGCGCGCTGTGCCAGGCAAAGACGAATACCAACACTATCCATGCAATGCGCGCATTCAGCGACAACGCGCCGTCGGCAGTCGATTGAAGCTGCAACTGACCAACCAGCGCGAGGGGCACTCCGTGAAACAGCCAAAGCACCAGGAAGCTGGCTGCAAGCGCAATCAGCGCACCCGACACCATTCCGGAGCCGGCGCGCCGATGCAGGAACAGACCAAAAGCAAAAGCGATTGCTCCCTGCAGCCAGAACGGTATCGTGCTTGCCGGGTAGGCGACGAGTACGTCGGCAATCGCCAGCGCCATTACCGCGTTGACCAGAACTGAAAGTACGGCGAAAAGCGCCAGTATCAGCGCCCCGGCGCCTCGCCCGGTGAGGTCATGATGGCTCTGGTGGCCGGCCGGAACCGCGTCGCGGTGCCTTGTGGCCAGCCACAGACTGCCCATGCCATAGGTCCCTGCGGCGACCACGCTCCCGACTACCACCCACAGGAAAACCGGTATCCAGCCCCAGGCCACAGCCAGTGTCGTGCCGACGATGGTAATGGCCGCTCCCAGCGAGCCGATATGTTGCGCAAACAGCATAAGCCTTGCGCGTGGCACGGGCTGGCCACTGTCCGCCATCAATGGGACCGGTGTATTATAATCAGCATCCAGGCGGAAAATTCGGGCTGCCAGGAACTTAGCGAAGAAACGATAGCCGAACGCAAATACGACGAGCGCGGTGAAAAGTACGAATACGGAATTGATCATGGGGTACGAGCGCGGGTTTCTGGCGCAAGGCCTTCTTATATAATACCCCGGCTACATACGCAAATCTGCCTGCTGCCAGGATGAATTGGCGCCATGCACAGATGTTTGCAGCGTTGATCGGCTTGGTTGTATCTTCGTTAATGATTTGGCAAGGCGAGAATCGCCGGAGACTCTGATGAACAAATCCCCCTATCTTTGGCTGCTGGGCGCGGCATGCCTGGGTCTGGCGGGCTGCGCAAGCGTGGCACCGCATCCTGTTGCGGAGGCGATCGTCCCGGTGAAGCCCGTACGTGCCGCCCTGCCAAAAGTGGCGCTCACGCCGGATGTCCTATACGAATTGCTTCTGGGCGAGATAGCGGGTCAGCGTGGCCACCTTAATGTTGCAGTCAGTGAATATACGCGTGCGGCAATCGAGACGGGTGACCCGCGGATCGCCGAGCGCGCCACCCTTGTGAGTCTGTATGCGCATCGCCTCCATGAGGCGGAGCAAGCCGGGCGGCTGTGGGTGAAGCTGCGGCCGGACAGTATTGAGGCACACGAGGCGCTCGCGACGGTTATGATGGACACTGGCCGGATGCCCGAGGCTCAGGCGCAGCTCCAGAAGATCCTGCAGCTGTCATCGGGCAGCCAACTTGCCGAGGCTTACCTGCGCATCGCGGTCGTGATGGATCGGGTTCCCGACCACGTCGAGGCGCTGCACGTCATGCAATCTCTCGCGCGGCTGCACCCCAAGCTGCCCGAGGCGCAATTCGCCGTTGCGAGCCTGGCGGCGCGCAGCGGGAACGCGAACGTGGCAGTCCAGGCCGTCGACCGTGCCCTGCAATTGCGGCCAAGCTGGGAGCAAGCTGCCGTGTTCAAGATGCGCATCCTTGCCCTGCAGAAGGATCCGCAGAAAGTTCTGGCCTTCAGTCACAAGTTCCTGCATTCCTATCCTCATGCGACCAGATTCAGGATCAACTTCGCGCGGTATCTGGTCCACCTCAAGCAATGGAACAAGGCACTGAACCAATTCAAACGCGTCGCCGCCGAGAATCCGAATGACCCGGATGCCGTATACGCAGTGGGGTTGCTTGCTTTGCAGACCGATAATGCGGAGTTGGCCCGCAAGTATCTCGAGCATGAACTCACGTTGCAGCCCGACAACAATCAGGCCCGCGTTTATCTTGGTGAAATAGCGGAGCAGCGCAAGCAGTACAAGGAGGCTGCTCGCTGGTATCGCCAGGTTCCAGCTGGAAACAGCTACTTCGAGGCGCAGATGCGGCTGGGCGTGGTGATGTCCGAAGAAGGTAATCCCGACGACGCGCTGGCGCACCTGCGCCAGCTGCATCCTGAATCGGTCGAACAACAGGTCCAGATTGCCCTGATCGAAGGGCAGATACTGCGTCATGCGAAGCGGTACGGGCAGGCGGACAAGGTCCTCACCGCGGCTCTCGAAAGTCAGCCCGACAATATCGATCTGCTCTATGCGCGCGCGCTCATAGAGATCAAGCTGAACGAGCTCGATCTGCACGAGGCGGATCTGCGCAAGATCCTGAAGGAAGATCCGACCAATGCCGATGCTTTGAATGCGTTGGGATATACACTCGCAGACCGTACCAATCGCTTCCAGGAAGCGCTGGCGCTGGTTCAGAAGGCGCTGGCATTGCGGCCCGGTGATCCCTATATCATGGACAGCATGGGCTGGGTGGAGTATCGGCTTGGCCACGACGCCGAGGCGGTGAAGTATCTACGCGCAGCTCTGCAAAAGCGCCAGGATCCCGAAATTTCCGCCCATCTCGGGGAAGTGCTATGGGCCATGGGCCAGACGACCGAGGCCGAGTCGGTTTGGAACCGTGCGCTGAAGGTGGCACCTGACAACCATAAGCTGCTGGGCGTCATCAAGAAATTCAAGCCGTGAGGGTATGGACCCTCGCAGTCGTCGCGTTTTTGCTGGGCGGCTGCGCCACCGCGCCGTCGCCGGCTCCGGTGGCCAATCCGGCGCTCGCATGGCGCGCCCGCGTTGCGAAGCTTGCTCCACTCGGCACCTGGGACGTTCGCGGTCGCCTTGCGTTGCGTACGGCCCATCATGGCGGCGAAGTATCGCTGCGCTGGGTCAGGGACGACAGCCGCTACACCATCCATCTCAGTGGACCACTGGGCCACGGGTTGGTGCAGCTGCAGCAGGGGCCCGGTGGTGCGCGCCTTGAGGATGCCCACCGGCACGTCTATCGCGCCGCGAACGCCGAGGTGCTTCTGTTCGAAACGACCGGCTGGCACGTGCCGCTCGATGGCCTGACCTACTGGATCCGCGGCCTGCCCGTGCCGGGAATACCGCATGAGCAGAATCTGGATGGTGCCGGGCAACTGCAATACCTTCAGCAGCTGGGCTGGACCATCAGGTTTCTTGCCTATGCGCGCTATGGTCGCTACATTCTTCCGCGCGACATCGAATTGATGCGGCCGGCTCCGGCGAACGCAACCCGTACCACGGGTGCGCACCCACCCGGCGAAAGGCTCGGCCCGGTGGAGGCCCGGTTGGTGATCGAGCGTTGGGCCTATTTGAGATGACGCCGCCGTAAAGGCACCATGCTCCCCTCGAATCTTGAAATCTGGTCGGCACCGGCAAAGCTTAATCTGTTTCTGCATATAACCGGTCGTCGTCCGGACGGGTACCATACGTTGCAGACTGTGTTCCAGTTTCTTGACTACGCCGATGAGCTTGCGTTTGAAGTGACTGCGGACCGGCGCGTCAGCCGCGTCACCGCAACCCCGGGGGTGGCTGAGGAAATGGATCTGTGTGTGCGTGCCGCGCGCTGTCTGCAGAACGCCGCAGGGGTCAAGCGCGGCGTGCTCATCCATGTCGTCAAGCGCATCCCGCAGGGGGCTGGCCTTGGCGGGGGAAGTTCCGACGCAGCTACGACCCTGCTGGCGCTCAACCACCTGTGGAATCTTGGATTGCCGCTGGTCGAACTGGCAGCGCTTGCCCTGCAGCTCGGAGCGGATGTGCCAGTGTTCGTCCAGGGGTATGCCGCTTGGGGCGAAGGTATTGGCGAAGTACTCACGCCCATCAACCTGCCGGAGCCGTGGTACGTGATCCTTGCCCCTCCCGTGCATGTGTCTACTGCGGCAATATTCGCCGAACTTGATCGCGACGTGGCGGCGCGATTGACACACTACACCCAGACTATCACAATACGCGGTTTTCACGCCGGTCATGTGTACAACGACCTTGAGACGATAGTGCGTCGGCTTTACCCTCAGGTTGATAAGGTACTGAATTGGCTTGGTAATTTCGGGGATGCGCGCATGACGGGTTCTGGGTCCTGCGTTTATCTGGTGACGACAGGCCCGGTCCAGGCCAAGGACATCGTTGACCGTTGTCCGCGGGATTACGCTAAAGGTTTTGTTGCGCGCGGTATGAATGTTCACCCGATTCGCCGGCGGTACGGCGACGTTTGATTTGGGGTGTCGCCAAGCGGTAAGGCACCGGATTTTGATTCCGGCATTCCCAGGTTCGAATCCTGGCACCCCAGCCAATTTCCGGAGGTGATGACTCGGAGTGCCGGCCGGGCGCCATGGATGAGGTTCGACATGGCAGTCCATGCAGGTGGCGGGTTACGATGCCCGAAGCGGGTTCCAGCGCGGCGTTATTAATCACGCCACGCATGCTCGCCGTACCTTTTAGACAGCTGCATGCGGATCCACGGGACGAGGTATCAGCGGAGAGGCAAGTGTCGCTAGACTACATGGTAGTATTCACCGGGAACGCCAACCCGGCGCTGGCAGAGCGGGTGGTTCACCACCTTGGTATCCCGCTGGGCAAGGCGCACGTCGGCCGCTTCAGCGACGGCGAGACGCTGGTAGAGATCATGGAAAACGTGCGCGGCCGCGACGTTTTCTTGCTCCAACCGACGTGTGCGCCGAGCAACGACAATCTGATGGAGCTCCTGGTGATGATCGACGCGATAAAGCGCGCGTCGGCGCGGCGCGTCACCGCCGTTATCCCCTATTACGGATACGCCCGTCAGGACCGACGACCGCGCACGGCGCGTGTTGCGATCACCGCAAAAGTTGTCGCGGATATGATCACTATTGCTGGCGCCAGTCGCGTGCTGACGATGGACCTGCATGCCGATCAGATCCAGGGATTTTTCGACATCCCGACGGACAATATTTATGCTGCCCCGGTGTTGCTGGGCGACATCTGGCGCAACAAGTACCAGGACCTGTTGGTTGTCTCGCCAGATGTCGGAGGCGTGGTGCGTGCCCGTGCGTTGGCCAAGCACCTGGAGGCGGGCCTCGCCATCATCGACAAACGCCGGCCGCGCCCCAATGAGGCCAAGGTGATGAATATCATCGGTGAGGTCGAGGGACATACCTGCGTCCTGATGGACGACCTTGTCGACACCGCCAACACGCTGTGCGAAGCGGCTGCGGCGCTCAAGGATCACGGCGCGCTGAAGGTTGTCGCCTACTGTACGCACGCGGTGCTGTCAGGTCCGGCGGTAGAACGTATCGAGAAATCGAAGCTCGACGAGCTGGTCGTGACGGACACCATACCGCTGCGTCCGGAGGCCAAGGCCTGCCGCCGCATCCGCCAGCTCACCGTCTCCGAGATCCTGGCTGAGACAATGCGCCGCATCGCCAACGACGATTCGGTCAGTTCGCTGTTTATGGATTAGCGAAACGCAGGACGGAACAGGCCTGGTATGTGTATGCATGAACAGGATCGTCGGGCATCAAGAACTTGACGTCGCGTCGATGTATGGGCGCGGGCAGCATTAGTTGTAGTTCCGGGTCCGGGCAAGAGCGGTGTCTGAACAGCAGATACCGCGTCCAACCTGGAATCATTTAGGTTCGCCAAGCCTGGTCGCGGGAGAGGCGAAATGTGTGATAAATACTGGAGAAAGACCAATGGCAAAATTTGAACTGAACGCAGAGCCGCGTGATGCGAAAGGTACGGGTGCGAGCCGCCGCCTTCGCAAGGTCGGCAAGATTCCCGCAGTCATGTACGGTGCCAGCAAGGAACCAGCGATGCTTGCGCTCGATCACGATTCACTGTTCCATCAGGTGCAGAACGAATCATTCTACACATCCATCCTGACTGTGAATGTTCGTGGTGAAAAGGAACAGGCTGTGCTGCGCGACATCCAGATGCATCCTTTCAAGCCGCGTATTCAGCACATGGATCTGCAGCGCATCAGTGCGACCGAGAAGCTGCATATGCACGTTCCGCTGCACTTTATCAACCAGGACATCGCACCCGGCGTCAAATTGCAGGGGGGTATTGTCGCCCATCTTATGGCCGAGGTGGACGTAACCTGTTTGCCGCACCAGCTACCGGAATACCTGACGGTCGACCTGTCGAACCTCAACCTGGGTCAGTCCGTCCACCTCACCGATGTTCCATTGCCGGAAGGGGTCGCGATCACCAGCCTGACACACGGTGGTGCTAACCTGGCGGTGGCCACGATCACAGTGGTGCGCGCGGCCGTCGAGGCGGAGGCCGAGGCTGCAGCTGCGGCTGCCGCTCAGGCTGAAAGCGCGGCTGCTGCGGTGGCGGCGCCGCCGGCCGTCGAGGCGGGCAAGAAGGAATCCAAGTAACGCCGGCCGGCGGCGGGCTGTGCCAGGCAGGGTGCGCCGATGGTGCACGGGGTATCCCTCATCGCAGGTCTCGGCAATCCGGGCGCGGAATACGCCGGTACCCGTCACAATGCGGGCTTCCGGTTTGTCGATGCCCTGCTGGGTGAGCTCGGCGGCAGTCTGCGTCCGGAGGGGCGATTCTCCGGGCGTGCTGCGCGGCTCGCCATTGGTGGTCGCGAGATCTGGCTGCTTGAGCCGGATACTTTCATGAACCATAGCGGAGAAGCGGTTTCGCGGCTGGCGCATTACTACAAGATTCCGGTCGAGGAAATACTCATCGCCCACGATGAGTTGGATCTGCCCCCGGGAACGGTGCGCTTGAAGCGGGGCGGGGGCGCCGGTGGGCATAATGGCGTGGCCGATATTGCCGAGAAGCTGGGGGAGCGGGAATTTCTGCGCTTGCGCATTGGCATAGGGCGGCCCGCGAGCAGCGCGCAGGTCGTATCGTATGTTCTCCGCAGGGCGCCGGTCGCCGAGCGGGAATTGATAGACACCGCGATCCGCGACGCTCTGGGACATATCGAGGACATCGTGCATGGTCACGTGCAGAAGGTGATGAATGCCCTGCACACGCACACGCGCTAGGTAGGCTCAGCATGGGAATAAAATGCGGTATAGTTGGATTGCCGAACGTCGGCAAGTCCACATTGTTCAATGCGCTCACCCAGGCCGGCATTCAGGCCGAGAACTACCCCTTCTGCACTATCGACCCGAACATAGGCATTGTCGAAGTGCCGGACCCGCGTCTGGCGTTGCTTGCGGGTATCGCTAATCCTGAAAAGATTTTGCCTGCGACCATTGAGTTCGTCGACATTGCCGGTCTCGTGGCCGGCGCATCCAAGGGTGAAGGCCTTGGCAACAAGTTTCTCGCGCATATTCGCGAAGTCGACGCGGTGGCGCATGTAGTGCGCTGTTTTGAAGACGAGAACATTGTGCACGTACGCGGTCATATCGATCCCTTGGCAGACGTTGAGGTCATTAATACAGAACTTGCGCTCGCAGATCTTGAAACGGTAGAGAAGGCGCAAACGCGCGCCGAGAAGGGAGCCAAGAGTGGCAACAAGGATGAGATTCGTCTGCGCGAACTGCTTGTGCAGGTGCACGCGCACTTGAATGGTGGTGCACCGGTACGGTCCATGAAACTGGGCGACACGGAGCAGAAGCTGCTCAAGCCCCTGTGCCTGCTCACTCACAAGCCCTTGATGTATATTGCCAACGTCTCTGAGGACGGATTTATGGGTAATCCCCTGCTGGAGGCGGTCGAACAGCGCGCGCGCGACGAAGGTTCTGTTGTGGTTCCAATCTGTGCCGCGATCGAGGCGGAACTGGCGGGAATGAGTGCTGATGAGAAACGCGAGTTCCTTAAGGAAATGGGGCTCGATGAGCCCGGTCTGAACCGAGTCATTCGGGCTGCGTACACTCTGCTTGGGTTGCAGACGTATTTTACGGCGGGCCCGAAGGAGGTGCGTGCCTGGACAGTGCCCGTAGGTGCGACGGCACCCCAGGCCGCAGGGGTCATCCACTCAGACTTCGAACGAGGATTTATCCGCGCGGAGGTGGTGGCGTACGAAGATTATATCCGCCACCATGGCGAGCACGGGGCAAAGGAAGCTGGACGCTCCCGTCTGGAAGGCAAGGATTACGTTGTACACGATGGGGACGTCATGCATTTCCGGTTTAATGTTTGATGGGACACGCAGTGCGACGCTGAGGGTCGTGATTTTGCCATACCCCTCTTGTGTCACATGCGTTGAATCTTGTATCTTATGCGGCCCTTTTTTGGCTATGTAGCTCAGCTGGTTAGAGCGCGGCACTCATAATGCTGAGGTCGGTGGTTCGAGTCCACCCATAGCCACCAATAAATCAATCAGTTACACATTGTCTCCTGATCCCTCCCTTACCTTTTGCTGCACTCCTGCTGCACTGCCGCCGAACTTGAGATAAACTTACCCTGGTTTTCACGGAGGAGGCCAATGGCGACATTTTTGCAGCGGCCCGGGCGGGGCGGAAAGCGCGTATGGCAGGTGCAGGTGCGCAGACGCGGATATCCGGCGCAGGTCTGTACCTTCAACACAAAGGGCGAGGCGGAGACGTGGGCCGTAACGCTCGAATCCGAGATGAAGCGCGGGGTGTATGTCTCGCGATCCGAGTCCGAGAACACAACGCTTACCGAAGCACTGGAGCGGTACCGTCGGGAGGTCACGCCCCACAAGAAAAGTGCCTACGACGAGATCTATAAGCTGAACGCATGGAAAGAGAGCCGGTTGGCGCGTCGATCGCTCGCTTCAATTCAGGGCAAGGACCTAGCGGCTTGGCGCGACGCTGAGATCCGGCGGGGATCGTCTCCCGCGACTGTGCGACGCAAGCTCGCGCTGTTTTCCCATTTGTTCGATATCGCAAAGAAGGAATGGGGAATGGGATCGCTCATCAACCCGGTCGAAAATATACGTTTGCCGCGACCGGGCCAGCCTCGTACCCGCCGGCTTGTGGACGACGAGGAAGCCCGGCTCTTGGCCACGGCGAAGACCTACGGCGGCGAAATCGGTCTTATCATCACGTGGGCGATCGAAACCGCGATGCGCCGGGGTGAGATCTCGGCGATGCAATGGGAAAACTTGGACCGCAAGGCCCGCGTGCTACTGCTCCCCGAGACTAAGAACGGTACGTCCCGGCGAGTGCCCCTTTCAAGCCGGGCACTGGTGGCCTTGGACGGGCTGCCCCGTCGCATCGATGGCAAAGTGTGGAGCATGAAACCGGATTCGATAAGCCAGGCATTCGAGCGGGTCTGCGCTTCCGCTGGCGTTGAAGGGCTGACCTTCCATGATCTACGCCACGAGGCGACCAGCAGGCTCTTTGAGAAGGGACTGAACCCCATGGAAGTTGCGGCCATCACCGGGCACAAAACATTGCAGATGCTGAAGCGATACACGCACCTACGGGCGGAAGATCTGGTGGGAAGGCTAGGGTAGGCGCTCGTCTCCGTAATTGCACCACAGGCCTGACCCAATCCCTCACGACCTCATCCGCTGAACCAGATCAGCGCCCGCGCCCGACACGACCGCCGGCGGTGCCGCAGGCTCCGGCGCCACGCTTGTGGCCGTCGCCGCAACAAACGGCCGGCAAACCTCCACCCGCGTGGGCGGGATCGGGATCTCGACCCGGGCGATCGGGAAATCGCCCGCGAGTCTCAGAAATCCCCGCCGATCGCCAAGACCCGCGATCTCCGACGGCAGCACCACCCGTTCGATGCTGATCTGCTCGCTTTCTCCGGAATGCGACCCGCCGGCACCGGAACCTTCACTCTTTACCCGACGCGACAACTGCTGATCGCCGAGCAGACGGCTGCCCCAGTCCGCAGTTTCCGGATCCGTGGCGCGCAGGATCAACTGGGAAGAGAAGCAGCTTAACAGCGTCTGTGCGCCCTGCATTCCATACGCCCCGCGCAACTGCGCGACCGTCTGCAGACCGGCAACCGCGCACAGCCCGAATTTCCGTCCCTGGGTGAGCGCATCCGACAGCGACTGGACGCGCCCGAGGGCGGCCAGCTCGTCCAACAGCAGCCAGAGCCGCCGGTCGCGATCGGGCGGCAGGGCGAGCGCGGCATTTACTAATTCTCCGATCCACGCCGCCACGAGCGGGCGCAGCGCCGTACTCAAATCGGCGCGCACCGGAATCCAGAGCTATCCGCTGCCGCCCTCGACCCAGCGGCGCAGACTCCAGGCGTCCGCCCCGGCGCCGGGCGGCAGAAACCGATAG
>DAHXOO010000028.1:0-292 GCA_027364845.1 Pseudomonadota bacterium | reverse complement strand
GAGGTCGTCGGCGCGTGCGACCGTCAGGAGGTGCGTGAGATCGGCATTCCTCGCGACTCCCCTGCGCTCGGTGAGCCGTTGCAGGACCGCGCTGGTCAGCCCCTGCGCGTAGCACTGCCACTGCTGCGCATCCTGGCCGTCGGTGTCGGGGAGCAGGCTCTTCGCCAGCCGGTCCGCGTCCGCCGCACCCCTCATTTCGGAGAGCGGTGACCAGGCCACACTGCGCGCGTCCAAGGGATTCAGGATCGTGTCGCCGCAACGCCAGAAGCGTGCCATGAGTTCGCCACCCGGG
>DAHXOO010000027.1 GCA_027364845.1 Pseudomonadota bacterium | reverse complement strand
CGTACGTACCGCGCCAACCGTCCAGTTCGGTGTCGGTATCGGCTACTTCAACTGAGGTCGGATCTCACAGCGCACGCGGCCGGACCTTGGCCGCGCATTCTTTGGCACGTCGGCGCGCAACGTCAACATTGTCGGCAGCAGCCAGGGCTACCCCCATGCGACGACGCTCGTAGGAAAGCGGTTTACCGAACAGACGCAGATTGGATTCTGGGATGCGCAGCGCTTCGTCGACTCCTTCGAACACCACACCCTCGCCTGAGACTCCACCGTAGATCACAGCGCTCGCGCCAGCACGTCGCATGCGTGTTCCCACTGGAAGCCCGAGAATCGCACGCACATGCAAGGCGAACTCGTTCTGCGCCTGGGTGATCATCGTCACCATGCCCGTATCATGCGGACGTGGACTTACCTCGGAGAACCACACTTCGTCGCCCTTGACGAACAGCTCAACTCCGAATATGCCACGCCCGCCGAGCGCGGCGGTAACACGCTCGGCAATATCCTTGGACTTGGCCAGGGCGCGCTCACTCATCGGATGCGGCTGCCAGCTCTCGACATAATCTCCGTGCACCTGCAGGTGCCCGATGGGATCGCAGAAATGCGTCTCGATCGAGCCGTCACCATTCAGGGCACGCACCGTCAGGAGGGTAATCTCGTATTCGAACTCAACCAACGATTCAACGATAACGCGGGTGTTGCGGACGCGCGCACCGCTGCCGGCATAGTCCCACGCCGCCACAACCTGTTCAGGACCATCAACGCGCGACTGCCCTTTGCCGGACGACGACATCACCGGTTTGACCACGCACGGGTAGCCGATGCCCTGGCCGATCTCAACCGTCAGTTCTTCCAGGCTTGAGGCAAATGCATAGCGGGAGGTCGGCAGCCCCAATTCCTCACTGGCCAATTGGCGTATGCCCTCGCGATTCATGGTCAGGTGCGCGGCGCGCGCCGTAGGTATCACCTCCGCGAGCCCGGCCGCCTCGATCTCTAGCAGCGCCCCGGTCGCGATGGCCTCGATTTCGGGCACAATAAGCTGCGGCCGCTCCTGCTCCACTAACCTGCGCAGGGCAGAACCGTCAGTCATGTCTATCACATGTGCCCGATGCGCGACCTGGTGAGCCGGTGCGTTGGGATAGCGATCTACTGCGACGACTTCAACACCCAGACGCTGGGCGGCGATGGTGATTTCCTTGCCGAGCTCGCCGCTGCCGAGCAGCAGGATGCGGGTAGCACTGCGAGAGAGTGGCGTTCCGATGACAACCATGCATTTATCCTGAATTCGATGATTGATGTGTCGCGCTCAAAACGCGCTCCCTGATAATGCCCACACCAGACAACGGTCGTCTCGCCGGGCTGACCTAGCGACGCGCGTTGCCCAGAGCGCGTAGCGCCGAACCGCGCATTGCCTATTATCATCCGCGTCCTAGAAGTCTGCCTGTCAGTTTTCGTGTGGGCGGGGAAGAGATGCATCTCCCTGCAGGACCAACCCGGGATGCCCGCAGCGCCAGCGGAACAGGCGCCCTCCGGCCCCGGCAACCGTGGCAGTACAGCAACCACCTGCATCTTCGCCTGTCACCGCGGCGCTGACAATGCTGCCGGACGCTCCCCCAGCATCATACCGGTCTGTGCGCTCTATCTCAAAGCGTTGCCCAGCCGGCAACCAGACCCGGCGCCGTTGCCGGCAGCAATGCAAAGTTGCGTTGCCGCAGGCAATAAAGGACATCCGGCACGGATTGACGGATTTTGCCGTTCCAGTGCGGGGCCTTTCCCCGACCCAGTCTCGGACATGCGCATGATTCTTGCATCGAATACTCCAGGTGCACTGCGTGCGCAGCGCGGCCGGTTCCGGTAGCTGAGGCCGCAACTGCCGACGGCGACGCAACGAATGCACGCTGCCTGTTCGGGGGGTTGCAGCTTTCCCCTGGCATGGAATACCGAGACCGGGTCGCCGATCCGGCAAAGGGCCGCCCGGCACAGGTCGTCATATGGCGGTAGCGGCAGAGCCGGAAACAACCGCGGAAGCAGGAACCTAGGGCGTCATGGGCAGAGGACATACAATAACCCCGCGGGCGGCCGGAGAAGCCGGCATTTCCTTCCCGCGCGCAACAACCGGTTTCCCCGCGTTGTTCTATAATTTCTTTGAAGAGTCATTACTGACAGACAGCGCCCGCGTTAACGGGCAGGGGGTTTGTCGATGCTAGTCCCGGGTCTTTATCAGTTTTTCCACCGCCAGGTCCAACACGGTTTCGGGGTTCACGGTGTCGGGGAACCGGCTGCCGTCGACTATGTAAGCGATGTGTTGACCCGTTTTGCCCAAATCCGCGCGCTCGATATCATCCAGAATGCCAACGGCGAGCCGGTAACCAGCATCACTGGCATGCTCACCGAGTGGCGGCGCACCCAAGGATGGGACAATGCGCCGGTTAACCGGCCGCGCGAGGCGCTGATAGTGCGTCACATTGGCGAGTATTCGCTGTTCATGAGCGGACTGTTCCGCGAGCGCCTGGCCGCGCGCGGTCAGCTCAGTTATTATCTCGAGCAAGGCCGCGGCGCTTTCTGGCACTGTGCCCACTTCGAATCGGATCCAGCGCGCATGCGCCTGTTCCGCTTCCTGTACGGTGCGTTCGACCGTGTGTCCGGTGCGCTCGACCATATCCGGCGCGTTCAGCTCCCAGTTCCGGCAACCAGCGGCCCGGTTTCGCCGCTGGCGGCGCTGTGGCGCATCAAGTAGCTCTCGTGGCTGCATCGCCATAACAAGCCAGCGATATGGGCGCGCCCACGAAGAATATCACGGGGGGTTTTCGCGCGAAATGTTCACAAACCTGAAAGGAAAGATTGCCGGTTTGCGGTTTCAGTGCACCGGTTGCGGCGCCTGCTGCATTGGCGGCGCTGACCACTACGTCGAGATCGGACGTGAGGAACAGGAAGCGATAAGGGCTTATCTCGGTGTTTCGAAGCGCTGGTTCCGGCGCCGTTACGTCGTACCGGTGGATGATCAGACCGAGGGAATTCGCCTCGGCGTCAACGGCCGCTGTCCATTCCTCCTGGACAACCGCGGATGCCGCGTGTATGCGGTACGCCCACTGCAGTGCCGAACCTATCCGTGGTGGCCGGAACTTGTACGACCGGCCGCATGGAAGGCGGAGGCACGACGCTGCGAAGGGATTGGCCGAGGACCGGTGGTTACACTCACCACGATCAGGCATGATCTGGCCTTGCTAACCGGTCCGTTGCCCAAGGAAAAACCCCGGCACCGCGGACCATAAGGATAAGCCGGCAGATCCACGGGACTAGAAGCTCGTTACTTGACATCCCGGATAGGGATCTGTTGCGAGCCCAGCGCTTGGGTTGCCTGTGGCATCCACCCCAGCCTGCCCCGTGGGAACCATCTGCCGGCCATCTCGCCAGCTGCTGACGAGTAATTAACATTACACCTTTCTGACATCACGACATTGACGGAGATCAAACCTGCGAGCGGTTACGCCGGGATGTCTGGGGATACAGGCAATGCGGCATCAGTTCGCAGCCAGATCGACAATCCGCACCTGCGGCGAGCCGCTGGCACCGGCAAGACGCGCGGCAAGCGGCGGCAGGCTGGCGCGCAATGTATCCAGGAGCCGCCAGGGTGGGTTGATCACCAGTAGTCCGCTGCCATTAAGGCGGCGTTCCATGTCGAGCGGCAACGTGATGAACTCCACCGCGTGCGCGGGCGCCTTCATGGTGGCCACCGCACGGTAAAAAGACTCTACCGGCCGGCGCGCCTTGATCGGATACCATGCCAGGTACACGCCGTTACGCCAATGGCGCATGCCGTGCCGTAGCGCGGCGACAACAGCCGTAGATTCGCCTGCCTTTTCGTAGGGAGGGTCAATCAACACCAGGCCGCGATTTTCCTTCGGCGGTACGAACGCCTTGATTCCGTTCCATGCGTTGATGTGGTGTACGCCAATGCCGCTGGCATCGCGCATCGTTTCCCTGAGAGTTGCATACTCCTGCGGGTGCAGCTCCAGCAGGACCGCCCTATCCCCGGCCCGCAGAAACTCACGTATGACCATCGGTGAGCCCGGATAGTATCTGAGTCTGCCACTGGGGTTTACGCGCGCAACGATCTCAAGGTAACGGGCCAGTGCCGGCCAGGCCCCACGCTCCGGCCACAACTGCCCGATCCCCTGCTCGTGCTCTCCTCCGCGCCCAAGCTCGTAGATCCCGGCGCCGGCGTGGCTGTCGACCACGCAGAATGGTGCATCTTTGCGGTGCAACGCCTCCAGCACCAGCGTGAGCACATAATGCTTGAACACATCGGCAATGTTACCGGCGTGGTAAGTGTGGCTGTAGTTCAAGGATGCGCCACGGCGTCGGGGCGGAGCACCCGACCACGCCCCCACCGGCCGGCACCAGAGAAAAACGGGTAAACGGTCCTGTCAGTAGTCATTGGGCTTGCCCGCCTTGCCGCGCACTTTGTCGACTGGATATTTGCGTTCATTGATCTCGATTTTGCGCCATGCAGCTTCGATCAGATTCACTCCCAGACGGTCGGATATGCGAACAAGGTAAATGAATATGTCGGCGAGCTCCTGCTCCACCGCCCCGAGTTTGTCCACAGGAAGTTTCAGACTCTGCTGTTCGGTCAGCCACTGAAAGTGCTCGACCAGCTCTGCCGCCTCGACGATCAGTGCCATTGACAGGTTCTTGGGGGAATGAAACTGCTCCCAGTCGCGCACGCTGGCAAAATCACGCAGGCGCTGAACCAGCTGGTCGAGGGCGGTCGAGGGTGCCGTGGAATCGCCAATCTCCAAGCTCATGCCGGATCCGGCAGCTGACCGGCGCCGCGGATTCCGCCGCGACCGTCCGCCTGTTTTCCCTGGTACATGGCAAAATCCACACGCTGCAACACGCTTTCGAGATCAAGTCCATCCGCTGGCGCGACTCCGATGCCGACAGACATGCTAAGGGAGATATTGTCCTCGTGCGACCATCGCGCCACAGCTTCCTGCAGGCGCCGCGCGACAAGTTCCGCCCTTTCAACATCGGTGTCAGGCATCAGGATCACGAACTCATCACCGCCGAAGCGCGCGGCGACATCAGAATCGCGCACAGCCGCACCAATAATCGCACCAATTTCCTTCAGGACGCGGTCGCCCGTATGGTGGCCCAGGGCATCGTTGATCGATTTGAACCGGTCCATATCCGCAAACAAAACCGCTACCTGACTGCCACTGTTGCTGAGCGACTGGAACAGGGTGTCGGCCCGCTCTTGCAGGCCGCGCCGGTTGAGCAGGCCGGTAAGCAGGTCCAGGCTGCCTTCGGACTTAAGCAGCAGACGGGTCTTTTCCAATCTGGCCGTAAGCGAATAGGCGTACAAGATGATGATGACAAAAAACGCCAGAAAGAACACGGTTACTGTCGAAAACGCGTGCAGATAGGAGGAAAAGCGCAAGGCAGTGACGATTGCCACCAGTGAAAACGTGCCGACGATCGTTTCCGCAAACAGCCTCATGCCGTAGCGCATGCCGTTACCCAGTATCACCATGATGTATGCGAGGTACACAGGCGACGCGGAATGAGGATCCATCATGAGCGCGAACGATACCATTAGCAGGTCGGTCCACATTGCCAGACGCCAGCGCACAATCGAATGGACATGGCGGCGCGCGTGCAGCAGGTACGCACCGGTCAGGACAAAATACACACCGCCTACCACCTCCATCAGGGCCCTTCCCCGCCACGCGTGCGTGACAGGCACGCCCAGCTTGAAGTAGAGCAGGTACAAAACCCAGAACACGTAACGGATCAGGTACTGGACGCGCTGATCTCCCCAGGACGCGGTATGCGCACGGTCGCTCTCGCGACGCCGCTCCCGCCCCAGGCGTCTGTCGGATTTACGTCGGCCCTGCGTCATCCCTTCCGTCTCCTATCAGCATGCGTGCTCGGCGAGCACGACACCGGCAAATCTATTTCCTGGCCGCAGACTCAAGTCGCTCGCGGGCGCGGGCAATCGCCTGGCGCACCTGTGCCGGAGCCGTCGCACCAAAATGATTTCTGGCGGCCACCGATCCGGTCACCGTCAATATGTCAAAAACATCCGCCCCGATGACCGCGGAGAATCCCTGCAGTTCCTCCAGGGTCATGCCGGCCAGATCTTTACCGCTATCGATTCCATAACGGACCGCACGACCAACGACTTCGTGCGCATCGCGGAACGCGACACCCTTGCGCACCAGATAATCCGCCAGGTCAGTGGCCGTCGAAAAACCATGCTGCGCAGCGCGCAGCATGTTGTCACGTTTGACCCTGAAGTTCGGTACCAAGTCACCGTAGGCCCTGAGACTGCCAAGTACAGTGTCCAGGGCATCGAACAGCGGCTCCTTATCCTCTTGATTGTCCTTATTATATGCAAGTGGCTGGCCCTTGATCATGGTGAGCAGGGCCACCAGATCTCCGCTAACGCGACCGCTCTTGCCCCGAACCAGTTCCGGTACATCCGGGTTCTTCTTCTGCGGCATAATCGAAGAGCCCGTACAGAATGCATCGGGCAACTCGACAAAGTCGAACTGGCTCGATGACCACAGTATCAGTTCCTCCGAGAAGCGTGACAAATGGACCATCAGCAACGCGGCGGCGGCCGTAAACTCCACAGCGAAATCGCGGTCCGACACTGCGTCCAGAGAGTTCTCCGCCACCGCGTCGAACCCCAGGGCGCGCGCGGTGAATGCGCGATCGATCGGATAACTCGTTCCGGCCAGGGCGGCGGCACCGAGCGGCATGACGTTGATACGTCTGCGGCCATCCGCGAACCGCCCGCGATCGCGCTGAAGCATTTCGAACCATGCCAGCATGTGATGACCGAAGGTGACGGGCTGGGCCACCTGTAGATGGGTGAATCCCGGCATGATCGAATCAGCTTCGCGCTCCGCGACCAAAAGCAGCGCCTCCTGCAGCCGCAGAATTGCCGCAATGACCGTATCGACGCCGTCGCGCAGATACAGTCGCAGGTCCGTCGCTACCTGATCGTTGCGCGAGCGGCCGGTATGCAGCTTCTTGCCGGCCTCACCGATGTGCGCGATAAGGCGCGATTCGATGTTCATGTGCACGTCCTCGAGCGCTACACTCCAGGTGAACGTGCCAGCGTCGATTTCGGCCTTGATCTCGAGCAGACCCTTGACGATAGCGTCGCACTCCGCCTCGGCAAGCACACCCACATGCGCAAGCATCTTGGCATGGGCGATGGAGCCGGCGATGTCCTGCCGGTACAGCCGTCGATCGAACAACACGGAGGCCGTGAAGGCCTCCACAAACGCGTCGGTCGGCTCGGTGAACCGACCGTCCCAGGGTTTATCATTGCTCATATCTGCGCCATCACCATGTCTGAATTGCCACAGCAGAATACACAACCCGAGGATTGCTCGCGCGACTTCGCGTGTGCGGGCAGTGGCCTTCCCGCTTGTCCGTATCGCAGGTCCGACCGTCGGTAGGGTATTGTGGCTACCGCCGGTTCTGGGCTAGTGTTAATCCATCGTTAGGCGTATTTTACGAGTCACAAATTAGTCGGTGCTTTCCCTGGTTCGGACTCTCCTTTGTGCACCCCCACCCCGAATGCCGAACCAGGTTTTCTCGCCCCCGTCCCAGACGGGGGCTTTTTTTCGGCACCTGATCCGACATGCAGCTCGGCCACTCCGGGATCCACCCTCGACCCTAACGCGAATATACTTATTTTTCGTGCACAAAAACAGAACAACTTGAGGTACTATTCTTGCGTTGCATGCGAGCGTTGCGGTTAAATCCGACCTGTTTCGACGGCGACGCGGCAGTACTGACGGAAAAGATTCGTCGACGGAAAACACGGCCACGGATGCGCCGGCATGTCAGGCATGAATGCCTCGGGCATCAAGGCCAACTTCCCACAGCGGCTGACCGAGAGCTGTGCGGGTCTGCGGTATGATTGCTCACCACAGAACCGCCGGGCGTACCATCGTGCGAGGTCTGGGACATCGGAGGCACTGCCAGACTATCGCAGCGGCCACCTGTGGACCGTCCATTGAATTACGAGACAGCACAATTCATCGTCCACGGTAGCTCCGCCATGAACAAGCCCAAGTCTCCCGCCCAGGACTTTCTGCCCGATTTCGCGTCCTTGAGCAACGCGCTGCGGATTATTTTTCTCGCGCTGATCATCGCGGTAATCATCACGATCGGGCGCAACTCAACGTTCGATGAAGGCGCGTGGCAGGATCTCAACCTGCTCACGGCTTTCGCCTTGATGATCTCTTTCGTCAGCATCATCGTGCTCAAACTGGCGCAACCCGTCATACGCAGAATGTCACTGACAAACGGCTCCATTGTGGTCTTTCTGCTGCTCCTTGGAGCAATCGCACTCGGTACCGAACTGGTTATTTTTGCTTTATACGATCTCGGTCTCATCAACGTGCGCTGGCCATCCTGGCACATAGCACTACTCGCCCGTAGTCTGCTCATTGGTGCGATCATCAGCGCATTAGGACTGCGCTACCTGATCGTGTCGCACCGCGCGGAAGCGGATGCCAAGTCCGAACAAGAATCGCGTCTGCAGGCACTGCAATCACGCATACGCCCGCACTTTCTGTTCAACAGCATGAACAGCATCGCAAGCCTCATGCGCAGCGACCCAGTGCGCGCCGAGATGGCGCTGCAGGATCTCGCGGACCTGTTCCGCGTCCTGCTCGCCGATGCCCGCAATCTTGTGCCGATTTCAGCCGAGCGCGAGATATCGCGACAGTACTTGGAGATTGAAAAGCTGCGTCTTGGAGACCGTCTGAAGGTATCCTGGAATGTAAGCAATGTGCCACGCAGCGCGCTCATCCCGGCGCTGACTCTTCAGCCGTTGCTAGAAAATGCGATCTACCACGGGATCGAACCGCGGTTCAACGGCGGAACTCTGAAGATCGAACTGTGGGCGGAGGGCGACTACCTCAGTGTACTGATCAGCAATCCGCTGCCAGAAGCTGAGAACCACCGGTCTACCAAGGGCAACAAGATCGCCCAGGACAACATTCGCCAGCGACTAACCACTCACTTCGGCAGCGCTGCCACCATGCAGGCGTTCGAGGAAGGCAAACAATACCATGTAAAATTGAAGATGCCGATCGTCAGAGGTTGAGGCGACGCCGGATCCGCTACGATGTCATGGGTGGCTCGGTCCGTGCATCGTGCAGTCCATACAAGGGACTGGCTGGAGCCGGAAAGCGCGACTGAAAACGTCGTCTCCCTGTACATCTCGCTGATCCCGCTCTGAGCCGACCGTGTCTGGATCACAGCCGGGTTGCGCGGCAATCAGCGATCACCGGTGACTTGAAGCCACTATGGCAAGGTCATCAAAGCGGAAGTTGATCAGGGGTTGAAGCCCGGCGTGCCGTGGCCTCGCCCTGCCGACACGCGGAGGTAATCTATGAGGGTGTTGATTGTTGACGACGAGAAGCTGGCGCGCGACCGTTTGCGCGAACTGCTGATTGAGATCGGAGGCCATACTGTCGTCGGCGAGGCGATGAATGGCAACGAGGCCGTGGAAAGGGCCGCTGAGCTGAAACCGGATGTACTGCTGATGGATATCCGCATGCCCGGCATGGATGGGCTCGAAGCAGCGATGCACCTGATGGGGCTGGAAAATCCGCCGAGCGTCATTTTCACGACCGCCTACGACCAGCACGCGCTGCATGCGTTCGAGGTGAATGCCGTGGACTACCTACTCAAACCGATCCGCAAGGATCGGCTTGCCGCGGCGCTTGAGAAGGCGCACAAGCTTACGCTCAAGCAGCTGCAACAGATTAACCAGGCACAGGAGCAGCCGAGCGCACGCACCCACATCAGCGTGCACCTGCGCGGCAACATCCGGTTGGTACCGGTTCAGGATATCCTCTATTTCATGGCAGACAGCAAGTATGTAACAGTACGCACCCCCTCCGAGGAGCACCTGATCGAGGACTCGCTGGTCAACCTGGAGAAGGAGTTTGGCGACCGGGCGTTCCTGCGGATTCACCGCAATGCGTTGGTCGCCACCGGCTACATTAAAGGGATTGAAAAGAGCCCTACAGGCACCTGGCAGGTCAGCCTGAACGGTCTGGACCGGAAGCTAGATGTCAGCCGGCGCCATGCCGCGTCGGTTCGGCGCTGGGCACGCAATTAATCGCTGCCTTACGATCACCGCAAAGGTCAGGGCACACGCACGAAGGCGGCTGGGCGCAGAGTTGCGCCTTCGTGCAGTTTGTTCCCTGCTGCGGCAATGGCGGCATCCAAGTAACTGCCATAAAAATCGGGATTGCCTACACCTACCAGGGGCGGGACGAGTTCGCGGCCATGTGCATCGAGCAGTTTGATCGTCGGTGTCAGGGACACCCCATAACGCCGGGCAAACGCCACATCGCTGGTCATCCTGCCGGAAAAATCGCGCAGCGCACGCTTACTTCCGATATTGACCTCGCGGATGATGACCTTTTTGCGGTAGACCGCATCCGCATACATGGGCTCCAAATAAAGATTTTCCACTTCCTTGCAATAAGCGCACGAGTTGGCATAGAAAAACATGAGCACCGGTAACCGCTCGCGCGCGGCCTGCCGGGCATCAGCCTGCAGATTCCTTGCCGTCGGCAGACCAGCGGCAGCGAGAGGCACGACAAGCGACAGGAACAGAATCGACGCGCACACGTGCCTTCTCATGGAACGCCTCCGACGAGTAGCCGCGGCGCCATAGAGGTCGTCAGGATGATTCCCAGCCTGATTTGATTTAGGATTAGCATCCCGCTCGACTTCCGGTTTCACCGTTTTCATGCATCCTGTCCCCGCTTTGAAAACCATACGCATCGGCACCCGCAAGAGCCAACTTGCTCTGTGGCAGGCCGAACATGTCCGCGCGCAACTGCTCGCGTACTGCCCCAGCCTGAAAATCGAGCTGGTCAAAATGACCACCCAAGGAGACAAGGTGCTCGACAGCCCTCTTGCCAAAGTGGGTGGAAAGGGTCTTTTCGTTAAGGAACTGGAGCTGGGTCTGATGGATAGACGCATCGACCTGGCAGTTCATTCCCTAAAAGACGTGACGGCAACCCTGCCGGCGGGCCTGCACATTCCGGTAATCTGCGAGCGTGAAGACCCGCGCGACGCCTTTGTCTCCAACCGTTACCCCAATATCGCTGCGCTACCAGAGGGGGGGCGCGTGGGAACGTCCAGCCTGCGCCGCCAATGCCAGTTGCGGGCAGCGCATCCACGACTTCAGGTGTTGGATCTGCGTGGAAACGTCAACTCGCGCCTTGCTAGGCTCGACGGCGACGATTACGACGCGATCATCCTGGCCGCCGCCGGGCTCAGGCGGCTCGACCTCGCCACACGCATACGTGCCTGTATGGAGCCAGGAGACAGCCTGCCTGCGGTCGGTCAGGGCGCGATCTGCATCGAATGCCGCGCCGACGATACTGGGCTCAATGAGCTGATCGCTGCGCTGAACCATCCCGCCACGGCACTGCGGGTACGCGCCGAACGTGCGATGAACGCTCGTCTCGAGGGCGGCTGCCAGGTCCCCATTGGGGGATATGCCGAACTCGCCAATGGCACCCTGCATCTGCGCGGATTAGTGGGCGCACCGGACGGAAGCCACATCATTCGTGGCGAGATACGCGGTCCCGCCGGTGACGCCGAAGCGCTGGGAATTGCGCTCGCGGACGACCTGCTCGCGCGCGGTGCCCGAGCACTTCTCGATTACGCCTATGGACGCGCCTGAAAAAGGACCTCTCGACCAAACGACGGTGCTAGTCACGCGCCCGGCACCGCAGGCCGACGCGCTGGCAGCAATCATAGAACGCTGTGGCGGGGAAGCAGTGCGCTTCCCGGTGCTGGAGATATTGGACCCGGAAGATAGCGATGCGCTGCTGCGGATCGTAGACCGGCTGGAGGATTTCGACCTGGCGGTTTTCATCAGCCCGAACGCCGTGAACAAGGCCATGAACGTCATCCGTTCGCACCGCCCGCTGCCCGCGCGTCTGAAGCTGGCCTGTGTCGGGCGCGGCTCGGCGCGCGAGCTCGGGCACTTCGGCTGCGAGAACGTGATTGCTCCGGCCGGCAAATTTGACAGCGAAGCACTGCTCGGGATGCCCGCGCTGGCACAGGTCGCTGGCTGGCATATCGTCATCTTCCGCGGCGACGGCGGGCGCGAGGTGCTCGGGGAAACTCTGCACCGGCGGGGGGCGCACGTCGAATATGCGGAGTGCTACCGGCGTGGAATGCCGCGCGTGGACACGGCCCCGCTCATGCGTCGCTGGGCGCGCGGCGGCATTGATATCGTAATCGTCACCAGCACCCAGGCGCTGCGCAATCTCTACGACTTGGTCGGCAAACTAGGCCAGCAGTGGTTGGTGAAGACACCGGTCGTCGTGGTGAGTGAACGCACAGCCGCCGCCTGTCGCGAGCTTGGATTCAAGACTGAGCCCCTCGTCGCGGCACAGGCAAGCGACGAAGCCATAGTCGAAACGATCAAAGCATGGCGGGCGGCGCAAAAACCCCTATAATCCCGATTCAGCCGCCAGGTACCTGGGTACCTGGAATATCCGGGAGCATCAGGCCGATGAAGAACAGCACTGCCGGTGAACAATGACAAACAAGGACCCCGACACTCGGACACCAGGCGCAAGCACCACTGAATCGCCGAAGACACATACCGCCCAACGCAGCCGCGCCAGGTCGGTATCGGGCGGCCTTGCCCTGATTCTCGCGATCGTGGCGCTGCTCGTTAGCGCTTATCTCGGTTATACATTGATCACCCGGCGCGGCCTTTACAGTGCCAGCGTATCGAGCGGCCTGGAACACCTCGCTGAACAGAGTGCAAAATCGCAGGGCGCAATCGCGGCCATGACCCAGCAATTGATCGCACTCAAGCAAAACCAGGACACCCTGCAAGCTGCGCTGGAGAAGGTTACCAACGAGTTCGGCAAAGGCCGTCGGAAATGGCTGCTCGCGGAAACCGAGCAGCTGCTGGTGATCGCCAACCACCGGCTGCAGCTGTCACACAATGTCGAGCTGGCACTCGCTGCGTTGCGCGCCGCAGACCAGGATCTGAATCAGCTTGCCGACCCGCGTTATTTCCCAGTGCGGCGCGCTCTGGCGGGCGAAATCGGAAGACTCGAATCTCTTGGCCGCGTCGATGTCTCCGGCATGGCGCTTCGTCTTGGAGACCTAGCCCAACATCTCGACGGTCTCCCGCTAGCCGCCAACTCACACTCCATTGCCCGACCCACGCCGACACCGGCCACGCAGCGCTCCCAGGTCCAGACCATGTGGCACGACCTCATCAGCTTGGTGCGCATCAGGCGCACCAGCAATCTGCGCATGCCACTGCTGCCGCCGGATGAGAAGTACTTTCTGCGCCAGAATCTGCGCCTCATGCTCTACGGCGCGCAGACGGCGTTGCTTCAGGGCAATGCCGCGGTTTTCGATCAGGATGTGACTGCGGCGCGCCGCTGGATCAAGGATTACTTCGACAGCTCGGCGACATCGGTGCAAGCCGCGGAAACTGATCTTGGTCAAATGCTCAACTCCCCATTCCGCAGCAAACTGCCGGATATATCCGGGTCACTCGAGCTGCTGCGGCGAATCCGACGGACCGGGGGAAATCCATGAAATTCCTGATCTTCATGCTGGTGGTGCTGTTCGCGTCCGTGACACTGGCATTGGCGGTCATGCATGATCCGGGCTATGTGCTGATCGCGCGTGCGCCATGGAGTATGGAGATGCCACTCACGGTCTTCGCCGTCTCGCTGATATTGGGCTTTGGCGCAGTTTATTTCGTGGTGCGTGCCTCCATCAGGCTTTGGAACACCCCCCGCGACGTGACCCAGTGGCGCCAGCGGCAACGGACAGGGCGCGCGCGCGAGGCGCTGGTACACGGCCTCATCAGTCTGAGCGAGGGAAGCTGGGAAAAAGCGGAGAAGCAGCTGCTTGCCGATATTGGTCACAGCAAGACGTCATCCATCAACTACCTCGCCGCTGCATTCGTAGCTCAGGCGCAGGGCAGCACCGAAAAACGTGACGAGTACCTCGCGCTTGCGCACCGCAGCGCGCCGGAGCATGCCCTGGCGACCGGCATGGCGCAAGCGCAGCTGCAGATTCTGGCTCACCAAAACGAGCGCGCGGTCGCGACGCTCTCGCAGCTGCGAACGATGGAGCCCAAACACCCCCGGGTACTCGGACTGCTGGCGCAGACCTACCGCGAACTGCACGACTGGGAGAGCCTGGCCAATGTCATCCCGGAGCTGCGCAAATATAAAGCCCTTACGGCACCTGACATCGACGCCCTGGAACTCGAGGCACGGCGCGAGCTGCTCATGCTTGCGCTACCCAGCGGAGCAGCCAGCGTGCTCAAGCAGGCGTGGAATGCGATACCCCACCATCTGCGCCGCAACCCCGACCTGGTCGCCATATACGCCCGGCATCTCATAGCCCAGGGCGCGATGGACGAGGCCGAAGGACTTCTCGCAATTGCCATCAACAATGGATGGAACGAGGATCTCGTACGACTGTACGGGCAGACGCAGGGCACCAATCCGGCGGCGCAGCTCGAAACCGCCGAAGGCTGGCTTGCGACCCAGAGCGACAGCCCGGTGCTGCTGCTGACACTCGGGCGCCTGGCAGCCCGCAGCAAACTGCTCGATCAGGCGCGCGAATACCTGGAAAAATCCATATTGCTGCGAGGTCCAGCGGAGGCCTATCAAGAACTGGCCGGACTGCTGGAGCAGCGCGGCGAACACGAGAAGGCGCTGGAATATTACCGCCACGCCCTGGAACTGTACGGCGGCGGCGACCGATCCGTTGCCCGCAGAGTCGCCGAGAACCCATACAGCTCACGACGTGGAAACCCAGGCAGCCTCAGCCACAACGGCGGCTGAGCGAGTTCAACGCCGGGTGTTTGCGGGCTTGACCGGATAGACCTTCGCACCGGGAGGCAGCGGGACTTCCCTGAAGGCGGGCGCGATCTCCGGCTGCAACGTGACGTGCTCGATACGGTAACGTTTGCCGAGCAGCTGGCGCATGTCGGCCAGCACCTTCGGCCAGACAGTCAGGTCGTTCATCACCACATGCGCTGAAAGCGCCGGTACTCCGGATGCCAGCGTCCAGATATGCAGATCGTGCACTGAAACAACGGCCGGCACATGCGCAAGCGCCTGCCCGACCCGGTTGAGATCGAGCTCCGGCGGCACGCCTTCCATCAGGACATGCAATGCCTCCCGCAGCAGATGCACGGTGGAGTAAAGAATCAGTGCGCAGATCAGGATAGAAAGCAGAGGGTCGATTGGCATCCAGCCGGTAAAATAGATGACCGCGCCCGACAGCAGCGCACCCACCGATCCAAGCAGGTCGCCAGTCACGTGCACCAGGGCGCCGCGCATGTTGAGGCTTCGCTCACCCCGGCTTAGTATGATCGCCGCTGCCACATTAAACAGCAGGCCGGCACCTGCGATCACCATCACCGGCGCACCGGCAACCGGCTGCGGCCCGCGGAAGCGGCGAATTGCCTCGACCACGATAGCGACGACCACCACCAGCATCAAAAGACCGTTCAGCAGAGCGGCGACTACCTCCGCCCGCGCCAGGCCGTATGAGTGCCGGGCCGATGGAGGGCGCCTGCCAAACCAGGAAGCCGTGGCCGCCATGCCCAGCGCAACCGCGTCGGAAAACATGTGCCCGGCATCGCCCAGCAGGGTGAGTGAGTGCGCCCACAAACCGCCGAGCACCTCCACCACGGCGAACCCGAGCGTGAGCAGTAGCACCCACCACAGCTGGCGATGACCACCCAACCCGGCATGGTCATGGCCACCTCGGTGATCATGATTATCGTCGTGATGGTGCGCCATGACTCGCTCCGCTTCCGCCCCAGGCGATGTTCGCACTTGCCGGCCGCGCGTTCACGGGCTGGATGGGGCCGCCTGTCCGGGAGACGGCTTGGTGCCCGTCTCACGATTTATCTCGTGCCGCTCGCGCGCAGCCTCCTGCTGCAGCATTGGCCCGATGGACCGGGCCTTGGTCAAGGCATTGATGTCGCCCTGAAAGACTGGGTGCTGAGTGTGGGTGCTGTGTGTTCCGCACGCACCCACAAGCGCCAGCACTGCCAGCAGCATTGGCATACTTCCGTTCCGGAACCGGCTTCGCTGCATGCCTCCGTCCTCCCCTTCACTAATCACTAAATGACATTGTCGTGCGCACGCTCAAAGGAGTCATAGAACAGGCATTCAGCGGGCAGGCCACACGCCGCAAATGCCTGTTTGCCTGCCTCTATCATCGCCGGAGGGCCACCGGCATAGATCTCATGGCCGCGCAGGTCCGGGTAGTCCTGCGCCACGGCCTCATGCACCCAACCGCAGCGGCCGTTCCAGCAGTCATCCGGCCCCGGTTCGGAAAGCACTGGCGTATAGCGGAAATTGGGGTGGGCCTCGACCCAGGACTGGACGAGTGCATGCATATAAAGATCGCGCCTGGCACGCGCGCCCCAGTACAGGTGCAGCGGCCGCTGCACGCCCACGTAGAATGCATGTTCCAGGATACCTTTGATGGGCGCAAAGCCGGTGCCACCGGCCATCAGCACGACAGGGCAGCCGATCGCAGGAGAATCCGTCCCGCCGTCCGCACTTTCCTCGCGCAGGAAAAATGTTCCCAGTGGGCCCTGGAAGCGCAGCAGGTCCTTTTCCTTCATTCGCGTGAAAACGTGCTCGGAAAAATGCCCGCCCGATAAATACCGTATGTGAAGCTGCAACGCCTCGTCGTCATGCGGCGCGTTGGCAAGCGAAAAGCTGCGACGGCGTCCGTCGCGTAGCAGGACATCTACATACTGGCCTGCCAGAAACTGCAACCGCTCGTTCTGAGGCAATTTCAGATACAGCGCCATCACGTCGTGCGCGAGTTTCTCCATACGGATCACGCGGCATGGGAGCGTCTTTATGGTTATGCCCCGGGCCGCGCCGACCTCACGCACTTCGATGACCACATCGGCAAGCGGTCGTGCGCGACAGAACAGCGCCATACCGGCAAGCTTCTCCGCGTCGGTCAGCGCTTTGGCTTCATACACGCCATAGTCGACGGAACCCGTGATTACCTTGCCCTTGCAGGTAGCACAGGCACCGTTGCGGCAACTGTAGGGGAGATTGAAACCATTGCGCAAAGCAGCCTCTAAAATGGTTTCATTGGCCTCGGCGGCGAACTCGTGGCCACTCGGCTCTATGCGAACTTTGAAAGTCATACCGGTCCAGTCGCCTGGTCAATGGATGCAGCGTCCCGTATTTTCTCCAAAAACGCGGCTCTTTGACATCCTTGCCGCCCTAAAAGGTCAGCGATTCCTGCAGTGCCCGACCAGGCATCAAGCCGGATTGAGCCGCTTCGATGAACTTCAGCTACCGACGGCATTACCACAGCATTCACTTCACAGCCTAATCTGGCGTGTCCGGCCGTTAGTACATTGATCGCGCCGACCACGGTATTGCCCGCCGCCGACCTGGACATGGCGGACCTGACAAGACGGCACATACTGTGTTGCTCACTGTCCGACATGAGTTCGCACCTGAGGACTTGGAGGTGTCACATAACTGGATGAATCTACAGAATGATGGGTGTTGGCACAACAGAACCAGGACGCTTGCGGCACCCACCGACAGATAGCCGAAACCCGTTGTCCAAGATCAGATTGCTGCCGAAGCACTTGCTCTGCCCGGCGGACCAGGTTATCACTGATGATGCCAACATCAGGACTCCCGCGACCGTAGCAGGTCCCGCCGCTCCCCGGTCGGAAAAGTACAAATTTGCCCCGCAGCATGGCTGCACAAAGGGAATTTATCATATACTGCCGGCCACTTACCCGAATAGCGGCGGTTCCGCCGGCATTGCGGACCCCCAAAGCCTGGCGTCCGGAGGATATGGGGCCGATGGCACGGACCGACCGGCGACCCGGAACCAAATTCCGTCAGCCGCATCAAACAATGCGTCACGAACACGACAGTCCAGGTGACTGAACGTACAAAAACAATGAAGCGGCACTGCCGGATGACCAGCCGATCGCATTCCATTGACAACCCATGCGCACATACATTTAATTGCGCCCCATGCCGAACCGCGGGTTCCACAGCATTGGAAGATGCCTGACATGAGTGATGAAGTGTTGGTGGAAGTGGAAGATCTGTCGCGCTCCTACGGTGCAATCTTGGCGGTCAGGCATATCAGCTTCAGCATCCGCCGCGGGCAAGTGCTTGGATTTCTAGGCCCGAACGGCGCCGGCAAGACCACCACCATGCAGATCCTCAGTGGCAACCTCGCGCCCAGCACCGGGCGGGTACGTATCGCCGGGCACGACCTGCTGGAAGACCCGCGCAAGGCGAAACAGGCAATCGGCTATTTGCCTGAGCAGCCTCCGGTCTACCGTGAGCTTACCGTCGACGAATACCTCGATTATTGCGCCGGACTGAATCGCATCGCACGCGGGCGGCGGCGCGCAGCGCGGGAAGCAGCCAAGAAGAAATGCGGCCTGAGCGATGTCGGCAGGCGGCTCATTGGCAATTTGTCAAAGGGCTATCAGCAGCGTGTCGGCCTGGCCCAGGCGATCATCCACCTGCCACCGGTCATCATTCTGGACGAGCCCACGGTTGGCCTTGATCCGATCCAGATCCGCGAGATCCGGCATCTGATCCGCGAACTGGGCAAGGAGCACGGGGTGATCCTGTCCACACACATCCTGCCGGAGGTGCAAGCGACTTGCGATCAGGTACAGATCATCAACAAGGGCGAACTGGTCCTCAATGACAGCATCGAGGGCCTTTCACGGCACATGCAGTCCTCGACGCTGTCCGTGGGGCTGCGCAATGCCCCTGATCTCGGCCTGATACAGGGCATCAAGGGCGTCAAGTCGGTACAGGATCAGGGTGACGGCCGGCTGCACGTTTTCTACGACCCCAGCACCGACCCGACCGAGGCGCTGGTGGAACTTGCGGTACAGAAGCACTGGGGTCTCTACGAGTTGCAACCGCAACGCGCCTCGCTCGAAGACATTTTCGTGCACATCACCACCGAGGAACACGAGTCATTGAAGGGGGCAGCGGCATGATCTTCACGATCGCCCGCAACGAACTGCGCCGCATGTTCCTTTCGCCGCTGGCCTGGACCATTCTGGCAGTCGTGCTGTTTATCCTGGCGTTCATGTTTCTCAGCAACCTGCAGTACTTCGTGATGGTACAGTCGCGCCTGCTGAGCATGGGCAGCAATCAGGGGCTTACTGCAGTCGTGGTCGCGCCGCTGCTTGGGAACACGGCAGTCGTGCTACTGCTGGTTGTTCCGCTGGTGAGCATGCGGCTGGTGGCCGATGAGCGCCGCAACAAGACACTGAGCCTGCTGTTCAGTGCGCCAGTTTCGATGACCGAAATCGTCCTCGGCAAGTACCTCAGCCTGGTGGCGTTCCTATGGCTGATATTGGCGCTGGTTGCGCTGATGCCGCTGTCGCTGCTGGCGGGTGGCACGCTCGACTTCGGCATGTTCGGCGCCGGACTGTTCGGCCTCGCGCTGCTGATCGCAGGATTCGCCGCGGTCGGGCTTTTCATGTCCACGCTCACCCAGCACCAAACCGTAGCCGCCGTAAGCACCTTTGGCGTATTGCTGCTGTTCTGGATCCTGGACTGGGCCGGACAGGGTTCAGGGGCTTCCGGGATCCTCGGCTATATGTCGATCCTGAATCACTATGAACCGTTCCTCCAGGGTATTTTTGACACGAGCGATGCTGCGTATTTGGTGCTGTTCATTCTGACATTCGTGACGCTGAGCATACGGCGACTCGATATGGACCGGCTGGGAGGCTGAAAACGATGCGCACACCCCGCCAATCGCGCGTCCAGATGCGCCTTGCCAGCAGCAGCTTCGTGGTGCTGTTCCTGGTCGTGGTAGGGCTGCTGCTGGCATTGAGTCGCCAGTACCACAGGCAGTTCGACTGGACCGAATCCGGCCGCAACAGCCTTTCCCAGGCAAGCGTGACGCTTCTGAAACGCCTGCCCAAACCGATCACGATCACGGCGTATGTCACCGACAAGCGCAACCTGCGCAGAAGCATAACCGAACTCGTTGCACGTTATCAGCGCCACGACAGCAACATTACGCTGCGTTTCGTCAATCCTGACAAGGACCCCGGGCGTGCACGCGCAGCGGGCATCCGCCTTGACGGAGAACTCCTGGTCCAATACGGCGGCCAGACACAGACGGTCAAACAGATCAACGAACAGTCGCTGACCAATGCGCTTGCGCGCGCTGGCCGTGGCGGGCAACGTTGGGTGGTATTTCTAAGCGGACAGGGCGAGCGCAGCCCGGATGGCGAGGCCAACTTCGACCTTTCGACCTGGGCCGCGCAGATGGCCAAGCGCGGCCTCAGGACGCGCAGTCTGACGCTTGGCGAAACGGGTCAGATCCCGAAGAATACCTCGGTACTGGTCATTGCCAGCCCGACCGTCAAATTTCTCCCGGGAGAGGTGAAGCAGGTCGAGGACTACGTGCGCCACGGCGGCAACTTGCTGTGGCTCAGCGATCCCGGTCCGCGCGCAGGGTTGACACCGCTTGCGGAAATGCTCGGCGTCGAATTCCAGCCGGGCGTTATCGTCGACCCGGTCTCTCAGCTCCTGACGGGGGGCCAGTCCGCCTCCGACGTAGTCATTACCAGATACGGCGAGCAGCCAGCGGTGCGCGGCTTCAATCTCATGACCCTGTTCCCGGAAGCCTGCGGCATTACGTTCAAGCCACTGAAGAACTGGCAGACGCAGGTGATCATTGATACAGCTCCGACCTCCTGGTCGGCGACTGGGCCACTCGGTAAGGTTACCAGCTTCAGGAAAGGCAGAGACATCCGCGGCCCGCTCAATATCGGCGTGGCGTTGACCCGCGAGCGCGCCAAGAACCAGCAGCGGGTAGCCGTAATCGGGAATGGGAATTTTCTGTCGAACACCTTCATCGGCAACGGCGGAAATCTGGACCTGGGCACGAACCTGATCAACTGGCTAAGTAATGACGACGCCTACATCAACGTGCCCACGCGCATCGCCCCCGATCTGCGTCTGGACCTGTCGCGCACTGCCGAAGCCGTCATCGGCATCGGGTTCCTGGTAATACTTCCTCTGGTGCTGCTCGCAAGCGGAGTCGGGATATGGCTACGCCGGCGCAAGCGTTGAACCGTTGGGAGCGCGCATGATCCGTCGCTGGTTGCTCAACCTCGGGCTGGCCGCTTTGATCGCCGTACTAGCGCTGGTCGTGGTGTTCAAGCCTGGCACACACAAAACGCCGGCAATCCCGCCTCTCACTGACCTGAGCATCAACCGGATCGATCACATCCGCCTGCAACGTCCGGGCCAGCCTGAAATCGACTTTGAAAGGTCCAGTAGTCGTTGGGTGATGACGGCTCCGCGCAAGGCTCGCGCCAACAGTTTCCGCATCAATGAGCTGCTGCACCTGGCCGTGGCGAAGATCGCCACGCACTTCGCCGCGCCAGCAGCCGATCTGGGCAGGTACGGCCTCGACAAGCCACGTGCCGAGGTCTGGCTGAATGATGAACAGATCAGCTTCGGCGAACCGCACCCTTTAGATCCCGATTACTATGCCCTTTACCGGGGACAGGTCTACCTGGTCCCGGACCATTACAACAATGCCGCCACAGCGCCGCTTTCGGGCTTCTTCAGTACCCGGTTGATCAATATCCGCAGCAGACTCATTTCTTTGCGGCTGCCGGGGCTGACCCTCACCCGCAAACCCGATGGCAGCTGGCAGGTAATACCTCCGAACAAGAAGCTGTCGACCGATCGCGTGAATAAGTTCGTCGATGACTGGCGCTACGCAGAAGCTCTGTCGGTCAGGCCCTATTCCGGCAAACCGGTGATCGGCCACATACGCATTGCCTTTGCGCCACCCGCCACCGGAGCCGGCCATCAGACGGTTGCCATCGGCAAACCACCGAGCCGGGACCAGAACGCGGAGCTGAATCTCGGCATCCTGGAACGTAAATCAGAGCTGATTCTTTACCGCAAAGACGAGGACCTCGAATATCATTTTCCTGCTGATATGGCCGCACAGCTCCTTGAACTGAAACCTCACTGAGCCTCCCGGCCCCACCGTCCATGCCGGAGCTTCCGGAAGTCGAGACCACGCGCCGCGGCATCATCCCCCACCTGCTGGGCCGATGCGTCCAGTCCGTCGTCATACGCAACCCCAACCTGCGCTGGAAGGTACCGGCCGCGTTGGCCAGGGAACTGCCGGGGCAAACTCTGCATGCAGTGGAACGGCGCGCCAAATACCTGCTGCTGCGCGCCGATAGCGGCACCGTCATCGTCCACCTCGGCATGAGTGGCAGCCTGCGCATCGTGGCCTGCGCCTCGCCGGCGGAACAGTACGACCATGTGGAATTCGTGCTTGCCGGCGGCAAATGCCTGCGCTTGCGCGACCCGCGACGTTTTGGTGCGGTACTGTGGACGCGCGCGGATCCGGCGCACCACGCTCTGCTCAGGAATATTGGTCCGGAACCCCTCGCATCCGAGTTCAGCGGCACCTATCTGCATGCCCGCACACGCCGACGCACAGCCGCGATACGGGACTTGCTGCTCAACACCCACATCGTTGCCGGCATTGGCAACATCTATGCCAATGAGGCGCTATTCCAGGCTCAAATCCGTCCAGGCCGCCGCGCCGGCCGACTGAGCCGCGCTGAATGTGACCGCCTGGTCCAGGCTATTCGTTCGACGCTCACCAAGGCAATCCAGGCGGGTGGCACGACTCTGCGCGATTTCCAGAACGCCGACGGGCAACCTGGCTATTTCCAGCAGGCCCTGGCCGTCTATGGACGTACGGGGAAACCCTGCCAGTGCTGCGCCACACCAATCCGGGCACTGCGCCTCGGTCAGCGACGCACATTCTTCTGTCCCCACTGCCAGAGCTAAAAACAACTTAAAGTGGCACGTTACTTGCTTACCCAAGTATTTTGATTTCGCTGGTTTTTTGGTTAGGATGCTTTCCATCTATAATGGGGACGCCGGAACCGACTGGCGGTCTGGAAGCTGCGGCCGCCGGTCAGTCGGCTGCCAGAGCCGGCGGCTAACATTCTTTGATATATGTGGTTGGGCTTAACCTCTAGGACAGCCTGATGAACAACATAGAGCGGCAATTCGAGGCCTACAGCGGCTGGCGCACGGGGCTGTTCAACGCAATCAGCGAATTCCGCGGCTGGCTGCGCACCCAGGAAATCTCCGACGCCCAGATCGATCAACGCCTGGAACAGGTGCTTTCGACGCTGCGCGACGACAAACTGTATGTGGCCTTCGTTGCTGAATTCTCCCGTGGAAAATCAGAACTGATCAACGCCATCTTCTTTGCTGAATTCGGGCAGCGTGTGCTGCCATCGAGCGCTGGGCGCACCACCATGTGCCCCACCGAGCTCATCTGTGAGAATAAGAACGCTCCGTTCATCCGACTGCTACCGATTGAGACCCGTACC
This sequence comes from Pseudomonadota bacterium, assembly GCA_027364845.1. Lineage (GTDB taxonomy): Bacteria > Pseudomonadota > Gammaproteobacteria > Acidiferrobacterales > UBA6901 > JAJYCY01. The sequence goes on along the minus strand of DAHXOO010000027.1, from coordinate 9,388 downwards.
AGCGGCACCACCGTCTCGGAACTCAAGGGTTTCCCGGACGAATGGACCACGATACCTCTGGACATACAGTCTCCGGATAAGGTCGCCCAAGCATTGCAGCATATCGCCCAGATTAAGACGGTGTCCAAGGAAGTCGCACAATCCATGGGTCTGCACATCGCCGAGGAGGAAACCCAAAATGGCATGCACGTCACCGAGGAAGGGCTGGTGGAAATCCCCAGGTGGCGGCACGCCATCATCAATTTCCCGCACCCGCTGCTGGAGCAGGGCCTGGTAATCCTCGACACGCCAGGCCTCAATGCGCTCGGTACCGAACCGGAGCTGACGCTAAGCCTGCTGCCGAGCGCCCATGCTGTGCTGTTCATCCTTGCGGCCGACGCCGGCGTGACCAAATCCGATATCCAGGTCTGGCACGACTTCATCAGCAACCCCAAGGGTGGCCCGGCCAAGGGTCGTCTGGTGGTGCTGAACAAGATCGACGGCCTGTGGGACGAACTGCGCGACTCGGAGGAGGTGCAACGTGAAATAGACCGTCAGATTCAGGAAACGGCCAGACACTTGGGGATCAGCGAGCACAATATCTACCCGGTATCAGCGCAGAAGGCGCTGCTTGGCAAGATAAGAGGTGACAAGGCAATCCTGGAACGCAGCCGCATAGGCGCCCTCGAAAACGCCCTAGGGAAGGAAATGCTCCCCGCCAAACGCGACATCGTGCGTGAAAACATCGGCGGCGAAATGATAGACGTCATCAAGGCCATGCGCCTCATCCTCACGCAACGACTCAAGGGAGTACAAGAGCACATGGAGGAGCTCGAAGGCCTGAGCGGCAAGAACCTGGACGTCATCGACCACATGATGGAGAAGGTGAGGGTCGATAAGGAGCATTTCGAGAAGAGCCTGCAGCGCTTCCAGGCAACGCGCAGCATCTTCTCGCAGCAGACCAACCTGCTTTACTCGCATCTAAATCTCAAGACCATCGACAAGATGATTGCCGAGACCAAGCGCGATATGGAGATCAGTCTGACGACATCCGGGCTCAAGACCCGCATGCAGACCTTCTTCAAGCAGATGCATGCCACCATGGAAGACGTTGCCAAGCAGGCGCAGGAAATCAAGGAGCTCATGGAGGGCGTATACAGGAAGTTCCAGGAGGAACATGGCCTGTCCAATATCAAACCACACGGTTTCTCGGTGATGAAATACCTGCGCGAGATCAAGCGCGTCGAGGACAAGCACATGCAGTTTTTTGGGGGGATGTCACTGCTGATGACCGAGCAGAAATCAGTGACCCGGAAATTCTACGAGTCGGCAGTCGCCCGCATCCGCGCAATTTTCGCTACTGCCAACCGCGATGCTGACAACTGGCTCAGAACCATTATGTCGCCCATGGAGTCGCAGGTACGCGAACACCAGATACAGCTGCGCCGGCGTCTCGAAAGCATCAAGCGCATCCACAAGGCAAGCGATACCCTGGAGGACCGCCTGAACGAGATAAAGCACGCACGTGACAGCATTCGTGGCCAAAACAATGCACTTGCTGCACAGGCTGACACAATCACACTGATTCTAAATGCACCCGTGGAACCGGTCGCCGATGCAGCGCCAGTGCTCGATATCGACCTGTCTGCCTGAGTCTGCGAGCCCAGCTGCAACGCCCTCTCCGCTTCCGGAACGGGAATCCCGCACTATATCGGGAAACCTGGAGATTGGGCCGCTTCTACAGGCTCCTGGCTTGCCCACAGCATCATCCAATTCATGACATCGGCACGACCGCCGCATCATCGGCAGTGAAGCACATGGATCACTAGTTGGTGATCCACCCGCGGTCCAAACACGGTCGGGCTCGACGCGGTGACCGGCGTCAGGATTAAGAATCGCTCAACCGGAAATGGGGATCAATGCAGCACCGGGTGTTGATGCGCTTCGACGGCATCATCGGTTGCCGCTTCATGCTCTTCTGCCCCTTCGTCCTGGCGCGCCGAGTGCCCAAAAATGACTGCAACGACAAACGCAGCCATGAACCACCCTAGTATCATCCACCACATTACGGCACCTCCTTGGAAATCTGGTATTGCCAGTGGATCGTCGCTGCGCACTGCAGCAACCCCTAGCTGACCCCCGTTCCCGCCTTCCTCGTGGCTGTCATTAGTCCAACGAGCATCCTTCCCACGACCTACGCTATCACTGTAAGCGCCCGTGAACAGGGGGAATTCGCCGAACGCTGCGAATCACCGGATCAATGGGCGCCCGTTACGATCCGCGAGCTTCGCCGCAACAAAACCATCCACGGCCGTGGGACCGTGAGCAGGCATTTGGCAGAATTGGCGGCGCCGGCCGCAGATTCGGAGCTATCCCGCGGACCAGCAAGCTCGAGGCGGCGTATGCGTAGCCTCCGGATAACGGAAAGAATCGGCGTCGGAACACGAGCGGGGGATTGCCACGAAACCGGCGGGCGGGGGCACAACAGACCCGTCAAAATCGAGGAAGCCAGGTGTCCTGACCCATTTCCGGGGCCTGCGTTACCTGACGCCCCGAGGAAAGGGCCGGAGAGGTGAGAATGAAATACGCGTGTACCGCGGGCGGCTTAGCCGGCCACGGCACCCGGCTTGCGCGAGAGCTCCAGATACTTGGCGTAAAGTTCGTCGCGGCTTTCAACGACATTCAGGTCGTGAATAATGCAGTCTACCGGGCAAACCTCAACGCATTGCGAAGTGTCGTAGTGGCCAATGCACTCGGTGCACAGCTTCGGGTCAATGACATAGATCTCCTGACCCTGGGAAATTGCGCCATTCGGGCACTCAGGTTCGCAGACATCGCAGTTGATACACTCGTCGGTAATGAGCAGAGACATGGAAAAACCCTATGCAATCCGGGGATAAAATCTTATAAATTTTACCGCATTTTGGCGGCGAGCGCAGCTCTCACCGTCGGATGGACAAATTCGGCCACATCCCCGCCCAAAGACGCGATCTCCTTGACCAGGGACGCGGAAACAAACATCTCCCGTTCGGACGGTGTCATGAACACGGTTTCAATATCAGGCCCGAGCCGCCGGTTCATGCCCGCCAGCTGGAACTCGAACTCGAAATCCGACACCGCGCGAAGACCGCGCAGGATCACCTGCGCCCGTTGTTGTCGCACACATTCGATCAGAAGCGTATCGAATCCGATCACCGAGACCCCGGCCGTGTCGCTCAAAACCTGGCGCGCAAGATCCACGCGTTCGGCGAGACTGAACAAGGGTTGCTTAGCGGGGTTTGCGGCGATCGCGACAATCACCTCGTCGAAGACCCGCATCGCACGTCGCACCAGGTCGCTGTGACCATTGGTAATTGGATCGAAAGTGCCCGGATACAGTGCGATCACATGCATGAGGTTACCTGTTCCTAAAAATCTGCGCGGAATTACGCAGATGATTTTCCCGCACTTGATTGAACGAATTGCTTCGCTAATTCAAACCCCTCGACGCCCAGTTGCGCTGGAGAACGTGACAGCGGGATTCGACCCACTTGCCGGTAAAGAGCGATTCGCGAGTTACTGCGATCGTTGAGCCTTACCAACATGTTCAATGGGGCGCTGTGGTCAGTTTGGAGAAAGTCCCCGTCTTCACAGTAAAACTTGTCGTCAGTACGCTGACCTTTAAGTAAACCGGTGGTCGAGTCAATTTGCCTAGCGCGGGCGCCGTTCGCCAAAATGTGCCTGGCTTTGCGCCGGACACGGAAAAAGTCCAGGGCGTCGGCAAGTACGCCTTTGGTCCATGAATTCATTCGTCGGTTGATCCTCATAACGAAGATGGCGGCCCAACCTGTTGCGGCCCACTTCGAGCCAAATGGTAGCCCACTTGCCCAGCCCGCCTGCTGCGCACGAGCGTCCACCCATCCGGCAACGCGGGTTCCTGTGCGCCTGGCGCTTCCAGATAGATCAACCCACCCGGCCGGACCCAGCCTCTGTGCGCCAGTAGCTCACAACAGGCTGGAAGCAACCCGCTACGGTATGGCGGATCAAGAAACACGATATCGAATGCCCGCGCCATTCCCTGCAGGTACCCCATACAGTCCGCGGCGACGACCTCGGTGCCACTTGCGTCCAGTTCGGCCACATTGAGTTTGAGGACGGCAATCACCGCCGGATCACGTTCAACCAGCACCGCGCGTGCGGCGCCGCGCGACAGCGCCTCCAACCCGAGCGCGCCACTGCCCGCAAAAAGATCCAGGCAATCGGCGCCGTTGATCCAGGGCTGAAGCCAGTTGAACAGGGTTTCGCGAACACGGTCCGGTGTTGGGCGCAGGTCTTCACTCTCAGCCACACGCAGCCGGCGACTGCGCCAATTGCCACCGATGATGCGAAGCCTCCCGAGCCCCGGCGAACGCCTGTTTGCCGTCGCCACCGGCGATCACTCCCGCTCGCAGCCCGGTAGGCGCCGGCTTGTGGGCGGCGCCAGCCTTTTCTGACCGAAAGACACCCGTTCGAGCCGCATCCGGCCGAGCCGCCCTCGCCGGCGCCAGCGGGTCGCTCGCCACACCGCCGCTGCCGTAGATTTGAATTGCATCATGTTTCCTTTATCCGAGAGGTATCCGAATGATAGGATAACCCATCGCTTTGACGCTTTGTAAGCCCGATGGGTCTGTTCAATAAAATCACGCACGCTGAGAAACACGACGGCATCCTGACACGCATCGGCGACCGCCTAGCAGCCACCCGCCGGGGCTTAGGTCAGCGTCTGGCCTCGCTGATCCAGGGCCACTCCTCGGTGGACGCCGGGCTGGCCGAAGACATCGAGGCGTCACTGCTGAGCGCTGATGTCGGAGTTGAGGCCACGCGCGACATCATTGCGCAAATCACCGCGGCCCACGCACGCACGCACGCCGCACTCTATGCCGAGCTGCGGGCTGCCATGCTTGCCATCGTCGCGCCGTGCGCGCAACCCCTTGTAATCCCGCACGATGTGCGGCCGTACGTAATCCTGGTCGTAGGCGTAAACGGTGCCGGGAAAACAACCACCATCGGCAAATTGGCTCACCGCCTGCAATCCGAGGGTCGCAGCCTGATGCTCGCGGCGGGCGACACTTTCCGCGCCGCCGCGATCGAGCAGTTGCAGACTTGGGGAGAACGCAACGGAGTTCCAGTCATCGCCCAGGCCGGCGGCGCCGATGCGGCGGCGGTGGCCCATGACGCCATGCAGGCGGCGGCCGCACGCGCTGTCGACGTACTAATCATCGACACTGCCGGCAGACTGCATACTCAGACCGGCCTGATGGATGAACTGAGGAAGATCAAGCGCGTCATCGGGCGCTTCGATGCCCATGCCCCGCATGAGGTTCTGCTGGTTCTCGACGCTGGCATCGGTCAGAACGCGCTCGCGCAACTTGCGCATTTCCACGACGCGGTGGGCGTAACCGGCCTGTGTCTTACGAAGCTGGATGGAACCGCAAAAGGCGGCATACTGTTCGCAATGGCCAAAAAGACGGCGATCCCCATCCGCTTCATCGGCGTCGGTGAGGATATCGGTGATTTGCGCGTGTTCGAGGCCGGGCAGTTCGTAGATGCCATCCTGCCTCAGGCGGAGTAGCCGGATTCTCTTGAAATACGAACCTGTCGTTCACCACTGCCTGTCCATTGAGTCTGGCGACATCGTCGCCAGCGTCGACCGCTGACCTGCAATGATCCGGCTGAACAACGTCTCCAAACGCTACCCCGGAGGGTTCGACGCACTGCGCAACATCACCTTCGAAGTCGGGGACGAGGAGATGGTTTTTATCACGGGCCATTCCGGCGCAGGCAAGAGCACGCTGCTCAAGATCCTGACGCTGATTGAACACGCCTCTCGCGGCCAGGTGGTGGTGAACAACAGAAATCTCGCGCGGCTACCGCGCCGCCGCATCCCGTACTTTCGCCGTGAAATCGGGGTTGTTTTCCAGGACAACAAACTCCTGCATGACCGCACCGTATTCGACAATGTTGCCCTGCCGCTGGTGGTGGCGGGCATGTCGCCCCAGGAAACAGGTCGGCGCACGCGTGCCGCGTTGGACAAGGTCGGCTTGTTGGGAAAAGAAAAAATGTACCCCATCACCTTGTCGGGAGGCGAACAGCAGCGTGTAGGCATCGCGCGCGCGGTCGTGAACAAACCTGCCCTGCTGCTCGCCGACGAGCCCACCGGAAACCTGGATGCCGAGATGGCCGACCAGATCATAGATCTATTCCACGATTTCAACCGCCATGGCGTCTGCGTGCTCATCGCGACCCACGATCTGCGGCAAATCCAGCGCATGCGCAAGCGCGTAATCGGGTTGAAGGATGGCGAGTTGGCGGTGGACAGCGGGAGTCAGGCCGCATGAAAAACCATCTGTTGCGACACTTGCAGGTGCTCTTCTACAGCCTCGGAGAACTGGCACGTGCGCCGCTCACCGCCTTTATGACTATCGCGGTGATTGGAATCACGTTGGCTTTGCCGGCGGCGTTGTACGCACTGCTCGGCAACCTGCAGCGCGTTGGCGGAGGCTGGGATGAGGGTGCGCAGATATCGCTGTTTCTCAAACTTAACACTCCGGAGACCACGGCCCGGGCTCTCGCCGGCCAGATACGTGCCATGCCTGGCGTGGCGAGCGTGCGTTATATATCGCCCACCTCCGCCCTGAAGGAGTTCAAGCGCCTTTCCGGCTTCGGCGACACCCTCAATCTGCTCGATTCGAATCCCTTGCCGGCGGTGCTGCTTGTGCGACCGGCAAAACATGCTGCCGGTGCCAGTGCGGCACAAAGGCTGGCACAAACCCTCGGGAAACTCCCTGGTGTGGCGCTGGCACAGTTCGATCTCGAGTGGGTTCGAAGACTCGATGCCATACTCCGGCTGGCGCAAAGGGGGGTACTGATCCTGGCATTACTGCTCGGCATCGCGGTCCTCCTAGTCGTGGGCAATACCATCCGACTGGCCATCCTCAGCCGCCGCTCCGAGATCGAAGTGATCAAGCTGATTGGCGGTACCGATGCCTTCATCCGTAGACCTTTTCTATATGCGGGCCTGTTCCAGGGCCTGTTCGGGGGTCTGCTTGCGTGGATACTGGTGGCCGGCAGCCTGGCCCTGCTTGCCGGACCGGTGCGGAACCTTGCAGGCCTTTACGGTAGCCGCTTTGAACTGGCCAGTTTGGGGCTACAGGCCGGGACAATCCTCCTTCTGGGCGGCGCTACGCTGGGATGGTTGGGCTCGCGTCTCGCGGTGGGACGACATCTGCGCGCCATCGAGCCTGGATAGGTGAACCGGAGAGAAAGACCGCCGTTTTTGCCCATTTTTGACCTGCGTTAATGCCGATTCCGGCTGCCTGACCTAGGATTTTGTGAACTTCCGGCGGAATTGGCACTCTCATGTCTCGAGTGCTAAACTAGCCCAGCTGATGGGCATGCGAACCGTTTACGAGTTAGGGGGCTGATTATGACGCAGACACTTTCGCTTCCAATTGGGATGAATCTTGGCGCCGAAGGCGGGCTTTCGGCCTATGTCCGTGCGGTCAACGCTACACCAGTGCTCAGCATTGAGGAAGAACGCCAGCTGGCCAAGCGCCTGCACCAGGAGGGCGACCTCGATGCGGCGCGGCAGCTGGTGGTCTCGCACCTGCGCTATGTGGTCCGGGTGGCGCGCGGCTTCAGCGGCTACGGCCTGCCGCAAGCAGACCTCATCCAAGAGGGCAACATTGGCCTAATGAAGGCTGTCAGGCACTTCGACCCGGCGCACGGGGTAAGGTTGCTGTCGTTTGCGATCCATTGGATCCGGGCCGAAATCTACGACTTCGTATTGCGCAATTGGCGCATTGTGAAGGTGGCCACCACCAAGGCCCAGCGCAAGCTGTTCTTCAACCTGCGCAAGTCGCGCAGCCGCATCGGCTGGATGAACCAAGGCGAGGTAGACAATCTGGCGGCCGATCTGGACGTGCCGACGGCGACGGTGAAGGAAATGGAGTCGCGCATGACGAATGTGGACATTCCGTTCGACGCGCACGACGATACCGAGGATGACGAGTTCCATGCGTCCCCTGCTGGCTACCTCAAAGACATGCGCTATAACCCGGAGAGCCTGTACGCTCAATCGACTGGGGAAACGGAGCGCGGCAAGCAGCTGTCGACCGCACTCGCTGACCTAGACCCGCGCAGCCGCGCCATCGTCAAACGACGCTGGCTGGATGAGAAAAAGCCGACTCTGCATGAACTGGCGCATGAGTATGGAGTCTCGGCTGAGCGCATTCGCCAGATCGAGAAGAAGGCCTTGACCCACATGAAAGAAGCACTCGACTTCGGAATTACGGCGGGCTAGCTGCGGCCCTACCCGGAAACAACTTCACCTCATCGCCTGTCTGCGGCGGACAGCCGCAGATACGGCGGCGGCCAATTTATTGCACCTGACCCGAGATGATCTGGTCGGTCGTACGCACCAGCCCGATGCGCGGGAAAATCCGCGCGATGCTCATTTCGTGCTCCTCTGCGGACCGCGCTGTCATGGCATCGAGCGCGAAGAACTGATAATAATTGCGCTCGTAGGCATCGCGAGCCGTGCTTTCCACGCCAATATTTGTCGCAATGCCGCATAGGATCAGAGTCTTGATCCCGCGGCGGCGCAACTGCAGATCCAGCTCGGTGCCATAGAAGGCGCCCCATTGACGCTTCGTAATCACCAGGTCACCCGAATGCGGACCCATCTCCGGAACCAGGTCCGCCCAGCCTTCCGGCCGTCCTACCGATAGCGACTGATCTGCCGGAGGGCGCAGTGCATCTGCGCCATCGGCAGAAGGTGTCACCCGCACCAACACCACCAAGGCACCAGCGCTGCGGCAGACTCCGGCCAGGCGGGCCGCATTGCGGACCACTTCGGCACTGGAAACCGGCGCCATGGGCATTCCGACAACACCCTTCTGCAGATCGATCACGATCAATGCCGTTTGTTTAGGTACCCAGTGCAATTCATCACTCATCGTTCCCTCCTGAGTTTGCCCGGTCGCATTTCATGGCGGCGTATCCCTCTCCTCCCGGAAGCCAAAAGGTCCAGGGACAGACATGGATCGCATGACTGGCCGACTCCCGCAGATCATCGCCGATGGCCTCAACGAACCACCTGCGGATAAAGCTTGGCTGCTACGATCACCATCGCGGTCGTGAGCAGCGCTAGCACCCCGAAGTCGACGCCCAGGCTGAACGCGCCCGGCACCTTCCCGACCATCAGGGTCCGTAGCGCATCCACCAGATAGGCGTATGTGCGCCGGCCCTCGGTATGCGCAACGGGACTCCAAGTCGCCCTTGCGCCCTCGGTCTCGGCGCACTCTTTGTGCCTTCGCATCCGCTGCGGCACGCCGCGGCCGCCCTGCGGTCGAGCGGTGCGCGCTTCCGGCGCGCACCAAACGCTCGCCCT